>NZ_VYQA01000001.1:0-546126 GCF_008710165.1 Sphingobium limneticum | reverse complement strand
AACCCGAGCTTCGCAGCTCACGTAGGAAAACAACCCTTCGCTCCGGTAATCGCCGCCCCGCATCTCAAATCCTTCAACCTCAGTTGAAGGCGTCTGAATCACCTCAAGCGGCTCAAGGAAAGAGCCTTTTTCCGCAACCTGCTAAAGCGCTCAAGGCTTTTGAAGCGATCGGCATGACAGTCGAGGAAGCCACGCTGTCCGAGCCTGCAGCGGATATGTGGCGCACCGCCGTTGCACTGCGCTTCTGGTCGGTCGGCGCGGATTTGCAGGCTTTTTATGACGATCCAGCCAAACGCGCGCTGATGAAGCCGGAAGCGATATGGGAAGTTGAAGGCGGCATGAAACTGACCGGCCCGCAACTGGCCGTCGCGTCCGCCGGTCGATCGCGTATCTATCAGGCGTTCGAAGCTGCATTCGCGAAATACGACTTTCTGGTACTGCCCACAGCCCAGGTCTTTCCGTTCGATGTCAAGGAACGCTGGCCGACGGAGATCGCCGGGAAGCCCATGGACAGCTACCATCGCTGGATGGAAGTCACCTTGCCGGCAACGATGGCGGGTTTGCCCGTGCTTGCGGTGCCCGCCGGATTCGGCGGAGCTTTGAAACTCCCGATCGGCCTCCAGATCATCGGGAAGCGCCATAGCGACCTTGCCGTCCTTCAGGTCGGGCATGCCTATGAAAAAGCGTCGCTCTGGATCGCCGCCAATTTGCCATCCGCCTTGAATGGTTAGATGACGGGCGGCCTGTCTGCCACCTTCTGGAGGAGAGTCGGCAAGCGGAACATCTGACGGAAGAGGTTTTCTATCGGAGATGCCTCGCTCCGCCGATTTATGATTTTTTGTCAAATTGCTATCCGCTCCATGGCGGCGGTTCATCCGATAGATAGATTTTGCGCCTTGTAAGCCCGACCAGGAAATCCATATTGTGCAGTGCAGCATAAACGGATCATCCCGGTATCAAACCGTCATGGTCGCAAGACAGGAGACTATCGTGTGGCCAGATTATCCGTCACGCTCGCTCGACTTGCCGCAATGCGAGGGCATCATTCCATCCACGCCGATGACGACCGGGCAAGCCGTCTGCATGACTTAAATGCGTTCGGGTCCAACCCCGGCGCGTTGAACGCAAAAATCCATGTTCCCGCTCGCATTGCCGAAAGGCCCGCTTTGGTCGTCGTGCTGCATGGCTGTACGCAAAGCGCTGGCGGTTATGATCGCGGTTCGGGCTAGTCGCAGTTGGCGGATGAGCATGGTTTTCTGTTGCTGTTTCCTGAGCAGCAGCGCGCCAACAACCCCAATCTCTGCTTCAACTGGTTCTCTCCCACCGACAATGGTCGCGACCGGGGCGAAGCATTGTCCATCCGTCAGATGATCGTGGCGATGATCGATGCTCATGATATCGATCCGTCCCGCATATTCGTGACCGGCCTTTCCGCCGGCGGCGCGATGACGTCGGTGCTGTTGGCTAGTTATCCGGAACTCTTTGCTGGCGGTGCGATCATCGCCGGCTTGCCGCACGGATCGGCTTCCAATGTCCCGCAGGCACTGGAAGCGATGCGGGCGCCAGGAAGCTATAGTACGAAGGATATGGGTGACCGGGTGCGTCATGCGTCGGACCATCATGGTCCTTGGCCGCGCATTTCGATATGGCATGGCAGCGCCGACGCGACGGTCAGCAGCGCCAATGCGGATGCGATCCTCGCCCAATGGCTGTCAGTCCATGGCCTTGAGCCGGCACCGCACGAGGCGGAACAAATAGCCGGCCATCGCCGCCGGGCCTGGAATGATGCAGCGGGACGCCCGCTCATCGAGGATTATCGCATTGCCAATATGGGCCATGGCACCCCGCTGGCCACGACCGGGCAGGATGCTTGCGGCGTAGTGATGCCGCATATGCTGGAGGCGGGAATTTCTTCGACGCGTCGCATAGCGTCTGCCTGGGGTTTGCTAGAGACTAAGGCGGAGCGCGCCCAAGCGCAATCGGCTGGGGAAACTCTGAAGGAACGCCCAAATCTGCCGGTATCAAGGATAAGCCGTCTGGAACCGTCGCCATCCGAACCTTCGCGCCCGACCATATCGGGGAAGGCTGGAGTTGAAAAGATTATCCACGACGCGCTCCGGGCGGCCGGTCTCATGCGATAGATGGCGGCTCTATTTGACTTCGCCCGCAATCCCTCGCCCATTTTTTGCGCGACGAGAATGCTCGCTCGCAACCGGGGCAGATATTCGAAGGCCGCTTCAACTTATGGTGGGCCATGACAGGATCACAGTCCAATTTTCTCGAGCACCGTCGCAACCTCGGGGTCGATGGCGTGATCGGATTTGGGTGTGAGGCGGTTTAGCGCGGTACGCAGTCGCTGTTGCGCCACCATCAATGTCTTATGCCGCACCTCGCGCGTCGCATTGGTACGCCAAGATCGGCTCTCGCCCAGCAACGCTGCCCATTTCGCCTCTTCTGCCGCCAGGATCGACAGTGCCAGTCGCAGACCATCCCGGCGGCCATGCGCATAATCCTGTTCCATAGCTATTCCTCGGCAATTCTCAGTCTATGCGTCGCTCATGTGCAATCTTGGTTCTCCGGTCAACGCAGGAAATAGGGCCTTTGCGCCGGCCGACTATCGCATCGGCGCAAGTTGATTCAACAGCCTCATCGCTGTGCCGGGAGGGTTGGAGTGCCGCGACGGGTGCGGGACATTGTGTCAGTCCACTCCTATTTCCGACGTGGGAAGACGGTCATGGATCGCGATCACCCGGTGAAATTTGATTCCGTGCTTCCAAAGCTGCTCGTAGCAGTTCTCTGGCGGTGTCTTCCGCGGCATCGGGGGTCATGCTGACCGCCACACCATCCGGTCCGTCAAGCATCACCTGGCCTTCTTCAGCAAAGGCCTTCCCGCCTTCTTCATAGACATATGCTTGAGACATAGCTTCTCCACCATTCCACTGGCGATGGACGCTTGCGAAGACAGACGGTTCCCTCACTCCCCTATGAACAGGTAGGAGGGGTCGAACTCGCTCAGGCGCCGCAGCGCCGGCAAATCCAGTATGGTCACCCGCCCGCGCTGCATATGCATCAGCCCGCGTTCCCGCAGTTCCTTCAGCATGCGGTTGATATGGACCGATGTCATGCCGCACGCTTCGCCTATGTCGGCCTGAGTCAGCGGGCAGGAGAATTGCCTGCCGTCACTCAGTTCCACGGCACGCAGCTTGGCTTCGATTTCACAGAAAAAATGGCCGACACGGGCGACTGCATCCAGGCGACCCAAACGGAATATCCATTCGCGGTGCATGGCCGCATCGAGCAGGGTGCTGAACCACAGCAGCTTCGTCAGATTGGGCCGGTCCCTCACCAACTGGTCGATGGCCTCGTGGCGAACAAGCGCAATCCTGCACGGGCCCAAGGTTGCGACGTCGTGATCCAGCCGCTTTAACGGATATCCATGCAGGTCGACGAAATCCCCTGCAACATGCACTGCCACCAATTGGCGCACACCCTCCCGATCATCCATATAGCGGCATATAAAGCCTTCGATCAGATAGGTGCTGACGCCGATCGGTTGCTTGGAAATCGCAAGGCTGTGGCGTGCAGGCACATTTTGCACGGCATGAACGCTCGCCTCCAGCGCTTGGAGGTCTTCTGAGGACAGTTCATCCCGGCGGCGGTCACGGAGAAAATCGTTGAAAATCGCCATAAGCCATCTTCCTTACTCCATAGGCCTGCGTTCGCGAAGTGCCTGAAGCATTATGCGCAGTCTATAGCGAGCGCGACAAGGCAGATTGAAGCGATCAGCGATAGGCCGATCGATGTCCGAAAGATCCACCGCCCGCAGTCCCCTCTCTCCATCCTAACATGGCGGGCTAACGCCCGGACCGTTCGGTAGGTCCATATTCGCTAGGGAAGTCACGAATATCATGGATTTGAGCCGCGTGAATAGCGGCCCTGATGCTTGGCGCATCGCGGATTGAGTAAACCCAGATCAAGCCGCCACAGGAAAATCGATCGGGTGGATGATTTGGCGGTGAACAAACTGTGTCTGACGCGTTGTGAAGGCTTGGGTCGATCTTGTCGGCCAATGCCTCGAACAGCAGTGACGGACCTTCGATGCGCAGACGACAGGCGCGTCGTGACAGAAAAATATGATCCGCCTCATTGCGATTGAACGATATGCAGAAAGGCGACACGCAAATGGCCAAGACACCCAAATCCGGCGGCAAGACGATCGGCGGCGAAACCCATCAGACTGCCGAAAGCCTGGATACGGCCGTTATCACGACCAATCATGGCGTGCCGGTTTCCGACAATCAGAATTCGCTGAAGAGCGGATCGCGCGGACCCACGCTGCTGGAGGATTTCGTCCTTCGCGAGAAGATTTTCCACTTTGATCATGAGCGAATCCCTGAACGTATCGTCCATGCGCGCGGATCGGGCGCCCATGGCGTGTTCGAGGCGACCGACGACATATCGGACCTCTCCCGGGCCGCTGTCTTCACCAAAGGCGAGAAGACCGAGGTTTTCGTCCGCTTCTCGACCGTGGCGGGCGGCGCGGGGTCCGTCGACACGCCGCGCGATGTGCGCGGCTTTGCCGTCAAATTCTACACGCGCGAAGGCAATTGGGATCTGGTGGGCAACAACATCCCGGTTTTCTTCATTCAGGATGCGCTTAAATTTCCCGACCTCGTCCATGCGGTCAAGATGGAGGCCGATCGTGGTTATCCCCAGGCGGGGAGCGCGCATGATACTTTCTGGGACTGGGCCTCGCTGATGCCCGAAACGACGCACATGCTGATGTGGGCGATGTCCGACCGCACCTTGCCGCGCTCTTTCCGCACGATGGAAGGATTCGGCGTCCACACATTCAAGCTGGTCAATGAAAAGGGCGAAGCCCATTTCGTGAAATTCCACTGGAAGCCCCGACTTGGGATTCAGTCTACCATTTGGGACGAAGCGCTGAAGCTTCAGGCGGCGGACAATGACTATCAGCGCCGCGACCTGTTCGAGGCGATCGACGCCGGCGATTTCCCGCAATGGGATCTGGGTATCCAATTGTTCGACGAGGCGTTTGCCGAGGCGCAACCCTATGACGTGCTCGACGCGACCAAGCTCATCCCGGAAGAGGATGTGCCCGTGCGCCTGATCGGCACGCTGACGCTCAATCGCAATGTCGATAATTTCTTCGCCGAAACCGAGCAGGTCGCATTTCTGCCCTCGAATGTTCCGCCAGGCATCGATTTTTCGAACGATCCGCTGCTTCAGGGCCGGCTCTTCTCCTATCTGGACACGCAGAATTCACGGCTTGGCACCACCAACTTCCATCAGATCCCGGTAAACGCACCGCGCTGTCCGTTCGGCAATTTCCAGCGAGACGGAAAAATGCAGACGATGGTGCCCAAGGGCCGTGCCAATTATGAACCCAACAGCCTGGCGGCGCATGGCGAGGAAGGTGGACCGCGCGAAAGCCCGGACGTCGGCTTTGTAACGGCGAATGCCGCCACTGGCGCTGAAGAGAGCGGCGACAAGCTGCGCGTGCGGGCGGAAGCCTTCGCCGATCATTACAGTCAGGCGCGGTTATTCTACCGTTCACAGACGATCAGTGAACAGGCCCATATCGCTTCGTCCTTCGTGTTCGAACTCTCGAAGGTGGCACAGCTCGATCAGGTGCCCGGCCGGATGGTGGCCAATCTACGCAATGTGGACGAAGACCTGGCGAGCCGGGTTGCGGACGGCCTAGGGATCGATCTGCCGAAAAAGACGCCCGCCGCCAAGGAGCCGATCGACATGCCGCCTTCGGACGCACTTTCGATCCATAAGAATATGCTGGCGACGCTTGAGGGGCGCAAAGTCGGCATTCTGATCGCGGACGGCAGCGATGCCGACGAACTGGCAGCAATCGTCACGGCAGTAGAAAAAGCCAAGGGCAAGGCTGTTGTCGTCGCGCCCAAAGTCGGTGGCGCAAAGCTCTCCAACGGCAAGCAGCAGAAGGCCGATGGTCAGCTGGCAGGATCGCCGAGTCAGATTTTCGATGCCGTGGCGATCATAGTGTCGCAGGAGGGCTGCGCGACGCTGCTGAACGAAGGCGCGGCGGTCGAATTTGTGATGAACGCCTTTGGCCATCTCAAGGCGATTGGCGCGAATGAGACAGCGCAGCCCTTGCTCGACAAGGCCGGCGTGGTGCCCGACGCGGGCGTCACAGGGGTCGATGCAGCGTTCGTCGAGGCGGCGGCTCTCCGCTTCTATGACCGCGAACCATCGCTGCGTATGCTGGCTTGAGAGAAGACATGATGAGCGATCAGTTTAACGCCTGGTCGCTCATGTCTTTTTAGCCGGGCCAGATGCAGTCGTCGCCTACCTGATATCCTGTTCCACCTGTTGCAGGATCTTGGGCTTTGCCCGGGCCGATTTCAGATCCAGTGCACGACATTGTGCCACGAGTCGCGTTGGTTCGATCTCGATGCGGACATAGCCGCTATGGTCCAGGTCATGAAAGCGGATGTGGGGGTTATTGGCGCGAACCTCGCCGAAGCGGCCGGCTGGCGGCGATTGGGCAGCAAGGGCGGAGGTGACGATTTCGGTCGCCACTGGCGGGGTGCCATCCGCCCGATGCAGGTCGTTCAGCCAAAAACTGTGGACGTCGCCGCTTAGAATTAGGGGATTGCGGACATTGGGCCGGGCCAGCTGATCCAGCAGCCGCGAGCGGCCTGCGGCATAGCCGTCCCACTGGTCGCTATAGACGGCGTCACCCGCGCCATCGAGCGCCAACGGCGCAAAAAACACGCCCTGCGCCAATAAAGTCCAAGGGCGCCGCTCTTGGGAAAGGCGCTGAGCCAGCCATGCCTCCTGCGCCTGTCCCAGCATGGTCCGATCGGGCGCCAAGCGTTCGGCGCAATGATCGAGCCGGACGTTGCGGGCTACCGACGGCGCCGCGCATGGCGGGCTGGACCGGAATTGGCGCGTGTCGAGCATGGAAAGCGATGCCAGCTCGCCCCAGTCCACCCCATGATAGAGGCGCGGGCTGGCCATCGAGCGCCACAGGCTGGGGCGGATCGGCATATGTTCGAAATAGGCCTGATAGGCCGCCGCTCGCCGCGCCGCGAAAATTTCGGGAGGTAGCCCCTCTCGATTGGCGAGCGCGGCATAATCGTTCAGCACCTCATGATCGTCCCATGTGACGAGCCAGGGCACGCGCCGGTGCGCTTCCTGCAAATCCGGATCGGTGCGATAGAGGGCGTAGCGGGCGCGGTACCCATCCAGATCGCGTGGTTCGGGCGCACCGAAGTCGCGGACCTTGGGCTGGTCGGGATAGGATGTTTCGTAAATATAGTCGCCGACCTGCACGATCAGGTCGGGATCGCCCGCGAGCATGTCGCGATAGGCGCCGAACCATCCCAATTCCCAATGCTGGCAGGATGTGAGCGCCAGCCGCAACCGGTCGGTGCGGTCCGGCACGGTGGCGGTGCGCCCGACCGGGCTGGTCGCGCCAAGCGCATGGAAGCGATAATGATAGGGTCGCCCCGGTCGTAGTCCGGTCAGTTCGATATGGATGCTGTGCGCCGCCTCGGGATGCGCGTTCAATTCGCCGGTGCGGACGATGTCGCGAAATCCTTCATCCTCGGCGACCTCGTAACGGACCGGGATCGATCCGGCCCGAAGAGGGTGGGCGTCGGGGCCGACGAGGCGCGTCCACAACACGAAGCCGTCGCGGGATGGATCGCCGCTGGCGACGCCGAGCGCAAAGGGGTCGGCCTGCGCAGTGAAGGGGGCGGCGAGCACCCGGAGCGGCGTGGCGCCAAGCGCGACAATGGCGCTGAGCACGGCGCGGCGATGCCAGGGAGGGGCTTGCATCGGGCGGCCCTATCGGCGGCGTTTGACAGTAATGCGACAGCGGCCCCCGACGAATGTGGATATTGTCCCGATATTGTCATGCCGACTGGCTAACCGCCCCGCTCATCCGAAGGGGGAAGCCGCCGTGACCTGGTTGAGGGATGTAGACCGCTGGTTCATTGATGAGATATTGCCGCACCGGGTCGCTTTCCGGCGGCAGGCGGCTCGGCTGGTCCCCACGGCCGAGGCCGAGGATCTGGTGCAGGAGGCTTATGCTCGCGCGATCAATGCGTCGCATCATCGCGAGATCGTCAATCCCCGCAGCTTCGTCCTCACCATCATCCGCAATCTGGCGCATGAACGTCATCGTCGCGCCACCATCGTCCGGTTCGAGCATCTGGCCGATATGGAGGCGATGGAAATTGCCGATAGCGCGCCGGATCAATTTGCAGTGCTATCGGGCAATATGGAGCTGGCACGGCTGATCGCGTTGATGGAGCAATTGCCGCCACAGGCGCGCGCGGTGGTGAAGATGCGGCGGATCGAAGGATTATTGCCGGGCGATATAGCGGTGCGGATGGGTTTGTCGGTCTCTACTGTAGAGAAGCATCTTGCCAAAGGGCTGGCCATTCTTGCCTATGCGATGCAGGAAGCGCCACCGCAGGAAGAAAGGGTCCCGTTTTCGCGCTTATGGCAACGCCACCGACACCAGAGAAAATGATGGAGGAAGCCGCCGGCTGGCTGGCGGCGCTCGATGCAGGCTCGGTCACGCCGCAGGCTTTCGAACAATGGCGTGCGGCCGATCCCCGCCATGCCATCGCATTTGCCCAGGTGGCCCATGCCTTTGAGCAGGTGGAGCGTCTACGCGCGGTCGAGGACCGTCCGGCCGAACCGGCGCCCACCGCCATCAACCGCCGTGGGATGTTGCGCGCCGGCGTCTTGGCTGGTGGGGCGTCGGTCGCCGGCGCGCTGCTGGCGGTACGGGCCACTGCGCGCGAACATGCCGAAACCGCGATAGGTGAACGGCGCGCGCTGGTGCTGGACGACGGCACCCGGATCGAACTTAATACGGGCACGCGGATCAGTTGGCGGATCGACAAGGGGGACAGCCGCATCTGGTTGGAGCGTGGCGAGATCGGCCTTACGGTTCCGGCTTCGCTGCGCGGCAAGCTGACATTGGAGGCAGGGAGCGCACGATTCACACTCGGCGCCGGCAGCTTCAATGCGCGACAGCAACCTGAATCCTTCAACTTTCTCGTGTTGAATGGCATGGCCGATAGCGTGCGGGGCGATGGACTTACAGCAGGGGCGATGGCGCGCGTGATCGGCCAGAACGTGGCTATCGGACCGGCCGACCCGGTAGCGCTGGACCGGGCGCGCAGCTGGAAAGATGGGCAACTGGTGTTCGAAGGCGAGAGCCTCGACTTCGTCGTGGCCGAATTCAATCGCTATCTCGACCCCAGGATCGTCATCGCCGATCCGGCGCTGTCGCGCATTCGGCTGGGGGGGCGTTTTACGACCACCAACCCCAATGATCTGCTGACCGCATTGCATGCGTCGTTCGGCATCCGATCGCAGCGCAGCGAAAATGGCGCCATTACCCTCACGGCCGGCTGATAATTTTTTTGCAGCTGCGATAGAGGTCGTGCCGCGCCCACCCATCCCATCCTCCGAGAGACGCTTCCATCGGAGGGCAATAATGAGTTTTCATGTCGTCGCACTACCCTTGATCCTCGCCGCGGCGCCCGCCAGTGCCGCGAGCGATCGCGCTATCGCCTTCAACATCCCGGCGCAGAATATGGCGACGTCGCTGAACGAGTTCGGTCGGCAGGCCGGCGTGCAGATGGTCTTCCCCTATGACGCCATCGCCGGTCGCCGCTCGATCGCGCTCAAGGGGCGCTTTTCCCGTGCCGAGGCGCTGCGCCGCCTGATCGCCGGACGAGGCGTGGCCATTTCCTACGAGGGCGCGGCGATGATCTCCCTCGCCGTCGCCAAGGCGCCGACCGATCTGTCGGCTGCCGAAGCGGGGGCGGGCGTTGCGGGCGGCGGCGATATCATCGTCACGGCGCAAAAGCGGGTCGAAGACCTGTCGAAAGTGCCGCAGGCGATCACCGTCGTTTCGGGCGAGGAAGCGGCAGAACGCAAGATTGCCGATTTCGCCAGTCTGGTCGATGAAGTTCCGGGCCTGTCGATCAACTACAGCACGGGCGGCGAAAGCTATGGCCTGCTGACCATCCGCGGGATCGGCGGCGCCGACGACTATAAGCCCAACGGCAGCCCGTCGGTCGCCCTTCATGTGGACGGCGTCTATCAAAGCTCCAACGCCTATCTGGGCATGCCTCTGTTCGATCTGGAGCGGATCGAGGTGCTGCGTGGGCCGCAGGGCACTCTCTATGGCCGCAACACCACGGCCGGCGTCGTCAACGCGATCACGCGCGGCGGCCGCGACACGTTCGACGGCTATGCCGATGTGCGTTATGGCAGCTATGACAGCCTGCGCGCGGAAGCGGCGATCGGCGGTCCGGTCAGCGACAATATGCGCGTGCGACTGGCAGTGATGACCGATCAGGGCGGCGGCTTCATGAACGGGAAGGGCGCGGGCGATCTGGCGGGCGCGCAACTGAGCGTCGGCGGCGTGGTCCAGAGACAGGTGCCTGCGATCAACGACCCTGGCGCACGCAAGGGCTTTGGCGACAAGGATCTGTTCGCCGCGCGCGGTACGGTGGATATCGATTTCGGTCCAGATACGAGTCTGACGCTGAAGGCCTTTGCCAGTCGTGACCGTGGCGATGCTCGTCAATATGACCGCATCAGCGCAGCGGAGGACAGCAGCGTTCTCAATGCCGGCGAAGATAATGATCCCTACAGCTTCTATTCGAGAGCCTATTTTCAGCAACGGATCGACATCAAAGGCGCGTCCGCGCAATTTTCGCACTTACTGAACGACACCACCCGCTTCGACATGGTCGCCGGCTGGCAGTCGAGCCAGCGCAATATCGGTGGTAACGGCGACGGCACGCCTTATCCCCAATATGAATATCTGTTCGACGAAGATCTGAGCCAGGCATCGCTCGAAATGCGCCTGCGCAACGAACAGCAGGGGCGCTTCAACTGGCTGGTGGGCGGCTTCTACATGAGCGACAAGATCGACTATCAAAGCCAATGGACCAGCTGGGCCGCGCGGACCATCTATCATAATGTCCATAATCAGCGCCGCCGTAGCGCCGCGCTGTTCGGTCAGGCTGATTATGAGTTGTTGCCCAAGATCAAGCTGACGCTGGGCCTGCGCTATACCAAGGACGATGTGGATTCGCAGGGCCGCAACATCGACGATAACCCCTGGGGCATATCCAATTACGCCACATTTTTCGCGACGACGCCCAATTTTCAGTGGGACAAGCAGTTCAAGGATGACGACCTGTCAGGCCGTGCTGCCGCGCAGTGGTTCATCACCGACGATTTGAATGTCTTCGCGTCGGTCGCGCGCGGCTATCGTTCGGGCGGCTTTGATGGCACTTCGATCATGACGCTGGCCGAGACGGAGCCGTTCCAGTCCGAGACGGTCTGGGCTTATGAAGCGGGCGTGCGTTATTATAAAGGGCCGATCCGTCTGTCGCTTGACGCCTTCGCCAATGATTTCGACAATCTGCAGGCGACGACGCGCCTCGACAATGACACTAACGGCCGCACAAACGTCGGTAAGGCCAAGACCCGCGGCTTCGAAGCCGCACTGGACGTCAACCTGCTGAACAGCGGCGGGCACAAACTCGATTTCGACGCATCGGGCACCTATCTCTATTCGAAGATCACCGAGTTTAATTCCAACCGCATCGCCGATGTGACCGCAACTGTCGGCGATCCGCTGCCCGGTGCGCCGAAATGGACCGGCCGGGTGGGCCTCGTCCACAGCTACAGCTTCGGTGATGGCTGGGTGCTAAAGAGCCGCGCCAACATCTTCCATCATGGCAAGGAATCGAACCGCCTGAACGCGGTCGTCGGCAATACCTCGCCGGCTTACACGCTGCTCAATGCCCGGATCGAGCTGGAATCGCCGCATGGCTGGTCGATCTATGCCATGGGCCGAAACATCACGGACGAAGTCTATTATCCCGAAATGAACGGCGCGTCGCGTATGGTCGGTGCGCCCGCCACCTATGCGATGGGCGTTCGCATGAGCTTCTAAAACCGGCCGAAGGTGGCTCCGCTTATGCGGGGCCTCCAGCCTTCGGGTCGCCCGGTGAGGCGCCATCGGCCAGTCCCTTGGCAGGTGGCGCCTTGTCATGATGGCGCATTGGTCCTGACGGACAGAAGAGATCGGTCGATATCGGCAGCCAAACGGGCCGGAGGTAGCGCTAGGTGACGAGGCGGCTTCATTGCCGACGCCTATCCATCACCGTGGCAGCTTCAGATGGCATGGATCAGCGCAGGCTGACAGCGACGGGGATCGTCAGTTCGACGACATCAGGCTCTCGGCGGGAATTGCCGGCAGGGGCTGGGCACGTATGAGCATATCGAGTGCGGCCTGATCCAGGTCGAAAGATCCCGATTTCCTGACGATAGCAGAGGATGGCACCAGGCCGACGCGGTTCATGCCAAAGCATATATGGGCGGTGCGCCGCTGACGAATTGCACGGGCGCGGGCCGAGTAGCGGCGGAACCGTTCCAGATGCGCGAGGATCAGGCTTTCCCAATCGGGCCTGACGTGACTGGAAAGCCGATCGACGTTGGGAGCAACGGCGTGCGTCGGCTCGGGTGGCGCAGCCAACGGCTGCAATTCGACTACAAGCGGCGCAAAGACCCGAAACTGCGATTGGACTTGCAGATGGTCAAAGGAAGTGGACTTACTGTGGTTGGCTAGTCCAGTTGGCGATCAAATGACCGGTAGAGGTGAATTTGGAATAGGCAGTTTTTATTCCCTCTATCCTAGGAAATCGCACGCCGTCCCAAAGCCGGATCGTCCGTGAAGATCGCATCGACACCCGCTGCAAGATAGCGCTGCATTTCCGCAATGCTGCCTTCTTCGTTACGCGCGGAAACGCCTTTGTCGCTGCGAAAATCGGCGGCCAGGAATTGATTTTCCGGGCGGAAGGTCCAGATGCTGACGAGAAGGCCCGCCGCATGTGCGGCATCGACGAGCCCCGTGGGTTTTGTCAGGCGCTGATCCTTGTCTACAGGAATGATCATTCGGACATGGGGCGCAAGATAATCTGCATAGCTGGCGATTTCGGAAAGACCTGCGGGCGTCAGCATATCGCGATAGAAGCACTTGTTGCCCGCCGCCTGCACATCGGCCGGCATCTGGGCCGGGTCGCCGATCAACTGCGCCAGCTGGATGTTGGGATAGGCGCCGATCCTGCCGCGCAACGCGCGTAGATTAGCGACCTCGAACGACTGGATGGCGAACGGCGCGCGTTGCAGATAGGCGCTCTTGCCGATGATATCGAGCAGGCGCTCCTCCTGTTGCAGGCCGATGCCTGCGAAATAGGTCGAATGCTTGATCTCCGGGATCAGGCCGATGGTCCGGCCGCGCGCGGCGGATTCGGCCGCCACGAAATCGGCGATTTCCTCCATCGACACGATCTGGAATGCGCCGTCATAGGACTGGCTTTCGGGCCGTATGGCGCCCAGCCGCTCTTTCGCGCGCAACGTCTTGAGTTCCGCGAAGGTGAAATCCTCCGTGAACCAGCCCTCCTGTCGCTCGCCGTCGATCGTTTTGACCGTCTTGCGCGCGGCAAAATCGGCCCGGGCGGCAACGTCGCTGGTCTCCGCGATATTATTCTCGTGCCGCGCGACCAGCACGCCGTCCTTCGTAGCGACCAGGTCAGGCTCGACATAGTCGGCCCCGTCTTGGATCGCCTTGGCATAGGCGGCAAGCGTATGTTCTGGGCGCAGCGCCGATGCGCCGCGATGGGCGATGAGCAGCGGCGGACCCTTGCGACGGGCAGGGGCGGCGATCGCTGCCCCCACATCCGTCGCAAGTGCGGCGGTCAGGCCGGCACCCGCCTGAAGCAGCGAACGGCGGGATACCGACCTGTCCTGCATCAGTAGTTCACCGACAAGGTGGCGAACCACTGGCGCGGCGGGATTGGGTAGACATTGTAATTGTTGGTGTTCGCGCTCGCCTGCACCGTGGACGCGCCCGTCGTGTCGAACAGGTTGGTGACGTTCAGGCTGATCTCCGCCTTTTGCAGGCCGACAATGCTGGCGGGCAGGCGATAGGCGATCCGGGCGCTGGCCTGGAACACCGATTTGACCGATGCGTCGTTGGTGAAGGTGGTGAAACGGCGGCCGACATAGTCGCCGATCATCTGGGCATCGAAATCGCCGAGCGTCAGCGTCGCAACCGTCTTGTTCATCCACTTCGGGCTGACAGGGATCAGCTTGCCGCCGGTGGGCACGACGCCCCCTACGGTCGCGATGCCGCCGATCCGCGTGCCAGTCGCTGCGCCAGTGACAGTGCTATAGTCGCTGTCGTAGATGGAGCGGTTGTAGGACACGGCGTTGTAGAGCGAGAAGACCTGCCCGAAGCGCAGCGTCAGCGCCGCGTCGATACCGTCCGTCTTCACGCCGCCGACGTTAAACACGGCGGGTGTGCCGCCGCTGATGCCACCGCCGCCGATGCCGCCGATCGCGCCGGGAGGCGTGATGCCAAGCAGGCGGTCGCTGAAATCGACATGATAATAGTTCACCTGCGCTTCGATCCCGGTCAGGAACGAACTGTCGATGGTCCGGCGACTGCGTAGGCCGATTTCATAGACCCAGGAGGTTTCGGGGCGGCCATTGAACTTCAGATTGTCGAATGCCGCTTGGCTGCCGCTGCTCCACGGCGTGACGCCGCCGCCGCCATAAGGCTGGAAGTGGCGCAGGTTCTTCTGCACGTTGACATAGACCTGCTCGCTGTCGGTGAAGTCCCACTTCGCGCCGATCGCGGGCAGGAACCAGCGCTTGGTGTTGATCTCGCCTTCGGGCAGGGCGCTTGCAGAACCAGGCAGCGATCCGATGATCGGCTGGACCGGGAAGGTGCCGCTGGCAAATTGCAGGCTGGACTTGAAACCGCCCTGGACCAGCAGGCTGGGCGTGACCTGCCAGCTGTCCTGCACATGAAGTTGCAGAACATTGGTGCGCATTTCACTCGCATATTGGGTGAACAGCGGATCATGCGGCGGCAGCGAATAGGGGTTGTAGTCCTGCGGCCGGGTCACATTGAGCGCATACCAGTTCCGATAGGCGGCCGAGCTGTTATATTCGTACCACGCACCAAGCTGAATCTGATGGTTGCCCAGCGTCGCGTCGATCGAGGACAGGATGCCGCCGCGATCGATGCGATATTCGGTGGTACGGATCGCATAGCCCGAATTGCCGGTGGCCGTCTTCAGATTCTGGCCGGGGAAATAGAGCGAGAACAGATTGGGCAGGCCCGCGACCGTGATCGGTCCGGCGACGATGCCCGCGCCGTCATTATTATGATAATATACCTGGTTCGACCAGTCGACTTGGTCGGACAGATGGGCCTGATATTTGATGTAGCCCAGATAATCGGTCCGGATCGCGGCGCTGTAATAGTTGCGATAATTCTGCGCTTCGGCGGCCGGTACATTGCCGCTGGCGTTCAGATAAGCGACCGCGCCGTCGAAATCGGGGTAGAAGAAGGGGCGGGTATAGGGCTGATAGGCCTGCGCCGCATTGGTAGGGTTCTTGAAGACGGTGGTCGCGTCCTCATTGGGTTCCTGCTTGTCGGAATAGCTGAAATAGGCGGTCAGCTTGCCATTGCTGTCGTCATGGACGAATTTGGCGTTGGCGGCCCATCCCTTCTGCTTGCCGCGGAAATCCCAAGCGCGCGCACGATGGCGCAGAACCGAGACATAGCCGCTATTGCCGTTGCCGAACTCGCCGCTGTCCAGACGGACGAAAGTGCGCGCCGTGCCGTAGCTGCCGAAAGTGTGGTTCAGCTGTGCGCCCATCTGCGCGCGCGGATCGCTGGAGAAATTCTCGATACCGCCGCCCAGGTTGCTGGTCGATGCGATGCCCAGTTCCGCGGTACCGGTGGCGACGACGACGCTGCCGACATTTTCGGATATGATCGCACGCTGGGGCGAAAGGCCGTTGAAATTGCCGTAGCTCTGATCGCCCAGCGGTACGCCGTCCAGGGTGTGGCCCAACTGCTGAGCGCTGAAGCCATGGATGAAGAGCGAGGCGTTCTGCTCGTTGTTGCCCCACGGATCAGCGGTCACATACATGACGCCGGGAAGGGTTTGGATCGCCTTGAAAGGCGCAACGCCCGGCAGGATCTTCTGGATTTCGGTTGTGGTAATGGCGGTCGCAGAGCGCGTAGCCTTAACACCGGTCACGACGATGGACGTTGCCTCGCCATCGACCTGCGCCGCTTGGTCTGCTGCGGGCGTGGGCGTCTGCGAAAAAGCGGGCGCGCTTACTACCAGAGCCAGCAGGCCGGCACTGCCAAGCAGGCAGGCGCGCGAACGCGTGTGCAAAATATTCATGACCCAATATCCCCAAAGCAGCGCGCAATTTCGCACTTGCAGCATCGCGTTAAATGGAGCGAGTTGCGATTTCCGGTCCGTTTCGGGTCGATTTGATGACATTTGGGCGGCGGACATGTTGCATTGCGTCCTGACGCTTATGATGGCGGTCAGGGTGCGGTGTAGGTCCGAATTTCGGCGAGAGAGATCAGGCGTGACTGTGTATTGGTCCGTCTGCGCTCAGTAAGTCGCCCAAGCTTTTCGGTAAGGGGAACGTTCATGGACGAGCATCGGGCATTGTGCAGCAAATGACGATAGTGGATCGTGCTCAGAGACTATTTTCACCCGAGCCAATAGTTGTTGTGCGCGGTTGCTATGCCGTGAGTCAGTTTTACGGATAGAATCTCTCGTACAAAAAGTCCGCGTCGTAATTTGTAACTCAATCATCATCAGAATCTGCAAGGCGGTCGTTCCATGTCAGCGACAAGCCGTTCATGAAAGGAGCAAGAAAAGCCCCTTTGAGCGCCATCGACCTCGCGGTCTTTTCCTCGCCGATGTGGATGTACCAAGGCAACCGAGACTCCTTGGCCACGATGCTGCTGAGCCGGGAACTGGTGCTCATCCTGTTGCTCCATGCGGGCGCTCGGCGCCGCCGACGCGGCAGAAGGGGCAGTGACGCTGTTTTTCATCGAGGAGGCGCTGGGGATTCACGGGTGGACCGGGGCGCTGCTGCTGGCCCATCTGCCCATCCGCCGTCTCGCATGGGGTGCCTACTATATGCTGCTGCGCGCGATGGTATCGGATCTGGTGCGATCGGGCGGCAATGGCTTTGCTGCCACGCACTACGCACTGTTTAATGTCGCGAACAAGCTTGCTGCCGCGCTGGGCGTCCTGGGCGCGCTCACGGCGCTGGCCTTTATCGGCTTCCTGCCGGGCGAGTGCATGGGCCAGGCGAAACCGCTTTGCGGGCGATCTACGCGCTGCCCTCACGCCTGGCTGGCCTCATCGGCCTGCTGGCACTGCGCCGGATCGCTCCGACGCAGTGCCGTTCGGTCAGCTGATCTCCCAGCCGCTCAACCCATCTTCGGCGATCCGTGCGCTGGCATGGCGCGCGATGTCGAGCTTTCCGCTCGCCTGGCGCGGCGTGAGGACGCGGACGAAGTCGGCCTCCACCCGGTCGCGTGTCAGCGATACCGTGACGAAGCCGACGGCATTGGTGTCGCACCAGCATATATCGCGATTGTCGTGAACGAAGGCTTCTCCGACCGGCCCGGACGGCAGGAGCAACTCCCCGATCGAAGGACCGGTCAGCGTGGAGGCGGAAAGTTCCAGGCCCATCCGCCGCTCGCCGCGATGGGGTTCGTTGATCCAGGCCATGTGACTGTCGCCCGACAGCACGAGGAGGTTCGCGCCGCTTTTCTCGAACTGGTCGTACAGCTTGTCCCGCTCGCCGGCATAGCCGTCCCAGGAATCGACATTGAGAAGGGGCAGGCCATAGCGCGTCAGGGCGTACATCGGCGCCAGCGCTGCCTTGCCATCGGGAAACTTCGTCAGATCGGGATAGACGTAGCTGGACAGGATGGTCGCGCTGCCGAACAGGAACCACGGGCGGCGAGCATCCTTATGGGCCTTTAGTTCGTCCGCCAGCCATGCGCATTGTTCGGCGCCGAGCATTTCGCGCGCGGGATCGGCAAGTTTCTTGCGGAAGGCTGCGACATCGGGTTCGCGCTTCACGCCTTGCGGCAGGGCCTTGAGGTCGAGTGTCTTGAGTTCCGCCGGGTCGGATATCACCCGCTCCCCACTGCCGCGCCGGTCGACAACATGCCAGTCGAGATCCCTGGCCAGCGACAATTGCTGCTGGCGGGCCTTGAGCCGGGTTTCGGGCAGGGCCAGCGTCGCGAGATCGCCGAACGCGAAACTGCGGGTGATGCCATAGGGATCAGAAGTATCAGGATCGCGGATCGGCATCCATTCCAGATAGGCCTGAACCGCCGCAGCCTTTCGCAGCTCCCAGTCGCCGTTCGCCGCCGGATCGTGATGCTGGGCGCCGTGCATCCAGTCGTCGTTCGCGATTTCATGATCGTCCCACATGCAAATCCACGACGCGCGGGCATGGGCATCGCGCAGGGCCGGATCACGACGCCACTGGGCATAGCGTGCGCGATAGTCGGCGAGCGTGACCGTGTCGTGCGTCGGCTCGATCGCCCGAACATCCATGAGCGCGGGCATCGAATTGGCGCCATATTCGTAAATATAGTCGCCGACGAAGAGGATGAGGTCCACCGCTTCCCGATCGGCAATGGCCCGGTAGGCGTGAAATTCGCCGAACATATACATGGCGCAGCAGGCGAGCACGATATCGAGACGATCGATGCGTCCCGTTGGCAGGGTTTTTGCCCGCCCGATCGCCGATACCGTGTCCATGGCACGGAAGCGGTAGAAATATTCGCGGCCCGCTTTCAGGCCGGAGGCGATCACCTTGACCGTATGGTCCCGCGCCGCCGATGTGCTGAACGATCCGCGCGCAGCGATGCGCGTGAACAGTTCATCCTCGGCCATTTCCCATGTGCCGCTGACCGGCCCATGGGCAGGATCGGTCACGCGGGTCCACAGCAGGACGCTGTCGGCATGCGGATCGCCACTCGCCACGCCATGCGCGAAGACCATGTTCGTTTTTGCCCCGGCAGGACCGGCGGCGAGCAAAAGCCCGCCCGCCGCCGATCCCGCAAGAACGCCGCGCCGCGTCAGCGCCATCAGAAGCGCGCCCCGAGCGAGACGCCCCAGGTGCGCGGCGTGCCGCTGAATGCCTGCGTCGCCGATCCACCGGTCGTGTAATCGACATCGGCGATGTTGCGCACGAAGCCGGCCACGGTCCAGCGCTGGTCGATCTTGAGATCGATGCGCGCATTGACGAGCGCGAAGTCCCCTACCGGCGCCGTGTTGTCGAGATCGCCATAATAGGCATCGACATAGCGGGCATCGACCTGAGGCGTCAGCGTCATGCGATCGTTCAGCGCGAACTCGTAGCGGATCGAGCCGTTCAGCGTCATGTTCGGCGCGAACGGCAAGTCGTTGCCCAGGCGCGCCTTTTCGGCAGCGGTGATCGCCTCGATCGCGGTGACCTTCGTGTCGAGCAGCGCGACGCCGAAATTAATGGTCATCGGGCCCACCGGGCGCACCGTGAAGCTCGCTTCGCCGCCATAGCTGCGCGCCTTGCCCACATTGGTGCGTACGCTGGTGGTGGCGCCATCATAGGTGCGGAAGGAACCGGCCTGGATGTTCGAGAAATCATAATAGAAGCCCGCAACTTCGAACTGCACGGGGCCGCGCGCAGGCATGAACTTCACCCCGCCTTCATAGGCCCATACGCTTTCCGACTTGAATGCATCGGCTTCGGGGGTCGACCAGATCGTGCTGCCGTCGAAGCCGCCAGCACGGAAGCCGCGTCCGACCGAGCCATAAACCCGTGCATCCTCGCTCAGTTCATACGTGACCGTGGCGCGACCCGAAGGGCTCGTCTCGCTGAGCTTGTTGTCGAATTCGGCGGGCAGGGCGAACACCAGCGATCCGATCGACACGCCATAGGGGTTGAGATCATGCGTATAGCCGCTGAAGCGGTTCTTTTCGTTGCTGATGCGCACGCCCAGATCGGCACGAAGGCGCGGCGCGACCTTGAAATCGACGTCTGCGAAGGCCGCGAGGCTTTCGCGCCGCTGCAGATAGTTCGCTTCGAACACGGTGCGGAAGGTGTCGGCGCCGTCCAGCGTGCTGAACAGGCTGATCTTGTCCTTGAACCATGCGCCGCCGACGGTCCAGTTGATGTTGCCCTTGTCGCGATTCTGCAGCCGTGCCTCGATCGAACCCTGCTGCACCTTGTCGCGATAATCGATGTCGAACGTGCGCGCGGTGGAACCGTCGTCCCACAGGAACTGGCTCTTCATCCATTCATAGCCGCCCAGAACGGTCAGCAGGGCGTTGTCGCCGACATCCTGCTGCAGCGTGATCGAACCGCCGACATTCTTGCGGCTGCGCGAGGGATCGATATTGCCGTAATAGCTGTAGGGCGGCGCGCTGCCATTGGTGGGCTGACCCTGCGCCTGACCGCCATGGTCCTTGAAGCCATGCAGGTTGAAGAGCAGTTCGGTGCCGGTGCCCGCATCGACGGACAGCAGCGCGCGGGCGCCATAAAATTCGGAATGGGCTGTCTTGTCGTCCCGACCCGGATCCGTGTTGCCGGGGATCACGCCCGGCAACGGCGTTTTGCCGCCGGCCCCATTGGCGCCCAATAGCGTCAGATAGCCATCCGTGCGGTCATACAGGCCCGAAACGCGCAAGGATACCGTGTTGGCCAGCGGCACGTTGACGGCAGCTTCGCCGCGCACGGTATTGAAGCTGGAATAGTCGAGCGTCGCGAAGCCCTCTGTCTTGTCGGAGGGCTTGTTGGAAATCACGTTGACCGCGCCGGCCGTGGTATTGCGGCCGTAGAGTGTGCCTTGCGGACCTTTGAGGATTTCGACACGCTGGACGTCGAACATCTGGCCTCCGATCAGCGCGGAAGACCCCTGATAGATGCCGTCGAAATGGACCGCCGCCGAAGGATTCCCGTTGGGCCGGAAATCGTCGAAGCCGATGCCGCGAATGGTGAAATTCTGCACCGTCGGGCCGCCCACAAGCGCGGTCGAGACAATCACGCCGGGTGTTTGCTGGGCCATGTCGACAAAGGTCTTCACACCACGTTCGCGCAGTGTTTCGCCGCTCACGACGAGCACCGACGACGGCACCTCCAGAAGGGTCTGCTCGCGCTTGTTGGCGGTGACGATGATCTCGCCGCTGGCATTTCCGATTTCGTCGCTCGAACCCTCCCGTGCGGCTGCGGACGTTGCGCCGGTGAGGAGGAGGGCAAGGGCAGACACCCCCGATGCGGCACGGCATGCGATCTTAAAATAACGGTTGTTCAATTTCTTCATCCCCAATGGCTGTCCGATCGTTCCCAGAAGGGTGACGACAGATAGCTGCGCACACTCGAATGCCGCACAGTGCGTAACGGCAATTCAATGGGCGCGCCTCTAGGATGCAACTGCGTCAGTTTGGTGACATCAGTTCAATTGCGCCTTCTGACAAATCGCGCTCATAATGCCAATATATTCGGGTTTTTCGGGAATTCGTCCGACCTTCTGTTTTATGAAAAAACAGAAGTTCAAATTTTTGGAGTGGGAGATCCCGTTAGCGCTTCCAAAATTGCTACCATATCGAACACAGGTTGGTCCGGGACCGAATCGACGATTCGGAAGAGGGCGTGCGCCTTGATCCAGATGGAAAAGGCCGATGCTGCGGCGGGGTCGAGGCGAAACTGAGGGGGCCACACCTTCAAGCTTGCACTGTGGATGCCCATACCCTCGATCGCCCGGAGTTGTCGGACCAGAGGGACGAGTTCCTGCCGTTGGCGTGCGAGCAGGCAGACCTGGCCTAGAATGCGGGCATAACGCAGATAAAAGCCCTTTGCCCCGTCCGTCGCTGCAGGATCGACTGCCGTTTCCAATCCGGACAGCCAGCCTTCCCGGGCGTCCCTGTCGGCGGAGCTTGCGATGTCGAGATAGCTCGGCAATTCGTGAGTCATCGCGCGCCAGATCGCGGCCGACATGAATGCGGCGAAGTCGCCATAATGATAGATGATCAGCGAGGGCGGGACGCCGGCTTGCGTGGCGATCCGTCGCAAATTGATGTCGCTGATGCCGTCGCTGACGATCTGTTGGGCGACCCTGGTGAGCAGCTCATCCATCGGAGAGCGCTCGTCGATCTTCTCACCCGCTGCCGGGAACGCCTTTGTGCGCGCCCATGTCAGGACGGGAATATCCGCTTTCGGGTCTGCCGCGATGCCGCCGCGGCAGGTGGCGAGGGCCGTCATGTGCAGTAACTGATCATAATCCAACTCATCGCGCAGGATGATGCAGAATGCCTGCTCCATAACTGTGTAGCCAGCAAGAAGGCGGACCTGCGCGGGCAAGAGGGCGGACGAGAGGCGGCTCCAGAAGCTTTCGCGCATCGCCATCCATTGCTGCAGCCGCGAGCCGGCATCGGTCAGGCGATCGATGCGCAAAAGCGCTTCGAGGCAGAAGCGAGCCGTGGCCGATTGATCGGCGGCGCCGACATAAAAGGCGACCAGCCGCGCCATGGATTCAGCGTCCGTAGGCAAGGCGCCAATGTCGGCCAGCATGGCTTCGTGGCGAAGATGCTCGCCAGCCAGTGCATGATCCAGCGCTGCGTCAAGGAGGCCCTGCCGTCCGCCGAAGTTCTGGAAGATAGTGGTCGTGCTCTTGCCGATCTCGCCGCTGACGGAACGAAGGCTTATGCCGTCAAACCCGCCCGTGTAGACCAAGGCCAATGTCGCCTCCAGCAGTGCGTGGCGCACCGAGGGCGGCGTATCGTCATTTGCCGATGCCGAAGCGTCGTCCTTGCGTGAGCGAGAGGTCATCATCGCCCCATGCCCCTGCCCTCTTGCGGCCTCAAGTCTAAAAGAAGCCTGTCTTCGTATCTGCAACTGGCAAACAAGGCGCCGGCCATTCGAAAATGTGGAACGGCGTGAGCGGTGGACAACTGCCAGAACCGGACGGTTTGCAGCTGGTAAAAACAATCATGATCTGAAAGTCGTGAAAGGGCGGTCACCGAATATTGATGGAACCGGGATTTGCGGATGTAAAGGATGACGGAACTTCCGGGTCACGCAGGGGTTGTGCGCGCACAGACCGACGATATCCGCTCGCGTCGGCCAGGGGGCAATTTCATGACAAACCCGCTTCACGGTCCACAACTCCTGGCATTCGATGGCCTTGCTCCTGAGCTGGATGGCGAGCTTGGCGATATCGATTTGCTTCATCGGATCAGCGTGGCGCTCATCAACGAGCAGGATCGCTTCGAGCTGTACGGCAAGATCGTCGAGGCAGCGGTGGCGATTACCGGGTCGCAGTGCGGCACAATGCAACTGCTGTGCCCCACCGGAGACTCGTCGGGCCATGGCGGAGAACTGCAACTTCTGGCCCATCGCGGCCTGCCCCCGGAAGCGGTCGGCTTCTGGCAATGGGTCAGCCCCGCTGCCTATAGTAGCTGCACCCTGGCACTGAAATTTGGCCAGCGTGCTATCGTTCCGGACTTCGAAACATGGGATGAGATCGCAGGCACGCCTGATCTGGAGGCGTTCCGCGCGGCGGGCATCCGTTCGGCGCAGACCACGCCCTTGCTCTCGCGAAGCGGCAAGCTGCTGGGCATGATATCGAACCATTGGAGCGAGCCGCATCAGCCCTCCGACCGTGACCTGCGTATGCTCGACATCGTGGCCAGGCAGGCGGCCGACATTCTGGAACGCACGATCGCCGAGGAACAGCTACGCGAGCTTGCCGAGACGCTGGAGGAGCGGGTCGAGGAGCGGTCACGCGAACTGATGGCGTCGGAGGATCAGGTCCGCCAATTGCAGAAAATGGAAGCCATCGGTCAGTTGACCGGAGGCGTCGCGCACGACTTCAACAATCTGCTGACGATTATTAGGTCTTCGGCCGAGCTTCTTGCCCGCCGTGAATTACCTCGCGACAAGCAGAAAAAATATATAGATGCCATCGCTGAAACCGCTGATCGCGCCGCGAAACTGACCAGTCAGCTTCTCGCCTTCGCCCGCCGCCAAGCGCTCAAGCCCGAAATATTCAACGCCGCAGACAAGGTCGCCAGCGTAGCGGACATGCTAAGAACCGTCGTGGGATCGCGGATCGCGCTCACTGTGGATCCGGTATGCTCGTCTTGCCTCGTGGAGGTCGATGTCAGCCAATTCGAAACGGCGCTCGTCAATATGGCGGTCAACGTGCGTGATGCCATGAATGGCGAAGGGAGTATCACGATCGCGATCGAGGCGGCCGGATATATTCCGGCAAGGCGCGGCCATGCCGCGGCCAAAGGCGATTTCGTGAAGGTATGCGTGACCGACACGGGTTCAGGCATGCCCGCCGATCAGCTTGATCATATCTTCGAACCATTCTTCACCACGAAGGAGGTCGGCAAGGGGACCGGCCTGGGCCTCAGCCAAGTCTACGGCTTTACCAAGCAGTCGGGTGGCGAGATCGATGTCGACAGTCAACTCGGCCAAGGCACGACCTTCAGCCTCTATCTTCCGCGTTGCAAGGCGGGGGCCATAGAAACCATTTCGCCTGCCGAGAAGATCGTCGCCTCACAGGCCAGCATCCTTGTCGTAGAGGATAATGATCAAGTCGGGGAGTTTGCATCCCAATTGCTGGGCGATCTGGGCTTCACAACCCAACGCGCCGCCAATGCGCAGGAAGCGATCGCTATCCTGGAGCGTGAGCATCGCGAGATCGATATTCTTTTCTCCGACGTCATCATGCCTGGGATGGATGGCGTGGAACTGGCCAGACAGGTTCGCAAGCGCTGGCCCGACCTCACCATCGTCCTGACGAGTGGATATAGTCATGTGCTGGCCGACGATGCCCGTCACGGCTTTGCGCTCTTGCACAAACCCTATTCCGTCGACGAACTGTCCCGTGTCCTGCAGGATGCCCGCCAGGCACATAGCTGCTAATCGCCAAAATCGAGCCATGTGCCAGAGCACAAAGTGATGGCGAGCCCGTTCGCTGTTTTCTTGTGCGTAGATTGGAAGGTCTGGGAGGCAGGCCAGCGATCATCATTGCTGGTTCGAGCCAGTCGGCGGTTTGGGTGACCGATACATGCATTTCGGCGTCGGGTTGCCTGACTATGCACGGCTGATCACGACCGGAACCGACTTGGCCGCGAGAACATGGCTTTGTTCCGCGTGATGCTCGACAGGTATCAGGCTGTTGCACTCGGGATAATAGGCACCAAGGCATCCGGGCGGAATGCTGTAGGGCGTCACGATCAGGCCGGGGCGCCGCCGGGCCACGCCGTCGTCCCACGAAGTTTCGAGCGTTACGATATCACCCTCGTTCAGCTTTTCGCGCACCATGTCGTCAACATTCATGAAAAGAACGTCCCTTGTGCCCTTCACACCGCGAAAGCGGTCGTGATAGCCGTAGATGGTCGTATTGAACTGGTCGTTCGAACGTAGGGTCATCAGGCGATATTGCCCCGCAGCGTCAGCGAAGCCGGTGGCCGACAGTCCGGATGGCACATGGAATTCCGCTTTCTGGGTTGGCGTCAGCCAGATGCGCTCCGATGTCTTATTGCCTTTCCAGAAGCCGCCAGGCTGGAAAAGACGTGCGTTGAAATTCTCGAATATGTCCGGGTATGTCGCTTCGATCGCATCACGGATGCGGGCATAGTCGGCGACCCATGCGTCCCAATCTGCCTGCGGATTGGGTGGCACAATCCGCTTGGCGATGGCGGCCACGATCGCAGGTTCGGACAGAAGGTGCGGGCTGGCGGGCGTCGCCTTGCCGACCGAACCATGGATGCAACTGCTCGAGTCCTCGACCGAGACGGCTTGCGGGCCGCTGGCCTGAACATCCTGCTCGATCCGGCCGAGGCAGGGCAGGAGGTACGCGATCCGGCCCGGCAGAAGATGGCTGCGATTGAGCTTGGTGGCGACATGGACGGTCAGGTCGAGCGCGGGCCAGGCCGCTTCCATGGGGCCGGTGTCCGGGATGGCGCGCAGGAAGTTGCCGCCCAGTCCGATAAATGCCCTGACCGATCCGTCGATGACGCCCCGACAGGTTTCGATCGTATCCAGTCCTTTTTCCGCAGGTGGATCGAAGCTATATAGTTCTCTCAACTTGTCGACGGGCGCGAGTTCCGTTTTCTCCGTGATGCCGACGGTGCGCTGTCCTTGGACATTGCTGTGACCGCGCACCGGCGTCGGGCCGGCACCGGGCTTGCCGATATTGCCGCGCAGGAGGAGGAAGTTGACGACCATGCGGACATTCTCGACGCCTTTTACATGCTGGGTCAGGCCCATACCGTAGATCGCCATGACGGCTTTCGACTGCGCATAGACGCGCGCCGCCTGCTCCAGCGCGTTGCGTTCCAGGCCGGATTCCCGTTCGATGTCGCGCCATTGGGTCGCACGGACTTTGTTGGCGAAAGCGTCGAAATCATGGGTGTGTCGTTCGATGAAATCATGATCGAGAACTGGCGGCTCGCCCGCTGCCCTTGCCGCATCGTCCCATTCGATGAGTAATTTGGCGAGGCCCGTGATCGCGGCAATGTCGCCGCCTGCCTTCACCTGATGATATTGGGTGGAAATCCCCGTTTCGGCCAATGTCACCATCTCCACCGGATTTTGCGGATCGGTGAAGCGTTCAAGCCCTCTTTCCCGCAAGGGATTGAAGGTGATGATCTCTACGCCACGCTTGCGTGCGCCGCGTAGGTCATGGAGCATCCGCGGCGCGTTGGATCCGACATTCTGTCCGAAGAAGAATATCGCATCACATTCCTCGAAGTCCTTGAGTTGGGTCGTCCCGACCGGCACCCCAATGGCCGCTTTGAGCGCGACGGAGGTGGATTCATGGCACATGTTGGAACTGTCGGGCAGATTCTGGTTGCCATACATCCGTGCCATCAGCCCATACATGTATGACGCCTCCAGGCTGGTGCGGCCGGAAGAATAGAAGACGACGGATTTGGGATCATATATGCGCAGCGCCGCCGCAATGGCGTCGAACGCCTCATCCCATGAACAGGCGACATATTTGTCCTGGTCTCTGTCATATCGCAGGGGGTGGGTCAGCCGACCATGCTGCTCGAGATCATAATCCCGCCACTGCCGCAATGCGGCGAGGCTATGTTCTTCAAAAAACGCAGGTGTCGTGCGCAGCTTTGTTAGCTCCCAAGCCGTCGCCTTTGCGCCTTCCTCGCAAAATTCGGCGGGATGGGGATGGGCAGGTTTGGGCCAGGCGCAACTGACACAGGCAAAGCCGTCGGCCTTATTCTGTCGGGCAAGCTCACGCAGGCCCTCGGCGGGCAGATGTTCGCGTGGCAGGATTTCGGCCAGAGAGCGAACCGATCCCCAGCCGCCGGCAGGCCCCTCGAACGGCTCGATACGGGGCTTGTCCGATCTCTGCTTTGCCATGGCTGTACCGCTCCTTCTTCCAGGCAATGGCAACGAGCGGAATGGGCGTTGGTTCACATGCCGGACCAAGCTGATGTGGATCAGCACAATTTGTTCGGAACGGCTTCTGCTGCCCTTCAGTTAATGCTGGAAAGGAGAATGTCCATGCTCAACCCGCCCGTCCGTTTCACCCGAGACGTCGAACAGTTTCAGCCAGATGAAGCGGAAACCATCGAGGGCTTGAAGCAGGCTTTCGACGTCATTCTGGAGCGGACGGCTGACGATTATGGTCATGCCGTTCGCTCGGTACATGCCAAGTCGCACGGGATATTGGAAGGCGAAATGCAGGTTGTGCCTGACCTGCCGCCTGAATTGGCGCAGGGTCTGTTTGCGCGGCCGGGCACGCACAAAGTCTATTTGCGCATGTCTACGAACGCGGGGGACATATTGCCGGACTCGATCAGCCTGCCGCGCGGGATGGCGATCAAGGTGCTGGACGTGGAGGGGGACCGGCTTCCCGGCTCGGAAGGAACGGCGCAGGATTTCGTTTTCGTCAATGGCCCGATCTTTCAGGCAAAGACGGCTGACAAATTTCTGGGCAATCTCAAACTGCTTGCCAAGACGACCGATCGCATGGAAGGCACGAAGAAAGCGGTGTCCGCAACGTTGCGCGGCGTACGTCACGCCTTTGAAGCTGCTGGAGCCAAGCCGCCTACGGCGCTCAATTCGCTGGGCGGCGCGCCGCAATCCGAGCCACTTGGCGATACCTATTACACGACGGTGCCCTTCCGGTATGGCGATCATATCGCCAAATTCAGCCTGGCGCCGATCGCGCCATCCATGACCGCGTTGACGGGGCAGGAGATCGCGGTCGACGGTCGCGAGAACGCAATCCGCGAAGATGTGCGAAAGGAGATGAGAGGCGTCGACGCACTCTGGGAGTTTCGCGTCCAGCTTTGCCGGGATTTGGAGAAACAGCCCGTGGAAGATCCGACCGTTGCGTGGGATGAAGAAGATGCGCCGTTCATCACCGTCGCCACGATCCGCGCGAACGCTCAGGACAGTTGGGATCCGGCGCTCGTGGAAAAGGTTAACGAACAAATGCGGTTCAGCGTGTGGACGGGCATCGCGGCACATCAACCGCTTGGCAACATCAATCGCGCACGCCGCGACCCCTATCGCCACTCCGCCGATTTTCGCGCGGCCTTCAACAACTGCCCCTATCATGAGCCGCAAAGGGGCGAAGCCTCGTCTTGAACCGATCCGTATTGAATTGCGTTTCCAGTGCCTTCGCAAGCATAAGGCACTGGAAACGAACCAACTTACGCGACCGTTTGCGCGATTGAATATGGTGGCGGGGAAGAGCCTGCCATCAACGTTTGCCGATAGGGCGGGCCGATTTTTGTCGGCAGGTCGGATGTCCTGCGCATTCTACACGTCGTCATTTGCGTAATGCCCCTATGGCATCATCGCCGGATGCCCGATAGAAGCGCATGACCATCCTCATTCCTCTCCTCGGCGACCAACTCAGCCATGGTCTGGCGCCGTTGCGCGATGTCGATCCATCGGATGCGGTGGTGCTCCTGATGGAGGTAGGGGATGAAGCAACCTATGTGCGGCATCACAAGCGCAAGATCGCCCTGATATTTTCGGCCATGCGCCACTTCGCCAAAGAACTCGAGGCCAAGGGCTGGCGCGTCGAGTATATGTGCATCGACGATCCGGGCAACAGCGGGAGTTTTACCGGAGAGGTCAAGCGGGCTGTCGAGCGTCATCGGCCGAGCGCGATCCGCATCGTCGAACCCGGAGAATGGCGGGTGAAGACGATGATCGATGGCTGGAGCAAAACGTTCGGACTTCCCGTGGATGTGCTGGTCGATGATCGCTTCCTCTGCGGCATATTGGAGTTCCAGACCTGGGCGCAGGCGCGCAACGACCTCGTCATGGAATTTTTCTACCGGGATATGCGCCGCAAGACCGGCCTGCTGATGGAGTCCGATGGACAGCCGACGGGCGGCGCATGGAATTTCGACAAGGAGAACCGCGCACCACCCAGGTGCGGCCTGAACTATCCAGAACCCATGCACTTTCAGCCCGATCAGATCACGGAGCAGGTGCTGGCGTTGGTAGAGGATCGTTATGGTCAGCATTTCGGGCGGCTGGAGAAATTCAGCCTGCCCGTGACGGCGGGGCAGGCGCGCAGGGCGCTCGGACATTTCGTTCGGACGGCATTGCCTGATTTCGGCACCTATCAGGATGCCATGGTGACAGGACAGGACTGGCTCTACCATAGCTGGCTCAGCCCGGCGCTGAACCTCGGCCTCCTGACGCCGCTGGAGGTCGCGCAGGCGGCAGCCGATGCTTATGCGGCTGGCGACGTGCCCTTAAATGCAGCGGAGGGATTCATCCGCCAGATCATAGGCTGGCGCGAATATGTCCGCGGCTATTACTGGCTCGAGATGCCGGAAGTGGGAGATGCCAACGCTCTTGCGGCAACGCGACCGCTGCCGGCATTCTACTGGACCGGCGATACCGACATGCTCTGCCTGGCAGAGGCGATCCGCAATACGCGAGACAATGCCTATGCGCATCATATCCAGCGTCTGATGGTGCTGGGCAATTTCGCCATGCTGGCGGGCATTCGCCCTCAGGATGTCGCGGATTGGTTCCTGATCGTCTATGCGGACGCATATGAATGGGTCGAACTGCCCAATGTCATCGGGATGAGCCAGCATGCCGATGGCGGACGCCTCGCGACGAAGCCTTATGCGGGCGGTGGCGCTTATATCAATCGTATGTCCGACCATTGCGGTGGGTGCCGTTATGACGTGAAGAAGAAAGTCGGGCCGGATGCCTGCCCGTTCAACGCGCTTTATTGGGATTTTCTCGCGCGGCACGAACGCCGCTTCCGTCGGAATCGCAGAATGGTTCAGATATACGCCAATTGGGATCGGATGAAGCCCGATGTCCGCGATGCCTATCGCGCAAGTGCGGCCGATTTTCTGGCGAAGCTGGAGCCTGCGGAAGAAGGCTGGGTCCGATAGGACTTAGTGTCGAAAGGCGACGCCTTTGCTGCGACGGCACGCTTCAGTCCTAACAAATTTCAGAGTCATCCTTTGGTCGCGAACGCAGCATAGCGCTCCCGCCAGGCGGTTACTTCGGCTCTCAAATGCGCAGGGGCGGTTTCTCCCGACAGGACGAAACCGGCGACGTTGCTGTCGGGGTGCATCAGCATCTTCTTCGATCCGTCGGTGAACCAAACCGGTACCAACATATCGCAGACGCCGTCGAGGATGGCGCCGGCCACGCCATTTTCGATCGCCTCGCTGCCGGGGAGCAAGCGCAGCATGATCGATACGCCTTCGAAGCAATTGCGTGGCTCACGGACAAAATCGAGCGACACCAAAATGCCGGATCGATCCGGACGAGCCTCGTCAGGCAAAGCCGTCATCCTGCGCCAGCCGCAAAACCAGGTTCGGCAAATATGCGGGCGCACGTCATGAATGCCGCACCCATGATCCGTCAGATGCGTACAATGGGTTCCGGCCGGCTTGTTGAAATCGGGCGTATCGACGGTAAGGATAGTGCAACAGATCGTGCAGTCGCCGCACGTCCGTTCAGGAAGGACGGGGCCCAGCAATGTGGTTTCCAGATCATTCTCTGCGCGCATGCCGGGTCAGGTGCCCGGAGCCTGCCTGAAATGCAAGTAGGGTACGCGCGCCTGCCCAAGGTGACGCTGCGCTGCTGAGCGGCGGTACCGGCCGATCATCCGATTTTGCCGTTGCAAAGGCTGGCGGGGCGACCGAAAGAGGGGGCATGAAAAATTGGCTATCCTTCGTTGCTGCCGGCCTTGTTTCCTTCCTCGCGTTGGGAAATCCGGGCTGGGCGCAATCTTCCCCTGCCGAATTGTACGGCGATCTGTTCCAACGCGTTCAGCTTGAAAAGCTGTTCCCCGACGGCAAGACCTTCGTCGACGCCACGCCGCGATCGGACCCGGCTGCGATCATGGCGGCCTATCGCCAGCAGCCACCCCAGGGCAAGGATGCGCTCGAGGCGTTCGTGCTGCGCCACTTCCGGGTGCCCGGCGTCAACGATCATGGCGCGTCCAACTTGCGCGCCCATGTGCGCACTCTGTGGCCCACCCTGGTTCGCCAGCCGGTCGAGCGGCAGGCGGGCAGTTCCGCGCTACCGCTACCTGCGCCCTTCGTCGTGCCGGGCGGGCGGTTTCGCGAAATCTATTATTGGGACAGCTATTTCACGATGCTGGGCCTGGCAGTCGATGGCCAGCAGCCGCTGATCGAAAGCATGTTGGTGGACTTCACCTCCACCATCGAGATTTACGGCCACATCCCCAACGGGATGCGCAGCTATTATCTCAGCCGCTCGCAACCGCCCTTCTATGCGTTGATGCTGGACCTGTCGAAGGATGACAGCGCCGACACCGCCACCCGTCAATTGGCGGCGCTGCGCGCCGAACATGCCTATTGGATGAAAGGCGCGTCCTGCGTGCAGCCCAGCGGCGCGTGCGAACGCGTGGTGCGGATGCCCGACGGCACGCTGCTCAACCGCTACTGGGACGACAAGGATACGCCGCGCGACGAATCCTACGCGGAAGATGTCGCGACCGCGTCGGAAGCAAAGGGCGACAAGGCGATCACCTATCGTCATCTGCGTGCCGGCGCGGAAAGCGGATGGGACTTTACCTCGCGCTGGTTCGGCGACGGACGGACGATCGCGACGATCCACACCACCGACATCGTGCCGGTGGACCTCAACAGCCTAATGCTGGCGATGGAACAGCGGATCGAGGTGCGTTGCCGCAAGGCAGGCGACGGCGCCTGCGCCACCGAATTTGCAGGGCTGGCGCGCAAGCGCAAGGCCGCGATCGACCGTTATCTCTGGGTGGCCAAGGAAAGCCGCTATGCCGATTGGGATAGCAAGGCGAAGAAGCCGACAGCCATCCTTTCCGCCGCAACACTCTATCCGCTCTTCGTCGGCGCGGCGTCGCCTTCACAGGCCAGTGCCGTTGCGACCACCGTCCGCGCCAAGCTGCTGGGCAGCGGCGGCCTGCGCACCACGCCCAATGCGACCGGCCAGCAGTGGGATACGCCCAATGGCTGGGCCCCGTTGCAATGGGTGGCGATCGACGGCCTGGCGCGAAACGGACAGGAAAAGCTGGCCCGCGATATAGCCGGACGCTGGATCGGCACGGTCGCGGCCGCTTATGCCGAAACCGGCAAGATGCTGGAAAAATATGACGTCGAAGAACGCAAGCCCGGCGGCGGCGGCGAATATCCGCTTCAGGACGGGTTCGGATGGACCAACGGCGTCACCAGCGCGCTGCTGGACCGCTATCCCGACATAGCGGCCGAACTGGAAAAGGCGGACTGAACGAAAAAGGGGCCGGGCGATTGGATCGCCCGGCCCCTTTTCCATGGCGGGGTGCCCATGGACACCCCGCTCATCCCTTAGAAGCTGTAGGCAGCGCTGAAGCGGAAGGAGCGGCCCAGGATCGGGCGGGCCAGGATCGTGCCTGCACCCTGCGATCCGATGATGCGCGGATTGCCTTCGGTCAGGCCCAGCTCGTCGGTCAGGTTGTTGCCGGTCACTGCCAGCTTCAACCGCTGATTGACGTCCACCGACACGCCTGCGTCCAGCTGATAATAGTTGGGCAGCAGCTGTGCATTCTCCGGGTCGGAGAAGCGGTCGCCCGTATATTGCAGCGTGGCGAAGATGGACGGACGGAAATCGCCCACCGTCAGTTCGTAGCTGGGCGTCACGCGCCACATCCATTTGGGCTGACGCTGCACGCGGTTGCCGGTGTTGTCGATGGTGCCGTTGCCGCTGAAGAAGCCGCGATAGGTGCCATCCAGATAGGTGCCCGCCGCCGCGATGCTGAAGCCCGCGAACGGACGGATCACGCCTTCCAGCTCGACGCCGGTCGCCTTCGCGCCGCCGACCGATTCATTGGGCACGCCGTTGATGATCTGCGTCGTGGCCAAACCGTCGAACTTATTGTGGAACAGGGTCGCGTAGAGGTTCAGCATCGGGGTCGATACCTTCAACCCGCCTTCATAGGTGTCCACCTTCGAGATGATGGTCAGCCCTTCGCGCAAATTGTCGAACTGCGGGAAGCTGTTGCCACGGCTGTACCGGGCAAAGACGCCGATCTGGCTGGTGAAGTCGTAATTGGCGCCCGCCGTCCACGACCAGCGCGATGCGTTATAGTCGATGCGGCTGGCTCCGCCCAGCTGCACGGTCCGGTCGTACAGGGTGGCGGCGCTGCCATCCTGATCGAAGGCCGCGCCGGAAGTGGCGACATCACCCACGACTTCGTGACGCTGCCAGCGCACGCCGCCATCGACGCGCAGCTTGTCGGTGATCTGAAGCTCATCGACCGCATAGAAAGCGATGTCGCGCCCTTCATAGCGGCCGTTCACCAGGAAGCTGGCGCCGGAGGTGAAGCCGTCGCGAGTCGCAATCCGGCCGTCGCCCAGCGTCAGGTTCAGGCGACGGGCATTGGGTTCGGCGGTCAGCAATACGTCATTGCCCAACGCCCAATTGTCGCGAGTGGTGTAGTTGGCGAGATAGAATCCGCCGGTCAGCGTGTTGCCGCCGGTCTTGAACTCCAGCGCCATGTCGTTGACGAAAGCGTCGATCCGCTTGCGCACGTCCCAGATGCCCGCACGCATAACCTGCGTGCCGGCCGCTGCCGCGCCGCCGCCCGATGCGTAGGTCAGGCTGCCCACGGTCGAGCCCGCACCGCCCAGCGTGGTGGCCATCGCCGCCGCGCTCATCGGCGCGTCGGTGGGAACCAGGCCGATGGTATTGGCCGTGCCCCACATATAGCTGGCACGTTCGCGAATGCTCAGGCCATCGACCAGCTCATAGTCGAAGCTGAGGCCCAGATTGCCCAGCTTCGCGCCGCGACCATCGGCCAGATCGACGGTGCGACCGGCATTGTTGGTGGTGACGCGCACATCGCGACCGGCAAGCGCGCCGGTGCCATGGTCGAAATTGGCATATTGGCTGATCTTGCTGCCGTCCTGATTGACGGGGATGGGCAGCAGCCACTGGCCATGATCGTTCAGATAACGGCCGTAGATCAGCAGCGAACCGCGACCGTCGAAATCATGGCGGATGTTCGCGGTGATCTGACCGCCCTTTTCGGCGCGGAATTGCGGATCGCGGATACCGTTGCCCTGCGCATAATAGCCGCCGACCATGAAGGTCGTGTCTTCGCTGATCGGGCCGGAAATCCAGGCGTCGCCACGGATTTCGTCATAATCGGTGTAGGACAGCTTCGCAAAGCCCTTGAGCGTCTGGCCGCCTTCGCGCTGCTGCACGTTGACGGTCAGGCCCGGCTGGCCGTTGGAAAAGAGCGAACCGGTGCCGCCGCGCACGGCTTCCACGCGATCGACGGTTTCGTCGAGGCGGATCAGCTGCGAATTTTCAAGGAAGGACAGGGTCGAAGGCGGGAAGAAAGGCACGCCGCCCAGCTGGAACGTCACGAACTGCGCGTCGCCGCCCGACGGATAGCCGCGCACGAAGATGTTGGCGCCGTTCTGGCCGCCGGAGCTTTCGGCGCTGACGCCCGGAATGGTGCGCAGCAGGTCGGCCGTGCTGTTGGGCGCGGCGCGGGCGATGGCGTCGCTGGACAGGCTGGTGACGGCAAAGGCCGCATCCTGACGACGCGTACCGGCGCCTGCGGTGCCGACGACGACGATGTCGGCCTGATTCTCATCGGCCGCCACGTTGGGCGCATCCTGCGCGGCAGGGGCGGTCTGGGCCATCGCGCTCCCGGCGAGCAGGGCGAAGGGGGCGGCGCCGGCCAGAAGCAGCCTGGACGCGGATGAACGGAAAGTACGCATTATGATATTCCTCCTGAGCCTCCGGCATTCTCAAAGGAGCCGGATCGCAATCATGTTCGGGAAGCCGCGTTGAACGATATCTTCCACCACCCGCATCGGAACGCGGGCGCAACGGCGCCCTGATCGCTTAATCGCGCGCTCGCAAGAAAGTTTCACACCTGTTGCAATTCGATAATTGGGTGTGACATTGATGCATCACAGCGCTCGCATGGCCGTGATGGGCGCCGGCCTTCTGACGGAGCCTTTGGATCAATTCGCCCCGACACACGCAGACGATCTGACAGCGTCAGAGCCTAGACGCCAAACATCGCAAGGTTCCGAAAACTACTAGGGTAGTCGGCCGAGCGATATGTCTGGGCATTGCAAGGACTGGTGGTTGCGCCGGTCGTCGGCCTTATGCCGTCGTCAGCACGCCGCTATATGCGGGATCCTCCAATGCTTTGCCGGCTCCCATTGCTACGCAGGTCAACGCATCGTCTGCCACCCGTACCGCCAGACCGGTCTGCTCTGACAAAGCCTGATCGAGATGGCCGAGCAAAGCGCCGCCGCCGGTCAATGTTATCCCCTCATCTATGATGTCGGCGGACAATTCCGGGGCTGTCTGTTCCAGCGCAGACATGACGGCCAGCTTGATCTGCCCCACGCCTTCGACCAGCGCTTCTGCGATTTCCGCTTCGCTGATCGTAATCTCCGCGGGACGGCCATTGACCAAATCACGGCCCTTGACCTGCATCATGCGCCCTTGATCAAGCGGTATCACCGCCGAACCGATATTATGCTTGATGCGCTCGGCGGTCATTTCGCCGATCATCAGATTGTGATTGCGCCGCACATGAGAGGCGATGGCCTCGTCGAGCTTGTCGCCCCCCATGCGAACGGAATTGCTGTAGGCGATGCCTTGCAAAGACAGGATCGCCACCTCCGTCGTGCCGCCACCTATATCCACCACCATGGCGCCGAGCGGCTGGGTGACCGGCAGGCCCGCGCCGATCGCCGCCGCCATGGGCTCGTCGATCAATTGAACGCGCGATGCACCTGCGTTCATGGCCGCGATCTGTATCGCGCGACGCTCCACCATCGTCGATCCGGACGGGACGCAAATGACGACCGCATGGCGCCGACCAAGCCGTCCGGACGAACCGACGGCCTTGGCCATGAAATGCTTTATCATCTGTTCTGCCACGTCGATGTCGGCGATGACGCCGTCCCGCAATGGCCGGATCGCCTGAATATTGGCGGGAGTCTTGCCCATCATGGGCTTTGCTTCATTCCCCACAACCTTGACGCGCCGAACACCGGCTATGGTTTCGAGTGCGATAACCGACGGTTCGTTGAGCACGATGCCACGATCGCGCACATGGATAACCGTATTCACCGTGCCAAGGTCGATCGCCATGTCATGAGCGGAGGAGGCAAATAGTCTGCGAAACATCTGATATCCGATTGGGAACAGCCAAAGCCCTTGCTTGCGCCGCTTGACGGCGCAATGGCTGTACGCTGAGCTGGATGATTGTCGGGATCATCGGAGTTTTCGGGGCGGCGCGTCGGTCAGGTAACGTTACCGCATATGCTGCGTTCAACTTGCCTCGTCACGGCGTATGTTCGGATCATGCGCAGGCAATCGAACCGGCAGAATCAGTACCGTTCAGCGCCTCGAACTTGGATCGCATATCCAGCCGACGTCATTCATCATTGTCTTGCTGCGCTTCGTTCACCCCGGCGACGACCATCTCCAGCACGCGCGTCGCCAATTCCATCTCTTGCATGCTCAGATTGACAAATACCTTGGTTCGAATGTCGGATAGGATAGGCTGCACCTGTTCGACCACCGCTCTGCCAGCGGCCGTGATCTCGATATAGCGCGAACGTTTGTCGGTCGGGTTTTCTACGCGTCGGATAAGACCATCTGATTCCAGCGAATTCAAGGTCCTGATCAGCGGCGGCCATTGGATGGCAAGGCGAGCCGATAACAAGGACGTGGTGATAGGCGGCGTGGCAACGCTGAGTACGAACAAAGTCTGCCATCTGGACCGGGACTGACCGGTCGCTGCCATCATCCGATTTTCGACATGCGTTCCCCAGCGACGGGCTGACAGCGAAAGAATTCGGGTCAGTCGAAATTCGACATCATCCCGCGACCCTTCGGGAAAATAGGCGCGATATTGTGGTGTCGTGCTGTCGAACGGATCGACCGGATTCGGATTGTCAGAGGTCATGCCATTCCCATCGCAATGCAGGCGAACCGAATTTAAGCCCGCTCTTCGCTCATAGCGACGCGCATGGCGAACTGCAAAAATGCCGAATTTCTTGAGTTTTCTTTCAGCGATAAGGGCCGTTGACAAACTATGTACCTAGATACATAAATACGGATGAGGCCGCAGCAGAAGGCCAGGAGAGGGAAGACAGATATGCGATTGAGCACGCAGCGCATCCGCACGAACGCGAGTGTCCTGGCCATTGTCGGCTTTACCATGGCGATAGTGCCTCAATATGCGGCGGCGCAGGAGGCGGCGACAGCCCCACCGTCCGCCTCGGCCCAGCCCGCAGGTGAAGAACAGAATGTCGCCGCTCCGGCCGGCTTGCCGGTGACGGACATCGTCGTCACGGGTACGCGCCTTGGCTCCAGCTTCAACGCACCGACGCCCGTAACCTCGATCGGTGCGGAACGGCTGGATGCGTTGGGCATCACCAATGTCGGTGAAGCGCTGAATCAGTTACCCAGTTTCCGCGCATCGAGCGGCCCTGCGGCTCAGGCCAATCTGGGCGGCAATATCGGTGCGCGCCTGCTCGATCTGCGCGGCCTCGACCCGCAGCGCACGCTTGTCCTGGTCGATGGCAAACGGTTCGTGCCCAGCACCGTGCAAGGATCGGTCGATACCAACCTCATCCCGTCATCCTTGCTCCGCACGGTCGATGTCGTGACCGGGGGTGCGTCGGCGGCCTATGGTTCGGATGCCGTCGCTGGCGTCGTGAACTTCGTCCTGGACCGGAAGAAGGAAGGTCTGGACGGCGAATTTGCCGCCGGCATGTCGCAACGCGGCGATGACGGCAACCTGTTTGCCAGCCTGTCGGGTGGCATGAGCTTTGGCGACCGGATCCATGTAATCGGCGCGGTCGAATATGAAAAGCTGGATGGATTGGGTACGTGCACAAGCCGCAGCTGGTGCAACAGCCAGACCCTGATCCTTGGCAATACGCCCGGCGCCGGCGGCCTGCCCGCCAATCTGATCATCGGGGGGGTCAATACATCGACCATGTCTCCTGGCGGGCTGATCAACCGTTCCTATAATGCGGCGGGTCAGGCGATCGGCACGACGGCGACCGACCCCCTGCGCGGGACCAAGTTCCTGGCTGACGGAACGCCTGGGCGTTTCCAATATGGCACGCTCGTCGGCCCGCTATTCATGCTCGGCGGCGAGGGGCAGGGGCGTAACGGCTTTATCTCGGCGCTGCGACTCAAGGTGCCGCTGGAACGAGTGTCCACCTATGGCGCGCTCACGGCGGAATTGACCGACGATGTGACGCTGACGGCCGACGTGTCTTACGGGCGCGTGAAAGGCACGGTCGATGGTGCGATCTTCCGCGACTTCAATGGTACGCTGATGGGCCGTATCAAGCGCGACAATCCCTTCATCCCGGCCGCAGTAGCATCCGCCATGGACGCCAATGGCGTCGCATCCTTCATCCTGGGCAAGGCGGCATTCGACCTTGGCCCGGGCCGGGCGACATCGACGACAGAAACATATCGCGGCGTTCTGGGCGTCGAGGGTAAGCTGAGCGACAAGTGGACGGTCAACGGCTTCTATCAATATGGCCGGACCAACTTCACCCAGCGCGCGACCAATCTCGTCAATCAGGCCCATCTTTTGAAGGCCGTGGACGCTGTGCGGTCCGGCGGCCAGATCGTATGCCGTGTCAATGCCGACGCCATAGCCAGCAATGACGATGCTGCCTGCGTACCCTTCAATCCTTTCGGCGAGGGGCAATTTAGCCAGGCATCGGTGGGTTATATCACCGGCAACGGTCTGCAACATACGGTCAATGAACAGCATGTGGCAGGCGTGGACCTGCGCGGCGAACTGTTCGACCTGCCCGCCGGCCCCGTGACGGTGGCGATCGGCGCGGAATATCGCCGGGATACGGTGGATGGCACTGCCGATCCGATTTCGGCCGCGAACGGCTTCTATTCGCTCAACGGCTCCGCTCTGTCCGGCGGCGTTACCGTCAAGGAAGTGTTCGGCGAAATCGCGGTTCCGATATTGCGGGATTCGGCGGTCGGCCATGCGCTCGACCTCAATGGCGCCGTCCGTCGTACGCATTACAGCACGACGGGATCGGTCACGACCTGGAAAGCGGGGCTGGTCTATGAGCCGGTCGAAGGCGTCCGGTTCCGTGGTACCCGGTCGCGCGACATTCGCGCGCCAAACATCTTCGAACTGTTCGGACCGCAGACGCTTCGTTCGATCGGCCTGTCCGACCCGCTGAACGGCGGCTTGCAGACCAATCCCTTCGTCATTACCGGCGCAAATCCGGACCTGTCCGTTGAAAAGGCGGACAGCTGGACCGGTGGCTTCGTCATCGCGCCGCGTCATGGCATTTTCCAGCGCATGCGCCTTTCGGTCGATTATTATGACATCAAGGTCGCCGATGCCATCGGCGCGCTTGGTGCACAGACCCTCGTCAATCGCTGCGCGCAGGGCGCCACCAATTTCTGCAGCCAGATTACGCGCGATGCCAATAATCAGATTCTTCAGGTGCGCGACGTCATCCTCAATTCCAATGCGCTCAAGACCAGCGGCTATGATATCGAGCTTCAATATCGCCAGCCGCTCGGATCGTGGGGCGAGTTGAACGCACAGTTGATCGCGAACATCACCAAGGAGCTGACCACTGTCGACGCCTTGGGCGCAGTGGATCGCGCGGGCCAGACGGGCGTGCGCACCGGAACGATACCGGGCGTGCCCGACTATGTGCTGGACGGCGTCTTGACCTGGACGGTGGGCAAGTTCCAGCTGACCGGCCATGGCCGCTATATTCCTTCGGGCATCTATTGGACCAACTTCGTTGGCCCCGATCAGGATGGTTATGCCGTCACTGCCCCGAACAGCGTCGACAATAATAATGTGCCCAGCCGCTTCTACCTCGACATGACGGCGCGGGTGAATGTCGAAACCGGCAATGGCCGGACCTTCCAGTTGTTCGCCACGATCAACAACCTGCTCGATCGGGATCCGCCGGCGATGCCCGGCCCATCGGGCGGCACCAACCAGATCCTGTTCGATCCGGTCGGCCGTGCGTTCAAGGTCGGTGCGCGCTTCCACTTCGGCAAATAAGGCGCAGGCGCGAGAGGCATTGAGATGACCATGAACGCAACCGATCCATCTCCCCCCGGCGTCATCATGGTGACGGACGTGATTGAGCGCCAAAGGATCAATGCGTTCGTCATCCGCCTCGTCGCGATATCCTGGACCGTCACCTTTCTCGACGGCTTCGACATGCTCGTCATTTCCTTCGTCGCACCCTATTTGCGCGACGGGTTTGGCGCCGACGTCATTTCCCTGGGCGAATTGTTCGCCGTGGGCGTGTTCGGCGCGATGCTGGGCGGGATCGCCTTCGGTTGGCTGGGCGACCGGTATGGACGGCGCCCGATCATCATCGCGTCAGTCGCGGCGTTCGGTGCCACCAGCATGGCCATCGCGCTCGCGCCGGGCATGCAGGCATTGTTGCTGCTGCGCTTCCTGAACGGTGTGGCCCTGGGCGGGTTGATGCCGCTCGCCTGGGCACTCAATATCGAATTTGTGCCCAGCCGCTATCGGGCTACCGTCGTGACCATCATCATGATGGGCTATACGCTGGGCGGCGTGGTCGCCGGACCGATGACAGTCTGGCTCGCGCCCCATTGGGGCTGGCAATCGGTATTCATGGTATCGGGCATCGCGACCCTGCTGCTCGTCCCGCTTCTTTTCGTCCTGCTGCCGGAATCCGCCCGTTATCTGGCGGTCAAGGGGCGATCGCCCGAAAAGATCGCCAAGGCGCTGAACGCACTTGAGCCGGGACTTGGCGCAAGGCCGGAGGATCGTTTCGTGGTGACGGACGAAATGGCTGGTTCGACAGGGCAGGGCTTTCGGATCACGACCCTGTTCAAAGGCGATCTGCGCCCGATCACCACCTTGCTCTGGCTGGCCTATATCGGCAGTTCGATGGCGGTCTATTTCAAGTCGAACTGGGGGCCGATCATCTTCGAGGATGTCGGCTTTACCCGGACCCAGGCGGCGATGATCATGTCGGTCAGCTCGATCGGCGGTTCGCTTGCGGGCCTGGCGCTCATGCGCTTTACCGATCGACTGGGTCCGATCGCAATCGCCTTCTATCCGATGCTGGCGGCGCCGTTGCTGTTGCTCATGGGGCTGGCACCCGTCTCGCTACAGGGCCTGGCCGCCTTCTCCCTGCTCAGCATGGCGATGATCAGCGGTACACATTTTGGCATGCACTCCATCGCCGGCATCTTCTACCCCAGCGCGATCCGGGCCAATGGCGCGGGATGGGCGACGTCCGTGGCGAAGATCGGCTCGATCTTCGCACCGCTGCTGGGTGGCTATCTGCTGGCGATGCACATGCCGCCACGCCTGTTGTTCGTCCTGCTGGCGGCAACGCCTTTGCTTTCCGCTGTTGCGCTCGTCCTGCTTGCCCGCGTCGGCAAGCGTCAGCGTGGCGGCAATCCCCACCCCACCGAAAATATCGTCCTGCCGGCGCAAGCCGTGACGACCAGATCCTAAAGGAAAAACGATCATGGCTTTGACTACGACTCCCATCACGCCCCGCTTCGGTGCCGAGCTTTCCGGCATCGACATGAGCCAGCCACTGAGCGAGGCTGATTTTGCGGCGATCAAGGATGCGATGAACATATGGGGCGTATGCGTCATTCGCGGGACCGGTTTCGACAATGCGGCGCATGTCGCCTTCAGCCGCCATTTCGGCCATCTGGAGACGGCGCCAGCGGTCAAAAATCGCCCGCGCCGCCATCCGCATACGCCCGAAATATTCGATGCCAGCAACCTGACCCCGGCCGGAGAGATATTGGTCGATGAGAATATGGTCCTGCACAAGAAGGGCGACCGGCTGTGGCATACGGATTCGTCTTTCATGGATCTGCGCTCGGCCTATTCGCTGCTGCTTGCCTATGAAGTGCCCAAGGAAGGCGGCCTGACCTATTTCGCCGACATGCGCTCGGCTTATGAGGATCTGCCCGCCGATGTTCGGGAAAAGATCGGTACGCTCGAGGCGGAGCATTCGCTCTGGTATTCTCGCCTGCTCGCCGGCTTCCCGATTACGGAGGAGGAGATCGATGGACGACCCAAGGCGCGCCAGCCCATGGTCATGCACCAGGAGGCGACGGGGCGCACTGCCATCTATATCGGCAGCCATGCGATGGATGTGGCAGGTCTGCCGAAGGAAGAAGGACGTGCGCTCATCAAATATCTGATCGACTTCGCAACCCAGCCGCAATATATATTCGGCGTTTCCTATCAGCCGGGGGACATCGTTATCTGGGACAATCTGGCAACGATGCATCGGGGCGGCGATTTCGACATCTTCAACGAACGACGCGACATGCGCCGCACCACGGTGCGCGAGGGCGATGCGCCGGAGCATGCGGACGATCCGTTCACCGCCTATTTCGCTGCTTCGGCCGCGACGAACTGAGCGGCCAATATGTCAGGCAAGCCCCGGATACTGGTTACGCGCAAATGGCCCGAGCGGGTCGAGGCCTTGATTGCGGAGCGGTACGACGCGACCTTCAGCGACGACGATCGTCCATTGACGGACGCCGCATTGATGGCTGCTATGCGCGACTATGATGCGATCTGTCCGACCATCACCGACAAACTACATGCCGGCATCGTCGGCGTTGCGGGACGACAGGTAAAGATCATCGCCAATTATGGCGCCGGTTTCGAACATATCGACCTGGCGGCTGCAGCGGCGGCCGGCATTGTCGTCACGAATACGCCGGGCGTCCTCACCAACGCGACGGCCGATATCGCCGTTACCCTGATGCTGATGACAGCCCGCCGCGCTGGGGAGGGCGAACGGGAATTGCGCGCCGGGCAATGGACGGGTTGGCGGCCGACCCATTTGCTCGGTACCAGCCTGCGCGGCAAGACGCTGGGACTGGTCGGCTTCGGTCGGATCGCGCAGGCTGTGGCGGAACGTGCCCGCTTCGGCTTTGGCATGAACATCGTCTATTTTTCGCGTCGTCCCGGCGCGCAGGACGATGTGCAGCGGCTGGACGCCCGATATATGTCCTCGCTTGGCGACATGGTGGCGCAAAGCGATGTCGTGTCGCTGCATGTTCCTGGCGGAGCGGCGACGCGCAACATCATCGATGCGCAGATGCTTGGCCGAATGGCGCCCCACACGATCCTCATCAATACGGCGCGGGGAGATGTCGTGGACGAAGGTGCCCTGATGGATGCCCTGGAAAGCGGGCGGCTGGGTGGGGCTGGCCTTGATGTGTTCGCAGGCGAGCCTGAGATTTCCCAACGTCTTCGTGATGCCCCGAACACGGTACTCCTGCCGCATCTGGGCAGCGCAACCCGTGAGACGCGCGAAGCGATGGGATTGCGCGCGCTTGCCAATCTGGACGATTGGCATGAAGGCCGAACACCGCGAGACAGTCTTTGAAGCAGGCAGGCATTGACGATATTATCGCAGCGGAACGCTTGCCGCCTTCGTACAGGGCGATGGTCGATCGTTGGTGGCAGCCATTGGCGCGACAGATAGGTGACTGGAAAAATGATGCTGGACGCCCGATAATCGTCGGCGTGAATGGCGCGCAGGGCAGTGGCAAATCGACTATTTGCCGGTTTCTGGCATCCCTTCTCCTGCCAGAGATTGGATTATCGGCGGTCGTCGTCGGGCTGGACGATCTCTATCTGCCGTCTAAGGCGCGGGCGCGATTGGCTCGGGATATTCACCCTCTGTTTCGGACGCGCGGAGTGCCGGCTACGCACGATATCGAACTCGGCCTCTCTATACTGGATGATCTGGCCGGCGGACGGCAGGCATTGATCCCGCGCTTCAGCAAGGCATTGGACGATCGGCTGCCGCAAAGCGATTGGATGCGCCATTCCGGCCATGTCGATGTCGTCCTGTTTGAAGGTTGGTGCGTCGGTGCCCGCCCGCAGGACGAAGCGGACCTTGTCGCGCCGATCAATATTCTCGAGGCGGAAGAGGATAAGGGCGCTGTTTGGCGCACGCATGTGAATGATGCGCTTCGAACATCCTATGCCCGATGTTTTTCGGTCATCGACCATATGATCATGCTGAAACCCCCATCGTTCGACCATGTGCTGCAGAACCGCCTGCTTCAGGAACATAAGCTTCGCGCTCTGACGCCCGATGCTGCGGGTATCATGCGTGATGAAGAGGTGCGGCGCTTTGTGAATCATTATGAGCGGTTGACCCGCCATATGTTCGCGGACCTACCGGACCGCGTCGATCTGCTTTTCAGCCTCGACGCCGGACAGGATGTTATGTCCTGCAGTCGGGCGGGCCTACGCGACATGAAAGAGAGGGATGGGCATGTCGGATGAAAATCTTGTGCCGGACGACGCCATTCGACCGGGTCTGGAATTTGTCTATGCCGCCCATGCGCAATTGGCCGCGCCGATTCAGATTGGCGACACACCGGATGGAACGCGTCGGATCATTCCGATCCTTTCCGGCAGTATTGAAGGACCGCGGATCCGGGGCCAAATCCTGGGCGGTGGCAGCGATTGGCAAGTGCGCAGGCCCGATGGTGTCACGGTGGCAGATGCCACTTATGGAATCCAGACCGATGACGGCGCTGTCATCCAGATCAGGAACCGCGGCCTGCGTCATGGCCCCGCCGACGTGATGGCGCGATTGATGGCCGGGGACATCGTCGATCCCAAAAGCTATTATTTTCGGACCGTGCCGGAATTTATGGCGCCGCTGGGCCGATATACATGGCTGAACGAAAATATCTTCATTTGCTCCGGCGCGCGTTATTCGGACTCCATCCGACTATGGGTCTGGCGTATCGTCTGAGCGGAAATTGAACCAGGATTTGGGATCGTGCCGGCGCGTCTTCTTGCCCGTTCTTCCGCCCGGAAAGGCTCCCTTGACCGAGACGAACCCCTATCTATTTCTCACCGCACAAGTGCGACGCCGATGCGCAGGCGCGTGGTGCGGCGATTATAGTCCAGCAGATTTTCGCCATAGCCTACGAAGCTCTGTCCAAAGAGGTAGAAATCCGGGCGGCCGCCCAGGATATGGCGAAGCGGATAGGACAAGTCGGCCGCGATCGACCCCTTGCCGCTGCCGAAGTTGATGCGGCTGGTCGTGGAGAGGCGCAGGCCGTCGTCCTGGCCAATTTCGACAGACAGGCCGCTATTGCCGCGATAACGGCGAATGTCGGGATTATCCGACAGGTCGCCGGCATAGAGCCATGCGCGCGGCGCCACGGTCAGGCGTGTCTCTTTGCCCAGAGAGAAGGCTGCCATCGGCGCGACGTAGATGGTGTTCAGGCTGCGCGAGAAATCGCCGTCGCGTCCGTTGGATTCGTGGCGCAGGCCGACCTGCGCGCTAAGTGTCGTCCTATCCGACAGCGCCTTGGGCGGTGTGGTGTAAAAGATTTCCGGTTGGAAATCGATATTGCGGAAGGGGGAGGAATCCGCCCCCAGATCCCAGAACATGCGCTGGGTATAGGCAAAGTAAAAGCCGTCGCCCAACGCCGGATGGTCCTTGCGAGCCTGGCTACCGAACAGCTGATATTTGAAGCTGAGCTGGATGCGGGCCTCGCTATTGGTGCCGGGACCATAGACGGCATAGATAGGCTGATAGGCGCTCAGATTTTCGAGGAAGGCGTTACCGACGGTACGGTCGCTGGGTGAAGGGGTAGCGGGCACAGCCGAGCCGACAGGCGCTTCGGCAACCGTCCTGTCGATATTTGCGGTCGCATGAGCGGCGCGAGTGGGCGCCGGCGCAGCGGCCAATGTCACCGCCTGGCCGTTCCAGCCGGGGATGGAGAGACGCGCGCCATCCTGAAAGGCGTCCGGTTCGAGCCGATAGCGCGCTGTGGCAAAACTGCCCGGCGCGATGCTGAGCGTAGCGGGGGTGGCGGGGTCGCGACGCAACATCACGGTACGACCGGTGCCCAGCGCGCCCGGCCGGTCCAACTGCGCCTCCACATTGTCGGCCACATCGGCCTGTATCGTGGTCGTGCCGATGTTGAGCAGGCGAATATCGACCAATGCTCCGCCGCCTGTCTGTGGTTCCACATGGCCGATCAGCGGCTCGACGCCATTCTGGGCGAAGGCCGCGTCCGGCACGGTCGCGGCCAGAAGGGCGGCGAGCAGGAACCTTGGGGCGATCTTCATAAGGGCGTCTTCTTCGCAGCGGATGGTGCGCCCCCCTTACCCGATTTCTCCGGTCGAACGACATATTTGTGCGATTGTCACGATGGGACGGTCCGGCATCCTTGCGCGACATGCTTGTTTCGGCACGGCTTCAGCCGTGGTGCGCAACCGGATCAATAGCGTTCGACCCATGGACGCAGTTCGACCTCCCAACTCCATGCGCTGCGATGCTGGGCCAATATGGCAAGATAGGTCTGGGCGATGCTTTGTGGATCGAGTGTGCTGTCGGGGGCATCCTGAGGATCGGCGCGCGCCTGACTGCGCACGGACCCGTCGATCACGAAATGGGCGACATGGATGCCCTTTGGCGCCAGTTCGCGGGCGGCGCTCTGGGCCAGGCCACGCAGGCCGAATTTGCCGATGGCAAAGCTGGCCGAATTGGCGAAGCCCTTCACACTGGCGGTCGCGCCGGTCAGCAATATCGCACCGCGTCCGTGGGGCACCAGCCTCCTGGCAGCCTGTTGCGTCACCAGAAACGCCCCGAACGACGATACTTCGATCGATCGTCGAACCAGTTCCGGGTCCAGTTCCGTCAAAGGGCCGCGCACGCGCCCGCTGGCATTATACAGCACCACTTCCGGCACGCCGATCGCGCGTTCGGTCTGCTCGAAAAGGTGCGCGACGGAGGCCGGGTCGGTCGCATCGACCTCCAGTCCGATGGCGTCGCTCGCATTGGCGACGTCGCGCAGCCGATCCGGGTTGCGGGCCGCGACCACGACCTTGAGGCCGGCCGCCGTCAGCGCGCGCGCGACGGAAGCACCGATGCCGGGGCCGGCACCGACGACCAACGCCGTCTTGTAGGGAAGATCAGCCATGATGGGCCTCCCGTTAATAATGGATGGCGCGAGGACTGCCGCCGCCCGCCGCGATCGCGTCGCCGTTGATGGCCACGCTGCGGGGGGAGGCAAGGAATGCGACCACCGCTGCGACCTCCTCTGCTTCGACGATACGGCCGATCAGCGATTGGCCGAACAGCGCCTTTTCCGCGGCGTCCGGGCTGATATCGTCGGCCGCCGCCTTGGCCGCCACGGCATCGGCGGTCTTTTCCGTCCGGGTCGCGCCGGGATGAACGACGGTGACGTTGATGCCCTTTGGCCCCAGCTCGTCCGCCAGATTTTTGGTGAGTGCGGCGATCGCGACATTGCGGGTCGATCCGGGGATCGTGCCCGATTGCCGCGCGGCAAGACCGCTGATATTGATGATCCGACCCCAGCCATTGGCCACCAGATGCGGCGCGGCGGCCCGCGCAACCCGCAGATAGCCGACCAATTTGGTATTGAGTTCGTCCAGCAGATAGTCGGATGCGACGCCCGCGACACCGGGCACTTCCGGTCGCGCGCCCGGACGGGCGGCGTTGTTCACCACGATATCGAGGCCGCCCAGCTGTGCGATCGCATGGGCGATCAGCGCATCGACCTGATCGTCATCGCGCGTGTCGGCGATGAAGGCATGGACCTCACCCCCCGTTTCGCGCGCCAGCTCTTCTGCCGCAGCGGTTGCGGCCGCCAGATCGCGCGCCGACAGCAGGACGCGGACGCCCTCCTGCGCCAGCGCGCGGGCGATCGCCTTGCCGATCCCCCGGCTGCCGCCGGTTACAAGGGCGCGCTTGTCCTTCAGTTGCAGATCCATGGCATGTCCTTTCGCTTATTTGGCCCGCGGATTATTTCGGAAGCCAGACATTGTCCGCCTGTGGCCGCAGTTGCGCGGCGCGCAGGCAGTGATGGAGGATCTGATAATAGCGGCCCACAAATTGCGGTCCCTGAAGGAAGGGGTTGGCTCTGTCCGGGGCTGCCGCGATCGCTTCGATGCGGGCACGCGTCCCATCGGCAAAGATATGGGTGTTCAACACCCCTTGTGCGGACGCCGCCCGGCTGATCTTCGCAAAGCGCAATACGGAACTGTCATAGGCCTTCAACCCACCGACCTTCTCGGTCGGCTCGATCGAGGCTGGGAAGGCGGTGCTGCCCAGAAGCGAGAGATTATGTACCTTGCCGTTCGACCGGACCGGCACGATCGCCGATACGGCACCGGGCGTATGACCGGGCGTCACGTAAAGGGCGACCTTGGTGTCTCCCAGCGTTATGGCCTGGCCGTCGCCGATGACGATGTCGCGTTTGGGCAATTGGGTACCGCTGCGTTCGATGGCATCGGCCGGCGTGTTTTCGATCAGCGTCCAGTCCGCGGCGCTGATCGCCACCCGTGCGCCATAGGTCTTCTGCAACCAGGCCGAACCACCGAAATGATCATAATGGCCATGGGTCACGATGACGTAGCGGATAGTGGTGGGGTCCAGCCCGAGTTTTTGAAGCCCCGGTATCAGATGCTCCCGCGCCTCCGTCTCGCTTTGCGCCGCGTCGAACAGGATCAGCCCCTCGCTCGTCTTGAGCACGAACACGCCCACGAAGCCGTTGCCGATATAGAAGAGATTATCGAACAGCTTCGTCGGTTCCAGCCATTGCTTGCTGTCCGTTTCCAATGCCCGCCGTACGACGCCGCCACCGTGCGGTTCGCACAGGAACAGGGGCGCCTTTAGGTCCTCTCCGGCAATGGCCCGCGCCTTGGCCGCTTCGGCCAGGGCGGCGGGGGTATCGGACACCGACTGCGCGCCTGCCGTCGCGGCGAGCAGGGCGCAAGCGATCGGGATGATGGAGCGATACATGGCTTTCCCCGTCAGAAGGTCTTGTTGATGAAGATGTTGACCGTGCGCGGTTCGTTATAGGCGCGGTAATAATTGACCTGCGATCCCGCATTATTGGGCGAATATCCCCCGGCCTGCCCCCGGCGCAGGTCGAAGATATTCTTGACGGCGACGCCCGCGTTCCAACTGCCATCCTCGCCGGCATAGTTGATCGTGCCGTTGACGAAGGTCTGGGCACGAACCTTGGTCTGCGCCGTATTGTAGATGTCGACGAAGCGGCGCGATTCATATTGCGCGTCGGCCCCGATCCGCCATTTGCCGGGCGTGTCGATCGGCAAAGTATAGTTGATCGCCACCGACGACTGCCATTTTGGGGCCAGCGGAAATTCCAGACCCAGCAATGTCATGCGGCCGGGGACATTGGCGGGCAGGGTCGCGGTAAAACTCTTGTAGAGCGTCTTGGTATAGGAGCCGCTGGTATCTATGCGCAGCCCGTCGATCGGCGCTATCGACAGTTCCAGTTCCACGCCCTTGGACACACCGTCGCCCGCGTTCAGCACGCCGTTGAAGGCCGGCTGGGTCGGGGTGGCAGGCGAGGTGGCGCGGACCTGGAAATCGCTGATGTCGTTATAATAGACGGCGATATTGGCGATCACGCGATCGTGCAGGAACCGGGTCTTCAAACCCGTTTCATAAGTGGTGATGACCTGCGGCTCGAACGGTACGGTCGATCCCAGCAGGCTGGCGCTGCGCAGGTCGAAACTGCCGCTTTTGAAGCCTTTGGAATAGGAGGCATATTGGAAGATGTCGGGCGCCCACTGATATTGCAGGCCCAGCTTCGGCGTGAAGTTGGAGAAATTCTTGGGGTCCGGCCGTGCCGTGAAGGTCGACTGATAAGGGCCATATTGTGCTTCATATACGTCGGGATCGAAATTCCATTCGGTCGGATTGTGCAACGGCACGCCCACGCTGTTGCCGACGAAAGACACATATTTGCGCCGGTCGACGGTATAGCGTGCGCCCACCGTGGCGGTCAGCGCATCCGTGACCTTATAGTTGAGCTGACCGAACGCCGCATAGCTCCAGGTACGCAGCGTGTTGCGGATGCGGGACACCGATCCGATATCGTCTGTCCGCGACGCGGTCGCCTGATTGAGGCGATTGTTGAAGAATTTTTCATAGAAGAAATACAGGCCGGCGACAAAGTTGAACCTGTCATATTCACCGTTGAGGTTGAACTCCTGCGTCAGCTGTCGCTGGCTGAATCCCGCATAACTATCGCCTTTTATCGCGGTGACGCCGTCATTGTCATAATAGATCGGGCCTTCCAGCCCACGCCATGCGGTGACGGATTTCAGCGTCAGATGATTGTCCAGCTCATAGGCCGCCGTCAGCGACGCGCCGAAGCTTTCCGTCGAATTATAGGGCGGCGTATCGGCCCAGGTCAGGTCGGGATCCGCCTTCTTGCCCGACGGTACACCATTGGGTTGGTTGACCGGCGTATAATAGCTCTGGGTCGATCGGTCGAACATGCCGTCGGCCGACAGGGTCAGCGTCAGCCTATCGGTCAGTTCCGACTTCAACTTGCCGCGCAGGACCAGCAGGTCGATGTCGTTGACATCCTCGTTCAGCGGTACGCTATATTGCCAGCCGTCACGCTTGCGCCGGATGATGGAGAAGGCGCCGTTCAACTTGTTATCGGGCAGGATCGCGCCATTGACGCGCAGGCGCAGGTCCAGATTGTCGAAGCTGCCATAGGTGGCGCCCACGAAAATCTCCCGGTCGGCGGTCGGATCCTTGGTAATGAAGCGGATTGCACCGGCGCTGGAGTTGCGACCGTACAGCGTGCCCTGCGGTCCGCGCAGCACTTCTACGCGCTCCAGGTCCGGCGTGTCGTAGAGCGACCCCACCGTGCGGGCGAGATAGACGTCGTCGACGTAGACGGCGACGGTCGGCTCGGGATAGGTGTCGATTTCGCCGATGCCGCGGATCGAATAGGTTTGCGTGGTATAGGCGGTGGAGCGCCGGGGCGCGAGCAGGCTGGGAACGCGGCCGGCCAGATCGCGAAAGTCCGAAATCTTCAGCTGGTTGATACCGTCCGCACCCACGGCGGTGACGGCGATCGGCGTCTTCTGGATATTTTCCGACCGTTTCGACGCGGTGACGGTAATTTCACCCAGCCCCTGTTCTGGCGCATTGTCCTCGGCCACGGCCGGCGTGCTTGCCACCGGCTGTGCGAGCGCCGTGCCGGCAAACAGGAAGGCGAAGGCCAAAGCGGCCGTCGAAGTGGTGATCAGTCCTGAATGGCGCGCAATGCGACGTCCGGCGTCATGGCCCGGTATCATCGTCAGTCCCCCGAAATATGATGGTGAGAGCGACGGGCTAGGGTTGGAACAGCTTGGCTCACAACAAAGTTAAACTGGCTGTCGAACAACTTATTATGCTTATTGCTTGTGAAAATATGTGACTGATTTCACTTATATAATTTGCTTTTCTAAAGTCATGCTGTCGAGGCGTCATAGATTGAGTTCTGGCGGCGACCTATAAGAAGAATGAATGATGCTGCTTGCAGCTTGGGAGTTAGGTCAGGGGGACTTTTCCTTCCCAACATTCTGGCGCCCTGCATGACTGACAAGCCTGACCTGAACGATATTGCCGAACCCGAAATCCCCAAAGGATCAACGCCCATCAATCGACGCAATCTGCTGATCGGCGGAGTTGCGGCGGCGGGTCTGGCCGGCGTGGGCGGCTACGCCGCGCTGCGGCCGCAGGATCTGCCGCGTAACGCCAAGGGGCAACGAAAGCTGACGCTGGCCTGGAATGCCAATGCCATCTGCCTCGCGCCCGCTTTGCTGGCCAAGGAATATGGCATTTACGACCGGTTCGGGCTGGATGTGGAGTTGCTCAACTTCTCGGGCTCCACCGATCAGCTGCTCGAAGCCATTTCGACGGGCAAGGCGGATGCTGGCGTGGGCATGATCCTGCGCTGGATCAAGCCGCTGGAGCAGGGCTTCGACGTCAAGCTGATCGCGGGGACGCATGGCGGCTGCATCCGCGTGTTGGGTTCGCGGCGACAGGGTATTACCGACGATATCGGCAGTCTGAAGGGGAAGACGATTGGCCTGTCCGATATTTCCGGGGCAGGGCGCAACGCATTGGCCGTGCTGCTGAAATATAATGGTCTGGACCCCAATCGCGACGTGGAGTGGAAGGCATTTCCTGCTCCGTTGCTGGCGGAGGCGGTGAAAAAGGGGGAAATCCAGGCCTTCGCCGATTCCGATCCCATCACCTATGTCCTGCAAAAGGAATCGGGCGGCGACCTGGTGGAGGTTTTGTCCAACCTGTCCAAGCCGTGGGACAATCGCGTTTGCTGCGTATTGGGGGCCAGCGGATCGCTGGTCCGGGACGATCGCGAATCTGCCGTCGCCCTTTCCAAGTCGCTGGTCGCGGCGGCATCGCTCTGCTCGGTTCAGCCCGAAACCGTGGCGAAGGTGTTCGCACCCTATGCCAAAGCCAGCGTCGAGGATCTGGTGGCGGTGTTGCACACCCAGACGCACAACCATCATCCGGTCGGTCGCGACCTGCATCGCGAAGTCGCGCTCTATGCCGGCGAACTGCGCGACGTCGGCGTGATGAAGCCCAACACCGTGCCCGACGTCTTCGCGTCGAAGGTCGTCGATACGCTGGATGCTTGAGGAGGCGATATGAACAGCATAGCCGAAACCGATCGCTTCGCCCTGCTTGGTGCGTCGTCGCAGGATAAGTCCGCCCCGATCCTCCCCCCTCTTTGGCGTGGCGGACTGGCGGCGGCCGCGGGCTGGGCCGTTGCGGCGAGTCTGACCTGGTTCTGGCCGGACCTGACGCCATGGGCGCGCACGGACTTGTTGGCCTTGCTGGAACTCGGCGTCACGCTGCTGCTGGCGGCGGTGGCGCTGTCGGGCGGGGGTCGTTTTGCCCTGATCCATCCCTATAATCGCTGGTTCGGGGCGCTCGCCGGCATATTGACCCTTTGGCAGGTGCTGACGGCAAAGACGGGCCTGCTGCCGCTCCCCTTTTTCCCGCCACCGCAATCCATATTGGAAGTCTATACCGATGATGCGGCACGCCTTTTCGAAAGCGTCTGGCGCTCGCTCTTCCTGCTGATCCCGGGCTATGCCATCGGCGGGATACTGGGCTTCACGACTGGCGCATTGATCGGCTGGTCGAAGGCGGCCAATTATTGGGGACATCCGGTGCTGCGCTTCGTCGGGCCGCTGCCGGCCACCGCATGGCTGCCCATCGCCTTCTTCTTCTTCCCCGGCTCGCATAGTGCGAGCACGTTCCTCGTTGGACTGGCGACCTTCTTCCCCGTGGCGGTCCTGACCGCGTCGGGGGTGAAGGGCGTCAATTCCGCCTATTATGACATCGCCCGCACCCTGGGCGGATCGGAACGCTTCCTGATCCTCAAGGTCGCCGTACCTGCCGCCTTGCCCAATGTCTTCGTCGGCCTGTTCATGGGACTTGGCTCGTCCTTTGCGGTCCTCATCATCGCGGAAATGATGGGGGTGAAGGCGGGTCTTGGCTGGTATCTGCAATGGGCGCAGGGCTGGGCTGCTTATGCCAATCTCTATGGTGCGCTGATCGTGATGGCGCTGCTCTTTTCGGGCCTCATCAGCCTGCTCTTCTTTGTGCGCGACCGGGTATTGGCCTGGCAGAAAGGCATAGTGCGGTGGTAACGAACCTGGATGCGCCGGCGAAAGCTGGCTTGTCGATTCAGACCCGTGCCGTCGGTCATTGGTTCGACAGCAAGGATGGCCGGCTGGATGTGCTGGATGATGTGACGATCGACGTCGAGCCGGGCGAGTTTGTGGCGTTGCTCGGTCCCAGCGGCTGCGGCAAGTCCACTCTGTTGCGGCTCATCGCGGGTCTGGAAGCGCCACGGACGGGGAAGGTCGGCGCGGACAAGATACGGATCGTCGGCCCGGATCCTTCGCGCCTGCTCGTTTTCCAGGATCCCACCCTCTATCCGTGGCGCACCGTGCGGGAAAATGTGGCACTGGGCCTCGAAGCGACAGGGCAGATAAAAGGATCGCAGGCGCGGATCGACCAGGCGCTCGATCTTGTGGGGCTGCGTGATTTTGCCGGCGCCCTGCCCAATGAATTGTCGGGCGGCATGGCGCAGCGCGCGGCGCTCGCCCGTGTGTTGGTAAACAATCCGCGCTTGCTGCTGCTGGATGAACCGCTGGGCAAACTGGACTCGCTCACCCGCATGACCCTGCAAGCGGAACTGGTGAAGCTGTGGAAGGATGCGGGGTTCACCGCGCTGCTCGTCACCCATGATGTCGAAGAGGCGCTGTTGCTGGCGCAGCGTATCCTGGTGTTCAGCCCGCGACCCGCGCGGGTGGTGCGGGAAATTCGCGTCGGTGCCGCTTATCCACGGCATCGCGACGCACCGGAATTGCAGGCTTTGCGGCGGGAAATACTTGTTTCCCTTGGCCATGATCATGAACTGTGACGTCGATCGCCCAGGCTGCGATCCCGGAACCCGCCTAATTGAGCAGGCGATTGGCGCGCAATCTTGATACCGCCATGTCCACAAAGGCCCTGACCTTGGCCGGGGCATGGCGTCCCTCCGGATACAGGATATGGATCGGCAATGGCGGCTCTTCATGCTCAGTCAGCACGATCTGCAATTCGCCTGCGGCCAGCGCCGGTCCGATCTGATAATTGAGCGCCCGCGTCACCCCCCATCCGGCCGTGGCGGTGGCGATGCTGGCCTCGTTGGTATTGCATTGCAGCGTGGGGTTGATCGTCACGCGCTGACCGCCGGCAAATGTCCATTCGGGCGATGCCCATGCACTGGTCGATGCCACCACCCGATGCAGTTTCAGGTCGTTCGGTGTCGAGGGAATGCCATGTTTCTCGAAATAGGCGGGCGCGCCGCAAATGACGCGCCGAACGCTGCCGACCTTTATCGCGGTGAAACCGGAATCCGGCAGATGGCCGATCCTGACCGCGACATCTATGCCTTCCTCCACGATATTGACGGGTCGGTCGACGAAGAATGTCCTGCCCGACATGGATGGGTAGGCATCCAGATATTCCGTCATGATCGGCAGGACATGCATTTGTCCGAACCGGAGCGATGCCGTGATCGCCAGCATGCCTGTGGGCGTGGCATAGGATCCCGCGGCGCTCGCCTCCGCCTCCAGCATATCGGCCAGAATCCGCCGGCAGTCGTCCAGATAGCGCCCGCCCGCCTCGGTCAGTTTGACCGATCGCGTCGTGCGAACGAACAGGCGCGCGCCGATCAGCACCTCCAGCGCAGCGATCGAACGCGTCACGGCCGGCGCGCTCATATGCAGGATCCGCGCGGTTTGCGCGAAACTGCCCGTCTCCGCCACGCGGACGAAGATCTGCATCGCCTGCCATCGGTCCATGCCATATCCCTGCCTGCCGCGCGGCTGCATGCGCCGCGTCAGATATGCAGGGTGCATAGCGTCATTTGCCGCGAGCAGGTCATGAAATAATCCGCCGCCACTCAGCGGCGTCGCCCCGATCCATGCAGGTGGGGACGAGGCGAACCTTTCCCTTCGCTTTTGGAGCGGCGATGGGTCACAGCGCGATCCTGATGCTTTCGCCATCGTCCGGCTGGGCCGGCACCGCCGAGCAGAGCAGCACTTCATCATCGCCGACCGTTGCGCCCGGCTTTTTCAGATAAGTGACCTTGCCCGCCAATAGCTTGACCTTGCAGGTGCCGCAACTTCCTTCCCGACAGCTATAGTCCGGTTCCAGCCCGCGTGCTTCCGCCAGCTCGAGCAAGGGTCCGGACCCCGGCTGCCAGCGCGCCTCCTTCGCCGTTTCGGTGAAGATGACCTTGACCGGATCGACGGCGGGGGGCGCCGATGGTGCCGCCATCGCAGTGGCATCCTCACGACGCGTCAGTGATGACGGCCCGAAGGTTTCGGCATGGATACGGCCGTCCGCAATATTGCGGTCGCGCAACCCGTCATACATCGCCTGGGTGAAAGTGGGCGGGCCGCACATATGGAAATCATAGTCGTCAAATGCCAGGAAGCGCGTGAGCAGCGGCATGTCGATGCGCCCGGCCACGTCATGGTCGTTTCCTTCTTGCGCGCTCTGCGGCGCGCTCAGCACCCGGATCACGCGCACGGCGCCATAGGATGCCTCCACCAACTCTTCGAGTTCTCGGTCGAACGCCCGTTCCGCCTTCGACCTGGCCGAATAGAACAGGGTCGTGGGTCGGACGCGCTGCGTGCGCACGCCTTCATAAACTATATGGCGCAGCATCGCGATCATCGGCGTAATCCCGACGCCCGCCGCAAGAAGGACGGCGGGCCGTTGCGCGCGCGCATCGATGGTGAAATCGCCCGCAGGCGCCCGCACCTCGATCCGGTCGCCGACCGCGATCTGGTCGTGCAGGAATTGCGAGACAGCGCCATCGCGCTTCACGCTGATGCGATATGCCTCGTCGGACGGTGCGACGGACAGCGTATAGGTGCGGATGACCGGTTTGCTTGCCCCCGGCAGTATCACGCGGATCGGCAAATGCTGCCCGGCGGCATGGGGCAGCCGACCTGCACCATCATCCGGTTGCAGATGAAAGGATCGGATCGTCGCGCTTTCATCGACGATGCGGGTGACGCGAAAGGGCCGCCACCGACCGGCCAGTTCGGCCGCGACAAGGCGGTCGGCAGCCTGCGCCCAATCCCCGGTCATGATCGAATGGGGCGACGCACCACCGTCTCGCGCCGTCCCGCGGAGCGCCAGTGCGCCACGCCGGCGCACGATCCTGCGCGGGCGAAAGGTCCAGAGCCGCTCCGCGCCCTGGAATGCGGCGATCTCCGGCGAATTCAGGACGACCTTCGCATCGCCTGTCATCTGCACCATATCGCCCGTTGCAAAATCGGCGAACAGCAGCCCGGCCTTGCCGTTCGACAAGATGTTGCCCAGCGTGTTGAAGAACAGGTTGCCATCGAAATCGGGAATGGTGAGCAGGCCATCGTCGCTTATCCGGACGAAGCCCGGCTTGCCCCCGCGATGGGACATATCCACCTGACGCCGATCGTCGCGCTCGGCGTAGGAGGCGACGAAGAAAGTATCGGCCGCGCCGATCATATCCCGCGCCTCTGCGTCCAGGCCGCCATATGTCTCTGCGGGAACCGGATGCGGCGCGGCAGGATCGCGACTGAAGGCGAAATCCCGCAAATGGATATAGCGCGGACAATTGCCGAAACTTTGATCGACGTCGATATGCAGCCCGGCTCCGGTGCGGGTGACAAACCCATTCATCCGGTTGCGGCGGCGCGTATGCATTTCGATCCCCAGCAGGCCGACCGGATTGCCATCCTGCATGCCTGTCGCTGCCGGATCGCCAAAACCGGGTAGCGCTGCCAGGTCGAGCGCGGTCGGCGTGGGGGAGGTCATGAAGCCTGGCTGCCCCTCCAGGAAAGTCGCCCAAGCGTCACCATCGGGATCGACGCTGCCAACGGCGATAAACGGTAGTTGCGCATAAAAGTCGCGATGCTGGTCGGGCATATGGTCGCGGATCACCCGTTTGCCGATCGCTTCCATGCGCTCCACCATGCCGACACTGGCCTGGATGGCCTTTTCGCCGGCGTGCCAGACGTCCAATATTTGCCGGGGCAGTGGCTCGCTCATGGCTTCCTCCCTATTCAACATGGCCGGGCCCGCGCTACACGTTGCCCAGCCCTTGATGGCCCTATGCGCCGTTGGCGGTCAGGCCGGCCGGCGTCCGGGCGAACGGCACAAAGCCTGGCAGCGCCTCGATACGGCGGAGATGCGCATTGACGGCGGGGTAGGGCGACAGGTCCACATTGCCCTCGGGCGCCCGCGCGACATAGCTGTAGAGGGCGACGTCGGCGATGGTCGGCGCATCGCCGACCAGCCAATCTTGCGCGGTCAGATGCGCTTCCAGCTTCCCGAGCAAATCATGGGCCCGTGCGATCACCTCCTGGGGATTATGGTGCGATCCGAACACCGTGACCAGCCGGGCCGCCGCCGGGCCATAGGCGATTTCCCCTGCGGCCACCGACAACCAGCGTTGCACGGCGGCGGCGGCGGCAGGTTCCTCCGGCAGCCAGTCCGTCCGGCGATGTTTTTTGGCCAGATAGACGAGAATGGCGTTCGAATCCGAAATCACATGCTCCTCGTCCTGCAGCACGGGCAGCTGGCCGAACGGATTGAGCGCAAGGAAGCCCGGCGCCTTGTGCGCGCCGGCGGCAAGATCGACTTCGATCAGGTCATGCGGCAGTCCCAGCAACGAAATAAACAGCCGCGCGCGGTGGGCATGACCGGACAGAGGGTGATGATAGAGTTTCATGAACGCGTCTCCCATATATGGACGGGGGGCCGCCCCGTTCCGTGCGTCCCTTTTCCCTGAAGATCATGCGCGAGAGAATGGCGTTGCTAGGCACTTCATCATTGCGTCTCACGTAATGATGGTTCGGCGATTGCGGTCGCGTCTGTCCCGTCTCACCCGGTTTGGAAAGCCGTTATCTCGTCTCGAAACCAGCCAAAATCGTAGCATTTCCGTCATATTCGGTGCGGAGTTGTAACATTGCGGCGTTAGGGATTCGCTCCCGAGGACATTGATCTTTGGGGATCGTATCATGAACGCCATCACCCGACTTCCCTTCCTGAGCGATATGGAAGAAGGCGTCGACGACCGCTTCCATATCCCGGAACGGGAAGGGCAGCGGCGCCGCTATCGCACCATCTGGATTTCGGACATTCATCTTGGCACGCGTGGCTGCAACGCGGCGATGCTGATCGATTTTCTGGATAATGTGGACAGCGACACCATCTATTTGGTCGGCGACATCATCGACGGCTGGCGGTTGAAGAAGCGCTTCTACTGGCCTGCCAGCCATAATGACGTGGTATGGCGCCTGATGAAGCGCGCCAAGCGCGGCACGCGGGTCGTCTATATCCCCGGCAATCATGACGAAATGTTCCGCCAGTTTACCGGCATGAGCTTTGGCGGCGTGGAAATCCGGCGCAAGGCGATCCACCAGACGGCGGACGGACGCAAGCTGCTGGTCCTGCATGGCGACGAGTTCGACACGATCATGCTGGCACATCGCTGGCTCGCCTTTGTCGGTGACGCGGCCTACACCACGCTCATGCGCCTCAATGTGGTCGTGAACGCCGTGCGCCGGCGCATGGGGCTGCCCTATTGGTCGCTCAGCAAGATGGCCAAGCACAAGGTCAAGAACGCGGTATCCTTCATCTCTCGCTTCGAAGAAGTGGTGGCGCATGAAGCTGGCGCGCGCGGTGTCGACGGCGTGGTATGCGGTCACATCCACAATGCCGAAATGCGTGAGATCGAAGGCATCGAATATTATAATGACGGTGACTGGGTCGAAGGCTGTACCGCGCTGGTCGAGCATGGCGACGGCCAGATGGAAGTGCTGCATTGGGCCGATGAGATCGCCAAGCGCGAACGGGAAGAGCAGGATGCGCGCGAGCGGATCGCGGCTTGATTCTTGATAGCGGATTTGAAGCAGCAACCGTTCGCTCGAAACGAACGAAAATCAGCGCAAGAGGAAACGACCCAATGCGCATAGCGATCGTGACCGATGCCTGGAGCCCACAGGTCAATGGCGTCGTGCGGACGTTGCAGACGATCCGCGCGGAACTGGAGCGGATGGGCCATGTGGTCGAGGTGATTTCGCCCGACCTCTATGGCTCGATTCCCTGCCCGACCTATCCCGAAATCCGGCTGGCTCTGGTCCGCTCGGCGGTGGTGGGTCAGGCGATCGCCGCGTTTCAGCCCGATGCGGTGCATCTGGCGACGGAAGGGCCGCTTTGCCTGGCCGCGCGGCGCTGGTGCCTGCGCAGCCGCGTACCGTTCACCACGGCCTATCATACCCATTTCCCCGATTATGTGGCGCAGCGCACCGGACTGCCGGCTGCCTGGTTCTGGCGCTATATTCGCTGGTTCCATGGCCCGGCGCAGGCGGTGCTGGTATCGACCCGGTCGGTGCGCGAACAGCTGCGCGCGCATGGCGTTCCCAATGTCCGGCCTTGGGGGCGGGGGGTGGATCTCAGCGCCTTCACGCCCGAAGCGCCGCTGCCTGCCGCCTTTGCCGATCTTCCGCGCCCGATCATGCTCTATGTCGGCCGCGTCGCGGTGGAAAAAAATCTGGAGGCGTTTCTCGCCACGGATCATCCGGGCACGAAAGTCGTCGTCGGCGACGGCCCGGCTCGTGCCTCGCTGGAACGTACCTATCCGCAGGCGCGGTTCACCGGGCCGATGTTCGGCGCGGATCTGGCCGGCGCCTATGCCGGGGCGGACGTGTTCGTTTTCCCCAGCCGCACCGATACGTTCGGCCTGGTGATGATAGAGGCGCTGGCTTGCGGGACGCCTATCGCCGCCTATCCCGTCACTGGTCCTGTCGATATCGTCACGCCCGAAACGGGGGCCTTGTCGGAAGATCTGGGCACCGCGATCGGGCAGGCGCTCCGCTGCGATCGGGTTGCCTGCGCGACATATGGCCGCAGCTTCAGCTGGGAACGCAGTGCCCAGGAATTCCTGTCGGGCCTGCACGCCATCGACCCCGATGTCATGGAAAGCGCAGCCTGACGCTTTTCTTGGCGGAATTCCTTGCCGGATGCGGCGGGATGTTCTATCTCTGATCCGTCGTGGCCGCCCTGATTGGGCGGCCCTTATCGTTTTTACGTGCGGAGAACTCCCGTGTCCCAGCCTCTCATGCCCCACGCGACCGCCAGTTGGCTGGTCGATAACAGCGCTCTGAGCTTTGACCAGATCGCCGAGTTTTGCGGGCTTCACATTCTGGAAGTACAGGCGATCGCCGACGATACCGCCAGCATCAAATATACCGGCCGCGACCCGGTGCGCGCCCATGAAATCACCGTTGAGGAGATTCACAAGGGCGAAGCCAATCCCGACTATAAGCTCAAGATGCTTAAAGGTCCGGAACCCGTCCGCCGTACCAAGGGGCCGCGCTATACGCCGGTCAGCAAGCGTCAGGACAAGCCCGACGGCATCGCCTGGATCCTGCGCAACCATCCGGAAATTTCGGACGGCGCGATCGGCAAGCTGATCGGCACCACGCGCACCACCATCGCGGCGATCCGCGACCGCACCCACTGGAACATCAGCAACATCACGCCGAAAGATCCGGTGACGCTGGGCCTGTGCTCGCAGCGCGAACTGGACGGGCTGGTGACGAAGGCGGCGAAGAAGGCCGGTATCGAAGCACCGACCGATTCGCGCCTGGACGGCGATCGTGAGGCGCTGATCGAAGAATTGCGCCGCGAACGCCAGGACAATGCGCGCCGCGCCGAAGAGGCGTTGAAGAGCGAGTCCGAATTTATTTCCGGCGCCGCGACCATCCTCGACCCGTTCAGCAGCAACAAGGGCGAGGTCTGATGCCGTAGCGTCATCGCTCGCCTGTTACAGGCCGGCCATGACGCAGCAAGTTTTGAGGGCCGCGCAGGGCAACCTGCGCGGCCCTTTTTGCTGTGGTTGACGCTTGCGTAAAGTAACTGCTGCCCATAGACTTCATGCCATGGAGAGCATGGAAAAAACCTGGAGAGAGCGGTACCAGCACCCGACGGTCTGGGACCAGAGATTCACCCCGATGTCGATGGGAGAGATGGTCGAGGCAAGCGCCCTTGCGCATCCCGACGCCCCGATGATCGATTTCATGGGCCGGCATTTCAGCTATGGCGCGATGCTGGACCAGATACGCCACATCGCCTGCGGCTTGCAAAAAATGGGTGTGCAAAAGGGCGACCGGGTCGGCCTGTACCTCCCCAACACCCCCCATTATGTCGCGGCCTATTATGGTGCGCTGATGGCCGGCGCCATCGTCGTCAACTTCTCCCCCCTTTATACCGCCGCCGAACTGGAGCATCAGGTCGAGGATAGCGGGACGAAGATCCTGTTCACCTTGTCGGCCAAGGCGCTGCTGCCGACCGCGCTGGAGGTGCTGGACCATAGCACGCTCGAAACGCTGGTGGTCGGATCGGTCGCTGAGATGCTTTCGCCGGTCAAATCGCTGCTGTTCCGCTGGTTCAAGGCCAGCGAAAGCACGCCGCTGCCGGATGATCCACGCATCATTCGTTATGATCGGCTGATCGCCAATGCGGGCGCCTGCACCGTGCCCGCCATCGACCCCATCAACGACGTCGCGCTGTTGCAATATACCGGCGGGACGACCGGCACGCCCAAGGGCGCGATGCTGACGCACCAGAATCTGACCGCCAATGCGCGGCAGGCGCAAGCGATCGACCCCCATGCGAACGAGCCGGACCGGATCATCGCGGTGCTGCCTTTCTTCCATGTCTTCGCCAATACCTGCACCTTGAACCGCACCGTGCTGAACGGCGGCGAGATGGTGATGCTGCCCCGCTTCGATGCGGCGCAGGTGCTGGCGGCGGTGCAGCGGGTGAAGGCGACGTCGCTGCCCGGCGTGCCGACCATGTTCCAGGCGCTGCTGGACCATCCCGCCATCCGCAACATCGACTTTTCCTCGCTGCGCGCCTGTATTTCCGGTGGCGCCCCACTGGCGCTGGAGTTGCGACAGAAGTTCGAGGCGGCGACCGGCGCCAAGCTGATCGAGGGCTATGGCCTCACTGAAACCAGCCCGATCGTCTGCACCAATCCCTATGAGGGGCTGAACAAGACCGGCACCGTGGGTCAGCCGGTGCCGGGCACGCGGGTCAAGGTGGTGGATCGCGAAGACCCGACCCGTCCCCCGCCCGAGGGTGAGCCGGGCGAACTCCTCTTTGCCGGGCCGCAGGTGATGAAGGGCTATTGGAACCGTCCGGACGCCGATGCCGAAGTCTTTGTCGGCGAATTCGTCCGCACCGGCGACGTCGGTCTGGTGGACGAGGACGGCTATGTGAAGATCGTCGATCGCCTGAAGGACATGATCGCGGTCGGCGGGTTCAAGGTCTTCCCCAGTCAGGTGGAATCGGTCCTCTACCATCATCCGGCGGTCAAGGAGGCGCTGGTGATCGGCGTGCCCGACCATTATCGCGGCGAGCAGCCCAAGGCCTTCGTAACGTTGAATGACGACGCGGACATTGATGGCGCGACGCTCAAAGCCTGGCTCAATCCGCAACTGGGCAAGCATGAACGCGTGTGCGAGGTGGAGGTGCGGCTGAACCTGCCCAAGACGCTGGTCGGCAAGCTGTCGCGCAAGGAACTGGTGGCCGAGGAACGGGCAAAGGCGGACGCCGCACGCGCGGAGGCTGGAACCGTCGCCTGATCGTCCCTATCTGTGCAGCCAAACATGGATAGGGAATCGATCATGGCGCAGAAAATCGCAACGCTGGCCGGGGGCTGCTTCTGGTGCACGGAAGCCGTCTATCAGAACCTCAAGGGCGTCGAGGGCGTGGAGAGCGGTTATATCGGCGGGACGGCCGCCAACCCGACCTACGAACAGGTCTGCTCGGGCGCGACCGGCCATGCCGAAGCGATCCGCATCAGCTATGACCCGGCGGTCATCAGCTATGCGGAACTGCTCGACATTTTCTTTGCAACCCATAATCCCACGACGCTGAACCGCCAGGGTAATGATGTTGGCACCCAATATCGCTCCGCCATCTTCCCCCATTCGGCGGAGCAGGAAAGCGAGGCGCGCGCCGGCATCGAACGCGCGCAGGCGGACCAGAGCGATCCGATCGTGACCGCGATCGAACCGGACGCGCCCTGGTATCCGGCCGAGGATTATCACCAGAAATATTGGGACCGGGTCGGTGATCAGAACCCCTATTGCATGGCCGTGATCCCCCCCAAGCTGGCAAAGCTGCGCAAGGGCTTCGCCGCGCGGATCGAGGGCTGATCTTTCGCTACGGCCGGTCGCGTATCGCAGCGTCCTTTATGGGCGGTTCATCCGTCCTGTGTTAAGGACGCGCGAACGTGCAAGTCGGGGATGGAAGATGAAGACGAAATTGTTGATCGCGACGCCGTTGCTGCTGCTGGCGCTGCCCGGTTGCGTGCGGACGGTCGCCAGCGTGGTGACCGCGCCGGTGCGGGCTGGGTCGCAGGTGGTAGACTGGACCACGACGAGCCAGGAAGAAGCCGATCGCAATTACGGGCGCAAGATGCGCAAACAGGAAGCGCGCGAAGGCAAGGAGCGCAAAAAGGCCGACAAGGAACGGCGCGATCAGTGCCGCAGGGCTGGCTACGATAATTGCGGGTGATGTGGGCCTGAGCGCCAAATTCCCTCATTGGCGGGAATGTCGGCGCTCGGACTATGGGGGTGGGTAAGCAAGCGCCTGTTTTTCCCACCGCCATCCCGGTTTCACCACCGTCATCCCAGCGAAGGCTGGGATCTCAGGCATCGTAGCGCGTCATCGCCGGCGACCCCAGCCTTCGCTGGGGTGACGAGTGATTTATATCCAGTCAGTCGGCACTCAGGCGGCCGCGCGCCGCAACCTGTCGTTGATCGCCGCGCCGATGCCGTCCGACGGGATCGGCGCCACTGCGATCCGGCTCGAAGCGGCAGCGTCTGCGATATGTAGCGCTGCAAATAGCTGCGCCGCCGCCTCGCGCAGATCCGCCTCCTGGCTGAGGTTGATGTGGCAGGGCATCAGGCCGAAACCGATCAGATATTCGTCTTTGTCCGCGCGCAAAGCATTGAGCCGCACCGGCTTGGACGGCGCATAATGGCTTTCCAACTGGCCGGGCGCCTCGATCTTCGCATCGCCGCCAATCACCACCGGCAGGCTGGTCGCTTCTTCGAGCATGGCCGCCGTCACAGGGCCGGGGCGCAGCAGGCGAATGCGGTCTTGCTCCGGCGCGGCGATCGTGGATTCCAGCCCCTCGCTGGTCGGCCCTTCGTCCAGGATCATGCGGATCTTGCCGTCCAGGCTGGCCAGCACATGGTCGGCGCGCGTGGGGCTGATGGACCCGCTGCGATTGGCGGACGGGGCGGCCAGCGGACAGCCGCTCTCGCGGATCAGCGCGCGCATCGCCGGATGGGCGGGCAGGCGCAGCGCCACGGTCGGCAGCCCCGCCGTCACCAGTGGCGACAGGCCACTGTCGGCCCGCACCGGCAGCACCAGCGTCAACGGCCCCGGCCAGAAACGATCGGCAAGCAGCGCTGCGGATGGCGAAATGTCGGCCAGTCGTTCCGCCATCGCCCGGTCGGCGACATGGACGATCAGCGGATTGAAGCTGGGGCGTCCCTTGGCGCTGTAGATGGCCGCGACGGCGTTGGTGTCGGTGGCATCGGCGGCCAGGCCATAGACCGTCTCGGTCGGCACGGCCACCGGTTCCCCCGCCCGGATCAACAGCGCAGCCTCCCGCAGGGCCTCACTGCCATAGCGGACGGACTTGGTGGAAAAGACTGGATGAGCGATGGTCACAACCCCCGCGATATAGATCGCGGTTCAAGCGATTAAAAGGCCATTGCGTCAGCGCCATGACAAGCGGGCCATGACAGGATAGCGATTGCCATCCATATGCTTGCGGCTGGCAACAAGCAGGGTTAAGCCCGCCGCCATGAACGACGCCCTTCTGACCCGCATTGCCGACGCGCTGGAGCGGCTGGCACCACCGCTTGCCTTGTCCGCCGATCTGACCGCGCATTCCGCTTATGTGTGGGATGGCCGCGCGATCCGCGCGGTGGAGGCGTTTGCGCCGGTGGATTATGATTTGCTGACCGGCATCGACGCGCAAAAGGGGCAGTTGCTCGACAATAGCCGGCGTCATGCGGCTGGCCATGCGGCCCATGACGCGCTGCTGTGGGGCGCGCGTGGTACCGGCAAGTCGGCGGTGGTCGCCGCCGTCGTCGGCCAGCTTCAGCAGGAAGGTCAGGATATCGCCCTGCTGCAATGCGCGATCGACGAACTGGCCAGCCTGCCGACGCTCTTCTCTCTGCTGCGCGGCACCAACCGGCCCTTCATCCTTTTCCTAGACGATCTGGGCTTTGACGAGGGCGGGGTGGGCGACGCCCGCACGCTGCGCTCGCTGCTTCAGGGTGGCACTGCCGCGCGCCCGGCCAATGTCCGCCTCTACGTCACCTCTAACCGCCGCCACATCGTGCCGCGCCATCTGTCGGAACAGGACGACCCCATCAATCCGCGCGACGTGGTGGACGACCGGATGGCCTTGTCCGACCGTTTCGGCCTCAGCCTGGGCTTCCATGCGCTCGATCAGGACGCCTATGTCGCGATCGTGGGCGGCTATGCGGCAAAGCTTGGCGTCAGTTTCGATCCGCTGGACGCGATCCAGTGGGCCACCCAGCGCGGCAGCCGGTCGGGCCGTGTCGCCTGGCAATATGTGGTCGAACTGGCCGGCCGAAACGGGCTGACGGTTTAATCTTCCAACGTCCGTTCGTTTCTCGACCCTTCGACAGGCTCAGGACAGGCTTCGCTCGAAACGAACGGATGTTAGTTTTTACTGCGCCTTCGTCACGCGCCACACCACGCCGCCGACATCGTCACTGACCAGCAATGCGCCCTTGGCGTCGGCAGTGACGTCGACCGGGCGGCCATGGGCAGCGCCATCCTTGTCCAGGAAGCCGGTCAGCACATCGACCGGCTTGGCCTTGCCCGCTTCGCCATCGGCAAAACCGACATAGACGACCTTGTACCCGGCGGCCGGCTTGCGGTTCCAACTGCCGTGCAGGCCGACGATCGCGCCGTCCGTAAAGGGCGCGCCCAGTTGCAGCTTGTCAACGAAGGTCAGGCCCAGCGGCGCGACATGGTTGCCCAGCGCATAGTCGGGCCGTTTGGTATATTCGCGGATTTCCGGACGCTGCGGCTGCACCCGGCGATCTTCATAGCCGCCCCAGTAATTCCAAGGCCAGCCATAGAAAGCGCCGAACTCCACCCGCGTCAGATAGTCGGGGACCAGGTCGCCGCCCAGCATGTCGCGCTCATTCACCACGCCCCACAATTCGCCGCTCTTGGGTTCGAACGCCAGACCGACCGGATTGCGCAGGCCCGACGCGAAGATGCGCTTGTAGCCGGTCTTGGGGTTGACCTCGAACACCAGCGCGCGGTTCTTTTCCACGTCCAGCCCATTGTCGCCGATATTGCTGTTGGACCCGACGCCGACATAGAGCAGCCCTTCGGGGCTCGCGGCTAGGCTCTTGGTCCAATGCTGATTGGGCGCTTGCGCTGGCAGGTCGATGATCTTGCGGCCCTTGTCCGTGATCTTCGTGTCGCCTTCCTTGTAGGGGAAGGCCATCAGCGCGTCGGTATTGGCGACATAGAGCGTGTCGCCGATCAGGGCCATGCCATAGGGCGAATTGAGGCCGGTCAGGAACGCCGTCTTCGTCTCCGCCTTACCATCGCCATCGGTGTCGCGCAGCAGGGTGATGCGGTTGGCGGACGGCACGCCGGCGCCCGCCTTGTTCATCAGGAAATTCATCACCTTGTTGACGATGCCGCCCTGCGGACGCGGCGGGCTATTGGTTTCGGCCACCAATATGTCGCCATTGGGCAGGCGCAGCAGCGATCGCGGATGCGCCAGCCCTTCGGCATAGCGCGCGACGGTCAGCCCCTTGGCCGCCACCGGCTTTTCGTTCGCGGTCCATGGCTTTACCTCGGCGATGTTCACCGTCGGCAACATCTCGTTCTTCGCGGTGGTGAAGACCGGCTCCTTGCCCGTGTCCGCGCCCGGCGGCAGCTGTGCCGTGTTGCCTTGCGCCAGATAAAGGAACGTGCCGCCGCCAATCAGCAGCAGGATTGCGGGGATGGCGATGATATGTTTTTTCATGACGCCACATCTATGCGGACGCATGACCGTGGGCAAGAGGGCGGTGATGGGCGCGTTGCGCCTTATTTGCCCCGTTCGCGCAGCCACAGCAGCAGCGCGATCAATATGCCCGCGGCGGTGCCTGCCAGCAGGCCGATGCTCGGCTGGCCCATCAACCCGCCACCGATCGTCCCGGCAAGGATCAGGAATGCGATGATCGCGCCGGCGCCGGTCGGTTCTTTTTTGCGCTTGGTCATTCTTGCCCCTTGCCATGATAGGGGGATCAAGGCCAGATGCTTTGGTCGCAGGTGCGCGGCTAGGATGCAGTGGCTCGTTTTGGGATCATCCATCCCGTTTCGGGAAATATGTCCCACCATGGGACTTCCCTAATGATGCATTGACTCTCGTAAGGCGCCTGCGCCACCAAAGCGTTGAAATGGCACGGTGATTGATAGGCCTGTTCCCGTATAAGTCGCCAAGAATATATCGGGGGTTGCAATGCAGGTTCCATATCTTTCGGATCGAAAGAGCTATGATGACGCGGCCGAACTGATGGCCATGTTCGGCGCCAATGCCGGCTATGAAGCCGCTGCGCGCGCTGACCGCAGCCTGGACATGGGCAACCACATCCATTTCTGCCACTGGCGCCAGATCGAGCGACTGATCGTGTTGCTCACCTACGACCAGCCGCTCGGCACCATCCATTAAACTCGATCGTTAGAGGCGCAGGCCCGCTGTTTCTGGCAGGCCCGCCAGGATATTGAGATTCTGGACTGCGGCACCCGCCGCGCCCTTGCCCAGATTGTCGAGCGCCGCGACCAGTCGCGCCTGACCGCTTGCCGCGCTGCCAAACACGAACAGCGCCAGCCGATCGGTCGCCCCGACATGTTCGATCGCGACATTGCCCAGCGCCGCGCTCTCGTCCAGCGAAGCGACGCTGACGATCTGCGATCCGGCATAGGCGCCAGCCAGCGCGGCGTGAATGTCGCCCAGCGCCGGTGCGCCCGGCATGGCGCGCAACTGCAACGGCACTTCCACGATCATGCCGCGATAGGCATTGGCCACCGCTGGCGCGAAGAGCGGCGGATGGGCAAGGCCCGAATAGCGGGTCATTTCCGGCACATGTTTGTGGCCCAGCGCCAGCCCATACGGGCGGAACGCGCTCGGTGCGCCTGTGTTGCCCTCATATTCGGCGATCATCGCCTTGCCGCCGCCCGAATAGCCCGACGCGCCTGACACGGTGACCGGCCAATCGGCAGGCAGCAACCCAGCCAGCACCAGCGGACGCACCAGCGCCAGAAAGCCGGTGGGCCAGCAGCCGGGATTGGCGACGAAGCGGCTGTCGGCCAACACGTCGCGATGCCCAGGCTCCAGTTCGGGGAAGCCGTAGGTCCAGCCGTCCGCCACGCGATGCGCGGTCGATGCGTCGATGACGCGCGTATGGCTATTGTCGATCAGCGACACGGCCTCCCGCGCGGCATCGTCCGGCAGGCAGAGAATGACCACATCGGCCGCGTTCAGCGCGTCCCGGCGCGCACTGGCGTCGCGGCGCAGCTCTTCGGGCACCGTGATCAGCGACAGTTCCGGGCGACCGGCCAGCCGATCGGCGATTTCGATGCCGGTGGTGCCATGCCCACCGTCGATAAAGACCTTCGTGCTCATGCGCTGATTCTCCGCCGGGCGATAATGGGCTGCGGATGGGCGTCGGCAAGGCGCGCGACGACGTCTGCCAGCGGTTCCTGCACTACCGCCATCCAATGGGCATTGGCATGCAGCAGGGTCTTGGCGTCGCTCATGATGCCGACATGACCGGGAAAGAAGATCAGGTCGCCACGCTGCAATGCCGCATCGCTGTCGATCGGCGCTCCGATTCCTTCGCATTGCAGATCGGTGTCGCGCGGTACGGCGATCCCCACCTGGCCCAGTGCAACCTGCACCAGTCCCGAACAGTCGATCCCGCGATGGCCGCGCCCGCCCCAGATATAGGGCTGCCCCAGATAGCGCTGCGCCGTCGCAACCCAGTCGGCCGGTTTTGTATCGGCCGGCTCCGCATGGCGGACGTGGATATAGCCTTCGGCACAGGCGATGAAGCTGCCCTGCGCCTCGCCCGAAAACAACGCGCCGCCCGGCCAGTGATCGGCGATCGACGATTTGATGTCCGGCGCGCTGAACAGCGGCGCGCTTTCCACCTTGATGCGGTGAGTCGGCGTTTCCAGCAGGTCCAGTGCATCGCGGCGAATATAGCCGACATAGCCGTCATGGCCGCAAAAGCCCCAGGCCCAGTCGGTCATCACATCCAGCGCATGAAAGGTTTCGCCGCGCAGCAATTCGCTCACGGCTTCGGCCGTCGGCGATGCGGCCGACACGATCGCCGCGCCGGGGGCCACGCAAGTCAGTGGAACGGCCTTGGCATAATGGGCGGAGAAGAGAACGCCGGCCAGCGAGAGATCGGCCAGGTCGCCACGCGCGGCATGGATGCGGCGGTCGAGCGCTACCGAACGCCCGTCGAGCTTGAAACGGGTTCTTTCAGGCGGTGCGTTCCGCGCGGAGTTGATCGTGCCTGTCATCGCGGCCGGTTCCTGCGATGAAATGGTGAAAGGCGTCAAGGAATTCCGCCCCTTTTGACGTCCGAGTGATGAAAATATTGCGACGATCGGCGACATCGCGCTCTCGGCGGAGGTAACCGAGCGCCGAAAGCTTGTTCAGCGCGCGAGTGATGACGGGTTTGGAAACATGTAGCGCCTCCGCCAGGCCGCGCACCGTATGCGGGCCAGACCCGATATATACGGTCATCATCAGGGCCATCTGGCGGTTGGTCAGGTCGGGTTTCCCCGACCGGACATAATCGACCAGCGTGCGCATCCACTGTCCCAGGGGTTGAAGGGCGGGGCGCTCGGTTTCGGTGAGGCTATGCGCGTTCATGCCCCTTTAACGCACGATTCCCAATCCGGTTGCGTAACGGAATGAGAACCGGTCGCAGCTTTAATGGCTTCTGCCGTAGCGGCTCTGAAGAAGGTGGAAAACCGCGCGCAGGCCCAGCGCCTCGCCGCCCTTGGGCCGACCGGGTTTCGATGCAGGGCGCCAGGCAAATGTATCCAGATGGAGCCAGGGTGTCCCCTCCGGCACGAAGCGCTTGAGGAACAGCGCGGCGGTAATCGCGCCGGCAAAGCCGCCGTCCCCCGCATTGTTGATGTCCGCCACGTCGGACTTCAACATGTCGGCATATCCGTCCCACAGCGGCAGGCGCCAAGTGGGATCTTCGACCTGCGTGCCTGCCGCTGCGATGTCGGTCGCCAGAGCCTCGTCATTGGCGAACAAAGCCGGCAGGTCGGGGCCGACCGCGACCCGCGCCGCGCCGGTCAGCGTGGCGAAATCGACGATCAGATCGGGCTTCTCCTCGCCCGCGCGGGTCAGCGCATCTCCCAGCACCAGCCGCCCTTCCGCATCGGTATTGCCGATTTCGACGGATAGGCCCTTGCGCGTGCGCAAAATGTCGCCGGGGCGGAAGGCATTGCCGGCAATCGCATTTTCCGCAGCCGGGATCAGCAGGTGCAGCCGCACCGGCAGCCGCGCGCCCATGATCAGTTGGGCCAGCGCCAAGGCATGTGCCGCGCCGCCCATATCCTTTTTCATGATACGCATGCCCGCCGACGGCTTGATGTCCAGGCCGCCGCTGTCGAAACAGATGCCCTTGCCGACGATGGCGATGCGCGGAAGCGCGGCATCGCCCCAATGAAGCTCGATCAGGCGTGGCGCGAAGCTCTTGTCCGCCGCCTTGCCCACGGCATGGATCATCGGGAAACCCTGCTCCAGCGCGTCGCCCCGGATGGTCGACACGCTTGCGCCGAACGCCGCGCCGACCTTCTCCACGGCCGCTTCCAGATCGGGCGGTCCCATGTCGGCGGCCGGTGTATTGACCAGGTCGCGGACCAGCGTCACCGCCTGCGCCAGCTGCACGGTTTGGCCGATCCGCGCCACATCGCCCGTCAGCAATATGCGCGCGCCGGCCTGCGCCTCATCCTTGCGATAACGGTCGAACCGATATTGTGCCGTCAGCCAGCCCAGCGCTGCCGCACCGGCCGACCCCTCGGCCAGGCGATAGCTACCCTCCGGCAGAGTCTCGGCCAGCCGGGCAAGGCACCAGCTGCCCAGGGCTTCGCGATTGGCGACCCCGGCAACCACTGACCAATCATTGTCATGCTCGCCCGGCAGGATGGCGTGCTCATGCGGAAGCCCCTTGAACTTCTGCGCCGCTACCAAGGCGCGAACGGGCGCGGGGCGGCTGGCCAGCCAATTGTCGAAACTCTTCGCGTCGATCAGGTGGATCGAACGGGCGGGCTGTTGATTGTCGGCTTTGAGCAGGTCTGAAAAATCGGTCATCCTGGCGATGTAAGGGAAAGGCGTCGGCGAAGGGAAGCGCAATTTTTTCATCGCTGCGCCGCCACGCTCGGCCCTTTCTTCATTTGCGATGTGAACCGGCTGAGCCTAGCTTCGTTGCATAAGCAAGAAGGAGACGGACGATGATTCATGGTGATGACCGCAGCTTGCAAGCTGTCAGGGCAAGGGCCTATGCGCTGGCCGAAACCGGTCAGTTCGACAACAGCAACGCCGTTCAGCAGGCGTTGATTGCAGAGGGCTGGTCCAATGCCGGCCGTGCGCTCGGCAGCGACTATGCGCGCCAGGCGATCGGCGAACGTTGTCGCGCCGCTGCAAAGGCGCATTGATGCGGACAGGGTTTTTTGTTCCGGCGGCGGTCCTGCTGATCGCCGCCTGCGCGCCGTCGCAGGACAAGCAGAATGCGAGCGTCGCCGACAACGAGGCGGCGGCGCGTTTTGCCGACAAGATGGCGGGTACGCCGCAGCCATCGCCGCCCGCAAAACCGTTTGCGCAGGCGGACAAGAGCGAGTTTCTCGAATTTTCCTATGCCTATCCGGCGCAAGCGGCGGCAATTCCTTTTCTGGTCGAAAAATTCGGCAAGGATGTGGCGTCGTCAAAGGCCAATGCGTTGAAAATGGCGAAGGAAGACAGCGTTTCGGCCAAGGAGTCGGGCTACCCCTTCCGCCCGCACAGCATCGAAACCAAATGGCAGGTGGAGGCGGACACGCCACGCTTCCTGTCGCTGGAGTCGGAATCCTACGTCTATACCGGCGGCGCACATGGCATGACCGGCTATGACGTGGTTCTGTGGGATAAGGCACGGCGCCGCGAAACCAGCGTCAAGGCGGTGATGACCTCGCCGGCAGCTTTCGCCGCAGCGATCCGCGATCCCTTCTGCAAGGAACTGGACCGTCAACGTGCGGAAAAGCGCGGCGAGCCGGTCGTACGCGGTGACGACGACTTCACCCAATGTATCAATCCGATGGAGCAGGTGCTGGTCCCGACTTCCAGCAACGGCAAGCTGATCGACAGCATGACCGTGGTGGTCGGCCCCTATAATGCCGGCCCTTATGCGGAAGGCAGCTATGACGTGAAGCTGCCGGTCGACGCCGCCATGCGCAAGGCGATCAAGACCGAATATCAGGACGGATTTGCAAGCCCCTGATATCTAAAAGCAATGATGTGAACTATGGCTCCGCGTTCCCCGGCTTGCGCCGGGGAACGATACACATGAGTCAACCTAATCGCATCGAGCAGCGACGAGGTATGTTTAAGCCGGCACGCCGTATAGGTCGTGATCGTCGGCGTCCTCGATCAGCACGTCGAACATGTCGCCGGCTTTCCGCCCTTCGCCCACATCGCGCAGGAAGACATTACCGTCGATTTCCGGCGCGTCGGCTTGGGATCGCGCGGTGGCGCCGATGCTGCCATCGTCCTCGTCCGCCTCGCCCACTTCGTCGAGGATGACGGGCAGGACGCGACCGACTTTCGCCTGCAATTTGGCGGCGCTGATCGCGGCGGTCTTTTCCATGATCCGTTGATAGCGTTCTTCCTTGACCTCTTCGGGCACGGCGCCCGGCAGGTCATTGGCCGCAGCCCCCTCGACCGGTTCGAAGCGGAAGGCGCCGACGCGGTCCAGTTGCGCTTCGTCCAGCCAGTCGAGCAGATATTGGAAATCCGCCTCCGTCTCGCCGGGGAAGCCGACCACGAAGCTGGAACGGATCGCGATGTCCGGGCAGATGTCGCGCCATTTGGCGATACGGCTCAGCACCTTGGCTTCGTTGGCGGGGCGCTTCATCGCCTTCAGCACGCTCGGCGACGCATGCTGGAACGGAATGTCCAGATAGGGCGTCAGCAGCCCCTCGGCCATCAGCGGAATGACCTGATCGACATGGGGGTAGGGGTAGACATAGTGCAACCGCACCCATGGCGCCTTGCCCTCGGCCGTGCGCAACTGGCCGAGTTCGCGCGCCATGTCGGTCATGTGCGCGCGGACCTCGCGGCCCTTCCACATGCGCGGATCGTGGCGCGTGTCGACGCCATAGGCCGACGTATCCTGGCTGATGACCAGCAATTCCTTGGTGCCGGCCGCGACCAGCTTCTCCGCTTCACGCAGCACCGCGTCGATGCGCCGCGACACCAGATCGCCACGGATCGAGGGGATGATGCAGAAGGAGCAGCGATGGTTGCAGCCTTCCGAAATCTTCAGATAGCTGTAATGGCGTGGCGTCAGCTTCAGCCCGCCTTCGGGGACCAGATCGACGAAGGCGTTGGGGATGGGCGGCGACGCGTCATGCACCGCATTGACCACCTGCTCATATTGATGCGCGCCGGTGATGGCCAGCACTTGCGGGAATTTGGCGCGGATCACATCCGCTTCGTCGCCCATGCAGCCTGTCACGATGACCCGGCCATTTTCCGCCATCGCCTCGCCGATCGCCTCCAGCGATTCCTCCTTGGCGGAATCCAGGAAGCCGCAGGTGTTGACCAGCACGACGTCGGCGCCGGCATAGTCGGCGGACATCTGATAGCCGTCGGAGCGCAGCTTGGTCAGGATACGTTCGGAGTCCACAAGGTTCTTGGGACAGCCGAGCGAAACCATGCCGATTTTCGGCGCGTCTGGGATTTTGGTTGCCATGATCGCCGCGCACATAGGGATTTTTACGGCAAATGTCACGGGGGGCCGCGAAAATGAGCAGAGGCGCGCCTTTGCCGACGCGCCTCCGCTGTTTTCAAGCGACTGGATCGCTTACATTTTATAGGACAGGCGCAGATAGCCGAACTGGCCGGGCACGTCATAGCTGGTCGTGTCGAAATTCGCCCCGTCGCAGGTGCCGCACAGTGGCGGATCGCGATCGAACAGATTGTTCACGCCGATCGTGAAGCGCGCGCGGTGATCCATCCAGCCGGGCGAGAAATAGGCCTGGATGTCGCCGTAGAAGGTCGCCTTCATGACGTTGCCGTCGCTTTCGGTCACCTTGCTCAGATACCGGCCGGTGAAGGACAGGCCATAGGCTTCGGTCGAATAGTCCAGCGTGGCATTCGCCTTGAAGTGCGGATAGGCCTGATCGCTCGACCCGCAGCGTTCCGTACCGGCGCATTTGATCGTCGGTGCGCCCAGATCGGCTGGCGGCTTGATGTTATACTTCAACAGATAGGCGGCGTTGACGTTCAGGCCGATCGATCCGTTGCCGACCATCTTCGATCGATAGTTGAGCGTGCCGTCGATCCCGTCCGTCTCGATCGCATTGAGGTTCTGGAGCACGCCGTTGATGCCTGCAACCGCGCCGCTGCCGGTGCGACTGATGGCGGCGCAGCTGATCGGATCGGCCTCGAACGCACAGCGTTGGAGCGTCAATGTCGCGGGGACCGAGTCGATCGCATTCTTCAGCGTGATCGTGTAATAATTGACCTCGATGCTGAACTGGCTGGCGAAGCTGTCGCGCGCCCAGGCGGGGCTATAGACGCCACCTGCCGTCCAGGTCTTGGACGTTTCCGGCTTCAGGCCGATAAAGCCTTGGGAGAAGACGCCCAACTGGCCGCCCTGCGGTTCCGCATAGCTGCCGCTGGCCGGCACGCCATTGGCGATGCAGTTGGCCCGCACGGTGGCATTGGTCTGCCATGCGCTGCCCGCCACATTGGTGCAGGGGTCGTTGATCGTTGCGTCGGTGCGCGACCGGCCGGCATAGAGTTCGCCGATGCTGGGCGCGCGCAGGCTTTCGGCATAGCCGCCGCGTAGCAGCAGGTCGCGCGTCGGCTTCCACAGCCCCGACACGGTATAGGTCGTGTTGCTGCCAAAGCTGCTGTAATTGGAATGACGCACCGCGCCGTCCAGCTCCAGCTTGTGGAAGAAGGGCGTGTTGGCCAGGATCGGGATGCGCAGCTCGCCGTAAAATTCATCGACGTTGAAACCGCCCCGTGCCGGACTGGTCGGCACGTCCGCGCCCAGACCTGCGGTGATGATCGGGTCGGGCGTGTAGGACGCCTGCTGATCGCGATGTTCGTAACCGATGGCAAAGCCCACCGGCCCGCCCGGCAGGTCGAACAGGTCGCCCGAAAGGTTAGCGGTCACGTCCCACAATTCCTGTTCGCTGCGGTCCCGCTGGTCGAACGTCACATAGTCTAGCATCGCCTGCGTGATCGACCCTGCGCCGCCGAAAATGTTGAACGGTACGCAGGCACCTGTGCAGCCCGCTACCGGACCCAGCGCCTGGGCCAGCTTGGCGGCATTCAGGTTGCCGGTAAAGGTCTGATGCGCATTGTTGGTGCCGTAACTGCCATTGACGTCCCAATACCATTTGCGGTCGCCGGCATCGAACGTGCCTTCCAGCGTCGCCGCCATGGTCAGCGTATCGACTTCCTGGCTGAAGATGCGGGGGCCACCCTCCACGAAGCGGCGGCGGATGGTCGAATAATTGGCCGGCGTACCGTTCGCGCCGGAAGACAAGGTCACGCCGAACGGGTTGAACGGGTTGCTGGCATCGACCGAAATGGTGTCGAGCAAATTGCCGTTGCCTGCATCCGGCCCGATGAACAGCGGCAGGAACGCCGCCTGCGTGGTGGATTCGCGATGCTGATAGACCAGCCGCGTGCGAAGGCTGACGGCATCGGAAAATTCGAACTTGCCGTTCAGGAAGGCGCCGTAGCGTTCCGACGGGGTCAGCAGATAATTATAGGGCGAAAAATTGAAGGAGTCGGTCGACGAATTATAGGCGCGATAGTCGCTCCGCACCGGCGCGCGGCCGATGATCGGGCTGCCGAGCGTCAGGCTTTGCCCCAGCACGTCGTAGCGACCGTTTGGCGTGGCGCTGGAACAGCCGCCATCGGCGCAACTGCTGCCACCTGCCGCGGGCCATTGCGATATGGAGCGATCGGCGGTGCTGACCCCCTCCTGCTTCACATAATTGCCACCGACGACGACGGAGACGCGGTCGCCCTGGAAACCATAGCTGGCATTGATATCATAGGTATGCCCGTCGCCCTGGCGATAGGTGCCGAACTGGGCCGACATGTCGAGGCCCTTTTGCGACTGGCGGGTGATGATGTTCACTACACCTGCGACCGCATCCGACCCGTAAAGCGGGGAGGCGCCCGATTGCAGCACTTCCACCCGCTCGATCATGCTTTGCGGAATGGTGTTGAGGTCGACCGAGGCCGGGATGCCGCCTGCTGCCGATCCGTTGACGTAACGCATGCCATCGACCAGCACCAGCGTGCGCTTGGCGCCCAGATAGCGCAGGTCGATTTCGGCCGAACCCGAAGACACGCCGGTGCCGTCGGGCGGTCCGCCGATATTGCCGGCATTGTTGGTCTTGGTATTGAGGCCACCCGCTGCGCTGGGGATGCGTTGCAGCACGTCGGCAACGGAGGTCAGGCCGGTGCGGGCGATCGCCTGCTGGTCGACCGTGACGATCGGCTTGTCCTGGTCCAGGGGATCTCTGCGGATGCGCGATCCGGTGACGATGATCGCGGCGCCATCTTCGGCTTGCGGTTCGACGGATTGGGCGAAGGCGGGAACGGTCCAGGCGACGACGGACAGCATGACGCCGCATTGCAAGGCACTTTTAAAGCGCATGTTACACCCCTTTTTTCAGCGACCTGTCTGGCACAGGTTCTGGGAAGGAGTGTTTGCGCTTTACAACAGTATAGCAATCGGGCTGGTGAACGACGTAAAAAAGTGTAGCGCTAATATTGCAAGCTGTTGCCGCGCTGCAACAAAAGTAAACGCTTCGTCTCTGTTAAGGCTCTATTTGTCGGACTTGCCGTCATCGCCTTCCGTCACCTCGATGATGAGGTCGCCGGTCTGGAGCCGCGCCGCGCCCTCCTCCCAGAAACCGATCGGCCGATCCTCACGATAGATGCGCAGGCCGATGCCGGTCTTGATCGCCGATAGAGGCCCGCCAATCTCCTGTGGCAGTACGGCGCGTTCGTTGAGTTTGATACGCCCGCCGGTCGCGGCAAGGTCGGTCATATAATCCGCGATATGCCGCCCGCTCGTGCTGCCTGCCAGCAGCAGGCCGGCAAAGCTGACCGGGTTGATCACGGTGGTGGCGCCCGCCTGCCGCGCGGGCAGTTCGTTATCCTCGTTCCGCACCACGATGCTGATCGGCAGGCGCGGCGCCAGATGCCGCGCCGTCAGGGTTATCAGGATGGACGTATCGTCCCGCCCCGCCGATACGATCATATTGCGCGCTCGATGGATGGCGACGTCCTTCAACGTCTTGTCCCGCGTGGAATCGCCGCACAGGATATTGCATCCCTGCGCCTCCGCCAGCGCTAGCGCCTTTTCATTGCCGTCGATGACGACGATCTCGCGCGGGTCGGTGCCGCGGGCGAGCAGTTCGTTCACCGCTTCCTGCCCGCTGGTGCCGAAGCCGGTGACGATGATATGATTGTGCAGATCGGCCTGAATACGTGCCATGCGCCACCTGTAGAGGATGTTGCGGAGGAAGAGATTATAGGCCGTGCCTAGGAAGATCAGCCAGACGAACAATCGGATCGGCGTCACGAAGATGGATTCGAACAGCCTCGCTTCCGGCGTCACGGGCACGATGTCGCCATAGCCCACCGTCGTGACGGTCACGGTGGTGAAGTAGAGGACGTCGATGAAGCTGATCTGATTGTCGTAATTGTCCTTCAGCCCGTCCCGCCCGACCCAGTGGAGCAGCAGCACCAGCGCGATCAGGCCGAAGACCAGCCCAAGCCGCCAGACCAGATCGGCCCAGAGCGGCAGGGACGATCGCCGTCGCAGGAAGCCCGCTGTGGCTGAGGACGCGATCGGCTGGCTGATCCTCATGCTGGGGGCAACTGAGGAATCGGGTTCACCGGCACACGGTCCTTGCGCAGTTCGAAATGCAGCTTGGGCTTGCTGGCATAGCCGGTATCGCCGGTCAGGCCGATAATCTGCCCTTTGGTGACCTTCTGTCCGCGCACCACGTCGACGCGGCTGGCATGGCCATAGGCGCTGACCCAGCTGCTGCCATGATTGATCAGCACCAGCCCGCCAAATACCGCCACCTTGTCCCCCGCATAGGCGACGACGCCGTCGGCGCTGGCACGGATCGGCGTCGCCATCGGCGTGGCGATGTCGATGCCATTATTCTTTGCGCCGCTTTCGCCGGGGCCGAAGCGAGACAGGATGGTGCCCTTAACCGGCCAGGCAAAGCTGCCGGCGAAGCGTGCGGGCTGCGCCGCCGGCACGTTGGAGGGCAGGGGCTTTGGCGTGCTGGATGCGACTGTTCTGGGCGCCTTGTCGGTCGTGGCGGGCTGGCCGCCGGTCAGCACGTCGTCAATGTCGATACGGAAGGCGGCCGCCCGCTGCTCGATGCTGCTGGGCGCGCGGGTGGGCGTGCTGCCGGGCAGCAGGAGCCGTTGGCCCCGGCGCAGGATATAGGGTTCCTCCAGCCCGTTGACGTCGACGATCTGCCGCCATGGCACGCCATAGGCCCCCGCGATGGCGATCCCCGTCTCTCCCTCCGCCACCAGATGATATCGTCCGCCGGGAATTTGCAGCCGTTGCCCGGCGCGCACGCCATAGGGCGGGGTCAGGCCATTGGCCTGCGCGATCGCTTCCGACCCGGCACCGGTCCGGTTGCCGATCCCGCGCAACGTATCGCCCGGCTGGACGACATAGGTGGATGCGGCGACCGTGCGCGCGCTGGCCACCACCTGCTGCGCGGTCCAGACCGGCTGCGTTTCGGCCAGCTCCACACTGGACGCGTCCGCATCCATGCGCGGCGGCGGTGTAGGGGCAGGATCGGCGCGATCCGCCTGATTGGGAATACAAGCCGCCAGCAAGAGCGGACCAAGGGGCAGGATCAGGAGAGACGGGCGCTGCATCGCGCTCTGTTTATCTAATCCTGCCATGGTTTCCAGCCTTTTAGGGAAGGGCCAGGGGGGAGGTTGATTTTTACCTCACCCGCTCGTTTCGAGCGAAGTCGAGAAACTGGAAGCGCGGCGCCAGACACTTCTCGACTTCGCTCGAAGCGAACGGAAATGGTTGGCAAGATAACGAACTTGGCGCCGCGCTTTTTACCTGTGCAACTCGCTGTCGCACATCGCGCAGACTATCGCCTCAGCGCGGCTCCAGCGTCGTGATCCCGCCCATATAAGGGGCCAGCACGGCTGGCACGGTCACGCTGCCGTCGGCCTGCTGGTAATTTTCCAGCACCGCGACCAGCGTACGGCCCACGGCAAGGCCCGACCCGTTCAGCGTATGCAGGAAGCGCGTCTGCTTCTCCCCGTCCGGCTTGTAGCGGGCGTTCATCCGCCGCGCCTGGAAATCGCCGCAGTTGGAGACGGAGCTGATCTCGCGATAGGTTTCCTGGCTCGGCAGCCAGACTTCCAGATCCCATGTCTTGCGCGCGCCAAAGCCCATGTCGCCGGTGCACAGCAGCATCTTGCGATAGGGCAGCTCCAGCGCCTGCAAGATACCCTCGGCCGCCGCGACCATGCGTTCATGCTCGGCGTCCGATTCCTCGGGCGCACAGATTGCGACCAGCTCGACCTTCTCGAATTGATGCTGGCGAATGAAGCCGCGCGTGTCGCGCCCGGCGGACCCGGCTTCGGACCGGAAACAGGGCGTCAGCGCGGTCAGCCGGATCGGCAGGCTGTCGGTCGGCACGATCTGCTCGGCGACCAGATTGGTGAGCGAGACTTCGGCGGTCGGGATCAGCCAGCGACCGTCCGTGGTACGGAACAGATCCTCGGCGAACTTCGGCAATTGTCCGGTGCCGAACAGCGCTTCATCGCGTACCAGCAAAGGCGGATTGGTTTCCTCATAGCCGTTGGTGCCGCTCTGCGTATCGAGCATATATTGCGCCAGCGCCCGGTGCAGCCGCGCCATCTGGCCGCGCAATGCGGTAAAGCGCGCGCCGGACAGCTTTGCACCACCCTCGAAATCCAGGCCCAGTGCCGGCCCGAAATCCGCATGGTCCTGGGGTGCAAAATTGAAGCTGCGCGGCGTGCCCCAACGGCTCACCTCGACATTGTCCGCTTCGTCAGCGCCCTGCGGCACATCGTCGCCGGGCAGATTGGGGATGGCGGCCAGCATCGCGGTCAGCGCTTCGCCGACGTCCTTGTCCTGCGCTTCCAGCGCGGGCGCGCCTTCCTTCAGCGCTGCGACCTCTGCCTTCAGCGCCTCGGCCTTGTCCATGTCCCTGGCCGCCATCGCCTGACCGATGGCCTTGCTGGCTTCATTGCGGCGGGCCTGGCCCTGCTGCAATTGCGTCTTGATCGCCCGGCTCTGCTCATCGAGCGCCAGGATGTCGGCGGACAGAGGCGCCAGCCCGCGACGGGCAAGGCCTGCGTCGAAAGCGGCGGGGTTTTCGCGGATGAAGCGGATGTCGTGCATGGGGCCGTCCTATGCCGCCGTGCGACGAACCGCGCAACCCTGTGCGCCGCCGTCCGTTGGTTCTGCATCGACGAAAAAGCAAAGGAGACGGCGATGCAGATCGATCATGACGCGATGATATTGGTGGCGGACGGCCGCAAGCTGCTCTTTTTCCGCAACAAGGGCGATAGCGCCTATCCCCAGTTGGAGGCGGAAACGGTCGAGGTGCAGGATAATCCGTCTCATCTGGAACAGGCGTCGGACAGGGCCGGTCAATCTTCCTCCACCGGCACCGCGTCCGGCACGATGGGTGAGAATAATTTCCATGAACTGGAGGAGCAGCGCTTCGCCGCCCATGCGGCCGACCTTTTGAAGCGTCGCGCCTTCGCGCAGGATTATGAAAAGCTGATCATCGTCGCGCCGCCATCGGCGCTCGGCGAAATGCGCAAGCATCTGCATAAGGAAGTGCAGGGCCGACTGGTGGGAGAGATCGCCAAGGATCTGACCAATCACCCAGTGGGCGAGATCGAAAAGCTGATCGCGGCCAGTTAAAAGGGCATTTGCTTTGTACAGATGAAAAAGGGGCGGCCCCGATAGACGGAGCCGCCCCTTTTTTCACGCGCCGTTCCGCTGTCAGGCGGCGGCTTGCGCCTTGCGTTCGGCAAAGCGGCGCCGGGCGATAAGTGCCACGGCGGCCGCACCAAACAGGAGCACCATGGGCGGCGCCGGAACATCCGTGCCCCCTGTGCTACCACCCGAGCCCCCGCTCGAGCCGCTGGACGACGAGCTGCTGCTCGAAGAGGAAGAGGAGGAGCCGCTAGACCCGGAGCTGCCGCTGGAGCCGCTCGATCCGCTGCTGCCCGAACTGCCGTTGCTGCCGCCCGTGCTGCCGAAGCTGGACGATCCGCCCGACGAGGAGCTGCTGGACGAGGAGGAGCCGGACGACGAAGAGCTGGACGACCCGCCATCGGACGACGACCCGCCGCTGGAACCCGAACTGCCCGAAGACCCGCTGCTGCCGCTCGATCCGGAAGAACCGCTGGAGCCAGAGGAGCCGCTCGACCCGGAAGAGCCGCTGCTGCTGGACGATCCGCTAGATCCGCTCGACCCACTGGAACCGCTCGATCCCGACGACCCGCTGGACCCTGAAGATCCAGACGAACCGCTGCTGCCGCTGGAGCCCGACCCGCCGCTCGACGTGCCATGGCCGGGCTTTCCAGGCTTGCCGCCGCTCGATCCACCCGAGCTGCTCGAAGAGGAGCTGGAGGATGAAGAGGACGAGCTGGAGCTGGACGAGGAAGAACTGCTGCTGACGCCCGAAGAGGTCGAGACGTTCCCCGAAGAGGTGGAGACGTTGCCGGACGAGGTGGACACATTGCCCGACGACGTCGAGACGCCACCGGTCGAGGTCGACACGCCGCCCGTCGAAGTGGAGACGCCACCCGTCGAGGTCGAAACGCCGCCGGTTGTCGAGCTGGTCGAACTGCTGATGCCGCCGGTCGAGCTGCTGGTCGAGGAGATGACGACCGATCCGCCACCGCTGCCACCACCGCCGCCGCCGAAGAAGCCGCCGATGAACCCGCCGCCGCCAAAGCCGCCGCCACCGCCCATCACGACCGGCACGGCCCCACCGCCGCCCGACATCATCGGCATTTCCGCCATCGGCATCGCCGCAGGCAGAGGAATGGGGGCAGGCTGGGTCGTGACGGTCACGACCTGCGGCGCTGCTGCCATGCGAACGGTCTTGACGACCTTGCGCTTCACGGTGCGGACGGCCAGCCTTTTCTTGGGCGCGGCCTTCACGCTCTTGTAGCTGTGCACCACGGCAGGGCGCGCGTTCTCCGCGACATGGACGGCACCGCCGCCAATGATCGCCCCGCCACAGGTGCAGGCGCATAATTTCGCCAAAGCCATCCGAACCGACATAGGATCTACTCTTTTCTCGTTACCCCCGTACCCTTTGCCGAATCCCCTTCAGCGCCAGGTTCACGGGAACTTCCTATGCGTATAGAACGCAAAAGAAAGGGTTAACTGCAATCCCGTTAACCCTCAATATAGGGTTCGGGGCGCAGGAAAAGCTACTGTTTGCTGAAAGTAAATGGTTAACGTCCCACTATGAAACGGCCGGCGGTCAAGGTCTGAACGTGAGCGTGGGGCGCCTCGCCGCATATGTGCCGCACGCGCCAGTCGATGACAACTCCTGTCATTTGTTGGAGAAAATCGCCTAAACCATGTTCCGAACCCTGGATTGCCCGCTTGTGTCGGCCTGCGCCGATGGCTATGAGGCCCGCACAATCAATATTTGGGCGCCCGGAACATCAAGCGCCGGGGCCTGACGAGTCGGAGAGCCAGATGGCATCGGTCCTGAATCCCGATAAAGACGGTGAAAAGCCGCCCAAATCGACTGTGACGCTTCCCGCCGATTACCGCCCGTCGGCTGACGAAGAATTTATGAATCCGCTTCAGCAGGAATATTTCCGCCAGCGCCTTTGGGACTGGAAGAAGCAGATCCTGACCGAAGCGGAAGGCACGCTGGCCGTGCTGCAGAATGAACCGCTTCGCGAGCCCGACCTTAACGACCGTGCGTCGAGCGAGACGGACTGGTCGATCGAACTGCGCACCCGCGATCGTCAGCGCAAACTCATCTCCAAGATCGACGCAGCTTTGCGCCGCATCGACGACGGCGAATATGGTTATTGCGAAGTGACCGGCGAACCCATTTCGCTGGGCCGGCTGGAAGCCCGTCCGATCGCGACCATGACCGTAGAGGCGCAGGAGCGTCATGAGCGGCAGGAAAAGATATCGCGCGACGATTAACGGTTTTTCCATCAACCCATGGTTATAATGGCGCTATTACTGCTTTCTTGACCATGGGTTGCTGCATGAACGACGAACGGGATATTTCGGGCCGGGGGCCGGCGCGCGCTGCGCCGCGTGATAGCCTGTTCCTGCTCACCACCCTCAGCACGCCGGATGGCGTTCAACTGGGCAAGGCGCGCGTTCGTAATCTGTCCTCCACCGGCCTGATGGCCGACTGCGAACGGGCCGTGCCCGCCAGCATCCAGATCATCTGCGAATTGCGGGGTGTCGGTCAGGTTACCGGTACGGTCGCCTGGTCACGCGAAGAAAAGATCGGTATCGCTTTTGACGAGCCGATCGACCCGCAACTGGCGCGCAAACCTGTTGGCACCGGCGCGCAGAAGATGCCCGATTATTTGCGTGTCCCTCAGCACGGTGCACCCCGCCGCTAACCGCGCGGTTAATCCATCCATGTAATGCGGTCCAGGCTTTGCAGCGTGTGCTTTGCGGCGGCGGAGTCTTTATCGACCTGCGGCCGCCTCACCCCATCAGTTTGAAGGGAGGGCCGACGATCTGCATCGCCCAGCCCTTACCTCCTTTATCGACTGTCGCTGCTTCTCAATGCTGCGCCGCCAACTCTTCCTTCAACCGCAATTTCTGCTTCTTGAGCGAGGCCACGAGGATGGCGTCGGGCATGGGCCGACTCGACTCCGCCTTGATTCGTGCTTCAAGGCCGGCATGCTTGGCTGAAAGGGCTGAGATGTGGCTATTTTCCATGACATTCTCCTTACGGGTGGCGATGGATGATCAAATAAATCATGATTCGCCCCGCTTGTCTCGCGGTGTTTCGTCCTTTGCGACGGGCCGCCCAAAAATTTGCGATGGCCCGCGCCGCCCGCTCGCGTTATCAGGCCTTGTTCGAGCCAAGTAAGAGAAGGGGCAGCAAGGCGTCGTGAGCCGGGAAGACATCATGCGCCGACTGGAACTGCTGCGCGTCGAGCATCGCGATCTCGACAGCGCGATCGCCGCCTTGGTCGATGCCGGCGGTGGCGACCAGATGCAGATCGCGCGCCTCAAGAAGCGCAAGCTCCGTCTGCGTGACGAAATTTCCACGCTGGAAGATGCGCTCGTACCCGACATCATCGCCTGAGCCAGGATTTTTCGGTTAACGCCGCACTAACCGATCATAAATGGGACAAAGGGCTGTTCAGGCCCGGCAATAGGCCTGACAAGGTTGCGAAAATATGGCAGCAACGGGCGATGCAAAACCCTGCTTTCCTTGATCCCGGCCTCCATCGCCGGCTGGTCGACGGACTATATTTGGAAGCCATGGTGATGGCGGATGAAGCGCGCGCCTATTTCGACGGCAGCGCCTCGCTGGACGATGGGGTGGAGGATCCGATGCGCCGGGTCGCCTTCGCGTGCGAATCGTTGAAGGTCACGACCCGGTTGATGCACATCATCGCCTGGTTGCTGAGCCAGCGCGCCTGGCAACGGGGTGAAATCGAGCAGGTCGATCTGACGGATGAGAAATATCGGCTGGGGCGCGCGTCGCATACGGACGTTGATCTTGCCGCCAGCTTTCCCTTTGCCGCCCGCGCGTTGATTGATGCCAGCCAGGAATTATATGAGCGCGTCGCCCGTCTTCAGGAGCGGCTGGATGCGATGAGCAACGCGGCGACGACTGCGCTTGCCAGCCCCGCTCGGGCGCTGCTGGACCGGTTGAACACCGCATTCTGACAATTACCCTATAAATGAAGGCGATTCCCACCTTCTGGGGCTGGCCTTCACGCCCGGTTCTGGTCTAGACCGACCCCATGACCGAAGGTTTGCGGACCCAACGCCGCTTTTCAGGCCGCCCGCATACCGCCCGGCTCCTGCTTGCGCCGCTTCTGCTGGCCGCGCCCGCATCGCTGCGCGCGCAGGAAACGCCGCCATCTGTCTCGACCGACCCCGCCCAGAGCGCCGATCCTGCGCCCAGCCAGGCGCTGGATGCCATGCCCGATATCGGCGTCGATTGGCCGGACATGGGCCAGCCGGACAGCATCACGCCGCTGCCCGATGATCCACTGGAATCACAGGCGACCGTTCCGCCATCTGCCGACCCGACCGCTCCGGCGCAGCCGGCCTCGCCTGTGCTCGCCTTTCCGACCGATGATGCCGATGCGACCGCCGAGCCGGTCGACGGCAATGCCAGCTTCGCCGACGCCAGCGAGGAACGGCGCTATACCGTGCAACTCACTGGCCTGGACGCCATAGCCGACGATCAATTCACCCTGCGCTTCGACGAACTTTCGGTGCTGCGCCAGGGGCAGGGCAAGCCCGCCAACCTGGCTCAGATCAATCGCCGCATGAAGGAAGATGGCGAACTGCTCGACCGCCTGTTGCGGGCGAAGGGCTATTATGCCGCCCGTATCCGCAGCGCGGTGGTCGCGCCGCCGCCCGGCAGCGATCGCCTGTCCGTCACCTTCGATATCGTGCCGGGCACCCAATATCTGCTGGAATCGGTCGATGTCACCGGCCTTGTCGAAACCGCCGGGCAAGAGGCGCGGCTGCGCGCCGCCTTCCCGCCCAAGGCCGGCGATCCGGTCGATGCGGACGCGATCCTGGCGGGTCGCGACGCGCTCAGCACCGCGCTGACCGAAAGCGGCTTCCCCTTCGCCCGGGTCGATGAACCGGAAGTGCGGATCGACCATGAAGAGCGTAAGGGCGATTTGGACATCATCGTCGCGCCGGGCGGATTTCGCCGCTTCGGCGCGATCCGGATGGACGATACGAAGCTGTTCGACGCCCATCATGCGCAGGAAATCGCCCGCTTCGATCCGGGCGATACCTATATGGCATCGGATGTCGAGGATCTGCGCCGCGCGATCGTCGCTACGGGCCTCGTCTCCTCGGTCAGCCTGAAGCCTGTTGATGCTGGCGATGGCGAGCATGTCGATCTGGACGTCGATATGCGCCCCGCGCCGTTACGCACCATTGCCGGCGAACTGGGTTATGGCACGGGCGAAGGTTATCGCGCCGAAGTCAGCTGGCAGCATCGCAACCTCTTCCCGCCCGAAGGCGCGGTGACGTTGCGCGGTGTGCTCGGTACGCAGGAGCAGACGGCGTCCTTCACCTACCGCCGCAACAATTTCCATCGACGCGACAATGTGCTGACCGGGCTTGTATCGATCAGCAATATCCGACGCGACGCCTATGATGCCCGCACCATTAATCTGTCCGGCGCGATAGAGCGGCAGAGCAATATATTGTTCCAGAAGAAATGGGTCTGGCGTTTCGGCGGTGAATTGATCGCATCGGATGAAGCCGACGCCTTCAGCGGCGGTGCTCGCCGTACCTTCCTGATCGCCGCCGTGCCGGTCAGCCTGACCTATGACGGCAGCGACGATCTGCTCAACCCGTCGAAGGGCTTCCGCCTAGGCGCGCGCGTCAGCCCCGAACTCTCCTTCCAGAACACGACCTTCGGCTATGCCCGCGTGCAAGTGGACGGCAGCGTCTATCAGCCGATGAGCGACCGTGTGGTCGTTGCCGCGCGCGCCCGCTTCGGCACCATCTTTGGATCGACGGTCGAACAGATCGCGCCGTCCCGCCGCTTCTATGCCGGCGGCGGCGCATCGGTGCGCGGCTATGGCTATCAGGCGATCGGCCCGCGCTATGGCGATGACAATGATCCGGTCGGCGGCAAGAGCCTCGCCGAATTTTCGCTCGAAAGCCGCATCCGCTTCGGCAATTTCGGCGTCGTGCCCTTTGTCGATGCCGGCAATATCTCCACCAGCTTCCTGCCGCGCTTCCGCGACCTGCGCATCGGTGCGGGCATGGGCCTGCGCTATTACAGCAATTTCGGCCCCATCCGCGTCGATGTGGGCACGCCGCTCAATCCGCAGTCGGGCGATCCCAAGATCGCGGTCTATGTTTCGCTGGGGCAGGCCTTCTGATGGCCGACGACGCAGCGCCTCCGGTCATGCCGCCAACGCCGGCACCTGTGCCGCGCCGCCGCGCCTGGGACGGTCGTTGGCAACGCTGGCTGGCCGGGCTGATCGTCACGATCCTGCTGATCGTCGCGGCGGCGGTGGCGTGGCTGGACACGAGCGGCGGCCATCGCTTCCTCGCCACCCGCATCGCCACCATCAAATCTTCCTCTGGCCTGCGCATTCATGTCGGTGCGATCGAGGGTAGCATCTATCGCAAGGCAGTTCTGCGCGACCTGATCCTGTCCGATCCCAAGGGGAAGTTTCTGGAGGCGCCCCGCGTCGAACTGGACTGGTGGCCCTTTGCCTGGCTCTCCAACCGGCTGGATATCGACCGGCTGGTGATCCCGCACGCGACCCTGCACAAATTGCCCAAGCTGAACCCGACCGAGCGGCGCGGACCGATCCTGCCCAGCTTCGACATCCGGCTGATGCAATTTTCGGTCGGCCAGCTCGATATCACCCCCGGCGTCACCGGCCGGGTGCAGCGCGCCACCATGTCCGGCGACGCGGACATTCGCGGCGGCCGTGCGATTATCGATCTGTCCGCCCGCACGCTGGACGGCAGCGACGCGCTGACCATCGCGCTCGACAGCCGGCCGGACAAGGATCGCTTCGCCCTCGACGTCACCGTCAATGCGCCCAAGACCGGCGTGCTGGCGGCGATGGCAGGCCTGAAGCAGGACGCCAACCTGCGCATCGGCGGCAAGGGCAGCTGGAGCCAATGGGATGGCCGCCTCGCAGCCACGCTCGATGCTGCGCCGGTCGCCGACTTCACTCTCGCCGCCCGCAGCGGCGCCTATTCGGCGCGCGGCACGGTGGAGGGGAACGCGATCGCCGGCAACGGCCTGCTCCGTCGCATCGCCGCGCCGCGCCTGACCGTGCGAGCCGACGGCACGATGGTCGAGCGGGTAATCGACGGCCGCCTCTCGCTCCGGTCCGCCGCTTTGGATATGACCGCCGATGGCGCCATAGACCTGCGCAACAATGCGCTCGACAATATGCGTGTGGACCTGAAGCTGGCCCGGCCCGAAGCGCTGATCAAGACCATGCGCGGCAAGGATATCGCGGCTAAGGTCCGGCTGGATGGAGCCTTCACCGCGCTCGGCTACGAATATCTGCTCACCGCGCGGCAGATCGCCATCGAAAAGGCGATCATCAACGACGTCCGGGCCGAGGGCAAGGGCCGCGCCACCGGCAAGGGGCCGGTGCTGATTCCATTGCGGTTGCGTGCGCGCAGTCTGGACGGGCAGGGCGATCTGGTCGGCGGGATCGTTCGCAATTTCCAGCTGGATGGTGTGCTCCAACTGGACGGCCAGACAATCGTCAGCAATCCCATGCAGTTGCGATCCGACAAGCTGCGCGGCAAGCTGACGGTGATCGCCGATCTGGCGACCGGCCGCTATGATGCGGGTCTGGACGGCGCGATCAACGGACTGTTCATTCGTGGCTTGGGCGTGGTCGATCTGACCTCCAAATTGCGCGCCGTGCCACGCAGCGATGGCGGCTTCGGCCTCAGCGGTAATGCGCTGGCGCGGGTACGGCGGCTGGACAATGATTTCCTGCGGACGCTGGGCGGTGGCCTGCCGACCTTGCGCAGTCGGCTTGAGCTTATGAAGGATGGCCAGTTCGCGCTGTCCGACATGCAACTGACGTCGCCCCTGCTCAATCTGACGGCGCGCGGCATACGCCATCGCGACGGGTCGCTCCATCTGGAAGGTAGCGGCCGGCACGGGCGTTACGGGCCGGTCACGCTGACGCTGGACGGCATGATAGAGCGGCCGACCGTCGACCTGCTGCTCGCCCGGCCGATGGATGCGCTGGGCCTGCGCGATGTGCGGGCGAAGCTGATCCCGGACGCCAATGGCTATAGCTACACCGCCAATGGCGGTTCGACGCTCGGCCCCTTCACCGCTCGGGGCGTGATCCTGCTGCCGCAGGGCGGGCAGGCGGTTGTGCGGGTCGCCAATCTGGCCGTGTCGGGCGTCACCGCCAGCGGCGATATTCGCCCGATCGCCGGCGGGCTCGACGGTCAGCTCAGCGTCATGGGGCCGGTCACCGGCTATATCAATTTCAAGCCGATCGACGCGAACCAGCAGGTCCAGCTGAAGCTGACGGCCAGCGATGCCGCGTTCGAAGGGCCGACGATCATAGAGGTTCGGCGCGGCACGCTGGACGGCACGATCCTGCTCGACCCAACGGGCACCACCGTTACCGCCACGGCGCAGGCGCGGGGCCTACGCGTCGGGGGTGTGCTGCTCGGCCGCTTCGCCGCCAATGCCGAACTGGTCGATGGCAAGGGCAAGATACGCGGCAGCCTGTCGGGCCAGCGCGGTCGCCTGTTCGACCTTCAGGGGGAGGCGCAGGTCGAACCCGACCGCATCCGCCTCACCGCCGCCGGCACGATCGACAAGCGCCCCATTCGCCTGACCCGCGCCGCGCTGCTGACGCGGGCGGAGGATGGCTGGCGTCTGTCGCCCGCCACGATCAGCTATGCCGGCGGATCCCTGCAACTGGCCGGCGAACTGGGTGGAGAATCGACCCATATCGAAGCGCGGATGCAGAAGCTGCCGCTGGCGCTGCTCGACATCGCCTATGATAATCTGGGTCTTGGTGGCATGGCGACCGGGTCGCTCAGCTATGTTCAGCCGCGCGGTGGGTTGCCCACCGGCAAGGCGGAGCTGCGTATCCGGGGCCTGTCCCGCTCCGGCCTCTCGCTCAGCAGTCGACCAGTCGATGTCGGCGTCAATGCCGTGTTGACCGGCGAACGGCTGGCGACCCGCATGGTCTTCGTCGCCGATGGCAAGACGATCGGCCAGGCGCAGGCGCTGCTCAACCCGCTGGGCACGGAAGGGGGACTCGTCACTCGCCTCAACAGCGCGCCCTTCTTCGGCCAGTTGCGCTTCAACGGTACGGCGGACACGCTCTGGCGCCTGACCGGGGTGGAGATCGTCGATATTGCCGGCATGGTCGGCGTGTCTGCGGATATGCGCGGCACGCTGGGCGCGCCGGTCATCACCGGTAATTTCACGACCGACAATGCCGCCATCAACAGCCCCGTCACGGGCATGCGGCTGAAGGGCGTCAAGGCGCGGGGCCGCTTCTCCGGTGCGCAACTGGTCATTTCCAGCTTCGCCGCGACCGCGCAAAATGGCGGCACCGTCAACGGCACCGGCCGCTTCACCTTCAACGGTATTGCCGGGGTCGGCATGGACCTCAGCCTGCAAGCCGACAATGCCGCACTATTGGAGCGGGACGATATCGCCGCAACCGTTACCGGCCCCATCACCCTCAAATCCGACGGTGTGGGCGGCACGATCGGCGGTGACCTGGTCCTCAACAAGAGCCGCTTCACCATGGGCCGCGCCGCCGCCGTGGCGCAGATCCCCGAACTCAAGGTGGTCGAGGTCAACCGGCGCGGCGACGAGATCGAACGTCCTCGCACCAACGTCCCCTGGGCGCTGGCGATCAAGGCGCGGGCGCGCAACCGTCTGACCGTCACCGGCCTCGGCCTTGACAGCGAATGGCGCGCGGACCTGGATATCGGCGGTACCGTCACCAACCCCGCCATTGCGGGCCGGGCGCAACTGGTGCGCGGCGGCTATGAATTTGCCGGCCGTCGCTTCGAGCTGCGCGAAGGCAATATCCAGTTCGACGGCAAGGTACCGGTCAACCCGACGCTGGACATCAGCGCCGAAGCCGATGTGAGTGACCTGAGCGCCACCATCCATGTCGGCGGCACGGGCCTGAAACCCGACATCACCTTCACCAGCGTCCCCGCGCTGCCGCAGGACGAACTGCTTTCGCGCATCCTGTTCGGCACCTCCATCACCAACCTGTCCGCGCCCGAAGCGCTGCAACTCGCCTCTGCCGTCGGATCGTTGCAGGGCAATGGCGGCCTTGATCCGATCAACGCGGTGCGCAAGGCAGCGGGCCTCGACCGGCTGCGCATCATCGCCGCCGACCCGACGCAGGGGCAGGGTACGTCGATCGCGGCTGGCAAATATCTTACCCGCAAAACCTATGTCGAACTGATCACCGACGGTCAGGGCTACAGCGCCACCCGCATGGAATATCAGGTCACGCGCTGGCTATCCCTGCTGGCGGCCATCTCCACCCTCGGGCGCGAAAGCGCCAACGTACGTATTTCCAAGGATTATTGATGTGACGAAGAGCGCGATCGACGCGGCCACCGCGATCAGCGTGATGGACCTGTTCACCATCGGCATCGGCCCGTCCAGTTCGCATACGGTGGGGCCGATGCGCGCCGCGCTGATGTTCATGGACACGCTGCCGCAGACGCCGGTTCGGGTGCAGTGCGAATTGTTCGGATCGCTGGCGCTGACCGGACGGGGCCATGCGACGGATAGCGCCATCCTGCTCGGCCTGTCGGGCTATCGTCCCGAAAGCGTCGATCCCGATGCGATCGGGTCCATCCTGGCGGCGATCCGCACCGATGGCCGCATTCGGGCGGGCAGCGCCGTGGATCACTGGCTGCCGTTCGAGGAAGCGCGTGATCTCCTCTTCCACATGGGTGATTTTCTGGAAGCGCACAGCAACGGCATGCGCTTCACCGCCTGGCTGGACGGGCGTGACGATCCGATCGTACGCGACTATTATTCCATCGGCGGCGGCGCGGTGCTGCCGGGTGTAGTGCCGGTCAGCGATGACGCGCCGCTCGGCCATAATGTCGTCCAGCCCTGGCCCTTCTCCTCCGGCGCGGAAATGCTGGCGCAGGGCGACGTCAGCGGCCTGTCGATCGCGACGCTGGTGCTGCGCAACGAAGGCGCCTGGCGGGTGCAGGCGGAAACCGAAGCCTTCCTGGACAATGTCATCGACGCCATGAGCGCGTCGATCGACCGGGGCCTGATGCAGGAGGGGCTGCTGCCCGGCGGCCTCAAGGTCCGCCGTCGCGCTCGCGCCATTCATCAGCGGCTGCGCTTGCAGCAGGACGCGCTCGGTCCCGCCCAGATTTTCGAATGGGTCAGCCTGTTCGCGCTCGCCGTGAATGAGGAGAATGCGGCCGGCGGTCGCGTCGTCACCGCCCCCACCAACGGCGCGGCGGGCGTCATCCCGGCGGTGCTGCATTATTATCGCCGCTTCGTGCCCGGCGCCGACCGGGACGGAGAGCGTCGCTTCCTGCTGACTGCCGCTGCGATCGGCTTCCTCTACAAGAAGCGCGCTTCCATCTCCGCTGCCGAAATGGGCTGTCAGGGCGAAGTCGGCGTGGCCTGCTCCATGGCCGCTGCCGGTCTTGCCGCCGTCCTGGGGGGCACCAACACGCAAGTCGAAAATGCCGCGGAAATCGGCATGGAACATAATCTCGGCCTCACCTGCGACCCGATCGGCGGCCTCGTGCAGATCCCCTGTATCGAGCGCAACACGATGGGCGCGGTAAAAGCGATCAACGCCGCCTATCTCGCGCTCCAGGGTGACGGGCGCCACATCGTCAGCCTGGACGCGGTGATCGAAACCATGCGCCAGACAGGTGAAGACATGGCCAGCCGCTACAAGGAGACATCGCTGGGCGGATTGGCCGTCAATGTCGTGGAATGTTGAAAATCGTTCCGTCGCTTCATCGTCCGTTCGGCACGGTCGCACGGCGAATGGAGCCAATTTCGTGACATTAATGGCACAGAATCAAGCGTTTATCTGAGGTTCATGAAACAAAGGCGGCCGCTCCCGGCTTGAGCGTCTCACCCCCTGAGAGAGGGGAGAGAATGTTTGAACGGAGTATCTGTTATGCGTAAGTTGATGGTCGCAACCCTCTTGGCCGGCGCCACCGTGGCCACTCCCGCTTTGGCGCAGGATGTCGGCCCGACCTTCACCGGCCCGCGTGTCGAAGCCATCCTTGGCTATGACCGCACGGGTGCTGGCAGCGACGTGGACAATGATAATGGCAATGACGATCAGAAGATCGACGGCCTGCTCTACGGCGTCGGCGCCGGCTATGACGTCAATCTCGGCAGCGCGGTCGTCGGCGTTGAAGGCGAATGGACTAACTCGACCTCCAAGAGCAGCCGCCGCGACTATACCGACCAATTCGGCTTCGGCCGCGTAAAGCAGGGTCGCGACCTCTATGTCGGTGCGCGTGCCGGTATCCTGGCCGATCCCGCCACGCTCGTCTATGTGAAGGGCGGCTATACCAACACGAAGCTGAACGTGTTGGCCGGCAACACCAATGAAAGCACCGACGAGGCCTTCAAGCTGAACGGCTGGCGGATCGGCGCGGGCGTGGAGCGCGCGATCAACGCCAACACCTTCGCCAAGGTCGAATATCGCTATTCCAAATATGAAGATGCCAAGCTGCGCTTCGCAGACGGGGCGACGACCAGCGAATTCGGCATCGACACCGACCGTCATCAGGTGGTCGGCAGCGTCGGCTGGCGCTTCTAAACCGCCAAGATCCGTTCGTTTCGAGCGCAGTCGAGAAACGGGAAGCGCTGTTTTGGCCGCTTCTTGACAGGCTCGCAACGAACGAAGCTGTTGGTAAAAGGGGTCGGTCTTCGGATCGGCCCCTTTTTCCGTTCATCCGCCTATCCCCTCTATCAGTACGCGTGCAGGCCTGTTATTGACATTCATGTGAGTAACGCGATTCCCCACCGCTTCCCGATCGGCATCGATCCGACCGACATCGACTTCATGGGTCATGTCAACAATGCCAGCTACCTGAAATGGGTGCAGGAGGCGGTGCTGGACCATTGGCGCGCGCTGGCCCCATCCGAAGCGGTCGCCCAGCATCTCTGGGTCGCGCTCAAGCATGAAATCACCTATCGCAAGCCTACCTTTCTGGACGACGATGTCATCGCCACCGTGCTGCTGGAAAAGGTCCAGGGCGCCCGCGCTTTCTACGAAACGGTCATCCGCCGTGGCGAGGAAGTACTGGCCGAAGTCAAATCCAGCTGGTGCTGCATCGACGCGAGCAGCCTGCGTCCCGCTCGTCTGACGCGAGAGGTGATCGACCGGTTCTTCGTCGGCGATGGCAACGCGAACGCCTGATGGGCGTCGGTTTTTAGACACGGCGAGGGTTACTAGAGGATCGACGGTGGTGAAAGCGCGCTGACAAGTGCGTCGACCGTCGCACGTACGCGCGGTGTCATGTCTCTCGTTTCCAGCCATATGACATGGATCGGCAATCTGGGCTGTTGCAAATGGGGGAAGATCGAGATGAGCTCTCCGGAGCGCAGCTGATCTGCAACCAGCCAGGCGGGCAGTTGGGCAATCCCCATTCCGGCAACCGTTGCAGAGGCGATGGCGTCGAAACTCGCAAATCGATGCGATCCTCTCACCACGGTCCGTTTGACCGCTCCGTCCCCATCCAGGAATAGCCAGGGATCTTCACGCCCCTCACGCAGATGCGTGATCGCGCGATGATTGCCAAGTTCGTCGGCCTCGGTCGGAATATCCCGGGCCGCACAATAAGATGCCGCAGCGCAGATAAGCAGGTCCTGCTCGCCCAATTTCCTGGCGATCAACCCGCTGCTGTCTGGCAAGTGGCCGATACGAACGGAGAGATCATATCCTTCTTCCGCCAGATCGACGATCCGATTGTCGAAACTGACGTCCAGGTTGAGCAACGGATATCGGTTCGCCAAATCCAGGAGGGCAGGTATCACCCTTTTGCGACCGAACAATTCGGGCAAGTTGATGCGCAGCGTGCCTGACGGCGATGCTTTTCGATCCGCAAGCGCGGCCTCGGCACTGGCCAGTTCGGCCAACGCGCGCAGGCAGCTTTGATAATAAGCACGGCCTTCATCCGTCAGGCTGAGATGCCGGGTGGTCCGGAAGAAAAGTTTTACGCCCAGCCTATATTCCAGCCGCGCGATCGCCTTGCTGACAGCCGATTGGGACAGTCCCAGCCGCTCGGACGCCTTGGCGAAACTGCCGGACTGTTCCGCCTGCACGAAGGCCCGAATACCATTTAGCCGTTCGCTGGAGATCATCGTATTCTCGAAATTATGTCCTGATGATCGGGAATTGATACCCGAAACCAGACGAAATTTCCATGCTATCTGAAGGTCCATATTCCGGGTCAAAACCCGCCTATTTGGAGCCTATGCCATGCCACTTGCAAACAAACGCGCGATCATTATCGGTGGTGGCAGCGGCATCGGCCTGGAGGTAGCGCGCCAGGCGATTGCTCAGGACGCCCATGTGGTGATCGGTGGCCGCAACGAGGCGCGCCTCGCTACAGCGCTCTCCGAACTGGGAAGCTGCGCTAGTGCGCACCCCGTCGATACGTCGGACAAGCCGTCCATCCGCGCCTTTTTCGATCGGGTGGGTGCGTTCGATCACCTCTTCATATCCGCAGCCAGCTACACGCTCGGGCCGATCGACCAGATCAGCGATGAAGACGCCGAAAGCCCGTTTCGCTCGAAATTCTGGGGCCAATATTGGACCGTGCGCGATGCGCTCCCCTATCTCGCGCCTGACGGGTCGATCACGTTGATGGCAGGTGCGGCAGGCGCGCGGCCGATCAAGGGCATTCCAGCCTATGTCGCCTGCAACAGCGCGATCGAGGGGCTGGCGCGCGCATTGGCGGTCGACCTGTCGCCCATCCGCGTGAACTGCATATCGCCAGGCACCATCGACGGCCATTTATGGAGGCAGCGCCCTGCCGAAATCCGTGAAGCAGCCTTTGACAGCTACCGGGACATGTCCGTTGTAGGACGCCCCGGAACCGAAAAGGAAGTGGCTTCAACCGTTCTATTTTTGATGCAGAACGGCTTCGTCACGGGCTCGACCCTGTATCCCGACGGTGGCTTCGTGTTGCGATGATGATCTGCCCGGACCATCTGCGCAGGTCCGGGCATGGCAGAGGCGATGAGAGCAGGGCTACCCTCGCGATCCAGCCGGCTTTGCGATCGGGCATCGATATCCGCCCCCAGCTGCCGGCGTCTGGGGGCCGAACTTGTATGCCCGCGGCTGTTAGCGCCTGATGGCGGGGCTATGGTCGATCCGCGCAGCGGAAAAGCGATTGCGCGGTCGCGCAAGGCCCAGATTGTCCCGCAATGTCGGCCCCTCATAATCGGTGCGAAACAGCCCGCGCCGCTGCAATTCGGGTATGACTTGCTCGACGAACCGGTCCACTGATCCGTGCAGGTCCGGGAACATGATATTGAACCCATCGGCCGCCCCGGCACGGAACCAATGTTCGAAATCGTCCGCAATATCCTGCGCGCTGCCAAAGAGGATACGATGGCCTCCTGCCACCATCTTGCGCAGCAATTGACGAACCGTCGGCTGCTCGCGTCGGATCAGATCTATTACTAATTGCTGTCGGCTTTTATGCGTGTTCGTCACCGGGATGACGGAGGGCAGGACGATCGGTTCGTCCAGATCCAGCGTCCACAGGTCGATGCCGATATTGACGAAATGCGAAATTCCCTTGAGCGTCGATATCGGGTCGAGTAAATCCTGTAATGCCTCATAACGGGCACGGGCGTCCGGCGCGCTGTCGCCGACATAGACGGATACGCCCGGCAATATTCGCACATCCGCGCGTTTGCGCCCATATCTGGCCAGCCGCGCGGTGACGTCTGCGTCGAAAGCCTCCGCCTCTTCGATCGTCTGCGCGGCGGTAAAGATCAGTTCCGCTGTACGCGCGGCCAGTTCGCGGCCGTCGTTGGAGGAGCCGGCTTGGGCGATTACCGGATAGCCTTGCACCGGCCGTGCGGAATTGAGTGGTCCCTGGACCGAAAAATGGGCGCCCTTGTGGTTCAGCAAGTGCATCTTGTCCGGGTTGGACCAGATGCCGTTCGCCTTGTCCTGAACGAACGCATCGTCTTCCCAACTATCCCACAGGCCGGTGATGACGTCGAAAAATTCCTCCGCTCGTTCATAGCGTTTGGCATGAAGCAAATGATCGTCCCGGTTGAAATTTTCGCCGCCGCCCAGCGACGTGACGAGGTTCCAACCGGCACGCCCTTCGCTGAGATGATCGAGCGAGGCGAGCCGCCGGGCGAGCGTATAGGGTTCGTTATAGGTGGTATTGGCGGTGCTGATGAGGCCGATCCGGCGCGTCACCACCGCCAAGGCGGGAAGAAGGGTCAACGGATCCCAGCGCATTCCCTGCGCGCTTCGTGCCAGCGATTTCGGGTCCAGTTCGGGCACGGCAACGCTGTCGTTGAGGAAAATCGCATCGAACAATCCTTCCTCCAATTTCTGCGCTACCCGCGCGTAAGGAGCAAAACTGCGGGATGCGTCTTCGTCCACCTCCGGCAGGCGCCAACTGGCATTGTGCGAGCCATGGCCCGACAGGAAAGCGCCGAGTTTGAGCGTGCCGGAGTGGTGGGCCATGCCTGTTTCTCCTTTTAAAAGCTGAACGACAGGCGGCCATAATAATAGCCGCCGTAAAAGCCGAAGGGGGACTGCGCCGGATAAGGCGGGAAGCCATTTGTATCGGGCAACGTATTTTTGTCCGGATAGGTGTCGAAGAAATTGTTCGCGCCGATTGCGACGTTCACATTCTTCGTCGCCTGGAAGGACAGGTCGATGTCCGCGATCCACTTGGCGCCGTAAAACTGGTCGCTCGCCGCCGCCGTGCCCAGGAAAGCGACCTTGCCATAGCGTGTCTCTCGCAGGTTCAGCTTCAGATTGCCAAGCGCCAGATCCTGCCCAAGGATCAGCTTGGTGCGCGGCAGGTTGCGGTCGATATAGCCCTGCGCTTGCCGATCGAAGAGAGTCAGATTGAGCGCGGCCAGTTCCGCGGGATTGGCGGCAACACTTGTGATCTTGGTCTTGTTGTAATTATAGCCTGCGGTCAGGCGCAACGACTTGTCCACGCCCAATGGCTGGAGATAGTTCAGCACGGCCTCCACGCCGCGCGTGCGGGTGTCGATCGCGTTTGCGAAATAGCGGACCGAATAGTTGGGATCGAACCCGTTGGCGACCAGGATCGCGCTGACCCCCGCACCGGTCAAATAGCCGGTCTGGGCGATGCGATCGTCCAGCTTGATCTGATAAGCATCGACCGACAAGTTGAGGCGCGATCCCAGCTTGTAGGTGAAGCCAGCCGACAGGTTGAAGGATTTCTCCGGCGTCAGTGCCTTTGCGCTCAGCGCGTCGCCGATCGGCGTGCCGGGCCGTACCGATTTGGCGGTGATGAAGGTCTGTACGCCGTTCACCGTGGTATATTGGTTGGATGTCTGCGCGAAGGCCGACTGTGCCAGCGCGGGCGCATGGAAGCCGTTGCTCACAGTGCCTCGGATCGCGAAATTATCGGTAAAGTCGAAACGGGTCGTGAATTTGCCGTTCAGCGTGTCACCCGCGCTGTCGTCATAATGTTCGGCCCGCCCTGCCACCGCGACGAACCATTGGGGGATCGGGTTGAAGCCGATGTCGACATAGGCGGCATAGCTGTTGCGGCTCAGTTTGGCGGCATCCTCGGGCGTCAGTACGATCGCACCCTGCGCGCCGATCGTGGCGTAGCGCCCCGCAAGCGGCGTCCCGGCGGGATAGCGATAGAGGCCATTGGCATAGGAGGCCGGATCCCCTGCAATAGTCTGGAACTGCTCATAGCGATGTTCCGCGCCGAAAGAGATTTTCAGTGGCTCGGCAAGACCGATGTCGACCCCCTTTGAGACATCCACATTGTTCGTCCACTGTTTGAATTTTGCGGTAAAGGTCCAGAACTTGGTGGGGCTTGCGCTGCCCAGCGAGGCGTTCAAACTGTTGGTCGAACCGTTTTTCGACCGGTTTTCGCCATAGGTGCTGGAAATGTCCCAGTTCCAGCCGCCACTTTCCCCTTTGACGCCGCCCAGTGCCTGAAAGTCGCGCTCATCTAGCGTGTAATTGGGCGCATAGCCGTCCGGGAAAATGGACAGCACGGCATTGGTCGAATTGGGCCGGCGGAAATTCTGGCCGATGACGGCCTCTCGGGTGGACCAGGTCGACGAAGAATAGACTGTAGCGCCGGGCGATAAGGGCAACTCGGCATTATACAGGATGGTCAGCGCGCGCAGATCGGGCAGGCCGCCGGTGAAGGCGGTCTTGTCGCGATTTTCGCGCGGGTCCGGTTGGCCGTTGGCGGGATAATAGAAGGCGCCGGTCGCCGGGATAGCGCGTCGGGCATGATTATTGTCCCTGGCATTGGCAGCGATGTTCAGGAAGCCGCCTTCGCCCAGCCTGAAGCCGATATTGCCGCCGGCCTCGATATTGCGACCGTCGCTATTGCCCAGATAGCTGTAGCGCTTGCCCGCGTTCAGGCTGAGCGTCCCGCCCTGCGCATCGTCTTTCAGCACGATGTTGATCACGCCGGCGATCGCGTCCGATCCATATTGCGCGGCCGCGCCGTCGCGCAGCACTTCGATTCGCTTGATCGCGGCGGCGGGGATCAGGTCGATATCGACCGAATTGGCGCCCTGATAGACGCTGCCGGTCGACAGGTTGAGCAATGAACTATTGTGTCGCCGCTTGCCATTCACCAGCACCAGTACATGCGATCCGCCAAGGCCGCGCAGACCCGCAGGTCGCGCCACGCTGTTCCAGGACGATGAACTGACCGTCAGCGAATTGAAGCTGGGCAACAACACGCCCAACGCATCGCGCAGCGAACTATTGGCGCCCAGCGTGGCCAACTGGCTCTCGTCGATCACGTCGATCGGCGCGGGGCTGTCGATAACAGTGGTGGCGCGGCTGCGATTGCCGATGACGACGATGGTTGAATCCGTCTCCGCTTCGGTTGCGGCCGGTGCCCCTTGAGCAATGGCCTGCGATGCTGTCCCCACACCGGCGCTCAGAGCCGACGAGAGCAAAGCGACGCGTAGCATTGTCTTGGTATCGAACATTGAAATTTCCCCCATTTTAACGTTATTCCGTCTTGAATGCCTGACCCGGAATCAGATCAGCCCGGCTTCCCACAATCCCGACATGTCGTATTCGCCGCGCACCAACCCGAATGCGAAAAGGTCGCTGGTCACTTGTTGAAGGCTGGCGATGGCATCGGCCGCCGGCGGCACGATCAGCGCGGGCCGGCTGGCTTCGCGCGCCAGCCGCTCGAACAGGGCCGGCGATTGATCACTCAACTGACCCGACAGCGCGGCCCAGCGCGCGGGGTTATGGCCGATCCATTGCCATGTGGTCTGTTCACGGCGCAGATAATCCCGGATCGCGGCGCGTTTGAGCGGATCGCCCAGCGCGTCGGGATGCGCGGAGATGCAGAAATTGCCCGAATATATGCCTTTGACGTTGGATATGATCCACCGCCCGCCCAGCAGCTTTTCCGTCAGCAGCGCCGATATGCCGCTCGCTACGGTCGCCTCCACATGGCCACGGGTAAAGGCGGCGTTGGCGTCGCTTACCGGCAGGCCCACTGCCTTGACGTCCTTCAACGTCATGCCGTGCGCTTCCAGCAATTTCAGCAGATAATAATAATTGTTGGTGTTGGGCGTGTAGGCGATGGTCCGCCCGCGTAAATCCTCGAACCGGCGCGCGGGTGAGGACTTGCCCACCAACACGCCACTATTGTTCACATCGCCCTGGTGCGTCGCGATCAATTTTATCGGCGTGCCTGACTGGATGGCGAAAGCCGGCGGAATTTCGCTCATATAACTATAATCGAGTTCGCCGGCCGCATAGGCATTGAGCACCAGCGACCCACCCGGCAGATCGACATAGCGAACCTTGTACGGCATGTCCGCCAGGCCTGCGGCGGCCATGAAATTGCCCGCAGTATTCTTGTATCGCCACACGCGCAGGGTAACGTCCGAAAGCCTCTGCGCCTTGGCGGATGGCCTGCACCCGGCAAGCGCCAAGGCACCGGCGCTGGACAGCAGACCGCGCCGCGAAAAGGATGAAGGAGCGGGCATCAATCGAGCAGATCTGGCTCGGCGCGGACGATCTCATCCCAATAGGGCAGGAAGCTGAGCCAGGCCCATGCTTCGCGCTGTTCGTGCGAAGGTGCGCGCTTCGGCGGATCGGTTAATGGTGTCCCCGCTGCGAGGGCAGCCAATTGGACTCGCGCGGCGCTTTCATAGGCGATGAAGCGCCAGGCAGCGGCTTCGACGCTGTCACCGACGGTCCAATGACCATGGTTGCGCCACAGCAGGATGTTGCGATCGCTCAGTTCGCGGGCAAACTGCCCCGCTATCTGTGCCCATGTCTCCGCCTGGCTTTTTCCCTCCGGGCGATCGGGTAAGAAAACGACCTGATCGTCATGGAAAATGGCAACGTCGGCTATGATCGGTTCGATCGGCTGGCCAAAGGCGGACCATGTCTTGGCGTGGAAACTATGCGCATGCACGATTCCCACGACACCGGGCCGCGCGCGCTGGACGGCATGATGATAGGGAATGCCGGACAGGTTTACGGGGCCATCGCCCTCCACCACGCGGCCGTCGCTGTCGATGCGCAGCAGGTCGGATACCCGGATGTGGGAAAAGGGCACACCCACCGGATTGACCCAGAAATGATCCGTATGTTCCGGGTCGCGGGCGCTCAAATGCCCTGCCAGTCCCGGCTCCACGCCATGATGGGCGAGCAGGCGCAGCGATGCGGCGAGTTGCTGCTGGCGATGCAGCCTTTCCTCGCTAAAGGATGCGCGGTTGGTAGGTGCCGCAACGCGCGGCCCATCTCCATCGCGCGCCACGCCATAGATGCGCGGCGCCAGCCTCGACGGCGCGGCACGGCGGATAGCAGGAGATAGATTCGTCATTTACGCCATCAATCCTCAAAACTTGTCGATGGCGATGCATAGGAAGCGGAAGGTGGCGCTGGGAAATGAGAAGCGCAGTTCCCAGCTTTGGAATTTCACATATTATTTGCATCGCTTCAGGATGCGAAAGATCCAATATTCGCTATAATGGCGTGTTTCCTTTTCGTTCAATCACATAGGTCGTCGCCATGATTGATGTTCGACTTCGGTTTCCTCATGTCATTGTCCAGCGTCTCTAAAATCCCGCTTCGGTGCGGGCAGCGGTGCTTGATCGACCAATCCGCTCCATCCCGTTCTTCCTACGAAGAAATGCCGAATATCAGAAGCGTTATAAGTTCTGCTAAATAATCTGGTCACGAACTCATTTGTTGGTGCAAGCGTTGGAGCATAGCGTTCCAATGATCAATCTGCGGCTCCGACGGATCGACAATCATCATGTCGTCACGACGGATATTCAGTGCTGCACCGGTCATTGGAATGGATGAATTTTTATGACAGCCAGTCGACAACTTCACCTCGGCGCTATCTTGAGCGGCGTCGGCACCACGCAAAATGGCTGGCTGCATCCGGATCTGCCTGGCGATGCCAGCGTCAACATTGACTGGTATATCGACAACGCCCGCAAGGCGGAGGCGGCCAAGTTCGACCTCGTCTTCATCGTCGATTCTCCTTACATCACGCCAGATACGGCGCCGCATTTCCTCAACCGCCTGGAACCGCTGACGCTGCTCTCAGCCGTCGCGACCGCAACCAGCAGGATCGGCCTCGCCGGCACCTTGACCACCTCCTATTGGGAACCCTTCAATGTCGCGCGCCAGTTCGCCTCGCTCGACCTGATCAGCCGGGGGCGCGCCGCCTGGAATGTCGTGACTACGGGCCTGGAAGGAGCCGCGCGCAACTATGGCCGTGAGGAGCATTTCGATCACAAGCTACGCTATGCCCGCGCCCGCGAATTTGTCGACGTCGTGCAAGGCTTGTGGGACAGTTATGAGGACGACGCTTTTCCGCGCGACAAGGCCAATGCGGTCTTTCTGGACAAGGGCAAGCAGCATCCGCTCAACCATCAGGGCGCCTTTTTTTCCGTGGCCGGTCCGCTCAACATCCAGCGTTCGCCGCAGGGGCAGCCGGTCATCTTCCAGGCTGGCGAATCCGAACAGGGCAGGGCGCTGGGCGCCGCGATCGCCGAAGGCATCTATGCCAATGCCGAAAGCTTCGATCAGGCGCAGGAATATTATGCGGATGTGAAGCGCCGTGCGACGGCGCTCGGCCGCAACCCCGATCATATTCTGATCCTGCCCGGGCTGATCCCGATCATCGCTGACACAGATGAGGAAGCGCGCGCGATCGAGGAGGAGCAGAATGGCAAGCTGGACCTGAACAAGGCGCTGGTGCAGCTGGGCCGGCCGTTCAACTATCATGATTTTACGCAATATGATCTGGACGCCCCCTTCCCGGACGTCAGCCATCTGTCGCTCAACAGCTATAAGGGCCGGGCCGAACGCATCATTCGCACGGCGCAGCGGGACAATCTGACGCTGCGCGAAACCGCCTGGCGTTTTGCCGCGCGCGCCAACCCCTTCGTGGGTTCGCCCAAAACCGTGGCGGACGAAATCGAGCGCTGGTTTCTGGATGGCGCATCGGACGGGTTCAACCTGCGCGTCACCAATCCGGCGGACTTCGCGATCTTCGTCGACCGCGTGGTGCCGTTGTTGCAGGCACGGGGGCTGTTCCGGACCGAATATGCGCATGACACGCTGCGTGGCCATCTTGGCCTGCCGTTCGTCCAAAACCGCCACGCCCGTGCCGCACCGGCCGCGATCGCAGCCGAATGACGCGGTGATCGCCGGCGTCCGCGCCATCAATCTTTGCAGGCGCTGTCCAATATAAAGGATCATGTGTGACCGATAGACGGCATGACCGCCGAACCTTGCTTGGTGCCGTGGGTGCCGGTCTGGCCTTCACCATGTTGGGTGGCTGCGGTGCTTCGCCCGGTGCTGGCGGGGGGAAGCTGCGTTCGTCGTACAGCAAGGGCGGTTATGAACTCATCCTGCGCACGGCCGGGCTGAAACCAAAAGACTTCGGCGTCGACTACAGCCTCTTCCAGTCTGGGCATCTCGTGATCGAAGCGCTGAACGGCGGTTCGCTGGATTTCGGCACGATGAGCGAAATTCCGCCTGTCTTTGCCGCCGCTTCGTCGATTCAGAGCTTTCGGCAGGTCGCAACCATCGTTGGCGACGTCAATAATCAGGTGATTTTGGTCCCTCGCCATTCGCCCATCCGCGATTTGGCCGATCTTAAAGGGCGCCGCATCGCCTATGTCCGTGCGACGACGTCGCAATATTTCCTCATTCGCATGCTGCAGTCGGTGGGGCTTGGCTGGCAGGATATCCATCCCGTCGCCATGTCGCCTACGGACGGGATGGCCGCCTTTTCCAACGGCGCCATCGACGCCTGGGCCATTTACGGTTTCCAGATCCAGCGGGCGGTCGCAACCCAGGGCGCGCATGTTCTCAAAACCGCGCTGGGCTTCCTGTCGGGCAACTATACGCTTCGGCCCATGTCGATGCGTTGGCCGATCCGGTCAAGGCGGCGCAGGTCGGCGCCTATTTGCAATTGCTCAAACAGGGCTTTGCCTGGAAGGCGAAGAATGAAGAGCGTTTCGCCCAAGCACTGGCGAAAGAAATAGAAGTGCCGCTGTCCTATGTGCTGGACCAGTTACGCAGCGCCAGCCAGCCGACGGACCTGTTGCCGGTGACCAAAGAGGCGGTCGCGTCGCAACAGGCCGTGGCCGACACATTCCATGACGCGGGCTTCCTGCCGCAGAAAATCAAGGTCGGTTCGCTTTGGGACGACCGTTACAACGCGCTTCTAGGGTGAAAGCGTCGCATCGTTGGCGGCCATTCGTCATCCGATCATGATGTTGGCACAGACCATCATCACCGCGAACCGAAGCGTGCGCAGAGGATAAAATGGCGATTCCGACGAATTCGCGCTCGATCAGATCGGGCGCATCCGTAAAATGAACGCATCCTGTGCAAGGGCGATCGGGCGCGACAAGCGCACGAATGGCAGAGATGAAGCTCATTGGCCCAATCGTGCCCAATAATCGCCGAATATATGGACCGACAGGATGAAGCCAAGGATCAGGTTGACGGCGACGCCGATCGCAAAGGCGCCAAATGGCTTTCGGCCGCCGGCTGACAGAGTCGAAAATCGGGTCGTCAGGCCGATACTGAGAAAGCAGAAGATAAAGGCCCAACTGCGCAGATCCTTGATCGGCGCGATCAGGCCGGGCACGGCCACCTTGTTATAGTCTGTCAGGCTGTAGCTGGCGGTCAGGGCCGTGATGAGCGCTGACGCAAGAAAGAAGCCCAGGATGAACTTGGGAAAGCGGCGCCATATCTCTCGCACGTCAGGGTGCGATCCGCTTGTGCGCTCCTCCCACCGCGTCGTCGCGACGATGGCCAGCACCACCGCCCAGATACCGATCCAGACGTCGCGGCCCACGACCTTCATCAGCGTGAAGGCTTGCAGCGCCTGATCGCTCGTGCCCTCTATGCCCGCGACCTTGCCTGCAAAGCCGCCATAGGCCTGCGCTGCCGCAATGCCGGCCGCATCGGCAAATTCCGATGTGCCTATCCACGCGCCTGCGATGCCCGTCGGCAACGACAATGCGCGCGCCACGAAGGGCAGGGCAAAGATCATCACGATCGCCCAGACGATGACGATCGTGATCGTGACCGATGTGTCTTCCTTCTTCGCACCGACAGCGCCTGCGACCGCGATCGCCGCCGACACGCCGCATACGGCGCCGCCCACGCCCAAAGTCGCGGCGAACCGGCGGTCCAGACCGAATTTGACGGCTGCCAGAAAGATGACGCTGAAGGTGACGACGGATACGATCGACGCTTGCAGGATGGCTATCGGACCGGCCAGGGCGATCAGGGAGAAGGGCACGGTCGCGCCCAGCAGGACGATCCCGGTCTTCACGTACAATTCCCCGCGCAAGGCCGATGTCAGCCATGCCGGCAGTCGCACACTATTGGCAATGACAAGGCCGGCAAACAACGCGACCAGCGGCGGTTCCAGATTGTAACGCACCGCCCCTTCCCACTGGCCAAGGACGAATATGCCATAGGCGGCGAGGTAGAGCAGAGAGAAGGCCGGCACGAAGCGGCGCACCTGCTGCCCCAGCGCAACGAGAGTAAGGGAAAAGGCAGCAAGCCAGAACAGGAACTGGGCACCATAGCGCGGCCAGTTTTGCGCCAGATCGGCGATAACCTGCCAGATATCGGACCATTTGGGGGGCAGGACCGCCAGCCATCGCAAACTGCCACCGGCAGAAAAAAGCGCGGCGCTGGCCAGAACGATGGAAAGGCCGATCCAGATGGCCCAGCTATCCTCCTTCCCACCCAAGATGCGCAGGATCTTCGCTGCCCCGCGATCCTGTTCGCCTGTAACCGCCTCAGCCATTGTCCTGCCCCCTCATACCCTTAGTCGGCGTGGATCACCGTCTTGCCATCATGATGGATAGTGCAGCGATCCGTCGCCAATTCCCCGATCCGAAACATATGCGTCCCCCTTGCCATGGCGGGCCGATGCCTGTCCCTTTGCAAGCCGCGTCAGAAGGAACCGCCCGAACGTCCAATCACCCAATCCGGATTGCGCATTGATATGACCCGTTTCGCCCGCATCGGCAAACTGGCTTCCCCATGCCTGCGCCAATTCGCGCGATCGCTCGAACGGCATATAGGGGTCGTTATGGCTGGCGACGAAGATGGAAGGAAAGGGCAACAGTCTTTGCGGCAGCGGTGCGAAGCCGTGCAAACGGCTGTCTGCTGCCCGCGCATCGACTTCGGGCGGAGCCACCAACAAGGCTCCCTGTATCTTGTCGCTCCAGTTCGGGCAGGCCAGAGCGGCCCACCATGCGACGGCATGGCAGCCAAGACTATGTGCCGCGAGCAATATGGGGCCGTCCAATGCATTGATGGTCTGGTCGAGCCGGTTGACCCAACTGTTGCGATGGGGGCGGTCCCAACTGCCCAGGTCGACGCGATGACAGGCCGGGAACAGGGTTTCCCACTGACTTTGCCAATGGCCAGGGCCGCTGTTCATCAATCCGGGGACAGTCAGAATATGGGGTGTTTGGGCATTGCCTGGCCGGCCCATGGCGAAATCTCCTTCAGTCGATCCCTATATCTCAATTGACATGGTAGAGATAAAGCGAGAAAAACTTGCCTGCCGGAGAAAAAGGCTTTCGAGCGGTTCTCATATTTTTGGACCGCCGGCGTGCGCGATCACGGCATTTACCGCACGATGGCTAAAGCGGCCGATCGTTGCTTGATAAAGGCCCTCGTCATGCTGGTCACAATGATCAGGGCCACGCCGACGTCGATGATCAGGATCGCCGGATCGTCCGCGCTGCGCAACGCGGCATGAACGACAAGCGTGGCCGCCGTGGCGATGCCCAGGCTGGTGCGGAAGCGGGCCGTGGTCGATAGCGCAGGCATGGCAAGTGCGGCGGTCCAGCATAGGGTGGTCATGGCCCAGTAGCTGGCAACGGCCGGGACCGGCCCCAGCAGTGTCAGCAGCGCGACCGTCACGATCACCAGCGGCTGGCCCCATATCAGCGCGATCCACAGGCGTTCCAGGCGCGACGTGGCGCGGCCCTGCTCGCGCCGTCTGGCCAGCCACACATTGCCCCCGGTCGCGACGATCAAGGTCAGCCCCATGCCGAGCAGCGCGTAGATGATCTTGAGCGCTATCCCGCCATAGGTGCCGTAATGCAGCGGCGTGATCATGCCATAGATGCGCATACCCGCATTGCCGTCGGTCAGCCCCGCCCGCCATTTGAAACCGCCATCCGCGCTGAACAGAAAGGCTTCGTTCCGTGCCAGATGGCGCGGCGCCGCGACCATGATGCGCACTTGTTGCCCGACGGTGCCAGCATGTTCGATCGCCAATTGAGTCACGGCCGCGCCGGGCGCGCGCCGCTGGATATCGCGCAGCATCCGCGCCACGTCCGGCGGTGGCGCAGCGCGCATATCTATGCCGGCCTGCGGGCCGAGCAACGAAGCGATCGCTTTCTCCTGATCGCCCTTATACGCGACCATGGCCAGAATGATGGTGATAAGGCCGGCCAGGCCGAGCAGCGATCCGGTCAGCGCCACGATCAGATGAAAGGGCAAGGCCCAGACCCCGACGCGATTATGCAGGTCGGCATTGGTCAGCCGCCGCGACCCGCCCCAGCGCAGGCGAAAGGCGTCCTTCAGGATCCGCCGATGCGCCAGCAGGCCTGTGACGATACTGGCGAGCAGGATCGTGCCGAAAATACCGACGATGTAACGGCCGATTGCGCCGGGCAAGGTCAGGTTGAAATGCAGCAATTGCATGAATTCCAGCCAGGGCGTCTCGGCATGCGGCACCAACTGTCCCGTCGCATCGACATTCCAGTCGCGATGATCGCCTTTTTCGTCATAGCCGTAGACGGTCATGCGCGGCAGTTCGTCCGTCGGCATCTGCATATAGATGTCGTGGGCCACGCCCGCTTGTTGCGCCTTTGCCAGCGCGCGGGCGGATATGGCGGCGATATCCGCGTCCGACAGACTGGTGATGGCCGGCGCGTCCGGTCGTTCCCAGATGCTGATCTGATCCACCAGGACCAGGATCGACCCCGTCAGGCACAGGACATAAATGACCGCACCGAACAGGACGCCCAGCAGGCCATGGCCCTCCATGGCGGCGCGGGTCAGACTTTTGGGTATTTGCATGGATCAGGCCGTGATGAAAGTGATGCCGGCGCTGGTCGCCGCCAGGCCAAGGAAGACGCCGACCTGAAGCAGCAGGCGTCGATCGCAGACCGTCCAGGCGATCGCTCCACACCAGAGCGAGGGCATGGCCAGCGCCGCGAGGATGAGGCGCGTCTGCTCCGCCAGCGGTGCGCGGGTGGCGAACAGCACTGCCAGGCCGATGGCGGCGGCAAAGCCGAGCAGCCCCGCCGTCAGCGCGCGCGCGATCCCCCTGCCATAGCGGCGGCGGGGAAGGGGTGGTGCCGTCCGGTCCCGCACGGTCTGGACAGGACGTATCTCGATCCGGGTCAGGATGAAGGCGAAGGCCAGCAAAGCTGCCGTCTCCAGCGCAAGCGCAATACCGATTTCCGCGCCAAAGCCGATGGTCCAGGCACCGGTCGAAAGGCTCCATAAGAGCGCCGCCCCAACACCGGCGCGCCAGTTCAACGCATGGCGCGTCCACGCCCGCCAGCATAGCAATATGCCGGCCAGCGACGCCATCAGCGCCGTGACAATAAGAAGAGCCGCCCCCATTTTTCCAATCCTCCTGTTGCGCCTATATTGCTACTGATATTGACTCGCAACATATATGTTTCTAGGGGGCCCTCATCTTGTGGGGGGATATATTATGCTTTCTCGTTTTCTCGGTTCAGCCTTGCTGCTCGCGGGCACCGCACCTCTGGCCTATTCGCAGACGCCTGCAGCCACCAATCCGGCCGCTTCATCGGCGGACAGTGGCGACATCATCGTCACTGGACAAAAGACCAACCGCACGTTGCAGGAAACCCCGGCCAGCGTCGCAGTTGTCACCAGCGAATCCATCAGCAACCAGAATCTGATCAGTGTCTATGACATATTGGAGCGGACGCCCAATCTGGCGGTGGACGGTAACAAGACGACCTTCTCGATTCGCGGCATCGACGCCTTCAGCGTGTCGGGCGGCGGTGATGGCGCCTTGGCCAGCGTCTATCTGGACGGCGCGGTCATGCCGCGCACGGCGCTCACGGCCGGGCCGCTCGACCTGTACGATATCGCGCAGGTGGAAGTGTTTCGTGGCCCGCAATCGACCGTGCAGGGTCGCAATGCACTGGCCGGCGCGGTCATCATTCGGACCACGGATCCCAGCTATGAATGGACCGGCCGTTTTCGCGCGCTGATGACGGACAAGGATGGGCAGCGCCGCGTCGGCGCCGCCATCGGCGGCCCGCTGGTCGATGGACAGCTGGCTTTCCGCCTGGCCGGCGAAATTGCGCGAGCCGATGGCCTGATCCACAATGTCACGACCCATCGGGACGCCGATCGCCGTGAATCGGAGACGTTGCGGGCCAAGTTGCTGCTCACACCCGATTTCCTGCCAGCTTTGCGCGTCGTCGCAACCTTCATGCATGACCGTCATCAACGCGGCACCTTCTACAGCGAATTCCAGGCGCCCTATGACGGCCGCGACCGGATCGCCACGGAGGATGTGATGGATCGGCAGACGGTGAAGAGCGATATCGGCACGGTGGAAATCGGCTATGATCTGGGCGGCGGCCTCAGTCTCACGTCCGTCACCAATTATAGCGATATCCGCTTCCGCTCGATCGCGGACCCCGATCGGGGTCCGACGCCGGGGCAGACCAGCCGCGTCTACGATCCGGTCAAAACGTTCCAGCAGGAATTGCGGTTCAACATCGACAAAAGCTGGGTTCATGGTCTGATCGGCGGCTATTATCTGCGCGACGACAATCGCGGCTATCAGTTCGAGGCGACGCAGAGCCTAAACCTCACGCGACTGGGCGTGGACCGGCAGTTGCTAGCGATGGGCTTGCCGCAGGCCACCGTCAACGCCGTGCTCAATCTCTATGGCGGCGTGGTTCCGATCCGCAACAGCCTGTCGCAGCCGCGCCTGACTGAAAATTACGCCGGTTTCGCCGACCTGACCTTTCCCGTCACTGATCGCTTCAGGATCAATGCCGGCTTGCGCTACGATCATGAAACGCAGGAACGTGGCGCCACCCAGACCGTCGTGATCGACCGGGCGCTGCCCGATCCTGCCAACCTCTCGATCCCGGCGCTGGCACCGATCATCACGCAACTCAACGCGATATTGCGGGCGACGGCGGCAAACGCCAATAGCGTCGAGCCGGTGCGCCCCGTCACCTATACCGCCTGGCTGCCAAAGATCGGTCTGACCTATGATCTGGCGCAGGACGTATCACTCAGCTTCACCGCCCAGCGCGGCTATCGTGCAGGCGGCGCGGGCCTGAACCAGCAACGTGCGCAAGCCTATGATTTCAATCCGGAATATACGTGGAACTATGAATTTGCGCTGCGGTCCGAATGGTTCGATCGTCGCCTGACGCTTAACGCCAATGCCTATTGGATCGACTGGAAGGATCAGCAGGTGTCGGTCCAGCTGACCCCCGGCGCGGTGTTCGACACACAGGTGGTCAATGCCGGCAAGTCGCGCCTCTACGGTGTCGAAGTGGAGCTCAGCGGTCGGCCGACCCCGACGCTCAACCTCTATGCCGGTGCCGGTTACAGCAATACGAAGTTTCAGGAATTCAACGTCATGATCGGATCATTGTCGGCGGCCGCGCAGGGCAATGAATTTGCCCGTGCGCCGCATTGGACGATATCCGGTGGCGCGACATTCCATCATCCAAACGGTCTGTTCGCCAATCTCAACGCCAATTATCGCAGCGCCTATTATCAGGATACGGTCGATCAGGCGTTTCGTGACATTCCCGGCCGCACGCTGGTCAACGCCAAAATCGGTTGGCAAGGCGAGCATGTCGGCGCCTTCCTGACTGCGACGAATATCTTCGACGTGCAAAAGCCCAGCCAGTTCTTCACCGATTTCGACAGGCGCGTGCGCGGCACATTTATCGAGCCGCGCATATTGGGGCTGAGCTTCGAAGGGCGTTTCTAAAACTGGCGGGGTGATAGTGCCTATCGCAGGCCATCACCCCTTCCGTTGCCAAGTCGTCGTCACCCCAGCCATCCGCCGGTAAAGCCGGCTCGTTGCAGGCCGCGTTTGACATGCGGATTTTTCTTCATCGTGTTCCAGACCAGGCCGGAGCGATAATTTTCGATCATCGCTACGATCGGCCCTTGGTCGATGCCCAGATAATCCTTGTCGACCCAGCCGACGCCCAGGCGAAATTCGCCATGGCGGAAGGGTTGGGCCGGCCGGCGGATGATGGTCGGGTTGAAACTGTCGAGGAAGCCATATTTGTCGTAAAGCTGCTCGCCATAGCGGAAATACATGGCCTGGATGGTCGGCTCGACGATTTCCGGCGCAAAGGGGAGGGAGCCGAGCAGCGCCGTCGGTGCCAGCGTCCCGTCATCCCGTTCGCCGGGTCCGCGCGCGGAATAGCTGTAGAATTCCCGTTCCTTGCCGGCCAGCGTCATCTTGAAATCGCCAGGCCCGTCGCAGGCCGTCAGCCCCCAACAGTCCGCGCCATAGCCGGCCCAGCCGCCCGGATTCTCCATCGCATAGTTGCGTTGGGCATAGGTGGCGCGGCGGCTGTTTTCGAAATAGTCGATGCCCTTGCCGGCCATGTAGCGGTCGCGAATATCCCGGAAATCGACCCAGACATGGCTATATTGATGGCCGAACATCGGCGCGAAATGCAGATGCGGATCGCCCCAGCGCGACGACCAGCTGGTTTCGAACTGGGTGCTCCACACATTCCATGTGTCGTCGCGCAGGGGGAAGGTGGGTGACCCCATGCCCAATATGTATAGGATCATACCCTCATTATAAATTTCCCAGTCCGAGCGGATGAAGCCGCTTTCAGGATGCCAGCCCATGGATACGAACGGCGCACGCGGCGTGATCCAGGTCCATTCCACCGCGCGATAGAGCCTCTCCGCCAGATCGCGGATCTTCACCTCATCGGGATGCAGCGGATCGTCGAACCAGCTTTGCGCGAACAGCACGCCGGCCATCAGCAGTGCCGTGTCGATCGTCGAGAGTTCGGACAGAGCGAAACGATAGCCCTTGGTAGAGCCGAGGAAATGATAGAAGAAGCCGTGATTGCCGCTGACCTGCGTGCGCTTGTCGCCCATCGGCGCGGCGACCAGGAATTGCAGCGTCGTCAACGTCCGCTGCCGCGCTTCGTCACGGCTGATCCAGCCATGGGTGACGCCGATCGGATAAGCGGTCAGCGCAAAGCCGACGGCGGCAATCGACACGAAGGACGGGGTGGGCCAGCGATCGGGCGCCATACCCGTCTTTTCGTCGGTGACTTCCCAGAAATAACGAAAGGCCAGCTTCTGGATATCGTCGATCAGCGGGCTGACCTCTACATCCAGCGCGGGGCGATGGTCCAGCTTGGTCCATCCATCCACCGCGATCGGTCCCGCAGCAACCGGCACCTCCGGCGCGCGCGTGGTGCAACCCGACAATAGCCCGGCCAAACCCATTCCCGCCGTGCCAACGAACGTCCGTCTGTCCAGCAATAGTTTACTCCAGTTGCAGAACCGCAGCGGACCAGACCGTGCAGAACCGGTCCGCTGCGGGATGCGCAGCCATCAGAAGCGATAGCCGACGCGGAATTGAATACGGCGCGGTAGGGTCATCAGATTGGCTGCATAACGGCCATCGGCCGGGTCCAGCGGATCGATGATCTGCCCTGTCGCAGGATTGATGCTGTTGTTGAAGAAGCCGTCGAACCCGCTGAAATTCTTGTTGTTGAAGACGTTGAGCACATCGACGGCGAAATTGACTTGGTCGTTTTTGCCGAAGAGGGGGAAGGTCTTCGCCAGCGTCATGTTCACTTCGCAGAAGGCGAAGACGCCCTTGATGCAATTCTTCTTGGGATAGCGGGCGGTGAAATCATTCAGGCCGGAAGATGCGCCGTTCGTTCCGTCGGTAACGGCATAGGCTTCACCCGAACCCAGGGTGGTCAGGGTCGAGAATTGGAAGCCGAGCGGTAGATCGACGATGCCCGATAGCACCAGGCGATGACGTTCGTCGCCCGGCGAAGCGCGCCAGCCATAGGAATCCGGTGTCGGCGCATCCAGGCTGAACAGGTCGCCGCCATTCTTCTCCGACTTGCTGAGCGTGTAGGCGACGTTCAGCCCCCATCCCGACTGTTTGGTGTAATTTTTGTCGAGCGTGAAATAGAGCGCCTTGTAGCGGGTATCGAGCCCGTCATAGCCGATCAGCACGTTGGAATAGCCCGCCGCGCGGACTGCGGCGAGGGACGTCGCATCGCAGCAGCTGCCGAAACCGCCCCCGTTTCGGGTCGCAAACAGGTTGGTATAGCCGTTTCGCCCGCGCTGATAGGAAGCGGTGAGCGAGGTTTCGAAAATGCCGATGCGCTGGCGCACGCCGAGCGAGAACTGGTCATTGACCGGTGGCTTGGCGTTGTTCTTGACGGCGAACAGTTCGGGCAGGCCAACATCCGGATTGGCATTGACCAGGGCGAGCAGCCCGTCACGGGTCAGGTATGACGAATTCCATGCAACCGTAGGCTGGCCGTCGCGCGGCAGGCCGTCGGCCGAGAAACGGAACAGTCCGATCGGGTTGATCGTACGCGACAGTTCATCGACCGTATTGTTGAAATTGTTGCGGTCATAATAGCGGCCGGCGCCACCGAAGACGACGGTGCTGCGATCCCCCTTCACATCCCAGGAGAAGCCCAGGCGCGGCGCAAAGGCGCCCTTGAACGGGCTGCGGTCATTGCCATCGCTGATATAGTCTTCGGCGTTGAAATAGGATGTCGTCGGCAATGCGCGCAATGCCGCCGCGGCGGCGGCGGGCGTGCGATATTTATTGTTGAACCCGTTGCTTTCATGATCCCAGCGCAGGCCAAGGTTTAGCTGCAATCGCTCGGTAACGTCCCAGTCATCCTGGATGTAGAAACCCAGTTGCGTGTTCGACGACTGGATCAGGCCCGAACCAAGGCCGAGGCGCGCTTCGGCCGGGAAGGCGAAGTTCAGATTATTATTGGGTTCGCGGCGGAAATAATAGCGGGGCTGGATATAGGCCTGATTGTCGAAACTGATATCGGTAAATTCGACACGCGCACCGAACTTGATCGCGTGGCCGCTGAAACCGGTGTAAGTCAGGTCGTTACGGAAATTATAGCTCTGCTGCACTTCGCGCCGCGTCGAATCCTTGCCGCCGAACAGGATCACGCCCTGATAGTCATAGGCGGGCAAGCCGGGATTGATCGCGACCGGGTTGAATGTGTAATTCAGATAGTTGGCGCTGAATTCGTTGACCACGCTGTCGTCGTCATATGTCCATTTGAACTGATAGGTGTCGACCACATTGATCTTGTTTTCGGCATATTCGTAGGAAACATTGTCGCGGAATCCCTGTACGTCGGTTTCTTCACGACGACTGTAGGACAGGTCGAACGTCTGATTTTCGTTCGGCGTCAACGTCAGCTTGCCGAAATAGAAATCGCTTCGGAACGGGCTGACGAACGCGCCTTCGAAATCGGAAATCCGGCGTCCGGAAAATTGTTCGAATTCGTTGATCGCCTCGGGTGAACCGTTCGACTTCACATTGAAGGCGCGATCCTGATCATTGCCTTCATAGGCCATGAAGAAGAACAGCTTGTCCTTGATGATGGGACCGCCCAACGACGCACCATATTGCTTGCGCTCGAATGCGGGCTTGGCGTTGCCGTCGCGCTTGTCGAGATAGCTTTTTTGCGTCAGCGATCGGTCGGTATATTGGCCGAATATCTCGCCATGAAATTCATTGGTGCCCGATTTGGTGATGGCTGTGATCACTGCTGCGCCGGCCTGCTCATATTCGGCCTTGTAATTCTGCGTGATGACACGGAATTCCTGGACGGCGAGCTGGCCGAAGGGATTGCCGCGGCTGTTCTGCTGACCCGCCACGCCGCCTTCGCGCAGCTTGTTCTTCAGGCTGACGCCGTCGATGAAGACATTGACCTGGCTGGCGGGGGAGGCGCCCGACGAAAAGCCTTTATCGGTTTCGGAATCCTTATAGCGGACGCCCGGCGCCAGCGCCGCGAAACTCAGGAAGTTGCGATCGGTCTGCGGCAGAACGCGGATCTGCTCCTGGCTGATATTGGTCGCGATTTCGCTGGTCCGCGTCTCGCGCAGGCGGCTGCCGGTGACGACGATCTGGCTGCCGGCGCCATCGTCGGGCGTGGCGTCTGCCGTGTCGGTCGCAGGCGTACCCAACCGGGCGTCGACCGTGGCGGCCTGGCCCACGCCGACCGCGATATCCTGTTCGAACGTGCCTTTGTCGGAACCGGTTACAGCGATGCGATATGTGCCGGCGCGCACGCCGTTCAGAATGTACGTGCCGTTGGCGCCGCTGGTCGCGGTCTGGGCACGGCTGGTTCCGGTGCTGCTCAGCGTCACGGTCGCGCCGGGCACGGGCGCACCGGCGGAGTCCGTCACCCGGCCACGGATGGAGGCTACCGTCGTCTGCGCGCTGGCTGGCGCGGTCATCACGACGACGCTGCTGAGCGCGGTGGCGCTGGCAAGCAAGAGGCGGATCGCGTTCGTCTTTGTCATGGCATCTGTTCCCCTGTCTTATCCCCGTTCCCTTCGGGGCGGTCGTTACGCTGTTGTTTGTTCGTGCTGTTGCGAACAATGAGGCTGGGATGTCTAAGTTCCGTCTGCGGAACGTTTTCTCCGTCGATCACCGCAGAAAGGCGGTTAACCGCACGCGCACCAAGGTCGGCGATATCGACCGCCATGGTGGTCAGGCCGGGGCTGATGAGGCGCGCCAGCGGAATATTGTCGAAGCCTGCAACGGCAATCTGCCCCGGAACATCGATGCCCATGTCACGCAGCGCAACCAGCGCGCCGATCGCCATCATGTCGTTGGCGGCGAAGATCGCATCGACATCCGTTCGCTGCATCTGCAGGTGCCGAACCGCGAGATGGCCGGATTCCTCATCGAAATTACCGGGCAGAATGACGGGATCCAAACCAGCCGAGATCATCGCCTCGCTATAGCCGCGCGCACGCTCGGCAGCCTCGATATTGCCCTGCGACCCGGCGATATGGACGATGGCACGGCGGCCCGTCGCTACCAGATGCTCGACCATGGTCCGTGCGCCAGCGGCATTGTCGATCCGCAGTTCGGGGCGACCCTGCCGATTTTCGGGGCCATTGAGCAAAATGGCAGGGATGCTGGCGGGCAGGTGCGCGAACAATAGATCGGGGTCGATATGCGGCGCCATGACGATCAGCCCGTCGACCCGCCCGCGCATGTTGCGCAGCGCCTCGATCCCGTCGCCCAGCCCCATGTGCATGTTCGACAGCAGCAGGTGGCGCCCCCGCATCGCAGCCTCCCGCTCCATGCCGCGCAATATTTCGGAGAAGAACTCGCCATGCAGATCGGGCAGCACCACGCCGATGACGCCGGTGCGCGCCAGGCTGAGGTTGCGGGCGCCGGCATGGGGGACATAGTTCAGCTTGCGGGCCGCCGCCTCGACTCGCGCCTTCAATTCCGGGCGCACGTTGGGCAGCCGGTTGAACACGCGCGACACGGACGCAACCGAAGCGCCGGCTTCGCGCGCCACGTCTCTGATCGTTGCCTGTGCGAAGGCCTTGTCGTTCATCCTCTGCCCTTGTCCGTCGCTTTTTTGCCGGCATGGCTTGCCGATCCATCTTGTAACCGGTTACAAGAAACCAAAGGACACTGCAATAGTTTGGCGAACGGTGCAGCATGACATCGGCTACGCCTCGAAAAAATTAGGAGAAAGACATGCAGCCCCGCTCCTCCGTTTCGCGTCGTGCGATCATCCTTGGCGCCGGTGCGGTGGCGGCCTGGGCATCCTCGCCGGCCCGCGCGCTGCTGGCGCAGGCGGGCGATGGCGGCACGGCATCGGCAGATCTGGACGCGCTGATCGCGAAGATGACGGTCGAGGAAAAAGCGGGGCAGGTCACATTGATGGCGGCGGCCTGGGCCGGTGGCGCGGCCAATGCGCTCAATCCGACATCGCCCTCCAAATCCAGTTTCCAGCAGCAATTGGCAGATGTGCGCCGTGGGCGGGTCGGCGGCGTTTTCAACGGCAACGGCGCGGAAATGGCGCGCCAGATGCAACTGGTGGCAACCGGGAAATCCCGCCTGAAAATCCCGCTCATCTTCGCGGCCGATGTCATTCACGGTTTCCGTACCGTCTTCCCCATGCCGCTGGCCGAAGCGGGCAGTTTCGATCCCGCGCTCGCCGAACAGACCGCGCGCATCGCCGCGGTCGAGGCGACGGCGGCCGGTATCGACTGGAATTTCGCGCCGATGGTGGACATCGCCCGCGACCAGCGCTGGGGCCGGGGGATAGAAGGCGCGGGCGAGGATGTGTTGCTTGGCCGAATCATGGCCGATGCGCGGGTGCGCGGTTTTCAGGGGCGTTCCGGCCTGACGGCGGATGACGCCATGGCCGCCTGCGCCAAGCATTTCGCGGCCTATGGGGCGGCCGAAGGCGGGCTTGATTATAATAGTGTGGACGTGTCGGAACGGACGCTGCGCGAAATCTATTTCCCGTCGTTCCAGGCCGCGCTGGATGCGCAGGCGGCAACGGTCATGGCGTCCTTCAACGAATTGTCCGGCGTGCCGGCAACCGCCAATCACTGGCTGTTGACCGATATATTGCGACGGCAGTGGAAGTTCGACGGTCTGGTCGTGTCCGACTATACTGGCGATTTCGAACTGATCGACCATGGCTTTGCCGCCGATGAGCGGGAGGCGGCGAAACTCGCTTTCCTCGCAGGGGTCGACATGTCGATGCAGTCGGGCTTCTACATTCGTCATTTGCCCGATCTGGTGAAGGCCGGGGACGTGCCGGTGGCGCGGCTCGACGAAGCGGTCCGCCGCGTCCTCGCGCTCAAGGCCAAACTTGGCCTGTTCGACGACCCCTTCCGCCGGATCGATCCCAAGCGGGAGAAGCAGAGGGTCCGCACGCCCCAACATCTGGAGGTTGCGCGCGACGCGGCCCGACGGTCGATCGTGCTGCTCAAAAATGAGAAGGATCTGTTGCCGCTGCCGCGATCGGGCAAGCGGATCGCGTTGATCGGCCCCTTCGTACAGGGACAGCGCGAACTGATCGGGCCGTGGAACGTCTATGGTACGGACGCCGATGCCGTCGACCTGTTGAGCGGGATGCGCGCGGTGGCCAGCGATCCGCAATCCATCGTGGCGGTCGACGGGTCGGGCATAGAAAAGCCGATCGCCGGCGGCATAGAGGCGGCCGTGTCGGCCGCGCACAATGCCGACATCGTCATACTCGCGATCGGCGAAAGCCAGAAAATGTCGGGCGAGGCACAATCCCGCACCGACATCACCATTCCTGTGGCCCAGATGGCGCTGGCCGAAGCGGTAGCGCAGACCGGCAAACCGATCGTCGTGCTGCTGCGTCACGGCCGCGCGCTGGCGCTGCATGGCGCGGTGAAGGAGGCGCCTGCCATATTGGCGACCTGGTTCCTGGGATCCATGTCCGGCATGGCCATCGCGGATATCCTGTTCGGCGTGGCCAGCCCCTCGGCCCGGCTGCCCTGCTCCTTTCCCTATGAGAGCGGGCAGGAGCCGCTTTATTATGCGCACAAAAATACCGGCCGCCCCAACCCGCCCGGCCCGCGCCAGGACTATAAGACCCATTATCGCGAGGCGCCCAACGCCGCTCTCTATCCCTTCGGCCACGGCCTGACCTATGGGGAGATCGTCTACACGAAACTCGACATGGGCACTGGTCGCTTGACGGCAGGCGGCGAACTGACGGTGGTGGCCAGTATACGCAACAGCGGCCGGCAGGCGGCGATCGAGGTCGCCCAACTCTATGTGCAGGATATCACGGCCAGCATCACCCGACCGGTGCGCGAGTTGAAGGCATTTCAACGCATCACGCTGAAGCCCGGCGAAACGCAGCAGGTTCGCTTCACGCTAAAGCGCGACGATCTGACCTTTCTGGGACAGGATATGCAGCCGACCGTCGAGCCGGGCAAATTCCGCCTGTGGGTCGCGCCCTCCGCTCAGGCGGAAGGAGTCTCGGACATGTTCGTGCTGGCCTGACCGAGACGCGGACTGCATGCCATGATCGCCGCGCCCATCGCCATGGCGGCCAGCGGCCCGGCGATCATCAGCCAATATATGGCTGCGCGCGCCGTGGCATCGGGCGTCCCGCCCGCATAACCCCAATGGGCATAGGCCAGCCCCAGCAGCAGTGCGGCCAGGCCCAGCCCCATTTTCTGCACCAGCATGAACAGGCTGAAGGCGGTAGCTTCCACGCGAAAGCCGCTGACCCGTTCGCCATAGTCCACGGCCATCGGCAGCATCGCCCAGGCGGCCAGATGAAATCCGCTCATCGCCACCTGCACGACGGCCATGACGATGATCGAAAGAACGACGCCCGGCACGGTGGGCCAGAGGGCGACGCTGGCAAGAGCCAGCATCCCGCCACCCGCTGCCATCAGCCAACCGGCGCGCGCCCCGATCAACATCGCCACCGCCGTCCACAGCGGCACCGCCACGGCCCCGGTCACACCCATGACGGCCAGCGCCTGTTTTCCGGCCACCGGCGCCGACAATATATAGGTGAAATAATAAAGGACGGAATGGCCGATGATCGCCCCGGCCATGGTGACGCACAGGGTCGCCGCACCGAGCATCAGATAGGCGCGGTTATGGGACAGGGCGCGCAAATCCCGGCGAACGGTCCGTGCGGCGGCCTGCGACCGATCGACCGGTAGCTGTTCGGGCACGCGCCACACCACGGCCGCCAGAACGCAGGTCGCCACCAGCCCCAGCAGCAGCGCCGTCCCGCTATAGCCCTCGCCTTGCTCCGGCATGGCAAAGGCAACCGTAACGGCGCCCAACGCCCCGAACGTCATGCGCGATCCCGACATCAGCGTCCGATCCGTCGCATGGCGGCTGACCCGCGTGGACCAGGCCGCATAGGGAAGATTGACCAGCGCATAGACGATACGGAACGCCAGATGCACCGTCAGCACCAGCGCGAAAAGACTATCGCCAGGCAGTGCCGGCTGCACGAATAACAGCATGAACAGCACGGCCAGCGGCGCCGCGCCCCACGCCACGATCTGCCGGTACCGCATGCGCCAGCGATCCGCCGCCAGCCCGATGCCCAGATCCGCCAACCCGTCGGCAAAGGCGCCCGCCACCATGATGATCCCCGCCTTGTCGGGCGTCAGGCCCAACCGGTCGGTGTAGAAAAAGAGCAGATAGAGGCTGACCGTTTGCCAATAGAGATTGAACGCATAGTCGCCCGCGCCAAAGCCGATGGCCCGGACCGGTCGAGCCGCTTGGGCGCGCGGCGGGAGGGGGACGGGATCGGCCATCCCCTCGGTAATAGGCTGCCGCACTCCCTTTGTCAGGACCGCCGTTTTCAGCGGCGCGCTTCGAAAATGGAAATGCGCCGCGATGCTTTCAATTCCACCGTCGATTGCAGTTCGCGCTGCAACATGGTCAGCATCCAGGCGCGATGACGCGCCAGAAAGCCGGGGAAATCGTCCGGCTTGGCCGGGTTGAAGACGGGCACGGCCCAATCGGCATTTTGCTCGACATAGGGGATGACCGGCAGTTTCGCGCCATCATCGGGCAAATCGACATGGCGGCCCAGATAGCTGTTATCCTTGAAACGGATATATTCCACCGGCGTGAAGCCTGCCTGGATCAGATAATCGGGGCCGTTGCGCCCGATCTCGCTACCATAGCGGGCGGTACCGGCGACCTTGAAGATATTATCGGCAAAACGGACATCGCGTGCCCAGCCATCCCAGTTGGTCGCCACGACCATCTGCACATCCATGCCCTTGCCGACATGGACGACATTCTTTTCGACCAGCGCGTCTGACACGTTGCCCGACAGCTGGAAGATGCGGGTTCCGTCGTTGCGGCTGACATTATGGCGGGCGATCGTCCCGCGATTGCCCAGATTATCCTTCTCGTTCCGCTTGGGCGAACAGATAAGGAGGAAGCCGCCGGCATTGTCGTGACTATAATTGTACAGCAGCGTCGTCCGCCGCGAATTGAAATCGGAATCGAAACCCTGCCCGTCATAGCGGGTGCGGGTATAGGCGGCCTCGTTCAACTGGATCAAGCTGTTGTCCGTGCTCCATTGCCAGATGCCGGCGCTGTAACCGGGGGCACGGCTGCCGGCGTAGCGGACGATATTATGCTCGATCAGCGTGCCGTCGGTGCCACGCGGCACGATGCCGTCGCCGCCGACATCCTCGACATAATTGTCGCGAATGACGACCTCTTCGCTTGGAAACCAGTTGCTGAACGTCACCCGGTCGCTGATGCCGGCAATGCCGGACCGATCGACGCGCCACACGATATTCCGTTCGATGATCAGATCGCGAAAGCGTGTCGCCAGTTTCTGCCCGGTCGCGCTGAACACGATGCCGCCATTATCCTTGCGCGCATTGGTGCCGCGCACGTCATGCACATACATGTCGGTGACACGGATACCCCGCGTGACGCCCCGATCCTGCGCGGATATCAGCACGCCATATCGTTGCGCGGGGGTGCTGGCGTCGTTGGTCACTTCCAGTCCGCTGATGGTGACATATTCCGCGTTGACGACAGCGACACCATGAGGGGATATGCCACCCACATCGATGCGCGGGCGCGGGCCAATGCCGGTCGCGGCGACGGTGATCGGCGCATTGGCCTTGCCCGATTTGCTTATGGTCAAGGGTTCCTTCCAGGCCGAACCCGCTGCCAGCAGCAATTGATCGCCCGGCTGCAAAGCTATATCTTTGATCCGCGACAAGGATTTCCATGATTGCGCATCCGACGTGCCGCTGAACCGATCGTCGCCCTTGACCGAATTGAAGTAATAGGTGGTGGCAAAGGCCGCAGATGGGGCGCCGACCGCGTATAGACAGGCTGACAGGGCAAGAGCGCCCCAATATTTAACCAAGGTTCAGACCTTCACATTGCTGCATCATTCGATGCGGCTTTAGCGGCAAGTCGCTGAACGGGAAGTGAAACATATAAATGCCGGTCCCGGTCGATCGACCAGGACCGGCGTTACGATCAGACCGCCCAGCAACCGCAGCCCAACGCCCCCCAGAAGCTCTGGACATCGGCGGCCGGCACATTGGCGCCCAGCGCTGCGGCATGGTCATGGCCATGGACGCCGCAGGATGAGGCGCAACCACAGGCCGATGCCAGTTTCTTTGCGGTTTCATCCTTGCGATAATGGCCGCCAAAGGTCGCTACGGGAGACCAGTCCGGCATCGCCTTGGGCGCAATCGGCGCCAGCGCACCATAATCATCCTCCCCATAGACGATCTTGCCGCCCAGGACGGTCAGGACCGAACGAAGATGGGCGATCTCATCCTCGGGCACGGAAAAATAATCGTCCGACAACAGGGCCAGGTCGGCCAGCTGTCCCTTTTTGATCTGCCCCTTCTTGCCTACCTCGTTGGAAAACCATGTGTTCTTTTCGGTCCACAGGCGCAGCGCGGTTTCGCGGTCCAGCCGGTTGCGCACCGGATAGAGCGTCAGTCCACCGACCGTCTTCGACGTCACCAGCCAACTGAGCGACACCCAGGGATTGTAGCTGGCGACGCGCGTGGCGTCAGTACCGGCGCCCACGGGCAGGCCGGCCGCCATCATCCGCTTGATCGGCGGCGTGGCCTCCGCCGCCTTCGCTCCATAGCGTTCGACGAAATATTCGCCCTGGAAAGCCATGCGATGCTGCACGGCGATGCCGCCGCCAAGAGCCGCGATCCGGTCGATGTTCCGCTCGCTGATCGTTTCGGCATGGTCGAAGAACCAGTTCAGCCCCTGCAAGGGAATGTCGCGATTGACCTTTTCGAACACATCGAGCGCACGGCCGATCGTCTGATCGTAGGTGGCATGCATGCGCCAGGGCCAGCGGCGTTCCGCCAGCAGCCGGATGACCGGTTCCAGATCGCCTTCCATCTCCGGCGGCATATCGGGGCGGGCGACGCGGAAGTCCTCGAAATCGGCAGCGGAGTAGACCAGCATCTCGCCCGCGCCATTATGGCGGTACGTGTCGTCGCCATCGCCGGGCTTCACCTTGGTTGACCAGGTGGCGAAATCCTTCAGCTCTTCCTTGGGCTTTTGCGTGAAGAGATTATAGGCGATGCGCAGCGTCAGCTCGCCATCCTTGTGCAGCTTGTCGATCACCTCGTAATCGTCGGGATAATTCTGAGCGCCGCCGCCTGCGTCGATGACGCTGGTGACGCCCAGCGAATTGAGTTCGCGCATGAAATGCTTGGTCGAATTGAGCTGATATTCCTGCGGGAGCTTGGGGCCCTTGGCCAGAGTCGCATATAGGATCGTCGCATTGGGCTGAGCCAGCAACAGGCCGGTGGGATTGCCCTGCGCATCGCGCACGATCTCGCCACCCGGCGGATTGGGGGTATTCTTGTCATAGCCCACCGCCCGAAGCGCGGCCGCATTCAGCAATGCACGATCGTAGAGATGCAGGATGAAGACCGGCGTATCGGGCGCGGCGGCATTGATCTCCGCGATCGTGGGTAGCCGCTTTTCGGCAAATTGGTGCTCGGTAAAGCCACCGACCACGCGCACCCATTGCGGCGGGGGCGTATTTTCGGCCTGGCGCTTCAGCATGGCCATGGCCTCCGACAGGCTCGGCACGCCTTCCCAGCGCAACTCCATATTATAGTTCAGGCCGCCACGGATGACATGGATGTGGCTGTCGATCAGGCCGGGGATCAGGCGCCGTCCCTTGGCATTGATCGTCTGCGCGTCGGGGCCGGCGGCGGCACGCACCGCCTGTTCGCTGCCCACGGCCAGGAATTTGCCGTCCCGGATCGCCACCGCCTGCGCCACCGGATTTTCCCGGTCCAGCGTCGTGACCTTGGCATTGGTGATGATGAGGTCTTTCTGGCGCATGGCGAAGCTTTCCGAAGCGGTGAGGAGGGCGGTGGTGGCGGCGCTGGCGAGCGCCTGGCGGCGGGTGATCATGCGTCATGCTCCGTAGAAGCGATAGGGGCCGAAGGGGCGAGGATGCGATGAGCGATCGGCAACAATTGCTCGCCCAGCAAGATTCCGGCCAGTCCGATCAGAGCGATGACGGGCGGCGCGGGCGATCGTACACCCATCAGGCTGTAGACGATGCCGACCAGCAAACCGGCGCCGAGCGAAAGGAGATAGGCTTTCATGGGGCTTGTCCTTCGGCAGGGAAGGGGGAGGGGAGCCGCGACGGTGCGGCTCCCCGACGATGTTTAGTGGCCGCCTTCCGACGCATTGAACATGGTCTTGGCATAAGTGATGCCCAGGCCATAGGCGCCGCCCCATTTGCGGGCGATGCCCGTGGTCATGTCGTAGCTGTCGGTTCGTGCCCAGTCGCGTTGCAGTTCGAGCAGATATTGCAGCGCGGTGACCGGCTTGGCGCCGGCGGCGATCATGCGCTCGACGGCGCGTTCATGCGCTTCGTCCGAAATGTCGCCGCTGGCGTCGGTGATGACATAGGCCTCGAAACCCTGTTCGATGGCGGAAAGGACCGGGCCGACGATGCACACGCTGGTCCACAGACCGGCAAAGACGATGCGATCCTTGCCGATGCGGTTCACTTCCTCGATGACGGCGGCGTCTTCCCAGGTGTTCATCGACGTGCGGTCGAGCATCGGCTGATTGTCGAAGGCTTCGGTGATCTCGCTGAACATCGGCCCGGAAAAGCTCTTTTCGGCAACGGTGGTCAGGATGGTGGGGACTTTGAAACCGGCAGCGGCGTTGGATACCAGCGCCGCATTGTTGCGCAGCAGTTCAGGAGCGATCGACTTGGTGGCAAAGGCCATCTGCGACTGAAAATCGATCAGCACCAGCGCATGGTTGGTGGGCGACAGCAGGGCCTTGGCGGGGGTCGGGGTGGCAGTGATGGTCATGGCGAACGTCCTTCCTGAAATTGTCCTGTGCCCGTCCGTTCGGGCTGATGTCGTTCTAGCCATGGCGATAAATATGAAACAGGCGGATAAAACATGTTGAAACGTTCTATATTTTGGAAAAGCTGACTCGCGCAGCCCGATCGGCAAGTCTCCAGCCATGGTGGCTGCCCAACATGACCGGGGCGCGCGAACTTTTCGATCCGGGCCGCTTCACGGTCAACGCGGTTAAGTTATTGCAAACCAATATCTTATAATGACGGTCATGCGCCGGGGCTTCCCTGCTTCTGGCTGGACCGCCATGCCCTCGTCCCACTGCATTTTCGATGCGGCGCGACGAACCGATCGAGTGATTATCTACGTGCAGCCCTTCCCTCTCACGCGCCTGACCGAATGGCTCCTCGATTCGAGGACCAGGGTGCCGGCCGTGATCGCGGATCAGCTGAAGAACGGACTTTTCTCCTCGCTCCCGATCTTCCTGGGCGGCGTGCTCAACGCCACGGCCGTGGCGACGATCGCTGCGTGGCGGCATCCCTCCGGGCCTTTCCTGGGCTGGCTGCTGTTCGAAATCGGCCTGGGTCTGGTGCGGATGACCGTCCTCATCCATGGCAAGAAACGCATGGCGGCCGGCATGACGCCGCCGCGTGGCCTGTCCGCGATCCTGTCCTGTTTCTGGGCCTTGTCGGTCGGGATCGGCACGTCGCTCTGCATCCTGTCGGGCGACTGGATATTGGCGACGATCGCCTGCCTGTCCGCCGCGGCGATGGTATGCGGCATATGTCTGCGCAATTTCGGCACGCCCCGGCTGGCGGCGACGATGGTGTTCCTGGCGCTCGGGCCATGCGCGGTCGCGGGCAGCCTGACCGCCGACCCGGTGCTGCCGGTCATCAGCGTCCAACTGCCGATCTTCATGCTGACCATCTTCTCGGCCTCCTTCGCCTTGCACAAGATGCTCGTGTCCTGGATGACCGCGCTTGCCGATCTGGAGCGCAGCGAGTCCCTCACCGAAACCATTTTGCGTTCCAGCCCCGATCATATGCTGATCCTGGAAGACGATCATCGGATCATCTTCTACAATCAACCGGAAGGCGGGCTGGCGGCGGACACCCTGATCGGGCGTAACTGGCTTTACGAAATGGCGGAAGAAGATCGTCCGGCGGCACAAAGGGCGCTGGATCAGGCCAGGGCCAATCAGCCCGCCACCCTGATCCTCAGCCTGATGCCGGACACGGCCCTTGCGCCGGAACTGAGGAAGCCGCGCTGGTTCGATATCGCGATCAACAAGACGTCCGATGCCTCGGGCCGGTTGATCGTCGTCGCCCGCGACATCACCCATCAAAAGAAGTCGGAGGAAAAGGCCGTCTGGATGGCGCAGCATGATGCGCTGACCGGCCTGCCCAATCGCGCCCTGCTGCAGGATCATCTGGACGAGACATTGGCCAATGTCGGGCGGGATATGGAAGCGGCGATGCTCATCATCGACGTCGACAATTTCAAGACCATCAACGACAGCGTCGGCCATGACGGCGGCGACGCGCTACTCTGCGCCTTTGCCGAGCGGCTCCGCGCGGCCGTGGGGGAGGGCGATCTGGTCGCCCGCACCGGTGGCGACGAATTTGCGCTGGTCATCGCTGCCAGCTCCGTCGAGACGGTGGAGCAGGTCGCGCAGAATATCTATGATCAGCTCCGCACGCCGATCGACCATGGCGGGCGCCTGCTGGAATGCAGCGCCAGTATCGGCGCCAGTTTCATTCCGCGCGACGGCCGCACCCGCTCGGAAATCATGAAAGCCGCCGACATCGCCCTCTATGCCGCCAAGACCGGCGGCCGGGCGCGGCTGCGCATCTTCGAACCGGGCATGATGGTCGAGGTCGAACGGCATCAAACGATGATCGCGCTGGCTCGCCAGGCTTTGACCCACGATACGATCGTGCCCCATTATCAGCCCAAGGTCCGGTTGCGCACGTCGCAAGTCACCGGTTTTGAAGCGCTGCTGCGCTGGCGCGATCATGAAGGACAGTTGCGCACGCCCGACATGGTCCGCGCGGCCTTCGACGATCCGGCGCTCGGCTCGCTACTGAGTGAGCGCATGCTGCAAAAGGTGCTGGACGATATTCAGAACTGGACGCGCATCGGTCTGGCGTTCGGCAATGTCGCGATCAATGTCGCGGGGGCCGATTTCCGTCAGGGCGGCTTTGCCGACAAGGTCATTCGCAGCCTGAACGCGCGACAATTGCCGCCTTCCTGCATCCAGATCGAAGTCACGGAAAATGTCTTCCTGGGCCACGGTGCCGGCGATGTGGAACGCGAATTGCGCGCGCTCAGCGACCATGGCATCCGCATCGCGCTCGACGATTTCGGCACCGGCTATGCGTCGCTCTCGCATCTGACGCAATTCCCGGTCGACCTGCTCAAGATCGACCGCTCCTTCATCCAGCGTATCGGCACCAGCACGGATGCGGAGGCGATCACCTCCACCGTCGTCAATCTGGGCCATTGCCTGGGCCTGGAAATCGTCGCCGAAGGCATAGAGACGGCAGCACAGGAATCCTATCTGCGCGATATCAATTGCGACGTGGGGCAGGGCTTCCTCTATGCCCGCGCCATGCCGGCCGAAGCGGTGCCCGCCTGCCTGGCCCAATCCGAAACCGCCGGTCAGATTGCAAAGGCCGGCTAAGTTATTCGGCCTTTCGGGGTTGCCCCACGCGTCCTTCAACCTCTAGGGTTCTTCCCACATCCAAAATGGGAGGATTGGTTTGGAGACAGTTTCGATCGTGCTTTTCCTGCTGCTGGCCGTGGTCGTCAGCGGGGCGATATCCCGAATTCTGCCTTTCTCCATACCCACGCCGCTGGTGCAGATCCTGCTCGGCGCGATCATCGGCCTTTCGACCTCGCACCGTGTCGATCTGGACCCGGAACTCTTCCTCTTTCTCTTCCTGCCGCCGCTCCTCTTCCTCGATGGTTGGCGCATCCCCAAGGATGAACTGCTCAAGGACGTCTCGACCGTGGTCGAACTGGCGCTGGGGCTTGTCCTCCTTACTGTCGTCGGCATGGGCTTCTTCATCCACTGGATGATCCCTGCCATGCCGCTTGCGGTCGCCTTCGCGCTCGCGGCGGTCGTGTCGCCGACCGATCCGATCGCCGTGTCCGCCATTGCCGCGCGCGTGCCCATTCCCAAGCGGATGATGCACATATTGGAAGGGGAATCACTGCTCAACGACGCGTCGGGCCTCGTCTGCCTGCGCTTCGCCGTCGCGGCCGCCCTGACCGGCACCTTTTCCGCGGGCGCGGCGACGCTCAACTTCCTGTGGGTCGCGGGCGCTGGCCTTGTGATCGGCGTCGTCGTCACGCTTGCGGTCACCCGTGCCAAGGCGTTCGTCACGAAACGCTGGGGGGAAGATACCGGGTCGCAGATTCTCGTCAGCCTGCTCATCCCCTTCGGCTCCTACATGCTGGCCGAACATATCCATGCCTCGGGCATCTTGGCGGCGGTCGCGGCCGGCGTCACCATGACCTTCGCGGAAATCTCGCGTCAGACCATGGCGACCACCCGGATGCGCCGCAATTCCGTCTGGGACATGATCCAGTTCACATTGAACGGCATCATCTTCGTGCTGCTGGGCGAACAATTGCCCGGCATCCTGGAGGGCGCACATCAGACGGTGGCACTGACCGGCCATGTTTCGCCCTGGTGGCTGGCCATCTACACCATCGCCATCGTCGCTGGCCTCGCCTTGCTCCGCTTCGCCTGGGTGTGGGCTTCGCTCCACCTCACCATCCTGCGCAAGACGCAGCGGACGGGCGAGATGCAAAGCCCCGAATGGCGCCTCGTCGCGGCGACCTCCTTTGCCGGCGTGCGCGGCGCGATCACCCTTGCCGGTGTGCTGACCCTGCCGTTGGCTCTCAATGACGGCACCCCTTTTCCCGCCCGCGATCTGGCGATCTTCCTGGCGGCAGGCGTGATTGTCGTCTCCCTCATCCTCGCCAGCATCGCGCTGCCCTTCCTGCTCAAGGGCCTGACCATGCCGCCCGAACCATCGAAGCAGGCGGAAGAGGATAGCGCGCGTATCGTGGCGGCCCATGCCGCGATCCAGGCGATCGAGCGGCACCAGCATGCTTTGGCCGAGGATCGTGGCGAGGCGGATCTCTACGCCACCGCCGGCGCCCGCGTGATGGATCTCTATCGCGAACGGATCGAGGGGCTGAGCGGCCATCAGGCTGACGAGGCGCGCGCGGGCAGCCGCCTGGCCAGCGAATTCGCGCTGGTCGGGGTCAAGGCCGAACGCGCCACGCTGGCCCAACTGATCCGCGACCGGCTGGTCAGCGGCGGCACCGCGCGCAAGCTGACGCGCGAACTGGACCTGGCAGAGGCCCGCTACCGGGGCTGAGCGATGCTGTGGGGCTGTGGCGCGATTGCCACAGCCAGCCACTTTGCGATCAGTCGTCGCGGCCAAGCAACATTATGTCACAATAAAGACATGATCGAACCCTAGCGGCCGCGCCCATGGGGGCCATGAGCCTTTGCCAAATAAGATTACGGGGAACGACTTTGTCCAAGACCATCTTCACCCGGTCGGCACTGATGCTGACCGCTGCGCTCGGCGCTCTGACGACGGCGCATGTCGCCTATGCGCAGGAAGCCGCCGGCGCCGACCAGCTGGACGAAATCGTCGTCACGGCCGAGCGTCGCTCGGAAAATCTCCAGAAGGTGCCGGTTTCGGTCGGCGTCGTGCAGGGCGATGCGCTGCGCAACCTGACTGCCGGCGGCGGCGACATTCTGGAACTCGCGGCCCGCGTGCCCGGCCTCTACGCCGAAACCACCACCGGCCGCATCTTCCCGCGCTTCTACATTCGCGGCCTCGGCAATATCGACTTCTATCTCGGCGCGTCGCAGCCGGTGTCGATCATCCAGGACGATGTCGTGCTGGAGCATGTCGTGCTGAAGTCGAACCCGGTGTTCGACGTCAATCAGGTCGAAGTGCTGCGCGGCCCGCAGGGTTCGCTGTTCGGTCGCAACACCACGGCGGGTATCATCAAGTTCGACACCATCCGTCCTTCGATGGACTGGCAGGGTCGCGCTCAGGCCAGCTACGGCAGCTATAATACCGTCACTTTCGACGGCGGCATCGGCGGCCCGATCGTCGCGGACAAGCTCGCCTTCCGTGTCTCGGCTCTCTACCAGCACCGCGACGACTGGGTCGACAACACCTACACCGGCCCCAGCGCAGACGGCACTATGTCCCCCAAGAAGGACGCGATGGGCGGCTATAATGAGAAGGACGTGCGCCTTCAGCTGCTGATGACGCCGACCGAAAATGTCTCGATGCTGACCAGCGTCCACGCCCGCGACTATGACGGCACCTCGACCATCTTCCACCGCGCCGGCCTGACCAAGGGCAGCAACAGCGTGGCGGGCGAACCGCGCAGCAAGATCGCGCTCGACGAAGCGATGAACAACCCGCAGGCCTACAAGACCTACGGCGCGTCGGAAAATATCGCGATCGACATGGGTCCGGTCACGCTGACCTCCATCACCGCCTATGAAACCACCAGCGGCTACAGCCGTGGCGACACCGATGGCGGCGCAGGCGCCGATTATCCGGTCGGTGGCGTGGCGAACGGCTTTGGCCAGAGCCAGGGCAATGTCCGCGATCTCGACCAGCTTAGCCAGGAAGTCCGCCTTGCCAGCAATGGCGACAGCGCCTTCAAATGGCAGGTTGGCGGCATGTATTTCGACAGCCGCGACACCACCGACTTCTACCAGCGCGCCTATTTCCTGACGACGGCTGCGCGTAACCCCAACAACTGGGTGCGCCTGCGCAACAAGAATGAAAGCTGGGGCCTGTTCGGCCAGGCCAGCTATGAAGTCGTCCCCGGCTTCACCATCACCGCCGGCGGCCGCTACACCAAGGACACGAAGGAAACCCGTCTGGTCCGCGCGACCGCCAATGCGGCGGGCGTCTCCACCTATGCCGGCCGTCGCTATGTCAAGCTGACCGGCAAGGAGCCGAGCTGGGACGTCAGCGCCCTCTATGAAGTCAGCCCCGAAGTCAGCCTCTATGCCCGCGTCGCGCGCGGCTTCCGTGGCCCGACCATCCAGGGTCGCTCGGCCGTCTTCAACAGCGACTTCACCACGGCGGATTCGGAAACGATCATGTCGTACGAAGGCGGCATCAAGACCAGCCTGCTGGGCAACCGCCTGCGCTTCAACCTGTCGGGCTTCGCCTGGAAGGTGAAGGACATTCAGCTGAACGGCAACGACGTGAACGGCAATGGCGTCCTGTTCAACGCGGAAGCGGCCAAGGCCTATGGTCTGGAAGCGGACCTCGAAGCCCGTCCGTTCGAGAATTTCACCCTGTCCGCCGGCCTCAGCCTGCTGCACAGCGAAATCGATGACAAGAATGTCTATGCGCAGGTCTGCACGCTGAACGGCGTGGTGGTCTGCACGGTGGGAGATCCGACCGTCACCAACGCGCGGGGCGTCTTCGCCCAGATCGACGGTAACCCGCTGCCCAACGCGCCCAAGTACACCGCCAACATCGCGGCCCGCTACGACGTGCCGCTGGGTAATGGCGGCAAGCTGTTTGCGGCGACCGACTGGAACATTCAGGGCTACACCAACTTCGTCCTCTACAAGACGAAGGAGTTCTACTCGAAGGGCGACTTCGAGGGTGGCCTGAAGATCGGCTACACCGCGCCGGACGGCAAATATGAGATCGCCGCCTTCGCCCGCAACATCACGGGTGAAAAGAATATGAAGGGCGTGATCGAAAATTACATGGCGCCGGTGTTCAACGAACCCCGCATCATCGGCCTGTCCTTGAGCGGCAAGCTGTAACGATCGGAACAGGGGGCGCGGCCGATATCGGTTCGCGCCCCTTTTTACATTTTCTGCAAGAGCAGCATCGCCCCATCATACCAGCTCATGGCGATGCGACCGTCCGGCGCCGGCAGGATGATCGCCCCGCCGGCCGCTTCCGGCCCCCATTGGCCGTCGTCACATTCCACCGCGTGCGGATCGGGCCGATCGATATGCAGCGCCTTCGTCTGCGCGGCGAACTGCTGCCCGTATTCCTGCGCTGCCGCACCGGTCTGCCGCGCGGTAACCGGGCCATCGCACTGATCGGACAATGTGGCGCCCGCCGCCGCCTTGCCCTTCACCCAGCTGAGCCGCTCCGCTGCAATATCGAGCAACTGGCCCATATAGGCCGGATCGTCCTGCGCCAGCGCCTGCACGCCGCTCTCCGCTACGGCAACGCCCACCACTTTCCACTGCCCTGCCAGCGCCGCGAAATCGATCCGCGACGCCGCCGGGTCCAGCGGCGCGGCCGCGTTCGTCACAGGGGCAGGGCGCGCGGCATTGGCCTGCTCGTTCGCACTGGACGAGCCGCCGCTACAGGCCGCAAGCGTCAGCGCCAGGAGGATCGAGTGTCTAGCGTGCATTGACCAGAACGTAGCTGAACGCCTGCTGCCCGCCAAGCGCGGCCACGAAATCGTTGAACTGCGCCTTGGGCAGCGTCTGGCAACCTGCCGACCATGTATTGGTCGCGCCGCCCTGATGGATCAACATGCTGGTGCCCGCACCCTTGCTGTCGATCCGGTTGGCGTCGGCAGCGGTGAAGCGCCCATCCTGATTGGTATCCCGCTCCGCCACCTGCGTCTGCGTCGCGCGGAAGAAGGTGTTGCCCAGGAAATTGCCGGCTTGCTGGGTGTAGCGGATCGTCCCCGCCTGCAACCGGCCCAGATCCATCTTCCCGTCGCCATTCATGTCGGTGTGCGATCCGCGCGAGGCTTTGGGACCGTCCCAGCCATATTGGCCCGACGGCTCGGTATTGCCGTCGAAGACCTTCGCCTGATAGCGGCCGGCATCATCCTTCCACACCACGGCGATCTGGTCGTCATAAACGCCCTTGCCGCCATTGGCGCCGGTATCCGTGTCGGTGCGCAGCGCGACCACCACCTTCTTGCCTGCCGCCAGATCGGCCTTGGCCTGCGCATCGCCTTTCGTCGCGATCGTCGCGGCCAGCGCGTCGGGGCTGGTGCCGGTAGGGGCTACTGCCGACTTGTCTTCCACCGCCTTGGCCGGCTTCGCGAGCGTAGCGCCCGGCATATTGAACACTGCCACTTCATCGGCGCGGCGGTTGATCAGGCCCTGCGATACCTGGCCTTCCGACTTGTTCCACCATGTCATCGCCTCGGCCGCGCCCTTGGCATCGCCGGCGTTCAGCCGGGCCAGCGCGGTCGATCCGGCAAAGCCATCCTTCCCCGTGCCGATATTATAGGCAAGGCTGGTCATCGCATCGAACTGGTTCTGGGTGACCGGCACCTTGATCAGGTCGCGTACCTTGGCCGCATAGGGTTCGACGGTCTGGCGCAGCAGCGCCTTTTCCTGTGTCGCAGAGAGCGAGATCAGCCCCTTGTTCGCAGCGGCGAAATCGCGCGCCGCGCTGCCGGTTAACCCAGCGCCTTCGCCCGCCTTGCGCGCGGCGGCCGGATCGACGCCGATCGCGGTCAGATCCCGCTCGATCGTGGCGGCGTCCCGCCCCTTCATGTCATAGCCCGGCCCCAGCGTCACGCCGCTGCCGGCCTTGGGCCAGTGCAGATGGTTGCTGACGCCCGACTGCGCTTCGTGATTGTAGATGAAATCCATGCCCTTCTGCGACAGGCCCGACGCGGATGTGGTCGCAGTCGCGGCAGCGGCATCAGTCGGCTTGGCCTGCGTGGTGACCTGCGGTTGCAGCCGCCCGGTCTTCACTGCGCCCAGCTTCAATTCCTGCCCGATCGCCAGCTTGTTCGGATCGGCCAGATGATTGAGTTGCGCCAGCCCCTCGACGCTATGCCCGGTCTTCGCTGCGATAGCTCCCAACGTGTCGCCCTTGCGCACCGTATAGTTTTGAGAGGTGACGGGAGGCGTCTCGCGCGTTTGCTCCGGCACCTGCGGGGAAGCAAAGCGGTCCAGCACCGACGGACTCGCCAGCAGCTTGTCGAAGTCGGAGACGATCCCCTCCAGCCCCAGCGTTTCCGCCAACGAACCAAGCCCCTCCTGTATCTCCTTGCCCAGCGTATCGAGCCAGTTGCCGTTGCCGCTATTGCCATTGGTGGCTGTGTCGATCGTGCCGGCCATGCCGCTTCTCCTGCGCGTCCCTTGATAAGTGAGGAGACTAGGCCTGTGGCGCTGGCGAGGCCCTAAGCGATCCGACTAGGAAGCTGAGCGATGCGATTAGGAGAGCGTCTGCCTAGATCCGATCCACCCTCGCCGCGATCCCGCGCGCGCGCAGGCGGGCCTGCAATTCCTTCATCGTCTCCTGCTCGCCATCGCCGCGCTGGCCAAGGTCGATACTGACCGACAGGCTGCTACCCTGGCTGTCGATCACCACTTGATCCGCGCGCCACTGGTCGCCGGGCAGGGCCAGATGCGACTGAGCCGAAGGCGCAAGGCCGGCATCGAGCCGGGCGACGAGCGCTGCAAATTGTCCGGCATCAGGAGCCGGCGCGGCGTTGGGCAGAGTCGGCATCGCTACATCCTGCGCAACGGCAGGCGGCGCTGCGTTGGCCCCGCTTCGACCATCCGACCCACTGGCCCCATCCTGACCCTTGCCGGCCGGCCGTTCGCGGAAGGGCAGGGGGACCAACGGTGACTGGGCCGGGAGTGGCGCTGGCTGCGCCCCATCCTCGGCCGTCTTCTGCGGCTTGGCCGATGCCGTGCGAGCATCCTTGCCCTTGCGCGCCAATGCATCGCGAAAGCGATCGACCGCCTCGCTGTCGGGTTGCTTCTGCGGCATTGGCCGATCGGCGGATTGCAGGCTGCCCGGTTGCATAGCCGTCTGGATCGGCGCGGTCATGCCAGCGCCACCTTTGGCACGGGTCGGACATCCTCCTCTGCACGCCGGCCGATCTGCCGCTTCCATTGCCGCACGGCGCGTTCCAGTTCGCCAAGAATGGCGTCATGCCGCGCCTGCGCCCGCAGCCATTCGCGTTTCAGCCGATCGGCCAGCATTCGCGCCTCCTCCAGCCCAGCGCGAGCCTGCGCTCGCAGCTGCCGCGCGGCCTCCGCCTTCGCCTGCGTCGCATGGGCATGCAGCCGCACCAGCGGATCGCAGGGCAGTTTCGCCTGCTGCGCCACCGCCTGCTCGCAGGTGGAGAGGGCATGGGAGCAGGCTCGCTCCGCTTCACTCTCCTGCACCTCCGCCTCGACCAGTTGCGCCCGCGCCTGCGCCACCTCCCGCTCGCATCGGTCCAGGTCGCGGCGGCGCAGGCGCAATATGGTCTTCAGCCCGTCGATTACATTGTCGCTCATGCTTCAAATCCCCTCAACAAGGTGCGGGTCATCACCATCGGCACCGCCTCATGGGTCGGCTGCCGTAAAAACCCGTCCAGTTCGTCGCGCCGGGCGATGGCGCGGTCGGCCAGCGCATCCTGGCCGGGCTTGTAATCGCCCACCTGCAACAGCAGCTCGATCTCGTTCAGCTTCGCCAGCATCGCGCGGAAGGACAAAGCGGCGCGCCGTTCGCCATCCCCGACCAACTGCCCCATCAAGCGGCTCTGGCTCACAAGCACGTCAATCGCCGGATAATGGCCGCGCGCCGCCAGCTTGCGCGACAATATGACATGCCCGTCGAGCAAGGACCGCACTTCTTCGCCGACCGGATCATCTTCTTCATCCTCCAGCAGGACGGTATAGATGCCGGTAATCGCGCCATGGGCGTCGCAGCCCGTTCGCTCGAACAGCCGCGGCAGTTCGGCAAAGACGGAGGGCGGAAAACCGCGCCGCACCGGTGGCTCGCCCGATGCCAGCCCTATCTCGCGCAGCGCACGGGCAAAGCGCGTCACCGAATCCATGAGCAGAAGGACATGCTTGCCCTCCGCCCGAAATCCCTCGGCGATAGCGGTGGCGGCATGGGCCGCGCGCGCGCGTTCCAGCGCCGGACGATCGGATGTGGAGGCGATGACCACGGAGCGCGCCAATCCTTCCTCGCCCAGATTATCCTCGATAAATTCACGCACCTCGCGCCCGCGCTCGCCGATCAGGGCGATGACGATGACATCCGCCTGCGCCTGCCGCGCCAACGTACCCAGCAGCGTCGATTTGCCGCCTCCCGCCGCCGCGAACACGCCGATGCGTTGCCCCCGGCCCAGCGGCAGCAGCCCGTCGATCGCGCGCACGCCGGTTTCGACCTGCGTGTCGATCCGCTGCCGCTCCATCGGATTGGGCGCAGCGGCGTAGAGGGGCTGGGTCGCCGATGCATCGACCGGCGGCAGGCTGTCGAGCGGCTGCAACCGCGCGTCCAGCACCCGCCCTAGCAACGCACTGGACACCGGCACCCGATCCTCGCCGACGCGCACGGTGACTTCAGTCTCGCCCGACAGCCCGCGCAGATCGCCCAGCGGCGCCAATATGGCCTCATGCTCGGACAGTCCGACCACCTCGGCCAGCAACGTGTGGCGCCCGGCAGGACTGGACAATTCGCAGATATCACCGATCCGCACGCTGACGCCGCTCACCCGGATCGCCGTGCCGATCGCGCCGCGCACCCGTCCGCGCTGTTCGAAAGCGGGACCGGCGGCCAGCGTCTCGAAGAGCGCATCAGTCCGCATCGATCAGCTCCCAACGGCGGGCGAAGGACTGCATCTGCACGTCCAGATCGGCTACGATACGACCATCCGGCGCGGTCAGCCGGCACTGGTCGTCGGCCAGCCCGTCCTGCATCCGCACCGCCACCTCGATCGCGCTCGGCCGATCGGTAAAGGCCCGTTCGACATGGGGCATCATGGCTTCGGACACTTCGATCAACACGGGACCACGCGACCCCAGCGCCTCGACCGCGCGCTGGGCGATGGCGGCTATCCGCTCCTCATCGGCCAGCGCGCCGACCATCTGCCGCAGCGCCGCCAGCGCCAGTGCCGCCACATCCTCGTCTCGTCGTGCACGATCAGCCTCTACCTGATCGGTCAGCGCGGCGATGGCTGCGGCAAAGGCGGCCCGCCCGGCCTCCGCACCCGATGCGCGCCCTTCCGCCGCAGCAATCGCCTGCACCTGCGCCAGCGCTTCGGCCTGCCGATCGTGCAGCAACCGTATATCGGCCAGCAACGTTGCCGCCTCCTCCACGGGCGCCCGTTCGGACCCGCGCAGCCAGGGCCGATCGCTCGCCAGCAGGCTCAACCCATCGGCATGGATCAGATGGAAGGCCATGCGTCTGCCTCCCTGAGCAATATTTCGGCCGCGCCCAGTCGCCCGGCGGCCTCCTCATCCGCCTCCGCCGCGACCAGCAGCCTTTGCGCGTCGACACCCATCCGATCGATAGCGGGCAACGGATCGCGCCCACCCTCGGCGAAAGTCATCACGCGCTCCAGCACATCGGCCCCGACCAGATCGGCATAGCCGCGCAACTTTGCCCCCTCGATCGTGCGGGACAGGGCGGATTGGCCCGCGATCAGCAGCGCCACCATGCCCGCCGTCTCGCGCCCATCTGCATCCAGCACCGGCCAGCGTGGCATGGCATGGAGCGCAGCGAAACTCGGCCGCGCCGCGTCGTGCGCCAGAAACCGCTCTCCGCGCGATCGCGACCAGCCACCGCGCGCCGCCAGCCGGCCCATTTCCGCTCTCGCCGCCGCACCGCTCATGAAGGCTGCTCGCCCTGAGTGGGTACCACCGGCAACCGCGCCGTTCGCCGCCGCCAGAACAGAGCGACCAGTCCGCCTATGCCGACCAGCCCCAGCAGGATACGGCTGGCCCAGCCATCGAAACTGGCGGTCAGGATCGACTGCTCGGGCGGCGGGGCGGCCTGGCTCGGCACCATCACCACCGATACCTTGTCGACCGCCAACCCTTCGATACTGTTCGTCACCAGTGACTTGATCGCCCCGGTCTGACCGCGCAGGTCGAAGCCCGGCTGATATTTGACGAAGACGGCCGCCGATGCGGGCTTCACCTGATCCGACAGCGGATCGGCCTGCGGCATGGCAAGGTGGACGCGGGCCTGCACCACCCCGTCAATCTCGCTTACCGTATGGCTCAATTCCTGGCTCAGGCCATAGATCAGCCGCGCCCGCTCTTCGGTGGGGGAGGACACCAGCCCCTTCTTTTCGAACAGGCTGCCCAGATTGGCGAAATCCTCGCGCGGCAGGCCCTTGGCCCGCAGCAACTGGATCGCTTTGGAAAAATTGTCGCGATCGACCGCGACGGCCCACTGCCCATCCTTGTCGGCGGATTTGCTCGCGTCGATATGCGCGTCGCGCAGCGCGGCGATCATGTCGTTGGCCTGGGCTTCCTTCAGATGCCCGTAGATTTCCTGGCTCCCGCACCCCGCCAGCGCAAGCGCGGCGAGAAGCGGGAGGGCGGCTTTTCCGATCGCGTGCATCGGCCTTCCTCCCTCTCCTGTATCAGCCCTGCTGACGGAACAGCTGTTGCACGCCATCCGCGCTGCGGTTGGCGATGTTGGACGTCAGCTGGCAATGGAACATGAATTCCTGGCATCGCATGGTCAGCTGGACGATCTCGCCCGGCGTCATTTCGCCGCCATTGCTCTGCGCCGTCCGGGCATAGTCAGCGACCGACTTGGCCTCGCCATTCACCTTGTCCAGCGCACCCAGCATTTCGCGCATGGCCGGCGCCATATCCTTGCCGCCCATATGCTCGCTGGCTGCGGCCTTGAGCGATGCGGTGAAGTCGGCGGCGGCATCCTGTCCAACCTGCTGGGGCATGGCCGGCGCCAGCTCGACCATGCGAGCCGGCGCCGCCTGCATGGCAAGCGCTTCCACGCTCATTGCTTGCGCGCCATGGTTTCCAGCGCCTTGGACACGCTGTCGATCGAACTGTGCGAGCTGTTGGCCAGGAAGCTCATCTTCATGGATTCCGCCGTCAATTGGGTGATCTGCGACGGATTGTCGCCGCCCGAATTGGCCACGATGTCGGAGCGCTGCTCGATCGCAGCCGCCTGCGTGTCGAGCGCCTTGCCCCAGGCGGAGGCAAAGGCTTCGAACCAGTTGGCCGGGCTGTCATCCTGCCGCATGCGACCACCGGTCAACGGCGTGGCGGCGATGCTGCTCAGGTCGGCGTTGGATATGCTGTTGCTCATCTCATTTTCTCCTTCGTTCAGCTTCAGGGGGTGATCTGTTCGACGCGACCATCCTTTTCGAAAGTCACGCCTTCCGGCGCGACGGCCAGCAGCTTGTGTCCGGTCGGCAGGGTCGATCCGGGGAACCAGCGGGAACCGTCTGCGGTCAGGATATGCGGCGGGTCGGTGACGATCGTCGCCAGCCCCGCGCCGCTCTGGGTGAAAAAGGCCTGCAAGGGGCTGGCGTCCAGACTGTCGTCCACCTTGAAGCCCACCGCGCTCACCGCCGGCAGATCCTTCTTCAGCTCCGCGCTCAATTCCTGCTGCTTGTCTTGCGGCATATAGCCGGCACTCACCACCAGCGCCCCCGGTTGCGCCGGCGTGACGCGCGCGGCGACGCCCTTGGTCTGGAGCAGGTCGGTGGCGGCATCGGCTAGCGCCGGGCCAGTCTGCGCATCCACGATCACGCCCTCGCCGCTTTGCACTGCCAATGCGCGGAGCCGGCCCAGCTCATCCTCGTCCCGCACCACGCCGGTCACCGCCAGCGATCCGTCCGGCGCGCTATTCACCTTCACCGCCGGGAATCCGGCCTGCCGCACCTCCCGCTGCAATGCGGTCCGGTCGCCTTTGCCGCCGCTCACCAGCGTGCCGAGCGGTTGCGCGGCCGCCACGCCGAGCAGGCAGACGCAGCCCGCCGCCACGGCCAGTCGCGCGCTGTGCCGGTCGATCCGGCCCAGATGCTCGCGCCCCATGTCCAGCAACCGGTCGACGATGCGCGGCGCCTGTAATGGCCCGACGGCGCTCCCCACCGGCATGTCGGCGATCGCGCCGGCATCCGCCCAGCGTGCCGAAACCGGCGCACCATGGGCGACCAGATATTCGCCGATCCGGATGGGCAGATAGGCCGGCAGCACCGCCTGCTCCCCCGCCGTCAATGTGCGGCCGAGCAGTTCGACCTGCCCCTGCAACACCCGCAATTGCGCCGCATCGGGCGTCAGGCTCATCTCCACCGCGCAATCGCGCGTCCCCGCGCCGCGCAGCACCACATCATTGCCCAGCCCATGGCCGATGCTCAGCCTCTCGCGCCCATCGAGCGGGAAGGCCTTGCCCGACAGCCGGCCCGACAGGATTTTCAGCACCCGCCGGCTCACGGCGGCCGTGCGCGGATTGTCGATCATGGACAGGGTGGCGGCGGTCATTCCAATACCTCCCGATGATTGTTAGCCTGCGGCACGCGGGTCACGGCCCCCAATTTGGTCGGCTCGGCACCCGGCGCCCCGGACGCTACACCGGGCATCTCCATCCGGTTGATGCGCGGCGAAATCAGGAACAGCCGCTCGATATGCTGGCGCTTCTTGGTCCGGGTCTTGAACAATTCGCCCACGATCGGAATTTGCCCCAGCACAGGAATCGCGCTTTCCGCGTCGGCATCCGCATTGACGGTCAACCCGCCCAGCAGCAGGCTTTCGCCCTCGGCGATCAGCGCCTGCGTATCGACGCTGGCTCGCTCCACCACCGGAATGCGATCGACCGTGCCGTCCAGCAGCGACCCGTCCTCGACATGCACGACCATGCGAATACGCGGTTGTCCGCCATCGACCAGTACATGCGGATTGACGCGCAGCACCGTGCCGGCGGTCACGTTGAACAGGTCGACCTGCCGGTCGCCGGCCACTCGAACGTAGAAGGTGCGGGTCCGGTCGAACACCGCCTCCACATTGGACAGCGTCATCAGCTGCGGCCGCGACACGACCTTGGCCGCGCCCTTTTCCTCCAGCGCATTGATGCGGAACAGCAATTCGTTGCTCGCCCCGATCGCGCCGGACAGGGACAGGCCACGATTGGCCTGGCCAGTGCCGGAAATCAGCGCGTCGGTCAGCGGATTGCCGGTCCGCCGCACCACGTCGCCGCCGAACAGCGCGCCCCAGTCGCCACTATTGAAGCGCCAATTGATGCCCAGTTCGCGCAACTTGTCGACATTGATGTCGATGATCGTCGCTTCCAGTTCCACCACCTGCGGCGCGACGTCCAGCGACCGGACCAACCCTTCATAGGCGGGCATATTTTCCGGCCGGTCGCGGATGATGACGGCGTTCAGCGACGGATCGACCGTGATGCGCGGCCCGCTCCGTGGCGGCGCCTCGACCACGATCTGGTTGGCGCCGTTGCCGCCGGGCAGGCCCAGATAATCCTCGTCATCATTGTCATAGGGGGTGGATTGGGAATCCCCCGGACGAACGCTGTCCAGCCCCCGGCCCATCAGGCGCGGGGCGGATTGCCGCACCTTCTGCTCGCCATAGGAGCCGGTGACGCTGCCGATCGGCTGCCCGTCACCCATGATCCGCGACACGGTGGTCGCCACGCCCGGCACGCGCACCGACCGGTCGCCGCTATTCATCGTCGTATCGTCGGCGCGCGCATAGCGCAGGTAGAAGACCCGCAGTTCATAAGGCTCGATCCCGCCCGGCGTCATCGGCGCCTGCTGCACCATGCCGGGCGCGATCGCCACCGATCCGGGCTGTTGCCGCACGGCGGTGCGGGGCAGGGCGGATGCGATCTGCTGCACCTGATCCAGGAAGCGCGGCACGCCGGTCGCCATCACCGCCTCGGCCGACGTGATACGCACCCGGTTGGTGGCGTCCCCCAGTTGCCCGCGCGATACCGCGCCTGACAGGTCGGCGGCGCGGCCCGACGCGACCGTCATCGTCCGGCTCTGCACGTCATTGGCGTTGTAGACGGTGACGACGGCCCCGTCATAATAAGCGATCAGGTTGAACGCGCTCGACACCTGCCGCCAGATGTCGGCGGGATGGCCCGAAAAACGGCCGTTGATCTTGCCCGTGACCGTCCCCGCCACCGCAACCCGCAGACCGGACGCGGCAAAGAACTGGTTCAGGAAATCGGTCGCCGGCTGGTCGCGCGCGGACAGGCTGACCTTCTTGTCGCCAAAGGGCGGCTCGGCCGCCTGTACCGGGATACAGGCCAGCGCGATCGCGGCGGCGCAGCTTGCAAGGACGTGCTTCATGCCGCCGCCTCCATCTGTTCTTCGATCGCATCGGGCGTCCGGTCCAGTGTGCCGACCACGTCCAGCGGCAGCGCCGGCGTCAGCTCGTTGTAGCAAAGGATCGGCAGGCCGAAGAGGTCGCCCGCCGTCAGCTGGCGCAGCGGTCGGCGCAGATCATAAGCGGTTACGACCGCGCGCGCGCCGCATTTGGTCGCCTCGCTACGTATCATGCCGATCAGCGTGCGCGCCTGATCGGGCGCCATGGCGAGGTGCTGCACCCCTTCCACCGCTTGCAAACTTTCGCGGAAGAACCGCTCCAGCCGCCCGCCTACCACCATCACCGGCAGGCGATTGTCCGCCATGTGCGGCGCAGTGATGTAGCGGCGCAGTGCCACGCGGGTCCGGTCGGCGATCGGCACGGCATTGCGTTCCGATTGACCGATCTCGGCAATGGCTTCCAGTACGTCGCGCATGTTCCGCAAACACACCTCCTCTTCTGCAAGCAGTCTCAAAATCTCGGCGATCCGCGGGCTGGACACCGCGCGCACCACTTCCTTGACCAGGTCGGGATAATCGGCGCCGATGCGGTTCAGCATCGCGGTGGTTTCCTGAAGGCCCAGGAACCGGCCGGCATGGCGACGCAGCAGCACATCGACCGCCGCCGCCATCACCTCCTCCAGCGGGCGCTCGTCATCGGCCACGCCCGATCCGACCGGCGCTTCATAGGCGAACAAGGCCCAACGTCCGGCCTCGCCCTCCGGCAGCAGCCTTGTGGTCATCTCGCCTGTCGGCATGGGCAGGCCCAGCCGCGCCTGCACGCCCTCGATCGTGGTGACGAAACGCGCGCGCAGCTCTTCGGCCCGCTCGGCGTCCAAACCCGGCGCGGCAATTTCCAGCACCAGCGGGCGCACCGGACGCGGCGCAGCGGGGGCCGCCTGCAGCGTCTCGGGCAATGGCTTTTCGCTCGTGTCGAACCGCGCGGTCTTGCCCAATATCCATGCCTTGGATGCGGGATGCTGCCATGCCGCCGCGCTGCCCAATGCCAGTGCGATGCCGATGAACACGGCCGCCGGGAAACCGGGGATCAGCGCCATCAGCACGCACAGGATCGCGGCGGGCACCAGCACTTTGGGCTTGCTGCCGATCTGATGCGCGATCGCGGGGCCAAGGCTGCCGTCGCGGCTCTCATCCGTGGTGCGCGTCACCAGCAGGCCGGCGGCCATGGCGCTGAACAGCGCCGGGATCTGCGCGACCAACCCATCGCCGATGGTCAGGATCGAAAAGACCTGCATCGCCTCGCCGGCATCCATGCCATGGCTGAAGACGCCGACGGCCAGCCCCCCGATCAGGTTGACCAGAACGATGACGATGGAGGCGATGGCATCGCCCTTCACGAACTTCATCGCGCCGTCCAGGCTGCCGTGCAGCTTGCTCTCCATCTCCAGCGTGCGCCGTTTCTCGCGCGCTTCGTCCTTGCCCATCAGGCCGGACCGCAAATCGCTGTCGATCGACAATTGCTTGCCGGGCATCGCGTCCAGGCTGAAGCGCGCGGCGACTTCCGCGACCCGCTCGGCGCCCTTGGAAATGACGATGAACTGCACGATGGTGATGATCAGGAAGACGACCAGCCCGACGATCAGATTGCCGCCCGCCACCATCTGGCCGAATTGCTGGATGATATGGCCACCCTCTGCGGTGGTCAAAATCATGCGCGTCGTCGCGATCGACAGCGACAGACGAAACAAAGTCGTCAGCAATAATACCGTGGGAAAGGTCGAGAAGTCGAGCGGCTTGGATATGTGCAAAGTCGACAAGAGCAACAGCAGCCCGATCGCGATATTGGTCGCGACCAGCATGTCGATGACCAAAGTCGGCAGCGGCAGGATCAGCAGCGCGACGATCGCCACGACGCCGACGATCAGCATCAGGTCGGCGGGGCGGATGGCGCCGCGCGGGATGCGGGACAGGATGGAGCTTGCCATCGGTCAGCGCCCCGGCGTGCCGCGCAGCGCGGCATAGCGGCCCATCACCTTGACGACATAATCCTGCGTCTCGCGATAGGGCGGGATGGCATTGCCATATTTGGCCACCGCCCCTTCGCCGGCATTATAGGCCGCCAGAATCAGGTTGAAATCCTTGCCATATCGGCCCTGCAACGACTTGAGCAGCCGCGCGCCGGTATCGATATTGGTGGCGGGGTCGTAGAGCGCCGTCGTCGCCACGCCGAAGCGCGCGCCGGTGCCGGGCATGATCTGCATCAGTCCGCGCGCACCGGCATGCGACAGTGCCTGCGGTTTATAGGTGGATTCCTGCCCGATGATCGCATGCAGGAACAGCGGATCGATGCGGTGCGCACGGGCGCTCGCCAGGATATGGGCGTCGAAGTCGGCGTTGACCCGACCCAGCCGGATCGGCCGATCCAGCATCGCGCTGATCCGCTCGGTTCCCGGCGGCGGCTCGACCAGCCGCTCTTCGCTGCGAACACCCCGGCGCTTGCGCGCCTTGGCCGCCTTTTCTTCCTTCACGCCGATGATGCGCGCCACATTGGGCTGGGCACGGATCGGCGCCTTGGGCGCGATCACGATCCGCGCGGCACAACCCTGCAACGCCATATAATGGCTCGCGCTGGCGTCGTCGGCGACGCGCAGCGTGTCGTTGAGCGGACACGACTTGAAGTCGATATCCCGCCAACTCGTGCCCTCTCCCGCCAAGGCAGGAGAAGCGACAGTAAAAGCTACGAATATTACCGGAATCCGTAGCGCTATGTGCGAACATATACGCATGGTGACGATCTCCCATCTGGTGACGTCCACACACCAAATTCTCGATTCGTCTTCAGCAGTAAAAAATTAAGTAATAACGGATGTTTACTTGATAGTCTGACAGCGCTGTATCGCTATCGAACGGCCGCTTTGTTGCGCTGTGTTGCAGCTATGGCCACAACTAGGAGACGGGCTGTTGCCATGGGGCGGTGAATGGAGCCAAAAGTAAAATTCTTATGGAACCGTGACATAAGCGTCACTTGAATGTGACGATATGAAGTAGATCCGTGTCGCTGGCGTAACATCGCTCTGTGCAAACGTTTCATCCCGATTCCGAAGCGAAGGGTTGACGAAGCGGCAGTTGTTCTGGACTTTTACTTCCGTCCACACACGCAGTTCGTGTTCTGTGCTTGCCCGTATCACATGGTAATTATCGGCACAGTTTCAATCACTTCCGGCCGAAAAATGCAGGCCGTTCAACCGGCCGCAATTTGTGTGGAGCAGTCATGGCCGACAAGAATGACGGCGGCGACAAGACCGAAAAACCGACCCCCAAGCGTCTGCGCGATGCGCGGCGCAAGGGCGATGTCGCCAAATCGAAGGATGTCGGTCCCGCCGTCGGCATGATCCTCTGGTTCCTGTTGCTGCTCTTCGCTGCCGGTTATGCGGGCGGGCAGATCATGGTCTTGATGACCGACACGGTCGGCACCGCGACGACCATGCCCTTCGAATCCGCTGCGCCCGTGCTGGGCTGGGCTGCCTTCGCCGTGCTGGTGTCGGCCAGCCTGCTGATCCTGGGACCGGCTTCGATCATCGGTGTGCTCGCCGAATTTCTGCAAATCGGTGCATTGGTGACGACTGAAAAGCTCAAGCCCTCGCTCGACAAGCTCAATCCCGTGGAAGGTTTCAAGAAGATGTTCGCGCTCGACAATCTGGTCGAGCTGCTGAAGACCGTGATCAAGGCGAGCCTGATCCTCACCATTGCCATCATCATCCTGTGGCGCTCGGCCGATGGCTTCATCAGCCTCATCCAGACCGCCGGTTGGTCCCCGGTCGAGCGGCACGGCGAAAAGGTCGCGGGCGCCATGCTGTCGCTGATGCGATCGCTGACGATACAGCTCTTCGCCTGGACCTGCGCCATCTTCCTGCTCGTCGCCGCCGTCGATCGCTTCTGGCAGCAGCATCGCTTCATCAAGAAGCTGCGCATGAGCCGCCGCGACATCAAGCAGGAGCATAAGGATAATGAGGGCGACCCGATGCTGCGCGCCCAGCGCCGGCAATTGCATGAGGAATGGGCGAACCAGAATGCCATCGGCGCGGCCGGCGGCGCGAACGTGCTGCTGACCAATCCGACCCATCTCGCCATCGCGCTCGAATATGATCCCGCAAATACCCCCGTGCCGATGATCGCGGCGAAGGGGGAGGGGCCGCTGGCCGCCGCCATGCGGGGTGAGGCGGAGCGGATGGGCGTGCCCATCGTCCGCAATATCGGCCTCGCCCGCGCGGTCTGGGCGGAAAGCGAGGTCGGTGGCCCGATCCCGCGCGCCCATTTCGATGCGATCGCCGAAATCATCCTGTGGGCGAAACGCGCCCGCGACGGACTGGAAACCGCAATCCGGGAGGATGCTGAATGAATGCCGGAACCTTCTTTCTCAGCCTGCTGGCGGTCGTCCTGGCGCTGGCGGTGGTGCTGGGCCTGGCCTGGGTCGCGATCCGTCTGCTGCGCCGTTGGAACGATCATGTCCAGGGCGGCGGCGGGGAGGGCAATGATCCGCCGATCCGCTTCCTGCGCGCCATGGCCGTGGGCCAGCGCGAACGCCTCACCTTGGTGGAGGTGCGCGGCGAAGTGATGCTGGTCGGCGTCACCGCCGGTGGTATCAGCCTGCTCGCGCGCTGGCCGGACGGGCCAGTGCCCGACACCGCCCCCACACCGGGCCGGATCTTCCCATGATGGCATTCGACAAGCCCCGTTTCCGGGCCCTGTCCGTGGAAGAAGCGCATCTGCGCCACGCCCTGCTCGCCGCCCTCAACGGCCGCCGGATAGGGCGCGCATTGTTGTGCGCTCATATCCCCAACCCACCAACCTCCGTTCGCCCTGAGCCTGTCGAAGGGCTGCCCTTGTCTTTGGATACCCAAAGCAACACCCAGATACACTCAGTTCCGACCAATAACGATTGGTTCCGCTGCGCCGAAGATCTCGCCTTCCGCCTCCATCGCCTAGACGGCCACCCCGTCCGCACCGACGCGACGGATGGCCCCGCCATGGCCACGCTGCTCGACGCCGCCAACCCGCTGCTCTGCGAGATTGAGGCGGCGCTTGGCCTGACCCTCGACCCGACCGACATCGGCAAGCGCCCGTCCGCCGCGACCCTCACCGCCCACATCACCCTGAACGACGGCCCGTTGCCGGTCGCGGCCATGGACCTCGCTCTGTCCCCCGACACGCCGATCCTCCCCGTGCCCGCACCCTTCGCGCCGGCGCTCCTCGGCCACATCCCGCTCCCCGCCCGCATCCTGATCGACGGCCCGCGCCTGTCACCCACCGATGCCGCCGCGCTCGCGCCGGGCGACCTGCTGCTGATCGGCGCTGCGCCGCTGATGGCGGGCGTCGGTCTGCCCGGCGCCCCGGTCGTGCCCGGCCGCATCCTGCCGGCAGAGCGGCTCTTCCGGCCCATGTCATGATATCCACAAGAGAGGACGAAGCCATGCAGATCCATGCCGACGCCCCGACGCCCGACAGCGGCTTCGCGCCAGACTCCTTCGCAGTGCAACTCCGTTTCGAACTGGATCAGGCCGACATTCCGCTCGCCCGGCTCCAGGCCTTGCAGGAAGGCGGCATCCTCCCGCTCCAGGACCGCGACGGCACGCTCGCCGTCCGTATCCTCGCCGGCACACGCGCCATTGCCACCGGCCAGATCGTGTCGGTCGGCGACAGCTATGCCGTCCTGATCGAGTCCGTCCTCAAGGAGGGCTGAAACCCATGGATGTATCCGCCTTCACCCCCGGCAGCGCGCTCGTCGTCGTCGTCCTCATCGCGCTCGCGCCGTTCTTCGCGGTCATGGTGACCAGTTTCACCAAGATCGTCGTCGTCCTATCGCTGCTGCGCAATGCGCTCGGCCTGCAACAGGTGCCCCCAAATGTCGTGCTGAACGGCATGGCGCTCGTCCTGTCGGTATATGTCATGTACCCGACCATGCAGCAGATGGCGACGGCGTCGGGTCAGCAGGCGGTGCCGACCCAGACCTCGGAAATCTTCTCCGCCGCCGACCGCGCGAAGGAGCCGCTACGCGCCTTCCTCATCAAGCATAGCGCCGCAGACGAACGCGCCTTCTTCCTGCGCACGCAGCAGCGTGTCGCCAAACAGTCCGGCACCGCCGCCGCCAGCGCCACCGACTTCATCGTCGTCGTCCCCGCCTTCGTCGTGCGCGAACTGACCGTGGCCTTCCAGATCGGCTTCCTCATCTTCCTGCCCTTTCTGGTGATCGACCTGGTGATATCCAACATATTGCTGGCGATGGGCATGATGATGTTGTCCCCCGTCACCATATCCCTGCCGTTCAAGATCCTGTTGTTCGTGCTGGTCGACGGCTGGGTGAAGCTGTCTCACGGATTGGTGCTCAGCTATGTCTGACGCCATCATCCGCATGACGATCGATGCGCTGTGGCTGGTTCTCTTGCTGTCCGCGCCGCCCATCGTCGCGGCCTCGGCCGTCGGCCTGCTGGTGGCGCTGGTGCAGGCGGCGACGCAGCTTCAGGAACAGACGCTGCAATATACGCTCAAATTCTTCGCGATCGTCGCGACGCTGTTCCTCACCGCTTCGCTGCTGGCCGGCAGTCTGTACCAATATGGCAATACTATCTTCACCGAATTTCCCGCGATGGTACGCCAATGATGGGTGCGCCATGATGCAGGGCGTACCCGGCTGGACGGGCGAACTGATCCTGGTCGGCATTGCGTCGGCCCGCTTCGGCTTCGCCTTCATCATGATCCCGCTCTTTGGCAAGGATACGATCCCCGCGACCGTGCGCAACGGCATCATCCTCACCTTCGGCGGTATCGCCTTCGCGCTCCAGCCCAATTTCATGGTGCAGAATATCGGCACCTTCGGCTGGGCGGCGATGCTTCTGCGCGAAGCGGGTATCGGCGTCGCCATCGGCTTCTTCTTCGGCACCATCCTCTGGGCGATGCAGGCGGCGGGCGAGATCGTCGATGCAAAGGTCGGCGCGACCATCGGCCAGCTGATCGATCCCAATAGCGGCGGACAGGTATCGCTCACCGGCGCGCTGATGGAACGGCTCGCCCATGTCCTGTTCGCGGCGTCGGGTGGCATCTTGCTGCTGGTCGCGACCATCATGGAAAGCTTCGCCGTCTGGCCGATCGCGCAAAGCTGGCCGCGGCTCGACCCGCACAGCATGATCCTGTTCGAAGGCGAATTTGGCCGGCTGATGGCGCTTGCCCTCATCTTCGCCGCGCCGATCCTCGTCATGCTCTATGTCGTGGACGCCGCGCTCGGCCTGCTCAACCGCTTCGCCCAGCAATTGAACGTCTTCTCCCTCTCGCTCTCGATCAAGAGCTGGGCGGCCAGCGCCCTGCTGCTCATCCTGGTGCCGTTGCTGGCACAGGCGGTCATCATGGACCTGTCGACGCGGCAGGATGTGGTCCGCTCGGTAGCCAGGGCTTTCGCCCGATGACCGCCGATCAGGAAGAGGAAGCCCGCCTGCGCGAATTGATGCGCCTGCTGCGACAGGCGGACGCGCGCGCGGGCGAAGAGGATGTGCCGCTCGGCGAATATCGCATCCCCCGCTCGCGCGTGCCCGAACGGCATCTGACCGGCATCGGCGCGCTGACGAAGACGGAGGTGGCAGTGATGCGCTTCCTGGGCTGGGGCCGCGCCAATGCCGACATCGCGACGCTTCTGGTCATCAGCGAAAATACGGTGCGCGTCCACCTCAACAATATGTGCCGGAAACTGGAACTGGACGGCGTGCGAGAATTGAATGCACTGGCCGGCCTGCTGTTTCATCCGCTCACTTAGAGCATTTTGAAGTCAGATGGCACAGCTGACGGCTCGCAAAATGCGGAAAAAAAGAGTCTTAGAGCATGATCCGATTCAATCCAATCGGATCATGCTCTAAGAAGCGTCAGGCCGCAACCAGCCGCTTCACGTCGATCGCATCTTCATGCATGCGCGCCTGCGCGATGTCATAAGCAGCCTGCATCCGCAGCAGCGTGTCGGCCTGTACGCCGAACGCCTTCTCGAACCGGATCGCCATGTCGGCGGACAATTTCGCATGGCCGTTGAGCAGGCCGCTCAAAGCCTGCCGCGACACGCCGAAATGCTGTGCGAGCGCTTTGATATTCATGCCATGCGGTTCGACCAGCTGGCGCCGAAGCCAGGGGCCGGGATGTACATGCAGGGACGGGTGAATCCTGATCGCCATCAATGATAATCCTCCAGATCCAGATCCGCGACGGTGGTTGCATCGACCAGCGTGAATGTCAGGCGCCAATTACGGGTGACTGTCATCGCATAGCGGCCCTTTCGATCCCCGGTAAGTGGATGGAAACCGAAATTGGGCGGCACGGCAAGTTCATCCACGCTGGATGCTGCGGCCATGAACGCGATCATGTCGGCAATGCGTTCGGGCTCGATCACGCCCTTTGCTTTGCCCGTCTCCACGAAGCGTCGCAGCGCCTTATGCGAGATGCTGGCTATATCCATGTGTCAAGCGATGACTGACACAGGATTGTTGGCGCGTCAAGTCATGGTTGACACATGGCTGCGCTGGCGACGCGTACCTAATCGGATCGCTTATGCCCCTAGTCGGATCGGGGAGGGCGGACGGCGGGCGGACCCGGCATACAGGATGGCGACGACGGCGATGACGCTCCGGGAGGGGCAGCGCCGATCGGGGGCCTCCCGGCCAAATATTGCTGAAAAGGAGATATGAGATGTTCGGTATCGGCGGTTTCAATCCCGTTTCCCTCCTCGCCACGGCCGCTTTGGGTCCGCTTGGCGGCATTGTCGCCCAACTCGCCCAGCAGGTCGTGTCGCAGCTCGGCCAGCAGCTGGTGGGCCAGCTTGGCCAGCAGCTGGGCCTGTCGCAGGGCATCATCCAGGACGCGCAGCAGAATTTCACCGACCAGCTGACCGGTTTCCAGGGCGGCTCGGCCACCGACGCGAATGACGCCATTTCGCAGCTGGGCGAAACGCTCGGTGCCTCGCCGACGGAAATCGGTCAGGCCCAGAATGACTTCCAGAATGCCATAGACGACATTCTGAGCAACATCGCCGGCGGCGACGATGTGAAGGATGCCCGCGCCGGCGGCACCGGCAAGGCGGCCGGCTGGCTGATGGCCATGGCGAAGGAACTGGGTGGCAAGATGGACAGCATGGCCAAGGATATCGAAAAGCTGTCGAAGAAGGCCGATGGCAAGAATCCGGGCGCATCGACCGAATTCACCGCCATGTCGCAGCAGTTCGGCATCCTGTCGAACGCCGCTGCCACCGGGCTCAAGGCGATCGGCGAAGCCATGTCCAACATGGCGCGCAAGCAGTAATCCTGCCGCATTTACCGCACGGTTCGGGGGCTGGCGCATTGGCGCTGGCCCCCGGCTGCGTTACGGCGAAACGGAAGCCGCACGACGCTCCGTCAAACTGGAAAAGGATGATGTGATGACGAAAATGGCCATATTCCTCGCGACCGCTTCTGCTTTCTGGTCCGTCCCCGCTTCGGCTCAGCTGGACTCCATGTCCTGGGGCGACGCTTCCGCCAGCCTTGGCCAGACTCAGGTGATGAGCGAAGTCATCAACGAGCAGGCACGATCGGGTGGCCGCACCAGCGCCGTCTCCTCCAAACAGCGCGCCCAGGCGACTTGCGCTCAGCGGGATTCGCTCAAGGCCAAGCATGGCGCCAACGATCCGCGCATCCAGCAGCTCTACAAACTCTGCGCCAAGCAAGGCTATTGACCCGCCCATGCTGCGCCTGATCCTCGCGTTCGGCGCCCTCATCTTCCCGATCGGGGCGGTGGCGCAGGATGTCGCGCCCGTCATCACCCCCGGTCAGGTGGCCGAAGGGCAATATTACCGCTCCCGCATGGGCACGCAGGCCAAGGCGAAATCCGGCGCCACCCGCGCCCGTCCGCCTGTCACCCGCGCCCGCCAGCAGCAGATATGTGCCAGTCGCGCGTTATTTCGCGAGAAAATGGGCGCCAGCGATCCGCAAGTGCTGAAACTGGATTCGCTCTGCGCCAAGGCCGGCTTCTGATCCGGTCGAAGGCCACTTGCGCATCCCCCTAATCGTTCCGACTATATCGCTAGTCTAATCGCGGACTGAACCTCCGGCGCCCGGCGGGTAGCATCATCCGACCCCGTGAAATGCGGCAAGGAGGACAGCCATGCTCGAATCGATCCTGTCGGACGTCGCCAATCTGCGCTGGCACCTGCCGTTGCGCACCCCGCAGGACAGCCGGAACGAGGCGAACTGGAACGCCGCCGAATCCGGCGCGGTGCGCGACATGCTGACCGGCACGCCGTTGGTCTTTCCGCGCATCGCTCATGTCTATCTGGTGCAGGGCGGCGCGGTCGCCGACACCGAAGGTGGGGCGGAACAAAGCTTCTCGCCCTCGACCGAGCCGAGCTTCGATATCGGCGGCGGCTATGCGCTGCGTTTCGACAGCGCGCGCGGCATCATCGCCCTGACCCATGATGGCGGCGAAGTCCCGCTCTGGGGCGAAGGCGGGATCGCCGCTCATGCCGGCTTTCAGCTTCCGGACGGCACGCGCATCGCGATCGACGCGGCGGCCGCCGCCGATCATCCCGACGGTGTGACGCCTGCCCGCATCACGATCGAAAGCAGCACCGGCGGCACCACGATCCTGTCCGCTAGTCGATCCGACTAGCCCCCTAATCGGATCGCGGAGCGCGCTGCACCCGCCGATCTGCTCTTATGATCATACAAGACATCGCAACGGACGGACGCCATCATGACCATCGACCCCAGCATCAGCAGCGCCGGCCCGATCGGCGCCATCGCCGCCGCCGGTGATGGCGCGCGGGGTGCTGGCCCGGTCGATGCGATCCGCGCCATCGCGACCAATGTCGTATCCGGCGTCGCCGCCAGTTTCGGCCTGCTCCCGGTCAATGCGCCGGGGCAGGGCGACGTCTACGGCCTGCGCGCCGCATCCGACGCGTTGGGAACCGCCCTTGGCGGATCGGCCGCCGATCAGGGTGCGCTGACCCGCGCGGTCGAGGATTTCGCGAGCGCCGTCGCCACCGACATGGCGGCCTATGCCGACGGTCGCACACTCACCCTGGTGGACGGCGCCCTTGCCGCTTCCACCCTGGCAAACGCCGGCGACATCGCCGGCATCATCGACGGGCTGGACCAGGCGCGTGTCGCGCTGGAGGGCGCCCGGTAAACTCCGCTTTGGAAGAGGAAGGGAACGGTCATGACGACGATCATCAACAATAACACGTTCAACCTGAACTTCGCCGTCAACAATAATTTCGGCAGCAACGCCGCGGCCGCTCTTGGCGGCGGTTTCTCCACCCAGCTCGCCGCCGGCCTCGTCGCCAGCTATTTCCAGCCTCTCTTCGCCAGCGCCTTCGCCTCGGCCACGCTGCCGATGCTGCTCAACTTTCAGGGCGGCCAGGTGCAGCAGGGACCGGACGGTACGTCCAGTTTTGCCGCGACCGAAGGCGCCAGCTGGACCGCCTCGCTCCAGAATGAGAGCGAGGGGCAGATCGACCTTGGCGACGGCTATCGCCTCGAACTGGACGAGCGCAATTCGGAAATCCGCCTTTATAACGACAATACGGGCGAAACCACGCGCATCTGGGGCGACCCGCATGTCGATATCGATGGCAAGCACAGTTTCGATTTCTGGGGCAAGACGACCTTCCAGCTGGAAAACGGCACGAAGATCACCATCGACACCGAACAATATGCGGCCAACCCCAATGAATATGTCGCCAGCCAGCTGACCATTACCAAGGGCGATCAGGCGATCGTTGTCGACGGCATCAGCCAGAATGACATTGGCGACCTGTCCATCACTCAGTCGAACGACGGCTATGCGCTGGACGCGGCCAAGGGTGACGGCTTCGTGTTGCAGGAAAATGCCACCGGCGCCGGCTGGCGCTCGGAACTGACCGGCGACATCGCGACTCAGGTGGATCTGAACGCCACCCGCGTCGGCGCCGCTTATGGTCCGGGCAGCGACACGCCCAGCCTCGGCGAAATCAGCGATCAGCTCAGCAGCTTCCTGCTGGTGGGCATCGCCAGTTCCATTCTCGCAGCGACGCTGGACGGCGGCAACAACAACTACCGCCGGGCCTGACGTCGCCGGGGCGGCCGCTCCCCGCTTATTCCCCCGGCCGCCCCGACCCCATTCATCAGAGCAAGGCTCCAGCCGACCCCTATCGGCGCGCCTTGCACTCCACGAGGTATCGAGGGTGTAATCATGGGTACGCAAGCTGCTGACAGCATAGGCCAGAGCCAGGCGGGCACAGGCTCGAACACGTCCACTTCGGCCGACGTCGCGACCGGCATGGTAAGAGAGCATCGGACCGCTGGCACCCTCGATACAACCGCGCTGGCCGCGGATGTTCAGGCGCGCACGACGGCCGATCCGCAGGCGCGGGCAGACCTGAGCGCCCAGGTCGAGGCGCAATTGTCGCCGGTGGAACAGGGCCAGTTCAGCGCTGCGCTGCACGTCGCGAACGACAATGGCGGCACGCAGCCAGCATCGGAAGAAGGCATCGGCTCTTTCTTCGACGGTTTGGTGAAGGGCGACTTCAGCGACAATGATAGCTGGTCCGCCACCGCCGGTCAGGTGATCGGTGGTTTCATCCCGGTCGTCGGCCAGATCGGCGATGCCCGCGACACCATATCCGCGATCGGCGGCGTGATAGAGGGCAAGGACGGCGCCTGGGGCAATCTCGGCCTCACCGCACTGGGCTGGGTGCCCGGCCTGGGCGACGTGGCCAAGGGCGCGATCCGTGGCGGCGAAAAGGCGCTCGACGCCGGCACCGACGTCGCGCAGCAGGCCACCCGCCATGCCGACGATGTCGCCGACGGCGCAGGCGATGTCACTAGACAGGCGGACGAGCTGGCCGGTGCCGTCAGGACCGCAAAAGTCGGCCAGAACGAAGTCCGCTGGACCGCCGATGCGCAAGGCCGTCCGGTCCATGCGGAAGCCACGCTCAAGGAAGTGCATGACGGCGCCCCCCGTTCCAGCGCCGAGCAGACGGCGCAGAGCCAGACCGGCAAGTCCGGCAATGAAGGGGATCAGGGCGGTCACATTATCGGCCACCGCTTCATGCCCGATCAGGGCGTCAAGAACATGTTCCCGCAGGCCGGCCAGTTCAACAACAGCGCCTATCGCACCATGGAAAATGAATGGGCCGACTGGGTCAGGGCCGGGGCGGAGGTCCGCATCAATGTCGACCTGAAAGATTATCAGGGCGTCCGGCCCGACACCGTCAATGTCAGCTACGACATTTATGACAAGGGCGGCGACCTGATCTATCAGGGCGGTGAGCGGTTCAAGAACGAAGCCGGACAGGTCTTTGACCGCATGCCCAAGGCTGATATCGAAGCCTTGCTCAACCAGTAAAGGACTGCCCCGCATGGGATTCGACCAGGCGCTTGCCGACAGGACGCTCAACGAGCTTGGCCAGCAGATCATCGCCGACCCGCGCTATGCCGGGCAGGACTGGCAGGGGATTGCCGTGGTGGTGCAGGTACAGCCGCGCCAGCGCCTGTTCGGCTATGTCTACCGCCCCGACGGCAGTTGGACGGCGGGCATGCCCGACATGGACGCCACCATCGACAAGGCGCTCGCTTTGTCGAAGGCGATGCAACTGGACGGCAAGGACGCCTGGAAAACCTGCCTGATCCAGATCGCCCGCCCCGGTCCGCAGCTCAAAGCCGACTTCGAATATGAAGACGGCGCCCGCTGGAACATCACGCCAGCGAACCTGAAAGCGCAGGTCGAGCAATTGCGCCCACGCTGAACGGCGCCTGCCACGCCCCTCCCGACACCAGGCGACGAGCCTCAAGCGCGCAGGGCACCTTATCTGCGCCTGAAAACGGCCAAAACCGGACTTATCATGCTCCTTCCCACTTACCCAATAGCCGTCACCCCAGCGAAGGCTGGGGTCTCAGGCGACAATAGAAGGACGCTGGCCGTCTTGCGCTTATCCGTCAATGCAGCGTGGGGCTGCCTGAGATCCTAGCCTTCGCTGGGATGACGGTTGAAGATCAAAGAAAGGGACAAGTCCGCTACCGACCATTTTCTGACATACGAGGCCTTTTCGGACGAACTCAGAAGCAGCCGTTCATAGCTGCCACCCCAGATTGAACGTCCCATAGGCTGATTATGTTCGGTGACATATTGAGCATCGATTATAACATGATTTTTCAATGGAATAATTCGGTAAGAGTATAAAGCTACAGTCGATCTATGACCGGTTTCGCCATTTTTCTCGGGATTATTTTGATCCTGTTGACGCCACTTATTTTAATTGGCGCACTTTTGGTTTTGCTCCGTAGGAAATTCCGTGCCACGCAACACGAAGACCGCGCGAAGCGAATAGCGATAGTTTTGGCCGGTATAGCGGTCATAGCGTCGCCTTATCTGACATTCAAAGCCTACGAACTCCACTTTGTTCTAGCGAGGGTTCCAAGCCCTTTGCATGTCGCGTGGATCGAATATCGCCTAGAAGACTCGTTCGGTGGGATTGGCATGCCGGGAGACAACGAAACGGGCTTTGTTGTCTATCGTCTTACTGAGGGCACTGCTGAGTGGGCGCGCAGTAAGGGATCGCGTCTGGGTGAGGCGTTACCGGGCGGAAGAACGAGTTGGCATGCCACGCCGGTTGACGAAACCGGGTCACGAAACCGCTGGCACCATTATGACAGCGAAGCAGAACGACATCGCCACCCAGTCACTATTCGAGAATACCTCGATACGTATGGATTTTCCATCCCGGTTGAGACGGGGCGAGATGATGAGGCCAATCGCGCAATTCGGGAGGCAGGATCGTTCTATTCATATGGGCGTGGCGGCAGTGTAACTATTGTCGATCCCGCGCGAGGAAAGGTTTATTTTGCTTACGCCGGATAGTCCGCTTTCGCATATTGAGGTGTTGAAACCTGCCGTTCCGCTTCCCACCCCTCTTCGTCATTCCAGCGCAGGCGGGAACCCATCTCCTGACCTCGCCCCAGGCATTACGCCGAGGCAATGGATCCCCGCCTTCGCGCCGCTGGCCGCGCAGCAAGGATAAGCCCGCCAAAAACCTTCCAAAATAGGGTTTCCTCTGATCTATCCTGTCGGATGACACCGACACTCCCTTCCGCCGACCGCATCTTTTCAGCCAATCACCTGTCGCGGCCCGGTCGCTGTGCGGTCGCGCTATCGTCGCGTCCCTGTGACCTGCCTGTGGCCCCACCGTCGCGTTGGTGGCGCGCCAGTGGCGCTTGCATAACGCGTCGCGAGAGCCTCGCGAACGCTTCGCCCCTGAAAAAGGCCGACGACACTGTGAACTTCGCTCGTCGCGCCGCTGTGACCCTAATCATATCGACTAGGCCCCTAGTCGAAACGGGGAGGGGCTTTTCCGTCCCGATCGGCGACAATCGTGGCCGCAGAACAAGGAGCGCCCGCCATGACCGATCCCGTCGGCGATGCCGTCAGCCATATTCATGACAAGCTCGACACGTCGGGCTGGTTCAACACCGTCACCAATGGCGAGACGAAGGATATCGTCGGCACGCTGACCGCGCTCCCCGCCGATCAGGCGGATCAGACGATCGACCGGCTCCAGCAGTCGGGCGACCTGGATCGCGTTGCCGATGAAGTGATGGATGGCGACTGGTTCGGCAATGGTGGCCTGTCGGGCGACGAGCGCCGCGCCTTCCTGTCCGACATGGCGGGCAAGCTGGATGGCGACAGCCTCGCCGCCCTGTCGGATGCCTTCGCCCGCGCCGACAATGGCGGCTTCGATTCCGTCACCGAACTGGGCGATGCCGTCGCCACCCATGCTGCACCACAAACCAAGGTCGACTATATCGCCGCGATGAAAGGCGGGGTCGATGACGCCAGCCAGTCCAGCTATGGCCTGGGCTATAGTGGCACCCAATTGCAGGATGCGGAAGCGACCGCGGTGGGCGACGTCCTCGCCTCGCTGCGCGGGAGTTATGCGGAGGCGGGCTTCAATGCCATCGGTGACAAGCTGTCTGATGTGCTGACCTCCGCGTTGGACGGCCAGATGACCACCATCGCCAGCCAAGCCGGCGCCACGAACAGTATCACCTGGAACGCCGACAGCTATGAAGCGATCATGGGCGCGGCCGCCAGCATGGGCAATGCGGACCTGAAAGCGCAAATCTTCGACGCCGGCGTGCACACGATGCGGGAAGTACGCGACACCAATAATGTCTTCGGAGGCCTGACCGTGCTGGGCAAGGATGACGCTATGCGCCAGATGGCCAACGGCCTCACCGCCATCATCGACAGCGACACGACCGGCGTCATGGACGAACTGACCTTCAACCAGTCGACCATGGATGGCTCCAGCTTCGCCGCCTATGCAAAGGAAATGCTGAACCAGAATCGCGAGGGCGAACTCGGTCAGCAAATGGGCCGGCTTCAGGTCGGCAATGACAGCAGCGAAAACCCCGTCGAGCGGCTGAACGCGGTTGAAACCGTCCCCGGCACGACGCAGGAACGGCGCGCCAATGCGGGCGCACTCGGCTATTTCGTCGGCGGCGTCTATGCCGCGACGCAGGCCCGGTCGCAGGATGTGGCCGAGCAGCGCGAGACGGTGACGGCCATCCTCAAATCCGCGCTCACCGTGGTGGACAAGGTCGCCTCGCTGGGCGGTCCGACGGGCCGTGTGATCGCGGGCGGCGCAGCCGTGGGCAAGGAATGGATGCAGATCGCGGTCAAAAATGCTATCGCCGACGAAGGGAGCGCGGCCGGCATTCGGCTGGAACGCGCCGCCCTGCCGGTCAACGCGCAGACGGGAGAATTGGGCGTGGGCGACAATGTGGCGAGCGCGTTCGAGGATCGTCTGGCCTCCGTGACCCGGACCGCCCAGCCCTGACCGCGCGCGGCCTTCTTGCCATTATCGCGTCGGCCATGCTCGTCACTGGCGGATGTAGCGGTGCGGAAGAGGAGGGGGGCTTTCCCCTAGTTCCCGCGGGTCTGCGCGACAGTGCCGAAATCCCGCTCGGCGACGCTGCCAATGCCCGCATGACCCGCGCCGCTACCATGGTTCGCGATCGCATCGAACCGGCATGGGGCCGTCTCGACAACCGACTCTATCTGCTCCCGACCGACCGCTGTCAGGGTTTCGTCGAAGAATTGCGCGGTAGCATCCCGGTCGGCTGGCAAAACTACCTTCTCGACCAGAAGCCGACCGACGCGAAGCTGGTCGGCTTCAACAAGGGCAAGCGGATCGTCATCTATCTCTGGTTGACCGGCGTCAGCCGCGACGGCTGCGCACTCAACATCCTGCACAATTGAGCGGGCTGGCGGCATGGCAGAAATCTGTGGAAACCCCGCATGAACGATGGACGACACGCTATGCCGGCCGCTAACCGCCCGTTTCATGAGCATAATCGCAACCATCATGAACTCCACCACGGGCCAGCCCATTCAGAAAATGACCTTCGGCCGCATGCCCAAGCCGTGGGCGACCTTCCATCTGGAAAATGGCGAACGGGTCACGGCCGACCGCGTCAACGTAGGCAAGCCCGCGCCCGGCAAGTTCGTGGCCCCGGTCGAAGTCTGGGTCACGCCCAAGGGCTGACGCTACGGTTTCCATGTTTCCGCCCTCGGCCGCCTAGACCCGCAAGATGCCGGACGGCGGTCGGGGCCTCTCTTCCATGACATTGAAATATTTGAACTTTCATCGACCTGTCATCTGACAGCCGCCAACAGGTCACATCTGTTGTGCAGCGGCGTCCCCATATAGTTCAATAGGGGGTTCGCCACATGACACGCCGTATCCAGTTGCTTGCCATTCTGCTCGCCAGCAGCGCCGCCGTCCCGGCCATTGCCCAGACCGCCGCACCTGATGATGGCGATATTGTCGGCGCCGGCGAACAGATCATCGTCACCGCGCAAAAGATCGAACAGCGCGCGATGGATGTGCCGATCACCATCTCGGCGATCAGCGGCAAGCGGATGGAAGAAATCGGCGTGTCCGATCTCGACGAGCTGTCCAACTATATCCCCGGCCTCAATATCCAGGAACAGAGCGCCAACAATCCCGGCATCGTCATTCGCGGCATCACATCGGACAGCGGATCGGCCCAGCAGGCGCCGCGCGTCACCCTCTATTATAACGGCGTCGATATCTCGCGCTCGCGTGGCTCCTATCAGGATATCTACGACATGGAGCGGATCGAGGTGATCAAGGGGCCGCAGGCAACCTTGTTCGGCACCGCCTCGGCCGTCGGCGCGATCAGCATGATCTCCGCCCGGCCCAAGCCCGGCTTCTCCGCCGAATTGAATGCCGGTTACGGCAATTATGAGTCCAAACTGCTCAGCGGCTTCATTAATGGCGGGTCGGACAAGGTTGCCGGCCGCATCGCCTTCGCCTGGAAGAAGCGCGACGGTTACGTCAAGAATCTGTCCGCGACGCAGGACGATCTTTATGCCCGCGATCAGCTCGGCGTGCGCGGCTCGCTGCGCCTGAAGCCGACCGAAAGCTTCACCGCCGACCTCATCCTGACCTACGACCGCCAGCGCAATTCGGGCACGCCTTTCATTTCGCGCGCGCTGCCGACGTCGGAAGGGCCGGGCAATCCCTTCGGTTCGGCGAACCTGAGCGGCTCGCCTTTGTCGGGATCGGTTCTGCGTGGCGACAAGCTTGGCCTGCATCGTGACGTCTATGACGCCAACCTGACCTTCTCTTGGGACATCATGGACGATTGGACGCTGACCATGGTCAACGGCTATCGCAAGTTCGACAGTAACGAAGTGTTCGACGCGGACGGTTCGGCGGCCTGGTATCTGGAATTCGGTGAAGAGGCAAAGGGCTGGCAGGTCAGCCACGAAACCCGCTTCTCCTATGCTGGCGATCATTTCCGTGGGTCGTTCGGCTGGAACGGCTTCCGTGAAAAGAACCATCAGCGGGTGCCCTTCTCGTCCGAAGAAGGGACTTTCATCCAATGTCTGACCCGCGCTCTTCCCGGTCTTGGCTGTATCAATGCAGCCGGGGTGGTAACGGCGGCGCAGGCGACCGCGCTGATCACTGGTGGCGCGCTGACGCAGATTCCTTACAGCTCGGTCTTTGAAAATCGCGGCAAGAACGATAGCTATTCGATGTTTGCGGATGGCACCTGGATTGCCAGTCCTTCGCTGGAATTGACGGCCGGTATCCGTGCCCTCATCGAAAAACGTCGTTCGGGTTATGTTACCAACGTGCCCGTGCCGCGCCTGCCCTCGCTGCTGCCCGCTGCCCTGCGGGCGCAATTGCTGGCGGCGGTGCCGTCGCTGGCAACCTCGCTCGTCCCCGGCCAGGTCAACACCGGCGGTCGCGTGCTACACACGCAGGGCAGCTTCGCCGCTTTCCTGCCGCGCTTCAACATCCTCTATCGCTTCTCGCCGGCACTGAACGGTTTCGCCACCGTGTCGAAGGGGCGCCGCTCGCCGACCGTCAATCTGGATGCGGCTCCCGGCGGCGCGGCGCGTATCAGCCAGATCGCGGAGGAAAATGTCTGGAATTATGAAGTCGGTCTGAAGGGCAATAGCGGCATCTTCTCCGGGTCGCTGGGCGTCTACTATCAGAAATATGATAATTTCCAGGTCAGCGTTGTCGGCAGCGATGGCGTCGCCCGCACGATGAGCGCCGGCACGGCCAGCAACCTCGGCGTCGAAGCGGAAGTCATGGTCCAGCCGACCAACTGGCTCAACATCTTCGCCAATGGCGGCTATATCGACGGCGGCATCGACGACAAGGCGGCCAATGGCCGTTTCGCTGGCGACCAGTTCCGCCTTCAGCCCAAATTCCAGGCAGCGGCCGGCTTCACCATCGACGCGCCGATCGGCAACGGCATGCGCGTCTTTGCGACGCCCAGCGTCACCTATCGGAGCAAAATCTACTTCGAAGTGCCCAACACCGAAGCCATCAGCCAGGATGGCGTAACGCTGGTCAACCTGCGCGCCGGCGTCGGCTTTGTCGATGGACAATATGAAATTTCCGGCTTCATGCGCAACGCGACGAACAAAAATTACCTGCTCGACGCAGGCAATACCGGCGGCGCCTTTGGCATCCCAACCTACATCCCGGCAGAACCGCGCTTCTACGGCGTGCAACTGACCGGCCGCTTCTAACTCGGACAAGGAAGGAGACAGTCATGAGCTTCACCATCGACCGCCGCCTGCTCATCAAGGCCAGCATGTTGGGCCTGAGCGCTTTGTCCATCCCCGGTGCCGCCGCCATCCTGTCGGGTCGCGGCTTCACCCATGGCGTCGCCAGCGGTGAGCCGGGCGCGACGTCCGTGCTGCTCTGGACCCGCTATGTCGGGTCCGGCGACACCAAGCTGCGCGCCGAAGTCGCCACCGACGCGGCCTTTACCAAGGTCGTTTCCGGCGGCGAAGTCACGGCCCGTGCCGACGCCGACCACACCGCCAAGATCACCGTCACCGGCCTTCAGCCCGACGCATGGTATTTCTACCGTTTCATCGCGCCTGATGGCCGCATCAGCCGCCTTGGCCGTACCCGCACCCTGCCGCAGGGTGACGTGTCACGCTTCGGCATCGGCCTTTTCTCCTGCTCCAACATGCCTTTCGGCTTCTTCAACGCCTATGGCCATGCCGCCGCCCGCAACGATATCGACCTGGTCATCCATTGCGGCGACTATCTCTACGAATATGATCGCGGCCATTACCCCAGCCTGGAAGAAACCGTGCCCGGCCGCGTCATCGAACCGGCGAACGAGATGGTGACGCTGGCCGACTATCGCCTGCGTTACGCCTCCTACCGGCTCGATCCCGATCTTCAGGCGCTGCACGCCGCCTTCCCGATGATCGCCCAGTGGGACGATCATGAACTGGCCAACGACGCCTATAAGGACGGCGCCGAAAACCATCAGCCGGACAAGGAAGGCGAATGGTCGGTGCGCAAGGCGGCCGCGCAGAAGGTCTATCGCGAGTGGATGCCCGTATCCGATGCGAACTATGACAGTTTCCAGATCGGCACGCTGGCAACCATATTCCGTCCTGAAACCCGCATCACCGCGCGCAACAAGCAGTTGAGCGTCGGCGAAGCGGTCGCCGGCCGCGGCGATCTGGGCAAGGCGCTGGCCGAGTTTCGCGACGGTGCCTGGAGCGCGCAGGACCGCACCCTGATGGGCGCGGATCAGGAAAAATGGCTCTATGACGGCTTCGCCTCATCGAAGAAGGCCGGCACCGCCTGGCAGATCCTCGCGCAGCAGGTGATTATGGGCTATGGTCGTTTCCCGACCAACGCCGCTGACTGGGTGCCCGCCAACGCCCCCGGAATCGTCCGCAAGACGCTGGCCGGTGCGGTCGCCGCGTCGCAGGCCGGCCTGCCCTATAATATGGACAGTTGGGACGGCTATCCGGCCGCCCGCAACCGTCTCTATGATGCGGCACTGGCGGCGGACGCGGACCTGGTCGTCCTGTCGGGCGACAGCCACAATGCCTGGGGCTATAATCTGGGCGAACGCGGACCGGGGCAGGGCGGCGTCAAGGATCGGGTCGGCGTGGAATTTGCCGGCCACGCCGTTACCTCGCCCGGCTTCGAAACCTATGCCAAGGGTGTGCCGCCAGCGGACATCGCCCGCGCCTTGCGCGCGGTCAATCCCGGCATGGCTTTCTGCGACGCCAGCCAGCGCGGTTATGTCTCGCTGGAGGTCACGCCGCAGCAGGTCGCCGGCTCCTGGCATTTCATGCAGGATATCCGCACCCGTACGACGGCGCTTTCCGGCTCCCACCGGATGACCGTTCAGCGCGGCGCGAAGCTGTTGCAGGACGCCTGACCTGTCGAGACACTTCGTCATCTCGACATGGCGAAGTGTCTCGATCGCGCTTGTCTGGCAGATTGCTTATATTTGACTGTAACAGATGTTTGGTATAAATCGGCTCTGCCAAAATGGGAGAGGCCCGATGTACAGCTATATTCCGCCGATCGACGATTATCGCTTTCTGCTGGGCGAAGTGCTGGGCTTCGATACGGCGATGGCGGACATAGGCAAGGATGTCGACGCGGATCTCGCGGCTGCGGTTCTGGAAGAGGCCGGACGCATGTGTGCCGATCGCCTGCACCCGATCAACCGCGAAGGGGACGAACAGGGTAGCCAGTTGGTGGATGGCGCGGTGCGCACGCCCCATGGCTTTGCCGAGGCCTGGCGTGATTTCGCGCAGGCCGGTTGGGCATCCCTCTCCGCAGACCCGGCCTATGGTGGTCAGGGGCTACCCTTCATCCTGCAACTCTGGTTCGACGAGATGATGGCCGCGACCAACCTGTCTTTCGGCCTGTTTCCCGGCCTGACGCGCGGCGCGTGCGAAGCGATCATGGCCCATGCCGACGGCGCGCTGAAAGCCACTTATCTGCCGCCCATGATCAGTGGCGAATGGACCGGCGCCATGGCCCTGACCGAGAGCGGGGCAGGCACGGACCTTGCCTTGCTCAAGACCAAGGCGGTGCCGTGTGGCGATGGTCGCTATGCCATCACTGGCCAGAAGATTTTTATCTCGTCGGGCGACCATGATTTCGGCGGCAATATCGTCCATCTCGTGCTGGCGCGCCTGCCTGATGCCCCGGCTGGTGTGAAGGGGATCAGCCTGTTTCTGGTGCCCAAATTCCTGCCTGATGATCAGGGCGCGTTTACCGTCCGCAACGCCATGTCGGTTGGGGCATTGGAAAAGAAGATGGGGATTCATGCCCAGCCAACCTGCGTCATGAACTATGACGAAGCGACCGGATGGCTGGTCGGAGCACCGAACAAGGGCCTGGCCGCCATGTTCACGATGATGAACGCGGAACGGTTGATGGTGGGTGTTCAGGGTCTTGGCATCGCCGGGGCCGCCTATATTCAGGCTGCGGGCTACGCCAAGGAACGGTTGCAGGGGCGCAGTGCCGATGGCACTCGCGGGCCGGTTGCGATCATCGACCATGCCGATGTCCGTCGCATGCTGCTCAACATTCGCGCCTTTGTGGAGGCCGGTCGTGCCTTGGGCGGCTGGACGGCACTGCAACTCGATCGCGCCCATCATCATCCCGATCCGGCGGAGCGTATCAGGGCGGATGCGCTGGTCGCGCTGCTCACACCGGTGGTGAAGGCCGCCTTCACGGACTTCGGCTTCGAAAGCGCGGTGCAGGCGCAGCAGGTCTTCGGCGGTCACGGCTATATTCGCGAATGGGGGATGGAACAATTTGTCCGCGACGCCCGGATCGCGCAGATTTATGAAGGCACCAACGGCGTGCAGGCCATGGATCTGGTCGGCCGCAAACTGTCCTTGGGGGACGGTGCCGTGGTCGAGGGCTTTTTCGATCTGGTCCAGGCGGATCTGGAAGCTGCCAAAGGCACTGTGATTGCTGACGCCAGCCTGACGGCGCTCGCCTTGCTGCGATCGACGACGACATCGCTACGGGGTGCGGGCGTGGATGCAGCGGGCGCGGCGGCGGTCGATTATCTCCGCTTCTTCGCGCTGGTGTCGATGGGTTGGATGTGGAGCCGCATGGCCGCTGCGGCGCAGGAAGACAGTCCGCTCCACCAATCCAAGCGTGCCGTCGCCACCTTCTTCGCCAACCGGATGCTACCGCAGGCGGATGGCCTTGCCGCCAGCATCGCGGCCGGCGAAGGGTCGATCATGGCGCTGGATGCCGACGCCTTCTGACGACATGGTCGCCGCGAACCGCATCGCATCTTCCCGTCTATGAGATTTGACCCGTTCGCATTTGAAAAACTCCGTCATGGCTGGGTCAGGCATGCGATCATGAGCCATGCTCATAGAAATAAAGAGCTCTGTCGGTAAAATTCCCAATATTACCCATTTTCCTATTTGTAAATCTGAACGAATATCGCTCAATGTAATATGAATATTCAAAATAATAAACTGCGCTTTCCTGTCGCATAGAATAACTATTGCACGAAATTCTCCATCTATTTCCTAGCCATGCGGGACCGCTCTCACTGGACAGCGGTCATCTATAAAGCAGAGGCGCCGTAACGACGGTCGTTCCTGTTTTCTGCAGGGGGAATGCAAATGGTCCGCATATATTGGCACAAGATTTCGGGCGCATCGCTGCTCGCGCTGGCCGTCGCTTCGCCGGCCTGGGCGCAGGAACAAAGCGCCGAACTGGCACCGCAAGCCGCGTCGGCGGGGGATGCGGACACGATCATCGTGACCGGTACGCGCAAGACCGGCCTGCGCGCGGCCGACAGCCCCGCGCCGATCGAGGTGATCGATGCAGGCGCGCTCCAACGTTCCGGCAAGCCTGACGTCATCAGCGGCCTCGTCGCCTCCGTCCCCTCCTTCACGTCGCAGGCGTTTGGCGGCGACATGGGCAATCTCAAACTGTCCGCCCGCCTGCGCGGCCTCAGCCCCAATCACGCGCTGATCCTGGTCAACGGCAAGCGTCGCCACGGCACCTCCAGCATCACGGTCAGTTCGACCGGCGGCTATGGCGGCGCGGCATCGGCGGATCTCAGCCTGATCCCGGCAGAATCGATCGATCATGTCGAAGTGCTGCTGGATGGCGCGGCGGCGCAATATGGTACGGACGCGATCGCCGGCGTGATCAACATCTTCCTCAAGAACGCGCATCAGGGCGGGTCGATCAGCGGTACGACCGGCGCCTATGGCAAGGGGGACGGGTTCACCTATGGCGGGGCCGCCAATATCGGTTTCGGCAACGACCGTGCCTTCATCAACCTGACGGCCGAAGCGCGCCATCATGGCTATAGCGACCGGGGCGGCCCCGACCGGCGTTTCTACACGGCAGGCAATCTCGCCAATCCGGCGCTGCCCTTGATCCCAGGCTATCCATACACGAACAAGATCTATGGCGATGCCAAATATGATCTGCTGCTGCTATCCTATAACGCCGAGGCACAGTTGGGCGATGTCGCGACGGCTTATTCCTTCGGCAGCTATGGCTATCGCGACGGGGATTCCCGCCAGCAATATCGTTTCCCCAGTATAGCGCCCAGCCTCTGGCCACAGGGCTTTACCCCATCCATCGTCGCCAAGGAAAAAGACTGGTCCTTCACCGGTGGCCTGCGCGGCGATGTGGGCGACTGGAGCTGGGATCTGGCGAGTACATGGGGCCGCAACCAGATCGATATCTATGTATTGAACTCGGCCAATCCCTCGCTGATCGCTGATACCGGCACCAGCCCACGGGATTTCTACAACGGTACCTTCACTGCGACGCAGTGGACCAATAATCTGGATATCCGCCGCAGCTTCGACATCGGTCTGGCGGCCCCGGTCACCTTTGCCATCGGCGGCGAATATCGGCGCGATATTTATGAAATCGAACCGGGTGACGAGGCATCTCGCTACAAGGCAGGGGTACAGGCATTCCCAGGTTTCAATGTCACCGATGCGGGCCGTCATAGCCGCCATAATATCGCGGGCTATGTCGATTTCGCCGTCTCGCCTGTCGAGCGATTGCAACTCGACCTGGCTGGCCGGTATGAGGACTATAGCGACTTCGGCGACGCGTTGATCGGCAAATTCACGGGCCGCTATGATTTCTCGGATGGCTTTGCCCTGCGTGGTACGGTCAGCACCGGCTTCCGCGCCCCGACCCTGCTGGAACAATATTATTCGGCCACGGTGGTTAGCCCGACGACGGCGTCCGTCCGCCTGCCCCCGGACAAGGCGGCGGCCAAGCTGCTCGGCATCGAACCGTTGAAGGCGGAGCGGTCGACCAATCTCAGCCTCGGCGCGGTCTTCCGCCCGGCGCCCGCCTTGCAGGTCACGCTCGACGCCTATCAGATCCGCATCAGGGACCGGATCGTGGCGACCGGGTCGATCTACGGCCTGCGCAACCGGGTTTTGCTGTCGCAAGCGGTGACGGACGCGATCATCGCCAACGGCAATGTCCTGGGCACGGATTCGCTGACATCGACCGCCATCACCACCGCCGTCAATGGCGCCACCACCCGCACGCGTGGGCTGGAACTGGTGGCCAACTACAGCAGCAATCTGGGCGATCTGGGCACGGCAGACTGGAGCCTTGGCCTCAACTATAACAAGACCAAGGTGCAAAAGATCGCAGCGCCCTCCACCATCGTCGCGGCGTCGGGCCAGACCTATCTCGACCTCAACGCCATTTCCTTCCTGGAAACCGCAGCGCCCCGCTTCAAGGCGAATTTCGGTGTGTTGTGGAAGGTCGACAAATGGTCCTTCAACCTGCGCGAGACGCTTTATGGCAAGTCGTCCGTCCTCATCGATGGCGGATCGACCGGCGATTATCGTCGTAACAGCATAGGAACCAAAGGCATCACCGATCTGGAGATAGGCTATAATGTCACGCCGACTTTCACCATTGCGGTCGGCGCGAACAATCTGTTCGACGTCTATCCGGACAAGATCGATCCGGTGACCTACGCGGCGCAGATCGCCAGTGGCAGTCCGGCGGTGCCCGAAACCCTGTCGCATGGCGCATTTGGTATCAACGGCGGCTATTATTATGCGCGGGCCCGCCTGAACTTCTGACGATGCAACGGGGGGAACGCAGCCGATGATGAATGAAAGCAGTCGCCGGACCCTCCTGGCCAGCCTTGCGGCGCTGGGCGGCGCGGGTCTGGTCGCGGGCTGCGCTTCCCCCGGCAAAAGCCTTGTCGGCGGCACGCTGGCCGGCCGCCGACGCTATGATCCGCTCGATCCCTTTCCGGTCATCCGGGCACAGGCTGATCGTATCTTTCGCGTCACCACCTGTCTGCGCCCGTTCCGTGCCGCCGGGCCGCGCCTCGACACGGAACGGGTGGGCGACCATCTGGTCGTCCACAATTATGGCCATGGCGGCAGCGGCTGGTCCCTTTCCTGGGGATCGAGCAGCATCGCGGTCCAAAAGGCGCTGTCGGGTGGCGATCGCGACATCGGCGTGATCGGTGCCGGTGCGCTGGGCATGACCTCTGCGCTGTTGGCGCAGCGCGCGGGCGCCCGCGTCACCATCTACGCGCGCGATCGGCCACCCCATGTCCGCTCGTCGCGCGCGACCGGCACCTGGTCGCCGGCATCGCGCGTCGCGTTGGAACAGGGGTTGCCTGTCGATTTTGCCGGCCGGTGGGAGGATATGTGCCGCACATCCTTCAGCCATTTCCAATCCTATCTCGGCCTGGCCGGGACACCGGTGGAATGGACCGACCGCTATGCCCTGTCCGATATTCCTTTCCACGAAGCGCATGCGTTGCGGGACCGGGCCGGCAGTCCGGGCTTCGTCGACTATCATGACCGGGTGCGCGATCTTACACCCGCTCCGGTCGATCTGCCGGCCGGCACGCACCCCTTTCCCACGCCCTTCGTCCGCCGATCCGAATCTTTGCAATTCAACATTGCCAGCCTATCGGATCGTCTGACGAACGAGTTTCTGGCCGCTGGCGGCCGCTTCGAGCAGGCGGAATTCCACGCGCCTTACGATCTTGCCCGCCTCCCGCAAAAGACGCTGATCAATGCGACCGGCTATGGCGCCCGCGCTCTATGGCGGGATGAGAGCATCGTCCCGGTCCGGGGCCAGCTGGCCTGGCTTATCCCGCAACCCGAACTGCAATTCGGCATCAGCTATCGCGACGTCGGCCTTCTGTCGCGGCGCGATGGCATCATCGTCCAGTCGAGCGGGGTCAACGACTTTGCCGGCTATAACGACCCCAATGAACAGCCCGATCGCGCGGAGGCCGAGGCCGCCGTGCGGGTCATTGCGGCGTTGATGGACCGTATCGTCGCGCCGGGGCGGACGGCCGCCTGACAGGTCTGTCTGCCGGGGCTTCGCGGCCATAGGGAGATATGATAGCGCGGCGTGGATGACAAAGCGCAGCCCAGCACATGGATTACCCGACGAAGGGTCGGGCCGTCGCCGCCAGATATTGGAGATTGCCGCCCAGCTCTTTGCCAGAAAGGGGTACCGCGGAACCTCCATGCGCGACATTGGCGAACAGGCCGGTGTGCTGGGTGGCTCGCTCTATCATCATATCAAGTCGAAAGAGGCGCTGTTCGTCGAGCTGCATGACAGCGCGCTTGATGCCGCGGAGGAGCGGGTAGCGGTCGCAGTGGCCACACAGCAAGATCCCTGGGCGCGATTGCAGGCCGCTTGCACGACCTTGCTCGACATTCAACTCGCGCCGGACTCGCTGACCATGCCGATGATGAATGACTTCCGGGAGGTGCCCGGTCCGGTGCGTGAACAGCTTGTCGCGCGCCGCGACCGGTTCGAAAATCTGTTCCGGGGTCTGGTAGATGCGCTTGCCCTGCCGCCAAATCTGGATCGGTCGATCTATCGGAACCTGCTATTGTCGCAACTGAACACCGTGGCCGACTGGTATGGTCCGGGGCGCCTTTCGCCGGCCGATATCGCGGCCCAAATCGTCGCGATCTTCCGGCACGATAATGATTGAACCTGGATAGGCGGACGACCGCGTTCCACGCCGGTCGGCATGGGCTATGGTACATGGCGCCGATCTCTGCTTCATTGGCGCGTCTGACCCAATGGAGGCAATCCGTTGAACGCGCCCAGAATACTCTCGACCACCGGTTCGGAAGCCTATGGCTATCCGTTGCTGATTCGCCATTTGCTCGTCAATGTCGCCGACCAAAGCGACGCGGAGATTGTCAGCGGCGACCTGCGGTTCAGCTACCGCGACTTTGTCGATCGGGTGACGCGGCTGGCTGGCCTGCTGGCGGCGCGCGGGGTGCGTGCGGGCGATACCGTCGCGGTGATGGACTGGGACAGCCACCGCTATCTGGAATGTTATTTCGCCATCCCGATGATGGGTGCCATTCTTCAGACGGTCAACGTCCGCTTGTCCCCCGCGCAAATCGACTTCACCTTGCGTCAATCGGGTGCAGCCTTCCTTCTGCATCATGCCGACTTCACGCATTTGTGCGACCAATTATTGCCGGGGCTGCCGCAGATCGGCGGCGTGATCGTCATGGAAGGGGCGGCGGACGAGGACGGATATGAGGCCCTGATCGCCGCAACTTCGCCCGATTTTGCCTTCGCCGATTTTGACGAAAATGCTATCGCTACCACCTTCCACACCACCGGCACCACCGGCGATCCTAAGCAGGTCTTCTTCAGCCATCGTCAGCTCGTTCTTCACGCCATCACGCTGGCGGCGACGCTGGCCAACCAGCCGGACGGGCAGGGGTTGCGCCGCACCAACGTTTATATGCCGATGACGCCCATGTTCCATGTCCACGCATGGGGCATGCCCTATGCAGCGACGATGCTGGGCGTGAAGCAGGTCTATCCCGGCCGTTATGACCCTGCGACTCTGCTCGCGCTCAAGCAGCGCGAAGATGTCGACTTTTCCCATTGCGTACCGACCATCCTGCGCATGCTGCTGGATGCAGCGCGCGGGGAAAGGCTGGCGCCCTGGACCTTTGTAATCGGCGGCGCTCCCCTGCCTCTCGCGCTGGCGCAGGAAGCGGCTGCCGCGGGCATCACCACGCTGGTCGGTTATGGCATGTCGGAAACCGGACCGATCATCACATTGGCGCGCAGCGCGCCGGAAGATATTGCCGGCCGCTGCCGTGCCGGCTTCCCCGCTCTGCTGGTACAGGCGCGGATCGACACGGCCCATGGCGGCGAACTGTTGTTGCGCGCGCCTTGGCTGACGCAGGGCTATGCGACGCAGGCGGACAGCGATGCGTTATGGGCTGGTGGGTGGATGCATACCGGAGATGTGGGTGCGGTCGATCCGGACGGCGCGCTGCGCATCGTGGACAGGCTGAAGGATATCATCAAAACCGGGGGAGAATGGGTTTCTTCGGTCGATCTTGAAGATTTGCTCGTCGCCCAGCCCGGCATCGCCGAAGCGGCCGTTATCGGCATCCCGGACACCAAATGGGGTGAACGGCCGGCGGCCTTTCTGGTCGCCAGTCAGGGAGCCCAGCCGCCCGATCCGGATCAGCTATGCGCCGCTCTGGAACACCATGTCACATCGGGGCGGATCAGCCGCTATGCCATCCCCGAACGGCTGCTCATGGTCGACGCATTGCCGCGTACGAGTGTCGGCAAGATCGACAAGAAGGCGCTGCGCCTGCTTCTGGCCGAATGAGGTGATGGCAGGCTGAATCGACGGCGCACGTCCGGTCGATGGGCCGATACCCGTTCCTTTGGCGCTCGCAAAGTCTTTGGCTCTGCGGCGACAGCCAGAAACGATGAAAATCGACCGTCACCGATTTTCAGTATTTGATCTTTTTCTGCAAATAAGACAAAAAATATCCATGCAGAAAAATGGCTCCGGCGAAAATCCGACTTACCTGTCCAACTCGCTGTCGCGCTGGATCCTGGTGCTGATCTTCATCGGGGCAGGCATCGCTTTGGGATTATTGGCCAATCGCCTGCCGGACCGGGTCCCGGACGATGCGCCCGCAACCGCTTTTTCCGCACAACGGGCGATGCGCGATGTCCATGCCATCGCCGCCCGGCCGCACCCGACCGGATCACCGGAGATTGAGGAAACGCGCCGCTATCTGATGGCGCGGATGACCGCTCTGGGGCTCGATCCGCAGATGCGAACCCAGGATGCCGTTTCCGCCCGTCGCTACACGAAGGAAATCGCCCCCGCCGGTCGTATGCGCAATATCGTGGGCGTCTATCGTGGAACTGCCCCTGCATTACCGGCCATATTGGTCATGGCTCATTATGACACGGCGCCCCTCTCGCCCGGTGCGGGAGATGATACGTCCGGCGTCGCCGCCGCGCTGGAGATCGCCCGCGCGCTCAGGGCGGCCGGGCCGCTGCGCCGCTCGGTCGTCTTTCTCTTTACCGATGGAGAGGAAGCCGGCCTGATCGGCGCTTCCGCCTTCTTCGCCGCCGATCCCTTGCGCCACGGGATCGGACTGGTCCTCAACCTGGAGGCGCGGGGCGACAGTGGCAAGGCGCTGATGTTCCAAACCAGCACCGGAAATGCTCGGCTGATCGACACCTATAGCCGCACCATAAAGTCACCTGCCGCAGACTCGCTCATGGCGACCATTTACAAACGCATGCCCAACGACACCGACCTGACGGTGGCGCTGGACAAGGGGCTGGCCGGCATGAACTTCGCCTTTGTCGGGCATCAGGTCGCCTATCACACGGCGCTCTCGACCCCGGACCGGCTGAATGTCGCCAGTCTTCAGCATATGGGCGACCAGCTGTTGCCCCTGGTGCGCAGCTTCGGTGAAGCCGACAGCCTCGATCAACAGAATGACGATTCTATCTTTACCGACCTCTTCGGCCTCTTCCTGATCGTCTATCCGCCTTGGGTGGGCTGGCTGCTGGCCTTCATCGCGGCCGGTGCGACCTTCAGCATGACCGGCATCGCCCTTGTCCGTCGCCGTATCGGCTGGCGCAACATGTTGGCTGGGGCAGGCGGATTGCTTGCGATATTGCTCGGCATCGCGACTCTGTTGATGCTGGCGATCCGCCTGGCCGCCCTGATCGTGCGCGATGTCTCGTCCCCCTATGCGCTGATCGGCCAGTTCGACTGGCTGCTGCCGGCTACGCTGCTGCTCGGCCTTGGCACGGGGGCGCTGCTGCTGGGAACCGCGGTCAGAGGGCAGCCAAAACCTGTGGCGCTGTTTCTGCTGGTCGCCGGTCTGGCCGCCGCGCTGCTGGGCACTTTCAGCGCGATCCCGCTGGCCCTCGCCATCGTGGCGGCCTTGCTGCTCTGGGCCGCCATGGGGCGCCCTCAGCCACTGGCAGGGTGGTTCGCTGGCGCGATGACCCTTATCGCCCTGCTGGCGTTGGTCATGCAGATATTGCTGCCCAACGGTGCGCATATGCTGGTCTGGCCGCTGCTCCTGTTGGCCGCGCCCCTGGCTCTGCTGCTCTTCGCTCCGGAGCGGGCTGCGCGCCCGGTGGGGCTGGCCATCCTGACCCTGCCCGCCTTGTTGATCGCCGGGCTGACGGCACGATCGGGCTATGACTTTTTTCTGATGATGGGCGCCTCGCTACCGGCGGTCGCGACGCCCTTCCTTCTGCTTACGCTGCTGGCGCTCGCGCCCTTGCTCTGGTCCCTGCGTCGTCTCCAGACCGTCGGCATGATCATTTGCGCTCTGGGCCTTGGCCTCTTCATCGCAGCCGCGATTTTCGCGCGTACGCCGACCGCCGACAATCCGGACATGGTGGAGGCCTTCTATATTGCCGATCTCGACAAGGGGCGCGGGGACTGGGTCAGCGCGAAGTTGGACCGAGCCGGTTGGGTGCATCGCGCTCTGACGCAGGATGGCGGCACCGCGAAGAAGGGGTCGATCGCTCCGATCTCGAAGGAGGATCATTGGATCGCCCCAGCCAAAACTGCGACATTCAACCGGCCGCAATTGCTCCTGACGGCCGGCGGCGCGGGCAATGCCTATCGTCTTACGCTTCAGGCCGCCAATCGGAACGGTGGTCGCTTCATGCGGCTCTATCTCAAACCTTCGGTCGAACTGCGCAACATCCGCATCATGGATCAGGTTGCACCCGGCACGTTGAAGGCGGGAGACTGGACGCCCGTTACCTTTCACGCCAGTGGTGCCGACACCGTCCGCCTGACCATGGATGCGGCCGGCAAGGGCCGGGTAGAGGTGCAAATGATCGAACTGGTCGATCAATGGCCACGGGGCAGCAAGGTCATTCCCCTGCCGCCCCACAGCATCGCTTATCGTCGGTCCGGCAACAGCCTGATTATGGCCCGCACCACGCTCGCGTGGTGAGAGCGGATCAGGCAGCCTGTCGGTTGGCTGCTGCGATGGTCCGTTCGGCTATCTCGTCCGCCACCCATGCCGCCGAACGGCCCTCGCGTCGGGCCAGATCCAATATTTCGCCCACTCGCGGCCCGATCTGATCGACGCGCGCCGCCACGCTCGCCCGATCCTCGCCCAGATATTCGGCCGATACGCTGATGATGCCACCTGCATTGACGACATAGTCGGGCGCGTAGGCGATACCCCGTTCCAGCATCAGATCGGCCACCTCAGGCCTCGCCAATTGGTTGTTCGCTGCGCCACAGACCAGCCTGGCCTTCATCCCGGCCACGCTCTGCGCCGTCAGCGCGCCGCCCAGCGCGCAAGGCGCGAACACGTCTGCCTCCACCGCCATGATCTCCTCCACATCCACGACCGTGGCATTCAGCACAGCGCCCAGTGCATTACGGCGGCGCGGGTCGATATCGGCGATGATCAATCGCGCACCGGCATCGGCCAATTGCCGGCACAGGCTGGCCCCGACATTGCCGGTACCCTGCACCGCGACGGTCAGGTCGGATAATTCGGCGCCCAGCGTCAATCGTGCGGCAGTCCGCATGGATTCAAACACGCCCAGTGCCGTCCATGGCGATGGATCGCCACCCGCCTGATCGCCCATGATCTCCAGCCCGGCGACATGGCGCGTCATGGTGGAAACTTCGCGCATGTCGGCCACGCTGGTGCCGACATCTTCCGCCGTGACATAAAGGCCGTCCAGTTCTGCGACGGCGCGGCCGAAGGCGCGGAACAGGGCGGCACGATCGAACGTACCGCTGGGCCGGCGCAGCACCGCCTTGGCGCCGCCGAAGGGCAGGCCGGCCAGCGCATTTTTGTAACTCATGCCTTCGGCCAGTCGGCAGGCATCGTCGAATGCGGCTTCCAGGTCGGGATAATCCCAAAAGCGGCATCCGCCTGCGCCGGGCCCCAATTCCGTGGAGTGGATCGCGATCACGCCGTCCAGGCCGCTTTCGGGATCGAGCAACCGCACCGATTGCATAGGCGGGTTCTGGCGGGCGAGACGGGAAACCATGATCTTCTCCTTGGGAATGTCCATTTCTTATCGTCGCTCGATGGAGAAGAATCTTGCCTGATTTTTCGCTTATTTCGCATGAAATGAGAATGATCTATTCTCAAATATGCGTTATATAGGATAATATGATCGAACTCGACAATTTCGAGCGGAAGATTCTCCGCGAGTTGCAACGCGACGCCAGCCAGACCACGGCAGAGATTGCGGAGAAGGTTGGATTGACGCCATCGCCTTGCTGGCGCCGCATCGACCGCCTGGAACGGGAGGGTTTGATCCGCAAGCGGGTGGCATTGATTGACCGGCGCAAGGTGGGCCTCAATGCGCAAGTCTTTGCACAGGTGAAACTCAACGCCCATGGCCGCGCCAATCTGGATGAATTCAGCGCTGCCATCCGCGGCTTTCCCGAAGTGCTGGAGGCCTATGTGCTGATGGGGACGATGGATTTCATGCTGCGCATCGTCGCGAAGGATATCGAGGCTTATGAGCGCTTCTTCTTCGAGCGACTGAGCAAATTATCCGGCGTTCAGGAAATCAACTCGACCGTGGCCCTGTCGGAAATCAAGGCGACCAATGAACTGCCGATCTGAAAAGATGGCGGCGGTCATTGCGCCGCCGCCATAGAATGTCATTTCCAGGTCGCGCCCAAAAGTCGGCGGAAATTGCCGCCCAGCACTGCCCGGATATTATCGTTCGAATAATTGCGCCGCACCATTTCCTCGACCAGATTATATATTTTCAACGGATCGTCGAACCCATCCGTGTCGATCTTTTCGCGGAATGCATAGCTGCCTTTATAGCCGGCCTTCAGCTTGGCATAGGCGGTCGGCTCCATGTCGTCATAACCATAGATATCGGCGTCCGACCCTATTCCGACCTTGTCGATGCCGATCAGCTTGGCGACATGATCGACCTGATCCACCAGATTGGCGATCGTCGTGGGCTCCTGCGCGGTCAGGAAGTTGCGCACGCCGGTAATGCCCATCACGCCGCCCTTGGCGCCTAGCGCCTTGATGGCCTCGTCGGTCTTGGTGCGCGGATGATTGTTGAGCGCGCGGCAATTGCTGTGCGTGATCGCGATTGGCCCGCTGGCCATGGCGATGGCATCCAGCGTGGTCTTGTCGCCGCAATGGGATACATCGACCAGCATGCCGATCTTGTTCATTTCCGCGACGATCGCGACGCCATAGTCGGACAGGCCGCCGTCGATCCTGTCGGTGCAGCCCGACCCGATCCGGTTCTGACTGTTATAGGTCAGCTGCGACACGCGCTGGCCCAACTGATAGAAGGTTTTCACGTCCTCGATCGCGTCGAAATGGTCGCTATTCTGCAGCCCCATGATCACTGCCATCCGGCCATCTGTTTTGGCGCGATCTAGGTCGCTACCCAATCCCACGCCCTGAAACAGATGCGGGTTGCGCGCGACGAACCCGGTCCATGCCAGTAGCCATTGCAACGTTTCTGCCTTTGCATCCGGCCCGCCGATGCCGATGCTGTTATGGAAGGCTGTGATGCCGCTCTTGCGGAAATCGGCCGCCCAAGCCTCGCTTACCGGTTCGGCATAGACTTGTGGACGGAAATCCAGGGTCAGCGGCCCCAGCATGTCGATAATGAGCGATTCCTTCACCAGATCGGTCACGCGTTTGGAATAGCGACGCTGCGAAGCGGCATGCGCTTGATACAGGCCGCCATTGATCATCGGAAAGGCAAACGCCGTTGCCGTGATGGCGCCGGTCATCGCCTGTCGCCGCGAAACACCCTTTTTGTTGTCCATGTCTCACTCCCTCTTCTTCCGGATTGGAAAAGAGTTTGCCGAGAAGGATTGGTCCTGTATAGACAAATAATATCTAAAACGAGAATATCAGAGGGATTGGGCATGCTGCATTGCGACCAAGACGGCCGGCGTCGATGGAAATGGGCTTTGGGATGCGGGGCCGCCATTTTTTTGATGGCCCCGACCGTCCCCTCCGCGCTGGCAAAATCTGTCGCGACGACTGCCTCTGCCTCGATCGACCGGGGTAAGCTGGCTGTCCTGCCCGATTTCATCGACGGCATTCTGGCGCAACAGATTGCGCAGCGCGAAGTGGCCGGTGCGGTGGTCACGATCGTCCATCGCGGCAAAGTGGTAATGACGCGCGGCTATGGCTTTGCCGATGTGGACAAGGGCCTTGCCGTCGATGGCCAGCATACTCTGTTTCGCCCGGGATCGGTGTCGAAGCTCTTCACCTGGGTCGCGCTGATGCAGCAGGTGGAGGCCGGCAAGGTCGATCTGGATGCCGACGTAAACCATTATCTCGATTATGAAATTCCGCCATTTCAAGACAAGCCGATCCGGGTTCGTGACCTGTTTGCTCATGCCGTAGGTATGAGCGATCTTTCCTATGCGGAAGGAGAATGGGAGAAGGAAGAAACCTATCAATCCTTCCTCAAGACCCACATTCCGCAACGCCTCTGGGCGCCGGGCGGCGAGATTTCCTACTCCAACTATGGCGCGTCGCTCGCTGGCTATATTGTCGAGCGCGTGTCGGGGGAGGCCTTCCCGGACTATGTCGAACGCCATATCTTCCAGCCGCTCGGGATGATGGCCACCACCTTTCGCGAACCGCTGACAGGGGAAAAGGCGGCGCATATGGCGCTGGGCTATGCGTTGGTCGATGGCCGATTTACGCCAAAACCCTATGAGCGTTATGACAAGATCATGCCGGCCGGCTCGGCAGCATCGACCGCCCCGGATATGGCGCGTTTCATGCTGGCCATGCTCGGCAACGGTGCCTTCAATGGCGCACGCATATTGAAGCCGGATTCGGTGCATTTTCTGGAAAGCAATTCGATCGCCAATGCACCGGGTTTGCCGGGCATGGCGCATGGCTTCATGGTCGCGCGCGAAGCTGGGCCAAGGCTGGTCGGTCATGGTGGCAACACCATGGACTTCCACAGCTATTTGCTGCTCGCGCCTGAAGCGGAATTCGGTTTCTTCGTGTCAATGACTGGTGGGCAGGGTAGCTATGGCGCTCGCACGGAACTGAGCGATGCAGTCATCGGCCGTCTCTTCCCCCAAGCGCCGGCAGCCCGCTGGACGCAGGCGGGTGCCAAGCCGCCGGTCGGAGCCTATCGCGTCAATCGCCGCGATTACAACAAGCCGGCCGATCCGGCGGGCGACCTGAAGGTGTCCATTCAGGGCGAGCATGGCTTGCTGGTCGAAGGGCAGGGGCGCAAAAGCTATTGGGAGCAGATCGGGCCGGCGCTCTATGAGCAGGTGACCGGTGCACGGATCGGTGGTCCCTATGACAGGTTGCTGTTTTACGGCGCGCCGGGCGATCCGCGCATGTCCTTCGGCGCGCAACCACATGTCACCTATCATCTGGTGTCTCCTTCCAGGAAATGACCGACCCACGTGCCGCCGATCAAATCCGATCGGCGGCATTAATTTTCTGATATGACAATTTTATCTCATTTAGGATTGAACTGTCCTTATATTAATGTTCTTATCCTCCTTAGTTGAATCGGAGGAAGCAGTTTCGTCAGGCGGAAAATAAGCGAAGTCTAAGCGGACGGCCTTGGCGATCTGCGCCCTTCGATGGGTGCAAAGGGGTATGAGCATGAAGTCCAACCATTTGTTGTGGCTTGCGGGCACCGCGTTGGCGGGGATCGCAGGCATGTCACCCGCCATGGCGCAGCAGCCGGCGGAACAAGCCGCAGAATCCGAAATCATCGTCACCGGGTCACGCATCCAACGGCAAGGTTTCGATGCGCCCACGCCCACTACGGTTTTGGGGGTGGAACAATTGCAGCAGGGCGACCGGCCCAGCCTTGCCCAGGCCCTGAACGACATTCCGCAATTCCGGCCCACCGCCACCCCGGAAACCACCACCGGCAACACCACGGCTGCTGCGTCGCCTGCCGACTTGCGCGGCCTGACCGCCGTGCGCACACTCACCTTGCTCAACGGCCATCGCTTTACCGGCAGCGCCGATCTCAACAGCGTCCCGCAAAATCTGATCAAGCGGGTCGATGTCGTGACCGGCGGTGCGTCGGCCGCCTGGGGGTCCGGTGCGGTCGCCGGGGTGGTCAACGTCATCCTCGACGATGAACTGACCGGCTGGAAGATGGGCGCCAACACCGGCATATCCTCGCGCGGCGACGGCTATCGCTTCGGCGGCGACATCGCCTGGGGCACGAACTTCGCGGGCGATCGCGGCCACATCATGGTCGGCGGCGAATATCTCAAGAGCAAGGGCGCCTTCGACCGTGAGGCTCGGCCGAACCTGAATGCCGGCCTGTTCCAGCGCGCCGATGGTCAACACGTCCTGACGCCAGACGTCAACTATACCATCCTCAATCGCGGCGGTTCGATCCTCAGCACTTCTGCGGTGCCCTATAATCTCGTCTTCAATCCGGACGGATCGGTCGGCCCACTTCCCTTGGGTAGCGAAACCTTCGGCCAGCAGACGGTCGGGGGCGGTGGTCAGAGCATCTATGATTATCTCTCGGTCAGTACGCCCTATGAGCGGACCAATCTCTTCGCTCGCGTCAGTTACGACCTTACCGACAATCTGAAGATCTGGGCCGAAGGCAGCTATAACCGCATGGCCGGCGACTTCAGCTTTTTCCCGGAAACGCCGATTTCGGTGATCCAGCAGGATAATGCCTTCCTGACCGCGACGGCCAGGTCGCAACTGGCAGCAGCCGGCGTCACCGGTCCGTTCATCCTGGGCCGCATTCTGGACGATGTCGGACCGGACGGTATGTTGCGGTTCAACTATGCGCGCCGCAATCTGGAAGGGGCGATTGGTCTGGACGGCAGCTTCGGCGATGGCTGGAGCTACAAGGTCTATTATGACCATGGCGAATTGCGGAACCGCCAGACGCTGGGCAACCAACGCATCGCTGCTCGCTTCAACAGGGCGATCGACGCGGTGCTGGTCAATGGCAGCCCTGTCTGTCGCGTCAATGCGGACGCCAGCACCACCAATAATGATGCGGCCTGTGTGCCGATCGACATATTGGGCAATGGCAAGATCAGCGAGGCGGGCCGCGCCTATGCCTTTGGCGACGCGTCCTCCACCAGCACAACCAAGCTGGACGCGGCGGGTTTCAGCATCAGCGGTCAGCCCTTCGCGACCTGGGCCGGGCCGGTCGATATCGCGGTGGGCGGTGATTTCCGCTGGGAAGAATTCGTCACCAACTCGGTCGATGCCTTGTCGGCAGCACGCGCCTTTGCCACGCTGAATTATGCACCCACCAATGGTGGTTTCAATGTGAAGGAATTCTTCGCCGAGGTCGCCGTGCCGCTGCTCGATGTGGCGGATACGGCCAAGCTGGAAATCAATGGCGCCGCTCGCTATTCCGACTACAGCACCAGCGGCGGCATCTGGTCATGGAAGACCGGCGGCACGCTACGACTGGTCAACGACCTGTTGCTGCGGGCGGTCTATTCGCGTGACATCCGATCGCCCAGCATCAACGAATATTATCTGGGCCGGGCCACCAACATCGGCAATATGCAGGATCCGTTCCGCAACAATTCGGTGGCACTCAATGTGTTCAGCTACACCGGCGGCAACACGGCGCTGGACCCGGAAGTGTCGCACACATTGACGCTGGGCGGCTCTTATTCGCCGCGCTTCGTGCCAGGGCTGCGCTTGTCGCTCGATTTCTACAAGATCAAGATCGACGGGGTGATCGTCACACTGGCGCCGCAGGATGTGCTCAATCTCTGCGCTGCGCAGAACCCCAGCGACAATCTGTGCGGCGGCCTGATCGAGCGCGATGCCAATGGCGGCCTCGTCTCGGTGCTGCGGACCTATCGTAACCTGGCCCAATACAAGACCAAGGGCCTGGATATTGAAGCCGCCTATCAGGTGCCGGTGGGGGCAGGGCGCGTCACCGTCCGTTCGCTGGCAACGCATGTCATGGAATTGCTGATCGACGACGGCGTCACCACGACCGATCGGGCCGGCATCGTCGGCGGCGACACGCTCTTTTCCACGCCCAAATGGCGCGTCACGACCTCTGTTGGTTATGACGACCAGCATTTCGGTGCAGATCTGCGCGTTCGTCATGTCAGCGGCGGCCAATATACCTATGTTCCCGGTCCCAACCGTCAGTTGCCGCTCAATAATGACATTAGCGGCCGTACCTATGTCGACCTCGCCGTCCGCTTCAAGGTCGGGGCCTTCACTCTCTATGGCAACGTCAACAATCTGTTCGATCGTGACCCGCCGATGTCGCAATATACCAATGCGAATTACGATGTGATCGGCCGCTATTTCTCCGGCGGCGTGAAGTTGAACTTCTGATCGCCAGGCGGCGACCCGGACGGCGGCATGCCCCTTGCCTGTCGTCGTCCGGCCTATGGGATGAGAGGATCTGACGATGTGTCTTGCACATCCATCTTTTCGAACAGGTGATCCGCAGATCGCGGGTGCGACCATGACGGGACAATCTGCCAAACGGATAAACAGGGAAGGGCGCAGCATCATGCGATGGATGAAATATCTGGCTGCCGGCGCGTTGGCGCTGGCCGGCGGCGTTACCGTGGCGCAACAGGCACCGGTCGATGCGCCTTCGCTGCTGCCACAGTCGGCCGCCAAATCCGGCGGGGCATTGCCACTGCCGTCCGCCGTCGACGGACAGCATGCACTGACCAAACAGGATGCTGACGCCTGGCTCGACGGCTTCCTGCCCTATGCGCTGGCACGGGGCGATGTTGCCGGCGCAGTCGTCGTGATCGTCAAGGATGGGCAGGTGCTGACCCAGCGCGGTTTCGGCTATGCCGACGTCGCCGCACGCAAGCCGGTCGATCCGGCCACCACGCTTTTCCGTCCCGGTTCGGTGTCGAAACTCTACACCTGGACCGCCGTGATGCAACAGGTGGAGGCGGGCAAGCTGAACCTAGACGCCGACGTGAATCGATATCTGGACTTCAAGATCCCACCTTTTGAAGGCAAGCCGATCACGCTGCGCAACATCATGACGCATACTGCCGGGTTCGAGGAAGCGGGCCGCGACCTGATCGGCAAGAGCGACAATATCCCGACATTGGAAGCCGCGCTGAAGCGCTGGACGCCGCATCGCGTCTATGCGCCCGGATCGACCCCGGCCTATTCCAACTATGCCACCGCGCTTGCCGGCTATATCGTACAGCGGGTCAGCGGCATGCCGTTCGACGATTATATCGAGCGTAATATCTTCCAGCGGCTCGGCATGAAATATGCCAGCTTCCGCCAGCCGCTCCCCGCTGCGCTCCAGCCGCATATGGCCACCGGCTATCAGCTGGGATCGGGCGAGGGCAAGCCGTTCGAAATCGTATCGGTCGCGCCGGCTGGCAGTTCCTCGATCAGCGGCGCCGACATGGCCAAGTTCATGATCGCGCACCTCAACAATGGCGGACCTTTGCTGAAGCCCGAAACGGCCAAGCTGATGCATTCGCCCGCCAATGAGCCGTTGCCCGGCCTCAATCACATGATGCTCGGCTTTTATGAGGAGAAGATCAACGGCCTCAGCGCCATCGCCCATGGCGGCGACACACGCTGGTTCCATTCCGATCTGACGCTCTTTCCGAGCAAGAATGTCGGCATCTATATCTCGCTGAACAGCATGGGGAAGGAAGGCGCGGTCAGCCCGATCCGCAACACATTCTTCAAGCAGTTCGCCGACCGTTATTTCCCCGCGCCCCATCCTGCACCCAAGGAGCTGGCGAGCGCCAAGGCCCATGCGGCACAGGTGGCGGGCACCTATGCGTCTAGCCGCGCACCGGTCGAGAATTGGGCGGCGATGATGGGCTTCCTCAGCCAGATGGAGGTCGGCACGGACAAGGATGGCAAGCTTTCGGTGCCTGCCTTCAAGACCATCGGCGGCGCGCCGCGCAAATGGGTCGAGGTTGCGCCCTATGTCTGGCAGTCGACCGAAGATGGCGACCAGTTTGCGGCCCGCGTCGAAAATGGCAAGGTCACGCGTGTCTTCTACGGACCGGTGGCGCCGATCATGGTCTGGGATCCCGTGCCCTGGTACAAGGACACCGCCTGGTTGAAGCCGCTGGCGATCGCGGCGCTCGCCATCCTTGCCCTGACCGCGCTCGCCTGGCCCGCAGGCGCCATCAACCGCAAGCGTTATGGCGCGAAACTGGACTTGGTAGGGCGTGATCTGACGCTGCATCGCGTCGTCCCGGCCTGCGCCTGGGCTGTGCTGGCGCTGTTAGGCAGTTGGGTAGCGGTGGTGACCATAGCAAGCGACTATGTCACCTCGGCCGGCCTGATCTGGTTCAACCAGATTGTGGGGCTGCTGCTCTTCTTCGGCTTCGTCGGTCTGGCGGGCTGGGCCGCATATTTGGCCTTCAGGACCAAGCGGGGTTGGTTCGGCAAATTGTGGAGCGTGCTGCTGCTGGCCGCCACCATCGTCATGCTCTGGGTGGCACTCGCCTTCCACCTCATCAGCTTCGGCGCCAACTGGTAACAAGGAAGGCGCCGGGGGCACGCCCCGGCGCCTTGCGCGCTTCCGACAATCCACTGCTTTCGCTCGCCCCTCTGGGCGGGTCCGGGCGACTTGCGCCCGATCGATCCAGGAGTTTTCATCTTGACCACCGCTCTGACCCTCGACGTGAAGGCCCAACGGCTCGACTTCAAGGCGCCATTTCGCATTTCAGGCTATGTCTTCGAAGGACTGGACTGCGTGGTGGCAACCCTGTCGGACGGCACCCATAGCGGGCGCGGCGAAGGGGATGGCGTCTATTATCTGGACGACCGTCAGCCGCACATGCTGGCCGAGCTTGAGCGGACCCGCGCCGCAATCGAGGCCGGACCGACACGGGAGGAATTGCGCTCCATCCTGCCCGCTGGAGGCGCGCGCAATGCGGTCGATGCAGCCCTTTGGGAACTGGAGGCGAAGCGGAGCGGCAAACCGGTCTGGGAGTTGGCCGGACTGGAAGCACCAAAGCCGGTCGTCACCACCTTCACGCTTGGCGCCGATGATCCGGCGAAGATGGCGCAGGCGGCTGTCGTCTTCGGCCCGGTCCGCGCGATCAAGGTCAAACTGACCGGCGACCTGGATCTCGACATTGCCCGCGTCGCCGCAATCCGCGCCGCGCGGCCCGATGTGTGGCTCGGCGTAGACGCCAATCAGGGTTTCGCGATCAACGAGTTGGACAGTCTGGTGGCGGCGATGCTGACCGCCAAAGTCTCCCTGATCGAACAGCCGCTCGCGCGGGGGCGGGAGGCCGATCTGGACGGCTATCGTTCGCCCATCCCGCTGGCGGCGGACGAAAGCGCGTTGACGTTGGAGGATGTGCCGGGGCTGGTCGGCCGGTTCGATGTGGTGAATATCAAGCTCGACAAATGCGGCGGCCTGACTGAGGGGCTGCTGATTGCGCAGGCCGCGAAGGCCGCCGGGCTGGGCGTCATGGTGGGCAATATGGGCGGCTCCACGCTCAGCATGGCGCCCAGCTTTCTGCTGGGGCAACTTTGCGACATCTGCGATCTGGACGGCCCGATCTTCCTGAGCGCCGACCACGATCCTGCGATCCGCTACGAAGATGGCATGGCCTGGTGCGACGAGCGCATGTGGGGCCGGGAAAGCCCGGACGCGGTATGACCGTCCGCGGGATATTCGACCAGTGAATGGCGTGCGGGCAGAGCGTAGCTGGTTCGGCCAGCCACCGGGGCTGACCATCTTGTTCCTCACCAACATGTGGGAGCAATTTTCCTATTTCGGCATGCGGGCGCTGCTCGTCTATTATATGACCCGGCAGTTGATGCTGGGGCAGGGGCAGGCGTCCTTCGTCTATGGTGCCTATACCGCTTGCGCTTATTTCACGCCGATCGTCGGCGGGGTGGTCGCGGACCGATGGCTGGGCAAGCGTCGCGCTGTCACGATCGGCGCGTCCATCATGGCAGCAGGGCACTTCATGATGGCGTTCGAACCGCTTTTTTACGTTGCGCTCGCCACCATCGCATTGGGCAACGGGCTGTTCCTGCCCAGCCTGCCGAGCCAGATCAACGATCTCTACGCACCGGGTGATCCGCGGCGCGGCTGGGCCTATAATGTCTATTATGTCGGCATCAATATCGGCGGTTTCCTGGCGCCTTTGATCTGCGGCACGCTGGGCGAGGTCTATGGCTGGCATTATGGTTTCGGTGCAGCCGGGATCGGCATGTTCGCGGGGCTGACCATCTATCTGTTGGGGCACAGGCATTTGCCTGTCGAGCACACCGCATCCGCTATCGTCGATGATGGGCGGGCATCGCCGCCAGCGAATAATCGCCAGCTCTGGCTGGTGCTGGCGGCGGTAGGCCTGTGCGTCACCATCTTTCGTGGCGCCTATGAGCAAGTGGGCAATACGGTGGCGCTCTGGGCGGGCAGTGGCGTGGATCGCGGCCTTGGCAGCGTCACCATCCCCATGACCTGGTTTCAGTCGCTCAATCCGCTCCTCGTCATGCTGCTGACCCCACCCTTGCTGGCGCTTTGGCAGCGGCGGGCGAATGCGGGACGCGACACAGCGCCAGCACGCCGCATGGCGCAAGGCGCGCTGCTGGTCGGACTTGCCTATGTCCTGCTCGCGCTGGTCGCATGGCAGGCGGGGGAGGGGCAAGCGGGCTGGTTGTGGCTGGCGCTTTTCTTTCTGATCTTCACGATCGGCGAACTCTTCATCCTCCCATCGGGTCTGGGCCTGTTCGCGCGCCTCGCTCCACCGCGCCTGGGCGCGACGACGGTGGCGGCCTGGTATCTCACCATTTTCGCCGGCAGCCTGAGCGCCGGGCTGGTGGGCACGCTGTGGAGCCATATGACGCATGGCAGCTATTTTGCACTGCTGGCGATGCTTGCCGCCTTGGCTGCCGTACTTCTCCGGCTACTCGACCCGGCCATTCGTCGCATCGACCGTAATAACAATGACAAATAGGTTGATTATTCTCCAATTGAGATCATTCTGTCCTTATCAGCAAAAATGGAAATGAGAGATGACGATGCAATCCGGCAGGTTTGACTTGGGTACGCTGATCCTGCCTCGCCCCTATCTTCTGTTTCTGGGTGACGCGACCGAGCGCGGTTTTGCCAAGACCGCGTTGGGTCTGGCCGATTGGGCGCCGGACCTGTGCATCGGTGAATATGGCTTGCCCGGTTGCACCGTAACCGCGGGGCTACCGCGTCTCACTCCGGCAGAAGCCAGGGAAAAGGGCGCACGCGCGCTCGTGATCGGCGTAGCCAATGTCGGCGGCGTCATTCCCGATCAATGGATGGATGCCTTGGTCGACGCGCTGGAACAGGGCTTCGATCTGGTCAGCGGCATGCACGCCAAATTGGTCAGCTTCCCGCGCCTTGCACAGGTCGCGGCGCAGACCGGACGCCAATTGATCGACATACGTACGCCGCCGCAAGGCATCCCGATCGCGACCGGGCGCAAGCGTAGTGGCAAGCGGTTGCTGACCGTGGGCACCGACTGTGCACTGGGCAAGAAATATACGGCGCTCGCCATTGCCGATGCTTTCAAGGCGCGCGGCATCGACGCCGATTTCCGCGCCAGCGGCCAGACCGGCATCATGATTGCGGGATCGGGCATGCCGATGGATTGCGTCATATCCGATTTCCTTGCCGGCGCAGCCGAGATATTAAGCCCGGATGCGCCACCGGAGCATTGGGATGTGATCGAAGGGCAGGGATCGTTATTTCACCCTGCTTATGCGACCGTGTCGCTGGGCCTGTTGCATGGCAGCCAGCCGGACGTTTTCGTCGTCTGTCATGAGGTCGGCCGGACGCAGATATTGGGCGTCAACGGCTACACCCTGCCCTCCATTCCGCAGGTGATTGAACAGACTATCGCCATGGGCCGCCTAACCAATTCGGCGATCCGCTGCGCTGGTATCAGTCTCAATAGCTCTTCGCTGGACGATGCCGCCGCTACGGTCGAGATCGAACGGCTATCGGCGGAACTGGGCTATCCGGTCGCCGACCCGATCCGCCGAGGCCCCGCCTTCGACCGGCTGCTGGACGCCTGCCTTTCATGAGCGGCGCGGGGGGAGAGAAGGGGGCAAGCTGGTTCCAGCGTTTTCTCCTGCCCGGCTTCGCGCTGAAGGCGGTCATCATCGGCGGCGGCTATGCCACCGGGCGCGAACTGGCGGAATTCTTCCTGCCGAGCGGTCCCTGGGATGGCCTTGCCGGCATGATCCTGGCGATGCTGATCTGGAGCGTTGTCGCCGCCGTCACCTTTCTCTTCGCCCGCATGGTCGGCGCGCGCGACTATCGCAGTTTTTTCGAAGCGTTGCTGGGCCGGGCCTGGTTCATCTTCGAAATCGGCTATCTGCTCTTCATCATCCTGATCCTGGCCGTTTTCGGCGCGGCGGCAGGCGCGATTGCGCAGGCTGCGTTCGGCGCCGCGCCGATCGTCGGTACGCTGGCATTGATGGCGGGCATCGGTCTGTTTGCCACCTTCGGCAATGCCTCGGTCGAGCAGCTGTTCAAATGGGTGTCGTTCCTGCTCTACGGCGTCTATGCGCTGTTTCTGATCCTGGCGCTGACCGGTTTCGGTGACCGGATCGGGCAGGGTTTCGCGGTGCCAGCGTCCGCCGATGGCTGGGCTCTGGGCGGCCTCACCTATGCCGGTTACAATATCATCGGCGCGGTCGTGATCCTGCCTGTCTTGCGGCACATGCGGTCGGATCGCGACGCGCTGGTGGCGGGATTGATCGCCGGGCCGCTCGCCATGGCACCGGCCATCGCCTTCTTCATCTGCATGATCGCCTTCTATCCCGGCATCGCGCAGGAAATACTGCCATCCGATTTTCTGCTCGGGCAGCTTGGGAGTCCGACTTTCCATCTGCTCTTCCAGCTGATGATCTTCGCCGCGCTGCTGGAAAGCGGCACCGGGGCGGTCCATGCCGTCAATGAACGCATCGCCAAGGCCTGGCATATCCGGCGCGGCGCGGTGCTGGGCAATCCGGCGCGGCTGGGCATCGCGCTCTTCATTCTGACGGGTTGCATGCTGGTGGCCGATCGGGTCGGCCTCGTCGCTTTGATCGCTACGGGCTATCGCGCGCTCGCCTATATTTTCCTGACGGTTTACGTCCTGCCGCTGCTGACCATCGGCCTTGTCCGGCTGGCCAAGCGGCGACCTGCATATCAAGCGGAGGTCGCATGAAACAGTTTTTGATCGCCCTCGCTCTGACCTCCACATCGGTCTACGCCGCGCCACCTGTCGATTTCGACACGCGCGTCGAGGCGCTGCGCAACGCCGTGGGCGTGCCGGGCGTAGGCATAGCCATTGTGGAAAAGGGCCAGACGGTGCTCGCCAAAGGCTATGGCGTCAAACGTCTGGGGGGAAACGATCCGGTGACGCCGCATACGCTGTTCGCCACCGGATCGACCGGCAAGGCGGTGACGGCGGCGGCGCTCGCAACCTTGGTGGATCAGGGGAAGATCGACTGGGACGACAAGGTGATCGATCGTCTGCCCGGCTTCCAGATGTGGGACAGCTGGGTCACGCGCGAAATGACGATCCGCGACCTGCTGGTCCATCGGTCCGGTCTGGGTCTGGGCGCGGGCGACCTGCTGTTCGTGCCGCGGAGCAACCTGTCGCGCGCGGAAGCCGTGCGGAGACTGCGCTATATCAAGCCCGCTACCAGCTTCCGCAGCGACTATGCCTATGACAATATCCTCTACATGGTCGCAGGTCAGCTGATCGAGACGGTTACGGGCCAGACATGGGAAGCCTATGTGAAGGACGATGTCTTCAAGGTCGCCGGCATGACGGACTCGGTCAGCGACGATCCCGACCGTTTCGCCAATCCCGATCGCGCCCAGCCCCATGCGCGCATGAATGGCGGTCTACGCGGCGCCGGCGATCAGGAGGTGCTGGACGAACGCGATGGCCTGGCCCGCAACGCGGCGCCGGCTGGTGGCCTTGCGGTCAGTCCGGTCGATATGGGCAAATGGCTGGCGCTGCAACTGGCGCAGGGCAAGCTACCAAGCGGCGGCCAGCTATATGGTTCGGCGCAGGCGCAGCAGATGTGGCGCCCGGCCACGCTGATGCCGATCGCACCCAAGCCGCCCGAGCTGGCGCTGACCCAGCCTAAATTCCTCAGCTATGCGCTGGGCTGGCATGTGCAGGATTATCGTGGTGCGAAGATCCTGCAACATGGCGGCGCGGTCTTCGGCTTCCAGACCATGGTCGTGCTGATGCCCGAACAGGATGTCGGTTTCGCGGTCGAGATCAACAGCGAGGATGGCGAACTGGTGCAGGGCCTCGTCTACGAATTGCTGGATCATTATCTGGGCCTGCCGTCGCAGGACTGGCCGGCCCGGTTCCGGGCTTTCAAGGCGAAGAGGGTTGCAGATGGCTTGGCCGCGTTCAAGGCGAAGGGGGCCGCCTCGGCTAAATCCAACCCCTCGCTGCCGCTGGCCCGCTATGCCGGCACCTATCGCGATCCCTGGTATGGCGACATCGTCGTGGGTCAGGACAGGCAGGGCCTGACCATCGACTTCCGCTCTACCCCGCGCATGGGTGGGCGGTTGAGCCATTTCCAATATGACAGCTTTTTGACCCGCTTCGACGACAAGACGATCGAGCCGGCCTATGTCAGCTTCGGTCTGGATGCCGATGGAAAGGTGGAGCGCGTGACGATGAAGCCGGCCTCACCCATCGCAGACTTCAGCTACGACTATCAGGACCTGCTCTTCACCCCGGTCAAACCCTGACGGCAATGACTTTTCGATCCTCGTCACCCCGGGCGTGATCCGGGGGGGGGGCAGCATCTTGTCTCCACCGATTGAAGAAAGCGGGATCCCGGATCAAGTCCGGGATGACCAGTGTGCAGCGCCTCAACCCTTGCGTGGCGCGCGCTTCTTGACCTCGTTCTGGGTCACATGATGGTGCGCGTCATGCATCAGGTTGGACAGATCCTCTTCCGCGCTGGACATGACGCCGATGGTCAGCGTTTCCTTGAAGCCGGGTGCGCAGACATAGGCATGGCCCATGCCTGAATCGATATAGATGGACTCGCCGGCTTTCAGTTCGATCGGATCATAAAATTCGGTGTGGACGATGATGGCGCCTTCCACCACATAGATGAATTCTTCGCCCGAATGGCGCACCAGCTGGCCGAATTCCTCGATCGTCTGGGCATGGATGCGGGTCACGACCGGAACCATGCGCTTCTGCCGCAATTCGGTGCAGAGATAATAATATTCATAATTGGACGTATCGACGCGCACGGCGCTGTCGATCGTCCCGACGCTGCGCCGGCCCATGATGGCGGTCGGCGAACTGGATTCCGATTGAACGAACAGATCGGCGATGCTGATGTTCAGCCGTTCGCTCAACTGCACCAGCTTGTCATATGTCAGGGACAGCCGGTCATGCTCCACCTTGGACAAAGTGGACACCGGTATGCCGCAACGCTGGCTCATTTCTTTCAGCGTCCACCCATTGCGGGTCCGCAGGTCCGTAATCACCGCGCCCAGGGTCCGTCGACCGCCTGCCATTCAACTCGCTCCTGTATTACCCTGCACGAACGGACCTTGTCTGCCCTGTTCGAAAACCCCGCCATAATTTAGCATCGCCCGTCCGGGATGCGCAATGCGCTCCCATAGGGGCTTTGCTCCGGCCCGACCTGTTGCAAAGGCCCTGCGGCCTGTGCCGGCGAAGGCCTTCTCATCAAACTCGCTTTGCATGCACGCGATCCCTTTTCCATCGAAAATATGTCCTGATAGGAGAATTTCCTTTGCAAAACGGCTCGTCGCGGCACGCGGCCATTTTCGGATGGAAGACAAAATGGAAAGTCCGTGCTAATTCAGAAAACCGCGTCCATCCGTCGGGCGTGAGCAGGGAGTAAATGGAACGGATGGCAGCCACCCCCAAGCCTGGCGTCGATCATGGTCCCGGCGCGTTCCTGCGCGAATTTCGCACCGCGCATGGCCTCACCCTGGCCGCGGCGAGCCGAAAGACCGGCCTGCCCGTCTCGACCCTGTCCAAGGTGGAGACGGGTAAAATGTCCCTCAGCTATGAGAAGCTGGTGAAGGTCAGCAGCGGCCTCGGCATCGATATTACCCAGCTTTTCTCGGGCGCCGCCTCCACCGCGCCGGTGGCGCAAATGCCCACGGGCCGCCGTAGCATTACGCTGGCAGGGGAGGGGCCGACGATCCGCACGGCCGCCTATCATTACAGTTATCCTTCCGCCGATCTGCTCAACAAGCAATTGAATCCCATGATCCTGGAGGTCGGCGCCCGGTCGATCGTCGAATTTGGCGAGTTGATGCGTCATCCGGGTGAGGAATATGCCTTCGTCATTGAAGGGCAATGCGAATTTCATAGCGATATCTATGCCCCATCGCTGCTGAAGACAGGCGATTCCATCTATTTCGACGCATCCATGGGCCATGCCTATGTTGCGGTGGGGAATGGGCCCTGCCGTATCCTGTGCGTCTGTTCGGCCAAGGACGCCGAACTCAAATCGACCTTGAATTCGATCGCCTTGGGCCACTCATAACTATCTATATTTAGGTCATTTTTCATTTATATCGGCGTTAGATGGCGCCCATCCCTTGTCTATTGACAATTCGACACAATAATTATCATATTAGAAAATATTTCCATATTGGAAATTTATCCTATGATATAGCGGTCGGGGAGAGGGGTGGCATGCGGACATTGTGCAAAGGGATCGTTTTGGTCCTTCTGGCTTGGATGGGGCAGGCGATCGCCCAACCCTCCGTCGCCCGACCGCTCGCCGTCCTGCAGGAGGCAGCCTCCGGACCCTACACGAAGTCCGCGCCGCACAGACTCGATAAGGCCGATGTCGATGCCTGGCTGGACGGCTTCATGCCCTATGCGCTGCAACGCGGGGATGCCGCCGGCGCTGTCGTCGTCGTGGTCAAGGATGGGCAAATCCTGACCCAGCGCGGCTTTGGCTATGCGGATGTCGCAACCCGCCGCCCGGTCGACCCGGAGAGGACGCTGTTCCGTCAGGCTTCCATCTCGAAGCTCATTACCTGGACCGCCGTCATGCAAATGGTGGAGGAAGGGAAGATCGACCTCGACCGGGACGTGAACGCTTATCTGGATTTCAAAATTCCCGACCGCTTCGGCAAGCCGGTCACGATGCGCAACCTCATGACCCATCGTGGCGGTTTCGAGGAAGTGCAGCGCGGCCTCAACAGCTACGACATCAAGGATATTCCGGCGCTCGACGTCGCGTTGAAGCGGCAGATTCCGGCGCGCATTTTCCCGCCCGGCGCGACGCCGGCCTATTCCAACTATGGCACGACGCTGGCCGCCTATATCGTCCAGCGCGTGTCGGGCGAGGCTTTCGATATCTATGCCCAGCGACATATCTTTGCGCCGGCCGGGATGCGCTACTCCAGCCTCAGCCAGCGCTTGCCGGCCAGCCTTCAGGCGGTGATGGCCAGCGGTTATGGCCGGGGATCGGGCAAGCCCACCCCGCTCGAATTGAACAGCTTCTGGCCCGCAGGCGGCATGAGCGCATCCGGCGCCGACATGGGCCGTTTCATGATCGCGCATCTGGCGGAGCGCGGCGTGCTGTTGCGGCCGGACACGGCGCATCTGATGCACGACACGATCCTGAAGTCGATCCCCGCGCTCAACGGCATGGCGCTCGGCTTTTACGAGCAGAATATCAATGGCCGCCGCGCGCTCTCCCATGCTGGCGACACGCTGACCTTCCACAGCCAGCTCTGGCTGCTGCCAAATGAGAAGGTCGGCATCTACATGTCGATGAATGCGGCGGGCACGGACAAGCTGTCCGGCGCGATCCGCAGTCATATGTTCGATGCCTTTGCCGACCGCTATTTCCCCGCCGATCATAAGGAGGATGGCCGGGTCGATGACGCGACCGCCCGTGCGCATGCGCGCATGATGGTCGGTACCTATAACAAGACGCGCCGGTTGGAGACGAGTTTCCTCAAAGCGATGGAAGTTGTGGGCGGCCAGATCAGCGTCGGGCTGGACGCGAAGGGCGGCCTGCTGCTCAAGGCGGCGCCGGCGCTGGGGGGCGCACCGCGCAACTGGATCGAGGTCGCGCCCTTCGTCTGGCACGCTGCCGATGGGCATATGCGCCTCGCCGCACAGGTGGAAAATGGTAAGGTGGTGCGCTTCGGCCTCGACAGTTCCTCACCCTATATGCTGTTTGAGCCGGTACCCTGGTATCTGTCCGCCCGCTGGATCAGCCCCGCGTTGCTCGTCAGTCTTGGCACGCTGACCCTCACTTTCCTGTCATGGCCAATCATTGCGTTGCTGCGCCGCCGTTACGCTGCTCAGCCCGTGCAGAGTGTCGCGATATGGCGCGCCTATCGCTTGTCGCGAGCCTTTGCCGGATTGGCGGTGGGCGTCATGGTCTGCTGGCTATTGTTCGTCAGCAAGCTGGTCAGCGATTTTTCGTCCATGAACGGTGAACTCGACTGGGCGCTCGTCACGCTACAGGTAACGACGCCGGTGGCCCTGGGCGGCCTTCTGGGCGCGGGGCTGTGGTACGCGCTGCTCAGTTGGCGGCGTGCCGGCATGCGCTTTGCGAAAGTCTGGAGCCTCCTTCTGGTCGCCGACGCGACGCTGCTGCTGTGGGTCGGCATCGCCTTTCACCTGATCGGATTTGGATTAAATTTCTAATTAGAGAATTATTGGCTTGAAATTCTCTTTATGGAGAAATACTGTTGCGCCACATCAACGGTACAGGGCATGGACGGGAGTCGCGATGGACGCGCCCTTCATGCCCGACTCCCATCGACAGGTGAGACAGGTGTTTCTTCAGACAATCGACCATGCCGCCGACGCGCAAGCGCCCCTCCAGTCGCTGCCCCAGCCCTATCTGCTGTTCCTGGGCGACACGGTGGAGGAAGGCTTTGCCAAGACCGCCTTTGGCCTGCGTGACTGGGCGCCAGACAAATGCACGGGCGAATATGCGCTGGTGGGTGCGGCCGTCAGCACCGGCCTGCCGGCGATGACCCCGCAAGAGGCACAGCGGGCAGGTGCCCGATCGCTATTGATCGGTGTCGCCAATAGCGGCGGCGTTCTGGCCGACAATTGGTTGCCGGCCCTGGTCGAGGCGTTGGAGGCGGGGCTGGATATTGTCAGCGGCCTGCACATGCGTCTGTCGGAATCGCCGGTCCTGGCGGCGACGGCGGAGCGTCTTGGCCGCCGGTTGATCGACGTGCGCCATCCGCCCCGCGACATCCAGGTCGGCACCGGGCGCAAGCGGAGCGGCAAGCGGTTGCTGACCGTCGGCACCGATTGCGCGCTGGGCAAGAAATATACGGCGCTCGCCGTCGCGCGCGCCTTTGCCGATCGCGGCGTTTCCACCGATTTCCGCGCCACCGGCCAAACCGGCATCATGATCGCGGGCGGTGGCGTGCCGATGGACGCTGTCGTCTCCGATTTCGAGGCTGGCGCGGCTGAAATGCTTAGCCCCGATGCCGCGCCCGACCATTGGGATGTGATCGAGGGACAAGGTTCGCTCTTCCATCCTGCCTATGCGGCGGTATCCATGGGCCTGCTGCATGGCAGCCAGCCCGATTGCATCATCGTCTGCCACCACCCCGGCCGAACGGAAATGCTGGGTACGCCCGGCTATGCCCTCCCGAGCGTGGAGGAGGTGATCGATCTCAATCTGCGTATCGGATCGCGCACCAATGCCGCCATTCGTTGCGCCGGCCTGTCCTTCAACACTGCGCATCTGAGCGCGGAGCAGGCGCATGCGCTGATGGAGGCCGAAAGCCAGCGGCTGGGCCTGCCCGTGGCCGATCCGATCCGGGGCGGAGCCGCTTTCGACCGGCTGATCGACCGCTGCCTCGCATGACGATATCGGCGCCCGTCCGGCCCGGCATGGGTAAGCGCATAAGGCGATGGGCCGCGCGTATCCTGCTTGGCCTGCTGGCGCTGATCCTGCTGCTGGTCGTGGCCGGCGCGCTTTACGAAGTCTGGGGTCGTTATAACGCCAGTCGCCTCTATCCGCCGCCAGGTCGATTGGTCGATATTGGCGGGCGCCGCATCCATATCGACTGCCGCGGTACGGGATCGCCGACCGTCATCCTGGAATCCGGCCTGGGATCGGGCGGATCGGTGGACTGGGCGCGGGTGCATGATGCACTGGCGCGTCACACCCGCACCTGCGCCTATGACCGCGCCGGTATCATGTGGAGCGATCCCAAGCCCGGCCCGCAAAATGCCGCTGCCGTGGCGGACGATCTTCACGCCACGCTCGCCGCCGTGGGCATCAGCGGCCCGCTGGTGCTGGTGGGCCATTCGATCGGTGGCCCCTACACCCGTGTCTATACCGGCCGCTATGGCGATCAGGTCGCGGGACTGGTGATGGTCGATGCCTCCCATCCCGATCAGGTGGCGCGCTTGCGCCAAGTGGTGAAGGCCAATGTCGATCCGGGCAAGGTCGTTGATATCGTCCGCATCGCGAACGCCCTGTCCTGGACGGGCCTTGTCCGCCTCATGACGAACGGCCAGATGCCCAACCTGCCAACCGAAGCGGGCGCCAAGATCGGCGCTTATACCAGCCATTCGATCGGCGGCGCACTCAGCGAATTGCAGGGCTTCGATCGCACCATGGATCAGGCGCGCATCGTGCGTAGCTTTGGCGATCGCCCGTTGATCGTGCTGACTGCCATGGCGCCCTATACGCCTGCGCAGTTGAAGAGCCTGGAGCTATCGCCACAGGATGGCGCGCGGATGAAGCAGGTCTGGAAGTCGCTGCAGGCCGAAATGGCCGCCATGTCGACCCATGGCAGTCAGCAGACCGTGCCGGATTCCGGCCATTATATTCAGATCGACCGGCCCGATATCGTGATCGCGGCGGTCGATCGGGTCGTCGATGCCGTGCGCGCCCGGCAAGCGCCGCGGTCAGGTCGCAACATAGGGGAGAAATGAAGATGAAGCGTGCCTTGCTCTGTAGCGCCATGGCGCTGTTGCTCGTAGCCAATGCGCCTGCCGCCGATTATGACGTCGTCATCCGGGGCGGGCGGGTGCTGGACGGCGCCGGCAACCCGTGGGTTCGCGCCGATGTCGCAATCAAGGGCGGGCGCGTCGTGCAAGTCGGGCAGGTGGCCGGCCATGGCGCGAAGGAAATCGACGCAAAGGGCCGTTACGTCTCCCCCGGATTCATCGACATGATGGATCAGTCGGGCGGCGTGCTGCTGAAGAACGGCGCGGCGGAAAACAAGCTGCGCATGGGCGTCACCACCGTTATCGCGGGGGAAGGCGGCACCCCGGTCGAGGCGGCGCAGATCCCCTCCTATTTCGCTCAGCTTGAGAAGCAGGGCATTTCCGTCAATTTCGGCAGCTATTATTCCACCACGCAAGCGCGGATGAAGGCGATGGGCGACGGCGCCGGCAACCCGACGCCGGCGCAAATGGACATCATGCGCAAGGAAGTGCGTACTGCCATGGAGGCGGGCGCATTCGGCGTAACCAGCGCGCTCATCTATCCGCCGAGCAGCTTTGCCACCACCGCCGATCTCATCTCCATGGCGAAAGTGTCGGCCCAATGCGGCGGCTTTTACGCCACCCATATGCGCGACGAGAGCGGTGATCTGGTAAAGGCGGTCAACGAAGCGATCGAGATCGGCGAGACATCGGGCGCGAAGGTCGAAATCTTCCATCTGAAGGCCGCCTTCGCGCCGGGCTGGGGCAAGCTGATGCCCGAAGCGATCGCGGCGGTGAACGCGGCCCGTGCGCGCGGGGTCGATGTCGCGGCGGACCTTTATCCCTATACCGCCGGCGGTACCGGGCTGGAGATCATCGCCCCCAGCTGGGTCTGGGCCGATGGCGTGCAAAAGGGGATCGAGCGGCTGAAAGATCCCAAACTGCGCGAGCGGATGAAGAAGGAAGTCGCCGCTGGCTCCATGCCTGGCTGGTCGAACCTCGTGCAGGCATCGGGCGGTTTCGGCAATGTCATCCTAGCCAATGGTTTCAGCCAGAAATATGCGCCCTATCATGGTCAGAGCCTGGAGAAGATCGGCGCCGCGCTGAAGCGTGATCCGGCCGATGTGGCCTGGGACATCTTGCTGGAGGGGCTGCCCAACCGGTCCGTCGCCCTCTATTTCATGATGAATGAAGGCGATATCGAAACCGCCTTGCATCAGCCCTGGGTCAGCATCGGCAGCGATGCCGCCGCGTCGGAGAAGTTCGGCGAGATGGACGCGCTCGGCCTGCCGCACCCGCGCGCCTATGGCACGTTCCCGCGCATCATCGCCGAATATGTGAAGCGCCGCCCGGTCCTGTCGCTGGAGGATGCGGTGCGCAAGATGACCGGCTGGCCCGCCCAGCGCATGGGCCTCACCGATCGCGGCCTGATCCGCGACGGGATGCGTGCCGACATCGTGATCTTCGATCTCGAAAGGCTGGACGACGTCGCCAGTTGGGCCAAGCCGACGGCGGCGCCGACCGGGATCGACACGGTGCTTGTGAACGGCGTCGTGACGATCGAGGATGGCAAGCATAGCGGCGCGAAGGCCGGCGCCGTGCTGCGACACGGCTGCGGCGGCTGAGACGCAAACGGAACAGGGAGGATGAGATGAAGCGGATTTTATGGACGGCGCTGGCGACCAGCATGTTGGCGACGCCGGCGCTGGCGCAGGACAACCCCTTGGCCGAGCGTACTTATATCCAGGCCGGGCGTCTGCTCGCCGACCCGGCAACCGGCCGCGTCGATCGCGACAAGACGATCGTGGTGGAAGGCGGCAAGGTCGTCGAGATACGCGATGGCTTCGTCGGTGAGGGCCGAGTGATCGATCTGCGCGACGGCTTCGTCCTGCCCGGCTTCATCGACAGCCATGTGCATATCACCTCTCAATCCGGTCCCGACAGCCGGCTGGACGGCGTCACCAAATCGACCACGGCGCAGGCGTTCGACGGCATCGTCTACGCTAAACGCACCGTGCGGGCCGGCTTCACCACCGTCGCCGATCTCGGCTCCGATCCCGAAGCGATCAACGCGCTGCGCGACGCGATCGCGCAGAAGAAGGTGGTCGGCCCGCGCATCCTGGCCGCCGGTATCGTCGCGGCGCATGGCGGGCATGGCGACGTCCATGGCTATCGACAGGAAATACTCGACCTGTTTCGCCCGACGACTCTCTGTTCAGGCGCCGACGATTGCGCCCGCGCGGTGCGGCAGGCGGTGCAGCAGGGCGCGGACGTCATCAAGACCGCCTCGACCGGCGGCGTCATGTCGGACACGGCTGCCGGCCTTGGCCAGCAGATGAGCGACGCCGAACTTCTCTCCATCGTCGAAACGGCGCACCGGCTGGGGCGCAAGGTCGCGGCCCATGCCCATGGGACGGACGGGGTCAACGCCGCCCTGCGCGCCGGCGTGGATTCGGTCGAACATGGTACCTATCTCGACGCTGAATCCATCCGCCTGTTCAAGGCTAAGGGCAGCTATCTGGTCCCGACCCTGCTGGCCGGCGACACGGTGACGCGGCAGGCGGAAACCGCCGAATGGATGCCCGCAACCGTGCGGGCCAAGGCGCGGATCGTCGGCCCGCTGATGATCGACGCGGTGCGCCGCGCGCGTGCCGCCGGCATCAACATGGCGTTCGGTACCGACTCCGGCGTTTCCGCCCATGGCGACAATGCCCGCGAATTCGCGCTGATGGTACAGGCCGGCCTGCCGCCGATCGACGCGATCCGCGCCGCCACGGTCTGGGCCGCCACCCATGTCGGGCTGGACAAGGAGGTCGGCTCGATCGTCCCCGGCAAGGCGGCGGATATCGTGGCGGTGAAGGCCGATCCGCTGACCGATATCCGCGCGCTCGAAACCATGGCTTTCGTCATGAAGGAAGGGAATGTCGTCCGCGCCGTGGGCGACTGACCCTCTCCTGATCCTTTGCTGACCGACCTGCCCGGACCGGCTTCGCATGGCGATGCCGGACGGTGCTTTTCATGCCCGAAATATGGAGTCTCTCATGCCGCGTCTCACGCTAGACGTTACGGTCGAAACGCTTCGGCTGGCCGAAACCTTCCGCATATCCGGCCGGGCGATCGATAGCGCGGACGTGATCGTCGTCACGTTGGACGATGGCACGCATCGCGGCCGGGGGGAGGCCGCCGGCGTCTATTATATGGGTGACGATATCCCGCATATGCTGGCGATGCTCGACCTCACTCGCCCGGCGATCGAAGCACATCCGACGCGTACGGAATTGCGCGCTATCCTGCCGGCCGGCGGCGCGCGCAATGCGGTCGATGCGGCGCTATGGGATATTGAGGCGCAGCGTTCGGGCAAGCCCGTCTGGCAGTTGGCGAGCCTTGAGGAACCCAGTCCGCTTCGCACCACCTTTACCATCGGTGCCGACGATCCAAAGCGCATGGCCGCCAAGGCGACGGCCCATGCGCAGGCCCGATCGATCAAGATCAAGCTGACCGGCGACCTCGACCTCGATGTCGCACGCGTCACGGCGATCCGCGCCGCGCGGCCCGATATGTGGCTCGGCGTGGACGCCAATCAGGGTTTCGCGATCAACGAGTTGGACAGTCTATTGGCGGCGATGGTGGACGCGAAAGTGTCCCTGATCGAACAGCCCTTGCCACGCGGTCAGGAGGCGGCGCTGGAGGGGCTGGACTCGCCCATCCCTTTGGCGGCCGACGAAAGCGCCCTGACGCTGGACGATGTTGCGGGACTGGTCGGTCGGTTCGACGTCTTCAACATCAAGCTCGATAAATGCGGCGGCCTGACTGAAGGGCTGATGATCGCCGACGCCGCGCGGCAGGCCGGCCTTGGCGTGATGGTCGGCTGCATGGTGGGCAGCAGTCTGGCGATGGCACCGGCTTTCCTGCTGGGACAGGTCTGTGATCTGGTCGATCTCGACGCGCCGCTGTTCCTGGCGCGGGACCATGTGCCTGCCGTCGCCTATAATGGCGGGCTGCTCCATTGCGATAGGGCCGTCTGGGGCGGCTGATCCGTCAGATTTGGCGTGAAAGGGCAGCGCCTTTGGGCGGCTGCCCTTTTTTATGTCTCAATCGGTCGAATATGCATAAGATATTTAGTATACGGTATTTGACTTTTAAATATTTCCGTCGCAGCATCCCGCCTGCAAAAAAGTCAGGGAGACAATCAATGCGGCAATACCGTGTGAAATTATGCTGTGCGGTGGCGGCCGCCGCGCTGCTGCCGGGGGCGGCAATGGCGCAGGCGCCTCAGGCAAGCGAAGCGTCCGGTGCGACGGACATCGTCGTGACGGGGACGCGCATCAAACGCCCCGATCTGGAAAGCAACAGCCCGCAGACCGTCGTGAGTTCCGAAGAATTCCGATATCAGGGCGCAACGACCGTGGAAGGCGTGCTGAACCGCCTGCCCCAATTCACCGCCGACGCGAACGAAAATGTGTCCAACGGATCCGACGGCACATCCAATATCAACCTGCGCAACCTGGGTTCCAACCGCGTACTGGTGCTGGTCAACGGCCAGCGCATGCTGCCGCAACAGGCGATCGATCTCAATTTCGTGCCCAGCAGCCTAGTCGAGCGAGTCGATATTTTGAGCGGCGGCGCATCGGCGGTCTATGGTTCGGACGCGCTGTCGGGTGTCGTCAATTTCGTGCTCAAGGATAATCTGGACGGCATCCGTATCGACGCCCAGACCGGTTTCTACCAGCATGACAATAATAATAGCGCCGTGCGCAGCCTGCTCGACGACAAGGGATATCAGAAGGCCAAGGGCTCCGTCCTGGACGGCGGCAAGCAGGATATCACCATATCGGCGGGCAAGAATTTCGCCGACGGCCGGGGCAACATCACGGCCTATGCCGGCTATCGCCATTATAACCCGGTGCGCCAGTCGACCCGCGACGTGTCTTCCTGCGCCCTGCAACAGGCCGATGATGCCGGCACCGCGCTCTTCTGCGGCGGATCGAGCAATACCCCCTATGGCACCTTCGTACCTTTGGAAGGCGCCTTTCAGGGACAGACGCTGACCAATAACAAGAATGGCACGCAGACTTTCGTGCCTTATGACAACAGCTACGCCTATAATTATGCGCCCGACAATTATTTCCAGCGATCGGAAGAACGCATTACGGCGGGTGCTTTCGCCAAGTTCGAACTGAGCAAGGCGGCCGAAGTCTATGGCAGCTTCATGTTCATGCGCGACCATACCTTCTCGCAGGTCGCGCCTTCGGCCATCTTCCTTGGCTCGCCTTTCGCCATTACGTGCAACAACCCGCTCGCCAGCGCGAGCCAATTGAACACTCTGTGCGGCAGCAAGGCGGGCACGGGCCAGACCGCCGACGCGCTCGTGGGCTATCGCATGTCGATCGCCCCGCGGCGCGACGACCTCAAACATACCGATTATCGCTACACCGCCGGCGTGCGCGGCGATCTGGGCAGCGGTTTCAGCTATGACGTGAACTATCTCTATTCGCTGGTCCGCTTCAAGGAACGCTATCTCAACAATGTCGACGCGATCAAGGCGCAGCGCGCGCTGGATGTCGTGACCGTCAACGGTACGCCGACCTGTCGTTCGGTGGTCGATGGCACCGATCCCAACTGCGTCCCCGTCAATGTCTTTGCAGCGGGCGGCGTGACCGCCGAGCAGGGCGCCTATCTCTTCACCCCCAGCAACACCTCGTCACGCAATGCGCAACAGGTCTTTTCCGGTACGCTGAGCGGCGACCTGGGCCAGATGGGCATTACCAGCCCCTGGGCCAGCCGCGGTGTGGGCATTGCACTGGGCGCCGAACATCGGCGCGAGACGCTGAACTATTTCGCCGATGAGATCGCGCAGCAGGGCGGCGCCACCAATGCGGACGGCATCATCAGCGTGACCGAAGGCTATGGCGAAATCGAAATTCCGTTGATTTCGGACATGCCCTTCATCCGTTCGCTGACGATCAATGGCGGCTTGCGCTATTCGTCCTACAGCAACGAACAGAAATCGACCGGCTTCCAGTCGAAGTTCAATGTCTGGACGTACAAGGGCGAACTCAGCTGGCAACCGGTCGATGACCTGCGCCTGCGCGCCAGTTACAATCATGCCATTCGCGCGCCCAATATCGGCGAACTCTTCGCGTCGCAATCGGTCGGTAATGTCGCGGGGCAGGATCCCTGTTCGGGGGCCAATCCGGTCGCGTCACGGGAAACCTGCGCCCTTACCGGCGTCACCGCCGCCCAATATGGCAATATCATCGAATGCCCGGCGGACACCTGCTCGGCGCTGGGTGGCGGCAACCGTAATTTGCGGCCCGAAACCGCCGATACCATCACGGCAGGCTTCGTCCTGACGCCGCGATCGCTCCGCAACTTCTCGCTGTCGGTCGATTATTACAAGATCAAGGTGAAGGACTATATCGGCGCGCTCGATGCGTCGCTCATCATCAGTCAGTGCGCGGAAACGGGCGATGCCTATTATTGCGGCCTCTTCAACCGCGATCCGCGTTCGGGCGCGATCTTCGGCCAGAATGGCTATATCGTCTCGACCACGCTCAACACCGGCTATCTCAAGACGTCGGGCATCGACATTACGGCTGACTATACTTTTGGCATCGGCAAGATGGGCCGGTTCAACGTCAACATGGTCGGTACCTGGCTGGACAAGCAGGTGGCGCAACCGCTGCCGGGCCTGGGCAGCTACGACTGCAAGGGCCTGTTCGGCTATACCTGCGGTCAGCCCTCTCCAGAATGGCGCCATGTCGCCCGCTTCACCTGGATGGCGCCGAGCGACACCGTCCTCTCGCTGTCCTGGCGCCATATCGGCGGCACCAAGCTGTCGAGCCTGTCGGATAATGCGGCGCTCAGCGGCACGCCGAGCGTGATCAACCGCAAAATCGACGATTATAATTATTTCGATCTTTCGCTGACCCAGTCGATCGGCAAGCAACTGACGCTGCGGGCGGGCATGAACAACATGTTCGACAAGGATCCGCCGGCGATCGCCGCTGGCATCCTGTCGTCGTTCGGCAACGGCAACACCTATCCGGGTGTCTATGACTCGCTGGGCCGCAACATCTTCATCGGTGCGACGGTGAATTTCTAGAAAGGTCCGCCGGCCGGGGTTTCGCCCCGGCCGGCACATATGAAAAGGCCCGCCTGCATCATCGTGCAGGCGGGCCTTTTCATGAGCGGCGTATGAGGGTCAGCGCACCGGAGCGATGGTGAAGCTGTAAGTCAGAGAGCGTAGCGGGATGCGGAAGTTCATATGCGCGCGTCCGTCCAGATTCCATCCGGTGTCGCCGCCCACCCCTGCCTGCGCCGCATCGATCAGCAGCGTGCCGTGGGCGTGCGGGCGGATGTCCGCGCTATGCGCCTGCCCCGGCGGCTTCATCGCCAGGTCCGCATAAGGGAAGGCCAGCGCATTGACCGACAACGGCTGCGCCCCGGTGATGCGCAGACCCGCGCCGGCACCGGTCAGCGCGATCCAGCGGACGTCGCTCTTGTTTCCCGATTCCTGCGGTCGCGCATAGTCGTGATACTGGTCCGCGACATCGCCGCTCCACCGTGCGATCAGCGCGCCGGTCTTGCGGTCCGCATAGCTTTCCTGCGGGCCGCGACCATACCATTGCACCTTGTCCAGCGCCGATGGGGTGTCGAACGCCAGTCCCACGCGCAACGGGTCGGGCAGCGTGTCGCGGATCGGATCGAAGCGCATCGTCACGCCCACCCGGCCGTCGGCGGACATGGTCCATCGCGTTTCGACCTTCACCGATCCCACGCCCATATCATGCCGGACGATGATCGCGTTGCCCGAACGCTCCACCGTTTCGACCCGGCGATGGTCGGAAAAATATTGCCACATGGCGTGGCTTTTGGGGATGCCTGCGCCGATATCATTGTCGGTCGGCGCGCGCCAGAAATTGGGCGCTCCCCCGCTCAGCAGCACTGCGCCTGCGCGCGCATAGCGTCGCAGCAGCCCGGTCGTGCGGTCAATCTCCAGCACGATATCGCCGGCGGTCAGGCGCAACATGTCGCCCGCCTCGACCGGTGCCACATCGCCGGCAGGCGGCGCAGGCAGGGCGGGGGCAGCAAGGGCGAACTGTTCCCAGCCTACGACATGTCCCGCTGGCAGCATCGGCACGGCGCCCGCCTTTGCCCGCGCGCGCAGGACCAACATGCGCTCCGCCGTCGCATTTTTGGACGCCGGCAGGGTGAGGGGGAGTGGCGCGCTGGCACCCGGTGCGACCGACGGCATGGGCAGGCTGCCGTGCGCGGCCGCGACGCCATCCTCCATCACCGTCCAGTCCAGCGTAAAGCGTGACAGGTCGATATGGTCGTGCCGGTTGACGATATGATAGCCATCGCCTTCATGCAGGAAGGCGATCGGCGCCTGCACCTTGGCCAGTTCATAATATTCCGGGTCGGGCGTCCGGTCGGATTGGATCACCCCGTCGCCGACCGGGCTATCGTCGCCATGGACGCCGGGTGCCTTGGGATCGGGATCATAATCCAGTCCTTGACCCCAATAGGGGCGCCCATCCTTGTCATGCAGCAGCATCGTCTGGTCGACCCAGTCCCAGACGAAACCGCCCTGCAACTTGGGATGCGCCCGCATCGCCTGCCAATAGCCTTCCAGATCGCCCAGGCTATTGCCCATGGCATGGGCATATTCGCACAGGATCAGCGGCTTTTTGAACGCCGGATCGCGCGCATAGTCGATCATCTTGGGCACGTCGTCATACATGGGCGCGAAGATATCGACATAAGCGTTCACCGGATGACGCCAGTTGCTCATGCTCCAGCCCAGGAAACTGACGAGGCGCGTCGGATCTTGTGCCTTCACCCATTTCGCCGCCGCTTCGAAACTGTCGCCGATCCCCGTTTCATTGCCCAGCGACCAGAAGATGACGGACGGATGATTGCGGTCGCGCTGCACCATGCGCTGCACCCGGTCCAGATGCGCCGCGCGCCATTTGGGATCGTTGCCCAACAGCGCCGACGGGTCGTTGTTGCGCTCCTGCGACAAGCTCAGATAGCCATGGCTCTCGATATTGGCCTCATCCATGATGTAGAGGCCATATTCGTCGGCCAGATCATACCATCGCGGGTCGTTGGGATAATGGGACGTCCGCACCGCGTTGATGTTCGCGGCCTTCATCAACTCTATGTCCTTGCGCATCGTCGCTTCGGACAGGATGCGGAAGGTCTTTGGATCATGTTCGTGCCGGTTGACGCCGCGGATCATGATCCGCTTGCCATTTACCCGTACTTCGCCATCGGCGATCTCGACCGTGCGGAAACCGATCCGCCGGCTCGTCGCTTCGACCAGCCGGCCCTTTTCGTCCAGCAGTTCGACCAGCAGCGTGTAGAGGTTGGGCGTCTCCGCCGTCCAGGTCTTCACGCCCGGCACGCCGGCCTCTATCCTGACCGCGCCACTGCCCGTCGCCTCCCGCACCAGCAGGCTTTTAGCGCCGTCCATCAACGTTGCGCGCACGCGCATGGCGCCCGGTGCGCCGCCGGTCGCGACCGTCAGGCCCAGCCGTCCGTCGCGATAATCATGCTCCAACTCGGCATCGACGGTCAGGTCGCTAATATGGGTAGGGGGCGCGGCATAGAGGCTGATGCTGCGCTCTATGCCGTTGACCCGCCAGAAATCCTGATCCTCCAGATAGCTGCCGTCGGCAAAGCGATAGAGTTCGATCGCCACGACGTTGCGACCCGCCTTGGCATATCGGCTGATATCGAATTCGGCGGGCAGCTTGCTATCTTCGCTATAGCCGACCCGCTCGCCATTGACCCAGAGATAATAGGCAGCCCCTGCGGCGCCCACGGTCAGCAGCAAGCGGCGCCCGGCAAAATGGGCCGGGATCATCACGTCGCGCCGGTAGGATCCGACCTCGTTCAGGCTGTGGTCGATCTTCGGCTGGTCGCGCGGGAAGGGATAGCCGCTGCCGACGAAAACCGGACGGCCATGGCCTTCCGCCTGCCAGATGCCCGGTACCTTGATCGTGCCCCAGGCGCTCGTATCGAAATCGGGGCGGTAGAAATCGACCGGCCGGCTTTCGGGATTGGGCGAGAAATGGAACTGCCATGCCCCGTCGAGCGAGAGATGATAGCGCGACCGCGCGACGTCACCAGATAGCGCAGCGGCGCGCGTTTCGAACCCGTCGAACGTCGCGTGCATCGGTTCGGCGCCCTGCCGGATAACCTCCGGCTGCTCCCATTCGGGCGGACTGGTCTGCGCCAGGGCGGGGGAGAGAAGAAGTCCGGCGATCAGCGCGCCTGTCGCGCTGGAGTGCATCCATGTCCGCATCATTCTCTCCCCCTTTGCCTGTTACCGGCCCTTCACCACGACCATCACCGCGCCATGCGCCGGCACGCTGTAGCTGCCGGGCAAAGCAGCCGTCGTCGCGCCCGACCATTGATCCTCGACCTGCGCGATTCCGGAAAGCCCGGCATCTGCCGGCGTCAGCGCCATCGTGGCGCCTTGCGTACCGCGGTTGAACAGCGCCAGCGCCACTCGCCCGTCAGCAAGCGGCTTGGCCCATATTTCCAGAGCGCCCTGCTTGCGCACGGCCTTCCCCTGTACGCCGCGCGCATCCTGGTCGATCGCGATGATGCGGCGGTTGGTCAGCATCGCCAGCGTCGCCGCATCCGTCTCACGCAGATCATGCCCCATCATCAGCGGCGCGGCGGACATGGCCCACAGCGTCATATGGGTGCGATATTCGTCCGCACTCATCCCGCCATTGCCGATTTCCAGCATGTCTGGGTCGTTCCAGCCATGCGGGCCGGCATGGGCGGCGTCGCCATTCTTGTCGAAACCGATCTTGGCCATCGTCTCATAATCGTCGGTGATGTCGCCGGTCGTGCGCCACAATTGTCCACCGACATCGCGGCCCCAACTGCCGACGTCGAAGCGGCCATATTCGCACAGGGAAAAGATCATCTCTCGCCCGGTCGCCTGCAAGGCTGCACCCATTTCATGATAGCTGCGCTTGACCGTATCGGCGTCGGCATAGAACCATTCGCCCGAACACAGATCATATTTCAGATAGTCGAAACCCCAGTCGGCAAAGCTTTTCGCATCCTGCGCGACATGGCCATAGCTGCCTTCATAGCCGGCGCAGGTGCGCGGCCCTTGCGAGCTGTAGATGCCGATCTTCAGCCCCTTGGCATGGACATAATCGGTCAGCGCCTTCATGTCCGGAAACTTCTCATTGGGTTGCAACACGCCATTGGCGTCACGTTTGCCCTGCCAGCCATCGTCGATATTGATGTAGGTATAGCCCGCATCGCGCAGCCCGCTCGATACCATCGCGTCCGCCATGGCGCGCACCGTCTTGTCGTCGATATGTTCGGCGAACTTGTTCCAACTGCTCCAGCCCATGGGCGGCGTGGCGGCCAGCTTGCTGGGGATGGCCTGACCAAGCGGCGGCAGCGCGGCAAATTTGAAGGCGCGCACCTTGGCATCCTTGGCCGTGCCACGATAGCCGTCGATCGCGATCGCGCTTTCCCATATCTGCCCTTCCAGATGCGGCTTGCCGTCTTTCAGGCTGACGCTCCAGTTGCGGGTCGGATGATCGCGATCGTTGATGTTGCGCGCCTCGAACAGCAGCTTGCCGTCCTCGACCCGCGGGTTCATCATCTCGACCGGGCCGTACCATAGGGTGGTGACGCGGCCCTCTATCTTCGCGTCCTTGCTCTTGACCTCCATCATGGTGACGCCCGGCGTGGGCGGGGCCTTGTCGAACAGCCATATGCCATCAAACGGGGTTTTGGCGGAAGCGGGACTGGCGATGCAAAGGGTGGCGGTGGCAAGGGCAGTGGCAGCAAAAAGGGCGCGCGTCATCGCGATCTCCTCGTTGGATCAATGAAAAACGACAATGGAAAAGAGGATGTGGCCGTCAGGCGGCAGCCGCATCCTGTCGAGCGCCGCTCCGGCTGCGGCTGTAGAGATAATAGAAGAGCAGACCGATGACATTCCACGCGCCGAAGCGGATCAGCGTGGATTCTGGCAGGCTGAACAGCAGATAGGCGCAGCCCAGGATCGTCAGCGTGCCGACGACATAGGGTTGCGGGCAACGGAACAGGCGCGGCAGTTCGGGCGACCGGCGGCGCAGGATCATCAGGCAGGCGCCCACCGCCATGAAGGCGATCAGCGTGCCGGCATTGGCCAGTTCGGCAATCTCGTCCAGGCGGAATATGCCGGCGACCAATGCGATCGACACGCCGGTAATCAGCGTGATGCGGGTCGGCGCGCCGGTGCGCGGGCTGATCTTCGCCAGGCTGCGCGGCAGAAGGCCGTCGCGGGCCATCACGAAGAAGACGCGGCTCTGGCCATACATCATCACCAGGATGACCGAAGGCAAAGCGATGACGGCGGCGAGCGCGATCAGATGTGCGGCGACCGGCTGACCCAGCTGGCGCAGCACCAGCGCCAGCGGTTCGGGCGAATTGGCCAGCTGCTGGAAGGGGAGGGCGCCTACGGCGGCAACCGCCACGCCCATATAGATGACGGTGCACACCAGCATCGACCCGATGATGCCGATGGTCAGGTCACGGCCCGGATTCTTCGCTTCCTCCGCCGACGTGGCGACCGCGTCGAAACCGTAGAAGGCGAAGAAGACGATCGCCGCCGCCGCCATCACGCCGCGCTTCTCGCCGCCGATTTCCGTGCTGGCAAAGCCATAGGGCATGAAGGGTTCGAGGTTGGTGGAATGGAAGGCGGGCAGGGCCATGGCGACGAAGATAGACAGCGCCACCAGTTTGATGATGACCAGGATGATGTTGAGCGTCGCGCTTTCACGGGTGCCGGCGATCAGCATCCCCATTACCGCCAGCGCCACCATCACGGCGGGCAGGTTGATGATGCCGCCGCCATGCGGTCCCACCAGCAGCATCGCGGGTAGATGGATGCCCGCCGATTGCAGCCAGCCGACCAGATAGCCGGACCAGCCGACCGCCACGGTCGAACAGGCCAGCGAATATTCCAGGATCAGGCTCCAGCCCACGACCCAGGCGATCGTTTCGCCCATCGCGGCATAGCTGAACGTATAGGCGCTGCCCGCCGCCGGGATCAGGGTCGCCATTTCGGCATAGGCGAGCGCCGCGCAGGCGCAGACCGCGCCGGCGATGGCGAAGGCCAGGATGACGGCGGGGCCGGCACGTTCGGCACCCACGCCGGTCAGCGTATAGATGCCCGTGCCCACGATCGCGCCGACGCCCAGTGCGATCAGGTGCGGCCAGCTTAACGTCTTGGCCAGACTATGCCCGGACTCGCGCCTGGCGAGTGACTCGATGGATTTGCGTGGTCCGAGCATGAAGTCCCCTTTTATACGATCATTGCGTGTGACTGGCGGCGAATTGCCCGCGCAGGTCATCCAGTGTGCTGGAGATATGGCTGGTCAGCAGCGCCTGCACTTCGTCGGCATTGCCGGCGAGCCAGGCGTCAAGCAGCGCCTGATGCTCCAGATGGGCGCGGTCGCCACGGCCGGCCGGCGCCAGATGCGCCAACACATAGCGTTCCGCCAGAACCTCGAGCCGTTCGACCAGTTGCGTCGTCAACAGCCGCCCGCCCGGACGCACCAGCGCGACATGAAACTCCCGGTTTCGCACGGCAACGGCGTTCAGATCGTCGTTGGCGGCCGCGTCCAGCAGCTTGAAGGCATTGATCGCCGCCTGCTTGTCGTCATCGGTCGATCGCGTGCAGGAAAAGGCGGCGGCAACGGGTTCGGTCGCCAGGCGCAGCAGATAGATTTCCTCCGCCTGATCGGCCGACATGGGGCGCACGAACCAGCCGCGATTGGCCTGGCTGGTCAGCAATCCTTCATGCTCCAACCGCGCCAACGCTTCGCGCAGCGGGATCTTGCTGACACCGAGTTCGGCCGCAAGGGCATCCTGCCGCACCGGCTCGCGGTCGGGCAGCTTCCCTTCGATGATCCGTTCCCGGATCACTTCGAAAATACGTTCGGAAAGCGTGCGGACGACGATGGTCACCTGTCTGTCTCCATATAGGTCGCTGCGACGCAAGAAAATCGCGTCGCGACTAGACCGTATATGGTAGATAATTGCCTATTGCACTGCAAAAGCGCGCTTGTTGTCGGTCTGTCCAATAATGTCACAACTTCCCCATGCGACGCGGACTGAGCCGGCCAGATGTTGGAGGGATGACGAAATCGGGTCATGATCGGCTTGGGCCTTGTGCGCTATCTGCTCTGTCGATATACCGTATACGATATTGAAGAGGCGATGCAATGGAGTTTTTGTGGGGCGCATAGCGATAGTCGGCGGCGGCGCGGTGGGATTGTCCACGGGCCTGGCCCTGCTGGACGCCGGACAGTCGGTGCTGTTGGTCGATGACGATGTGGACGGGCAGGCTGCGTCCTGGGGCAATGCCGGTCATATTGCCGTGGAACAGGTCGAGCCGCTGGCCTCGCTCGCGCTGTTGCGCAGCGTCCCGCGCCGCCTGTTCTGGCGCGGTGGCGCGCTGGACTTTCCGTTGTCGGCCATCGGCGCCTGGTTGCCTTTCGGCCTGCGGCTGATGGCCGCGGCACAACCGGTGCGCTTTCGCCACGGGCGCGATGCGCTGCGCGGGCTGCTGGCCCAGGCGATGCCGGCCTGGGACGCGCTGGTGCATCGGATCGGCCAACCCGACCTGCTGCGGCAGGATGGGCATTATGTGCTGTGGCATAGCGCGCAATCCGCCAGGGCCGGGCGCGCCGGCTGGGCCGCCGCCGATACCGGCACGGCGCAGGTGCATGACGCCACTTTAGGGGAACTGGCGCAGCTCTCTCGTCTGACCAGTGAACCGATGGCGGGCGCGATCCGCTTTTCGGGCAGCGGCCAGATTGCGGACCTCTCTGCCCTTCGCCTCGCCCTGCGCGCCGCATTCGTTGCGCAGGGCGGCGAGGTCGTCGGGCGCAGTGCGACTTTGCAGCGCGTCGGCAACCGGATCGAAGTGCCGGGCATCGTAGCGGATAGCGTCATCCTCTGCGCCGGCGTCCGCTCCCGCCCGCTGATGGAGGCGTTGGGGCACAAGGTACCGATGATCGCGGAGCGCGGCTATCATATCCGCGCCGATGCGGCCGACTGGCCCGCCGACTTGCCGCCGGTCGTGTTCGAGGATCGCTCGATGATCGTCACCCGCTATCGCGACTGCGTGCAGGCAGCGAGCTTCGTCGAACTGGGTCGCGTCGATGCGCCCGCCGATCCGCGCAAATGGGATCGGCTGGAACGGCATGTGGCGGAACTGGGCCTGCCGATCCGTGGCCCTTTCACCCGCTGGATGGGGTGCCGCCCGACCCTGCCGGACTATCTGCCCGCCATCGGTCGTTCGGACCGGGCGAACAATCTCTTTTATGCCTTTGGGCATCAGCATCTGGGGCTTACACTGGCGCCCATCACGGCACAGATCATGGCGGGGCTGGTTACGGACAAGGCGTCAAAGCTGTCCAACTCGTTGTTCGACATTCGGCGTTTCGCATAAGGATATGATATGATTGGTGGATCAACCGCGCAGGTCGAACTGGATCGCTTGCACCCCTGGGCCGAGAGCGCGGCCCCCATCGCGGCCGACGAACGTCTGGCCCGCATCGCCAAGGCGCAGGCGCTGGCCGATGGCATCGGCGCGCAGGCGTTGCTGGTCAATGCCGGCGCATCGCTGCGCTATTTCTCGGCCGTGCCCTGGGGACAAAGCGAGCGGCTGGTGGCGATGTTGCTGTTGCCAGGCCGTGAACCGATCATCATCTGCCCCCATTTCGAGATCGGCACGCTGGAGGCGGACTTGGCCATCGCGGCCGACATCCGATCCTGGCAGGAGGATGAAGACCCGGTCGCACTGGTGGTCGATGCACTGGCGGAAGCTGGCGTGCGGACCGTGGCGGTCGACCCCGAATTGCCCTTCCATTTTGCCGAGCGGCTCCGTGCTGCGACGTCGGCCGTTCTGGTCGATGCGACGCCGATCATCAGCGGATGCCGCATGGTCAAGTCCGCCGCCGAACTGGCGCTGATGCAGCAGGCCAAGGCGATGACGCTTTCCGTCCATGCGGCCGCTGCGCGCATCCTGCGCCCGGGCATCCGCGCCAGCGAAGTGACGCGTTTTATCGACGAAGCGCACCGCCGGCAGGGCGCGAAGGGTTCCAGCTTCTGCATCGTCCAGTTCGGCGAGGCGACCGCCTATCCCCACGGCTTGCCCGGCGACCGCGCGCTGGAGGAGGGGCAGTTGGTGCTGATCGACACCGGCTGCACGATCCAGGGCTATCATTCCGACATCACCCGCACCTATGCGTTTGGCGCGGTGGACGATCAGGCGCGCGATATCTGGGCACTGGAAAAGGCAGCGCAGCAGGCGGCGTTCGACGCGGTCGTGCCCGGCGCACCGTGCGAAAGCGTGGACGCGGCGGCGCGCGCCGTGTTGGAGAAAGCAGGGCTTGGGCCGGACTATCGCCTGCCCGGCCTGCCGCACCGCACCGGTCATGGCATCGGCCTGTCGATCCATGAACCCGCCTATCTGGTGCGCGGCGACAAGACGCCGCTGGCGCCGGGCATGTGCTTTTCCAACGAGCCGATGATCGTCGTGCCGCAGCGTTTCGGCATAAGGCTGGAGGATCATTTCCATGTCACCGAAAGCGGTGCGCAGTGGTTCACCCAGCCGCAGGTGGCGATTGATCGGCCTTTTGCCGAATGATTATCGGGTGGTGGGGCGCAGCCATCGCTGCGCCCCGACATTGACCACCAGCACCGCCACGCCGATCGCCGCGGCGACCAGGCCGATCCGCAGATAGGCGTCCAGGATGATAGTGCGGTCGCCACCATTGGCGCCGCCGCCCATCGCCTCGATCACCGATGCGATCACGCCGGCGCTGAAATTGCCTGCTGCGGTCGCGAGGAACCATGTGCCCATCAGGAAGCTGAGCATATGGCGCGGGGCGAAGCGCGACATGGCGGAGAGGCCGACGGGGGAGAGGCACATTTCCCCGATCGCGTGGCAGAGGAAGAGCAGGAAGATGAAGGCCAGCGGCACCTTCTGGTCCGCCGGCACCCATTGCGCCAGCGCCATCAGCACGAAGCCGCCGCCGACCATGATGATGCCGAAGGCGAAGCTGCTGATCGGCGTAGGCATCCGGCCGGCCTTGGCAAGGCGCAACCACAGCGCGGCGAAGGGCAGGGCGATCAGGCAGACGAAGAAGGGCGGCAGTGCCTGGAATACGGATGCCGGCACTTCATGGCCCAAGATCATGCGGTTCACATGATGGTCGATGAAGAGGCTGAGTGACGAGCCGCTTTGTTCATACAGGCCCCAGAAAACCGGCTGGATCACGATCAGCGCCAGCGCGTAGAGCAGCTTGCGCCGTTCTTCGCCCACCAGTCGGGCGAGCGCGATCCAGACCAGCAGCAGGCCGACAAGTAAGCCGCCGACCGCCAGCAGCGTGCCGGTCAGCTTGGGCGATATCAGCAGCAGCCAACTAAGCAGGGTCAGTGGCAGCGTGAGGCCATAGATCAGCCATTCGCGCTTGATGCCAAGGATGGGTTGCGCCAGCGCGGCCGGATCGGGCGCTTCGCCGCCGCCCAGAAGATGGCGCTTCCCGCGCGCGAAGACGACGACGCCCGCGATCATGCCGATCGCTGCTGCGCCAAAGCCATAGCCCCACCCCTAAAGTCTCGCCCAGCAGGCCGCAGATGACCGGGCCGATCGCACCGCCCAGATTGATGCCCATGTAGAAGAGCGTGTAGGCGCTGTCCCGGCGCGGATCATGGGCGGCGTAGAGCTTGCCCACCAGCGCCGAAATATTGGCCTTGAGGAAGCCGGTGCCGACCACAATCAGCGACAGGCCGATCCAGAAGACCGCCTGTGCCGAGGCGCCCAGCGAATCCTCCAGCCCGAGGGTGATGTGGCCGCTGGCGATCACCAGCCCGCCGAACAGCACCGCCTTGCGCTGGCCCAGCCAGCGGTCGGCGAGATAACCGCCGATCATGGGGGAGAGGAAAACCAGCGCCAGATAGGAGCCGTAGAGCAGGCCCGATTGCTCACCCGAATAGAGGAAATGGCGCGTGAGGTAGAAGATCAGCAGCGCGCGCATGCCGTAGAAGGAAAAGCGTTCCCATAATTCGGTGAAGAAGAGGACGTAGAGGCCCTTGGGATGGCCCCAGAGCATTTCGGCTTCCGGCTGGGTGGTCGTCATGCGTCAGGGGATCCAGCGATAATCGGGTTTGGCGGTGACTTCGGGCACGGGGGCGGTCAGGTCCGCGCCACGTTTGGGGTCTTTGGCCGCGTCCTGATCGACGAAGCCGTAGGAGACGCCCTTGTCGAACTGGCCGCCGCGATGTTCGACATCGCCGATCGTTTGCGCGGCGCCGGACAGAATGATCCCTTTCTCATATTCGCCGATGCCCAGCATGGACGTCGCCGCGCGGGCATGGCCGCGCACTATGGTGTCGCCGCGCAGGACGGTGAGGCCAGCGATGACAGCGTCATCGCGTAGCTGCGCCTGTCCTGAAACGACGGCATGATCCTCGACCCGCGCCCGGTCGGCGACGGTGCCGGACAGGACGCGGGCATAGGGGCCGGCATAGGCGGTGGCGGCGACCTTTGCGTCCGGACCGACCCAGCCGCCGCCATTGGGATGCCGATGGCCGCCGGTTATGGGGGCGGGGGCATCGGGTCGGGCGCCGTCCAGTTCGACCATCCAGGGATAGCGGTAGATGGAATAATAGGGCTGGTCCCAGCGGATTTTCTGCATCTGGGACGGGGTGCCCATGACGACGAGATAGAGGCCCTTGTCATCGGGGCGGATGGCGATGGCCGTCTGCGCGCGGGCGCCGCGTTGGAGTGGGCTGTAGCGGCTCTTGCCGTCCGTGCCGACCGCGACCACGCCCCAGCGCCAGTCGGAGGCGGGCGGCGGGATGGTGTCGGGTTCGTCGGCGAGGCCGGGGAGCTTCGTCACAGCCGACGCCTGTTGCACGATGCCGCGAAAGGTGACGCTGACGCGGCTTTGTCCGGCGTCGGGGTTCAACTTGACGATATTATAGCCCCAGCGCTGTGGCGCCCACATTTCCGGCACGGCATAGCGGCGCTTGTCCGTGTCGATCGGGTCCAGCACGGTCGCGGCCAATATGTTCGGGCCGGTAGTCTGGTCGTAACCACCATAGCTTTTGCGATAGGCGGCGCCATTGGTATAGTCCCAGTTGGCGTTGTGCAGCGCCCAGTCGCCGAAGGCGTCGTTCAGTTGGTCCTGCGTCCAGCCCATGTTCGACCGGAGGACGGTGAAGGGATCGGCGGTCAGGCGGGCGGGGTCGTCCTTGCCCGGCGCATTGCGCCACAGGGCGTTGACGGCATCATAGCCGTGCCGGTCTTTCAGATATTCGAACCATTGCCAGTTGCAGTAGCGCGAGCGGGTGGAGCCATAATAGAGGTGCGGATATTGTTTGAGCAGCACCGAACAATGGGTGTTGTCGCGAAATTCGGGCAACTGAGTTGTCATCCAGTTGGCATGACTTTCGAACATCCAGCCGGTATAAGGCGAGTCCATCAGCCGGCCGGTCGCGGCCTGCAAGGCGTGGGTCAGTTCATGGGCGAGGCCGAACCGATCCTTCAGCGCGCCCGGCCCGATCCACATGCCCATATGGCCGAGTGAATCCGTGCCGCCGGTCAGGCCATAATCGACGCCGATATAGGCATTGACCTTCAGCTTGGCAGCGTCGCCGCAATGGGGCTGGGGAAAGCCCAAAGTATCGATGAAATAGGACCAGACATATTCCAGATGGGCGGCCGCCGCCTTGGCATCGGCGGGATCGACCGTGCCGGGCTTCCAGTGGAAGGCGACATGGGCGCTTTCCATCTGGAGCGGCAGCGCGCCGTTGATTGCGTCGCCCGGATCGGTCGCAGCGACGGCCCAATTGCTAGCGGCGCAAGTAGGATTGGCTGCGCTTAACTTCGCATGTTTGTCGCTGATCTTGGCATTGTGTTGCGCCGGGTTGATCCTATCGGAAAGTGCCGCGCCACAATTGGCATGTGCGAGTATAGCAGCGGGACCGCCGATAGGACAGCGATCCACAGCCGGCCGGGGCAGGGCAGTCAGCGCCGCGCCCCCCAACGTCAGACCTGCGGCCGAAGCGAGGAGGGCGGTGCGGCGCAGCAGCATCAGCGCGGCGTCAGCGTGACGCGGGTGGTGGTGGCGCTGAGCGGGATGGCATAGCCGCCGCGATCAGCCGTTGCGCCGCCCAACGCATAAGGCTTGCCGTCCTTGGTCGTCGTTTCGAACAGCAGGCGCGCCTTGCTCGTCGCCGCGTCGGCGGGGTCGAGCGTCAGCACGACCTGACCCGACATGCCGTCATAATCGGCGCTGGCGATACGGCCTGCTTCCAGCGTGATCCACAGGCCCGCCGGAGCAATGAACAGGCGGCGGCGCGCACCATCCTGCGGCACGATATGGACCTTGCCGGCATCATCCGTCACCTTGCCGCCGAAGCCGAGCCAACCCAGATCCTTGTCCTTCACCGCATAGGTGGCCGACGCGATCGCATGGCCGTAAAAGCCCATGCCATAATCGCCGCTGATCGCATCCCACTTCATCATGTCGGGCCAGCTGTGGAAGGCGGCGGATCCAAAGCCCTGCTGGTCGATATTGGTGATGCCGCCCATCATGCCGCCATAGGCGACGCGCAACAGGTGCAGGTCGTCCGGGTTCTGGCGATAGGCGTCGAACAAAGGTACGGCGTTGAGCGCAGACCCATAATGGTGAATTTGCCGCTCGATCCGCGACACCTTTCCGCCATAGAGGAAGTCCCAATAACGGCGGGCATTGCCGTTATAGCCCCAGCTGGGGATGGTCGGATCATAGCCAAGGATTACCTCCTTGGTTACATCGGCCTGCGGCTGATAGCCGAAATAGCGCATCCAGGCATAGACTTCGGGCTGGCCGGTCGAATCCCACGCCATTTCGCTGCCGAACGGATATTTGAGCGTGCGCCAATGATCGGCGCGGCCTTTCATCAGTTGCTCCATTTCGGTGGCTTGCGCGGTCAGGCCCTCGCGCTTCAGATCCTTGAGGATGTCGAGGAAAATGTCGCCTTCCATCTGACCGAACTGCGCGTAATAGGGTGCGTCGCGCATCATAGCGACGGACGTGCGATAGGCCCAGTCGAGATAGAAGCGCCAGTCATGCTGCTTCACCAGACCCTGATTGTCGCGCGCGAGGCGATAGAGCACCCAATGGCCGATCGCGACATGGGGGTAGTTGTAGGAGCGGCCGAGATCGTCCGAATCCTTTTTCGACCAAGCGGTCCAATTCTTCCAGTTGATCGCCGGGTCATAATAGTCCGGGAACTCCTTGGGGTCGTAATAGAAGAGGCTCTTCTTGACCGCGCCGGCCTGTGCCCCTTCCGCGACCTGGAGATGGCCGATCACCGTTTCGTTGACCAGTCGCTCCAGCTTGGCGACTTCCTCTGCGTTCGGATTGTCGAGCTGCTTGATCGCGGCGGCGACCCAGCTGCCCGCGCCGCCCTCGTCGCTCATCCCCGACACCCAGACGCGGCCGTCCTGCGTCAGGATCTTATTCTCTTCCCGGTCATAGGAGAGGATAGCGGGCGAGCGGTGGAAGGGATCGTCCTTGCCCTCGAACCACTGATTGGTGGTGGTGAAATGGCCGATATCGGCCATCACCTGCTCCAGCGGCTTGGTGATATAATAGCTGACGGTCTGAGCCTGCCCGTCGGCATAGGTGACGGTCAGGCGCGCCTGACCCCAGCCGGAAGCCTTCAAATCATAGCGCGCCGATCCGGCGCTGCTTTCGACCGGGGTGGCGGTCAGGGCGCCGACCGGGAAGCTCTCGATCTTTGCGACCGGGCTGGCGGATTTGAGGTAGAGGCTGGCCGACTGGTCGGTGGGCACGACATAGCCGGGTATGCCGACCGCGACCGGGCGCTTGTTGGCGACCAGCGTATCCTCGATCGCGCGGATCGAAGGCGCGGTGACGAAGCGCAGGCCGATGGTGCGGCTCTGGCCGGGCGCAAGTATGATGCTGGTCGCGTCATTCCATTGGGGGCCGGCCTTGGCCCATTCCTTGTTTACGAAGCCCTTGCTGGCGACGGTCCAGTCGTAAAAGCCTTCCGATACCTGCGTGCGCGGGCTGCGGTCGGTGAAGATATCGTCCTTGGGCGCGGCGCGGGCTTCGAGGACCGGGCGATAGGCCTCCAGCGGGGTGTTCTTCTCGGGCAGGACGAGCAGCGCCGGACCCTGACCATTGAGGCGCGTCACCTGTAAATAGCCGGCGTCGCGGCCGATATAGGGATCGACGAAGCTGGCCTGCGCATGCGCCTGATCCAGATCCCGGTCGAGAATGATATTGTCGAACACCATCGGCATGCCGAGCGCGCCGATTTCGACCGGAGCATTGCTGCTGTTGACCAAAGTGAAGCGCAGGGCCAGCACGCCATCGTCATTGACCCATTGGCGTTCGACACGCAGCGGGATGCCCGCGCCCATCGACGCGCTGATGTCGGCGGCGGCCAGCACATCGCCGCGGGCGACCAGCTTGACGATGGGCTTGCGGGCATGGGCGGAGGAATAATCCTGCCATGCGCCATCGCCGCTTTTCAGGCGGATGTGGATGTCGCCGATATGGACATAGCCGTCACCTGCCCGTTCCGCTTCGCGGGCCGCGGGGACATAGTCGAACGCGGCATCGCCGCTGGGCGAGAGATGCGCCAGCGTCTGCGTATCGGTGCGCAGCGCCAGGTCGAAAGTCGGCGTCTTGAACGCCGTCTTCGCGATGGGCGGGAAGATTTTCTTGGCGGGCTGGGCCTCGGCGAAGGCGGCCTGCGCCGGGATCATCGCGGGCACCGACGCCAGCAGCAGCGCGATCAGGGGAAGCTTTTTGATCATGGTCGTCCTCGTCATTTCGCGGTGGCGGTTCGGGCGGCCTGTGGCGCCGTCAATGCCGGGGGCGTTTCGCCCAGCAGGTTGAGCGTGAAATAGTCGCGCAGCTTCTTCCAGAAGAAGGGCTGGTAGACGCGATGGGTGGTATTGGGCAGCACGACAAGGTCGACGTCGCGCCCGGCGTCCATCAAGGCTTTGGCGAGGCGGAAGCTTTCCGTCACCGGCACATTGTCGTCGATGTCGCCATGGATCAGCAGCAGCTTGCCCATCAAATTGCCCGCGACGGACATATTGCTGTTGCGTTCCCATGTGGCTTCGTCCGGATTGCCCATCGACACTTCGGGCCACCATGTCTTGTCGAGCCGCAGGTCGTGATTGCCCGAGGAGGAGACGCCGACCGTGAAGAAAGTCGGGCGGCGCAGAACGAAGCGGGCGGTGTCGTATCCGCCGGCCGATCCGCCGAACACGCCGACGCGGGTGGCATCCATATAGGGATATTTGGCAGCCATCTGTCGAATGAGGGCGATATGATCGTCCAAGCCGACTTCGCCCAGATTCTGATAGGCTGGCAGGCGGAAGGCCTGCCCGCGGCGCGACGTGCCGGTGCCGTCGATCATCACCACGATCGCGCCGATCTGCGCCACGGCATTGCCGGACACGCGATGGGCGTCGTTCCAGGTGGCCGGGACGTCGGTCGTGGTCGGGCCGGTATAGACATTGTCGATGATGGGGTAGCTGCGCTTCGTATCGAAGTTCGCCGGGCGGAAGATCATGCCATAGATGGGCGTTTTACCGTCCGCTGCGAGGCCCTGAAACGGCTCGGGCGATATGTAGCCCGCTGCGCGCAGGCGCCTGTCATCGGCGGTGGCGAGGTCCATGACGATCTTGCCGGTCTGCCCGTCGCGCAGCACGGCGCGGGTAGGGCTGGTCGGGCTGGACATCTGATCGACGATCCATTGGCCGTCGTCGGACAGGGTCGCGTCATGATCGAGCGGTTCGGGCGTCAGTTCGGTCGGATCGCCGCCGCTCATCGACACGCGATAGAGGGCGCGCCAATAGGGATTGCGCGTCTTCTCGCGGCCCACGCCGGTGACGATCAACGAGGATTTGTCCCCGGCGACATGATCGACCGACAGGACTTCCCATTCGCCCCGCGTCAGCGATTTTCCACCATCGGGCGCGTCGGGGGTGACGAGATAGAGCTGCGCCCAGCCGGACCGTTCGGAGATGGAGAGTTCTCCGCCCAAGTCCGGCGCGGGCATGATCATGCTGGATGTGACGGTGACGAGCGGCTTGACCGCCTCATGCGCGACGATGCGCGCGGCGCCGGTATCCGGATCGGCCTGATAGACGGCCTGCTGCTTATAGCCGCGTTCGGTCCACAGGATGCGCGGCTTGCCCTTGATCCAGCCCATGTCGGGCGGCGAGGGATAGAGGATGGATTCGGACGGGATCGCCAGCGGCACGATCTTCGCCTTGCCCGCCTTCATCGCCTGTTCGATGTCGATGACGAAGCGGGTCGCCTGCGGCAGTTTCTCCGCGCCGGCGAGCGGATAGACATAAGAAAAGCTGCGCGGATAAAATTCGCCCGGCGGGTTTTGCTGGGTGATGGACAGCTTCTTTACGTCGCGCGTGTCGAGCCGCCAGCTCAGCAAGTAACGGCCGTCGGGCGACCATGCGCCGGACACGGGCATGTCGGGTTCTTCGGTGCCGGCGCGCAAGATATCGGCCAATTGCGGGATGGAGCGGCCATAGGGCTGCTCGCGCGTACCGTCGGTGGTGAGGGCGACTTCCTTGCCGCTCTTGATGTCGATCGCGATCAGGTTGAAATTGCGCGCAACGATGCGGAAGCGCCCATCGGGGGAGGGGAGGGAAAGGTCCTGGGTCTTCTCCTCCATGATCCGCTCCGCCTTGCCGGCGGCGTCCAACGTCCATCGCCCGTCCAGTGCGGCAAAGCGCAGGGTTTTGGTCGCCGGGTCGTAATCGACTTCGGCGATTTTGGCGGCGTCGATATCGACCGGCTTGCCCGTCGCGGCGTTCAGCGAAGTAAGCAGCGTTGCGGTCGTCGCCACCTGCGTCTTGGCCAAGGTGGCGAGGTCGACATAGATATAGCTTTGCGCCAGCCGGTTGCCGGTGCGGTAGAGCAGACCCTTCGGCCCATCGACGAAGTGCGGGGCGGCATCGGCATTGTCGATCAGGTCGCCTAGGCTCTGGCCGTTGAACTTGTCCGACAGAGCGTAGCGCGCCGCGATGTCGGGCAAGGCCGCCGCCGCCGTGACAGGACGCGCCATGGCGGGCAGGCCGACGCCGATGGCGCAGACCCCCATGGCGCTGGAGAGAGCCAGCAGGCTGATGCTTTTCGATACAGGGAAACGGACCATGCCCACGACTGCGCGCTGCCTATCATTTCAGGAAAGAGGCCGCAGTCATGACCGTAACGAAGCATGGCGTCAATAAGATTATACGATATAAGATCGGTCTTTTCCCCACAACCTTATCCGTGTAGCGTGGGAAGATAGCGATAGGATTGGATGATCGGCATGAATGACGGGCGGTATGTTCAGGACGGCGCGATCCCTGTGCCGCCCGTCACGTCGATCGTTACCGGTCGGCTGCACCATATGGTGGCGCACCGGCTGGCGACGCAGATCGTGAGCGGCGCGCTGCCGGTCGGCCATGTCTTTGCGGCCGAAGTGGATCATGCCGAAAATTTGGGCATATCCCGATCAGTACTACGAGAGGCGTTCCGTATATTGACCGCCAAGGGGCTGGTCAGCAGCCGGCCCAAGGCGGGCACGAAAGTCAACGAGCGACGCCAATGGAGCATGCTGGACCCCGATGTCCTTGCCTGGCAGATCCAGTCGGAGCCAAGCGAGCAATTTCTGCGCGATTTGTTCGAACTGCGCATGATGGTGGAGCCGCAAGCGGCGGAGATGGCGGCGAACCGGCGCAGCGATGGTCAATTGATCGACATGGCCAATGCGCTCGACGCGATGGAGCGTTATACGCTGGCGACCGAGAAGGGGCGGGCAGCCGATCAGCGCTTCCACGGATTGCTGATGGAGGCGGCGCAGAACGAGCTGCTCTTCTCCCTGTCCAGTTCGATCATGTCGGCTATCGCCTGGACCACGGCGACCAAGCAACGGGTGCAGGAGGCGCCGCGCGATCCCATGCCGGAACATCGCGCGCTCTACAAAGAAATCGCCGCGCAGAATCCGCGCCAGGCCCAAAAGGCCATGCGCACTCTGATCGAACTGGCCTTGGCGGACATGCACGTCGCGTTGCGACGCTAAGGCATGACCGAACAAGTCGGACAATAGGGATTGACAGCATGACCCTTCGCTCTATCGTATAGTATACGATATTCGGTAGGAGTGTTTTGCAATGAAAGCCAATCGTCGCGAGTGGCTGGCAGGGGTCGCTGCCCTTGCCGTCTGCGCCGTCCCGTTCAAGGGGCTGGCCGCGATCGCGCCCCGTATTCCGTTGCGGGCCAAGCCGCTGCCGCTGACGGATGTGCGGCTGCGCCCGTCCGACTATGCGACCGCGGTGGAAGTGAACATCGCTTATCTCCTCTCGCTCAGCCCCGACCGTTTCCTGCATAATTTCCGCAAATATGCGGGGCTGGAGCCCAAGGCGCCGATCTATGGCGGCTGGGAATCCGACACCATCGCCGGCCATACGCTGGGCCATTATATCACCGCGCTGGTGCTGGGCTGGCAGCAGACGGGCAATGCCGAATGTCGCCGCCGCGCCGACTATATCGTCGATGAGCTCGCATTGTGTCAGGCGCAACGCAAGGACGGCTATATCGGCGCGCTGGGTCGCAAGACCAAGGACGGCCAGATCGTCGATGGCGAGCAGATTTTCCCCGAAGTGATGAAGGGTCAGATCAAGTCTGGCGGCTTCGACCTCAATGGCAGCTGGTCGCCGCTCTATACCGTGCACAAATATTTTGCCGGCCTGCTCGACGTCCATGGCGCCTGGGGCAATGCGAAGGCGCTGACGGTCGTGACAGGCCTGGCCGGCTATTTCGAGACGGTGTTCGCGGCGCTCAACGATGCGCAGATGCAGGAATTGCTGGGCTGCGAATATGGCGGGCTCAACGACAGCTATGCCGAGCTTTATGCCCGAACCGGCGATGCACGCTGGCTGGCGGTGGCGGAGCGTATCTATGACAAAAGGGTTCTGGATCCGCTGGTGGCGCAGGAGGACAAGCTGTCCAACTTCCACGCCAATACGCAGGTGCCCAAGCTGATCGGCCTCGCGCGCATCCACGAACTGACCGGCAAGGACGATCCGGGCCGGGCCGCGCGCTTCTTCTTCGACCGGGTGACGCAGCATCATAGCTATGTCATCGGCGGCAATGCCGATCGCGAATATTTCTTTGAACCCGATACGGTCGCGCTGCACCTGACCGAGTCCACCTGCGAACATTGCAACAGCTATAATATGCTGAAGCTGACACGGCATCTGTACGGCTGGCAACCGGATGGCGCTCTGTTCGACTATTATGAGCGCGCGCACCTCAACCATGTGATGTCCGCGCAGAATCCGGCCAATGCCGGCTTCACCTATATGACGCCGATGATGAGCGGCGCGCCGCGCGGCTATTCGCAGCCCGATGAGGACGCCTTCTGGTGCTGCGTCGGGTCCGGCATGGAAAGCCATGCGAAACATGGCGATTCCATCTATTGGGAGGGTGACGACACGCTGTTCGTCAATCTCTATATCCCGTCCGAAGCGCAGTGGAAGGCGAAGGGCGTGGGCCTGACGCTGGATACCGAATATCCGTTCAAGCCGGATATCAAGCTGACGATCGACGCGGTGAAGCAGGGGGCGTTTTCTCTCGCCCTGCGCATTCCTGGCTGGGCCAATGGCCGTTTCGGGCTGAGCGTCAATGGCGCGCCGGTGTCGGTGACGCCAGCCAATGGCTATGCGGTCGTCACGCGTCGCTGGAAGAAGGGCGATGTGGTGGCATTGAGCCTGCCGCTGGACCTGCGGCTGGAATCCGCGCCGGGCGCGCCAGACGTCGTGGCGGTGGTGCGCGGGCCGATGGTGATGGCGGCCGACCTTGGCCCGTCGGAAATGGACTGGACCGGCGTGGAACCGGCTATGGTCGGCGAAGATCCGCTGGCGGCGTTCGCACCGATCGTCTCGGATCGTCCGCGCTATCGCACGCAGAATATCATCCGCCCGGCGAACCTGGCCTTCGTGCCTTTCTACAGCCAGTATGAACGGCGCAGCGCGGTCTATTTCAAGCGCTTCTCCGAAAGCGCGTGGAAGACCGAAGAGGCGGCTTTCCTGGCCGAACAGGCGCGGCAGAAGGATCTGGCCGCCCGGTCGATCGACATCATGCATCTGGGCGAAATGCAGCCAGAGCGCGATCATGCGCTGACGTCGGAATTGAGCTATCCCGCCTCCTATCGCGGACGCAACGGGCGCGATGCGCGATCGGGCGGCTATTTCGAATTCAACATGAAGGTGAAGCCCGGCCCGCTGCTGTTGCAGGCGACCTATTGGGGTGGCGAACGCAAGCGCAGCTTCGACATCATGGTCGACAATGTGAAGCTGGCGACCCAGAGCCTGGACAATGACAAGCCGGGCAAGTTCCTGGACGTCGATTATCCGATCCCCGAGGCGCTGACCAAGGGCAAGACCAGCGTGAAGGTCCGCTTCGTTCCGCATGACCGCAGCTCGGCCGGGCCGGTGTTCGGCGTGCGCCTGTTCACCGCCAAGCCGGCGACGGCTGCATGAGTGGCATGGTGGCGATGACCCTTGCGGAGGCTGATGCGCTGGCCCGCACGGTGCTGGAGAGCCGTGGCCTCGCACCCGATCATGCGGCGGCCGTCGCCCGGACGATGGTGGCGGGCGAGCGGGACGGTTGCGCCTCGCATGGCCTGTACCGCTTGCTGGTCGCGGCCAATTCGATCGAGCGGGGCGTGGTCGTGCCCGATGCCGTGCCGGTGGTGAGCGAGCCGGCCGCCGCGCTGGTCCGCGTCGATGGCAAGGGTGGTTTTGCCCAATTGCCGTTCGAGCGCGGCCTGCCATTGCTGATCGAGAAGGCGCGCAAGTTCGGCATTGCCGCCTTGGCGCTCAATAATGTCGTGCATTTCGCTGCGCTCTGGCCGGAGGTCGAAGCGCTGACCGATGCGGGGCTGGTGGGTCTGGCCTTCACGCCCAGCCATTCGTGGGTCGCGCCGGAAGGCGGAACCAAGCCGGTGTTCGGCACCAACCCGATCGCGTTCGGCTGGCCGCGGCCGGGCGGGCATCCCTTCGTGTTCGACTTCGCCACCAGCGCGGTGGCGCGGGGCGAGATCGAACTGCATCGTCGCGCGGGCAAGACCATCCCGCCCGAATGGGGCTATGATGCCGAGGGGCATCCCTCGATCGATCCCAAGGCAGTGCTCGACGGCGCGATGCGGACGTTCGGCGGGCATAAGGGGTCTGCGCTGGCGGCGATGGTCGAACTGATCGCCGGGCCGCTGATCGGCGACATGACCAGCGCGGAGTCGATGGCGGCTGATGAGGGCCGTATGGGATCGCCGATCGGCGGCGAACTGGTGATCGCGATCGATCCGGCCGGCTTCCTGGGCGCCAGCGTCGAGGATCATCTGGGCCGGGCCGAAGAGATGTTCGGTGCGATCACCGGGCAGGGCGCGCGTCTGCCCGGATCGCGGCGCTATGTCGCGCGGGCGAAATCGGATGCGGACGGCGTGCGCATCCCGGCGCAACTCCACCAAGATATATTGGCATTGCTGGAAGGGGAAATGGCGTGACGATCTTTGGCGGCCGGACCTGGTTGCTCGCAGGCGCGGCGTTCATCAGCCTGGCGACGCCCATGGCGCAGGCACAAGCAGGCGCCCAGTCCGCCGATCAGGCGTTCGAGGCGATCTATACGGCCGAATATGACTGGCGCCAGAAACAGTCCGGTCCCAGCGAGGATGGTCCCAAGGATCAGGCGCTGGCCCTGCCCGACGTCGGCCCCAAGGCGCAGGCCGCCCGGCTGGCACGTTGGGAGCAGGTCGAAAAGCAGCTGGCGGCGATCAAGGTCGATCAGCTGACCCCTGAGCAACGGATCAACTTCGCGGTCTATAAGGGGCAGATCGACGCGATGCTCGCCGAGCAACGTTATCGCGACTATGAGAAGCCGTTGAACGCCGACACCAGCTTCTGGGGCGATCTGGCCGGATGGGCACGGGAACCGTTGCGCGACGAGGCGGGCGCAAGGCGCTATATCGCGATGCTGCGCGACATTCCGCGCTATTATGACCAGCAGATCGCGAATATGCGGGCCGGCCTGAAGCGTGGCTTCACCCCGGCGCAGATCACGCTGCAAGGGCGCGATATCGGCGTCGAGCAGGTTGCCAAGGCGAAGAGCGTGGAGGAGAATCCCTTCTACGCGCCATTCAAGACATTGCCCGCGACCATCCCCGCCGATGTGCAGGCCAAGTTGAAGGCCGAAGCGCAGGCGGCGATTACGCAGGCCGCCGTGCCGGCGCATCAGACGTTGCTGACCTTCCTGCGGCAGGACTATATTCCCGGCGCGCGCAAGGATCTGGCGGCCTATACACTGCCCGACGGCAAGGCCTATTATCAGTCCAAGATCCGCGAATTCGTGACCCTCGACAAAAGTCCGGCGCAGATTCACCAGATCGGCCTCAATGAAATGACGCGCATCCGGGGCCAGATGGGCGAGGTCATGCGGCAGGTCGACTTCAAGGGCGACCTGCCCGCCTTCCTGACCTTCCTGCGCACCGATCCGCAATTCTATGCCAAGACGCCGCAAAAATTGCTCAACCGCGCGGCGTGGATCGCCAAGACGTTCGACGGCAAGGCATCGCAATATTTCGGCCGCATGCCGCGCATGCGTTTCGCGATCAAGCCGGTGCCGGACGATATCGCGCCCTTCTACACCGGCGGGCGCGGCGGGCCGGGCATCTATCTGGTCAACACCTATGACCTGCCATCGCGCCCCTTCTACTCGCAGGTCGCGCTGACCCTGCATGAAAGCGCACCGGGCCATGCGATGCAGATGCCGCTGGCGGCGGAGAATAAGGCGCTGCCCGCCTTCCGCCGCGACACCTATCTGTCCGCCTATGGCGAGGGCTGGGCGCTCTATTGCGAGGCGCTGGGCGAGGATATGGGCATGTATGAAACGCCCTATGATCGCTTCGGCATGCTGAGCTATCAGGCATGGCGCGCGTCGCGGCTGGTGGTGGATACCGGCATCCATGCGATGGGCTGGACCCGCAAACAGGCGCAGGACTATCTGCACGACAATACCGCGCTGTCTGAGCATGAGATCGAGACGGAGGTGGACCGCTACATCGCCTGGCCGGGACAGGCATTGTCCTATTATATGGGCGAGCTGGCATTCGTCGATGCGCGCAGGAAGGCCGAGAAGGCATTGGGCGCGAAGTTCAATATCCGCGCCTTCCATGATGCGGTGTTGGCGCTGGGCGCGGTGCCGCTGCCGGTCATCGACCAGCGTGTCGATCAGTTGATCGCCGATGGCGGCAAGGGGCCCTATCCCGATGAAGAATAAGCTGTTTGCCGGCATCGCGCTGGTCATGGCCGTCACACCGGCTGGTGCGCAGGAAGCGCGTCAGATCAGCGTGCCGGGCAATCCCATATTGGCCGATGGCGATTATTATTCGGCCGACCCGGCGCCCTTCGTGGCGGACGGGGCGCTGTGGATCGTCGCGGGCCGGGATCAGGCGGCGCCGGACGTCAACGACTTCGTCATGGGGCAATGGCAACTGCTGAAGACGAACGATCCGAAATCGGGCAAATGGACCCATTATCCCGACATCATCCGGCCGGAAAACGTCTTCGCCTGGGCGGAGGAAGCCCGCGCCTATGCCGGGCAGATCATCCAGGGGCCGGACAAGCGCTATTATTTCTACGCCCCGGTGCTGGAAAAGAATAGCGATGCCAAGGATCGCTTCGCCATCGGCGTGGCGGTGGCGGATAGCCCGACCGGGCCGTGGCGCGATGCCCATCCGTCGGGGCCGATCCTGTCGCAACATGTGCCGGTCGCCAAGGATATCCAGAATATCGATCCCACCGTGCTGATCGACGATGACGGGCGGGTGTATCTCTATTGGGGCACGTTCGGCCAGTTGCGCGGCATCGAGCTGGAACGCGACATGGTGACGCTGAAAGGCGGGGGCCAAGCGATCGAGGGGCTGACCGGCTTTTTCGAGGCGCCCTGGATCATGAAGCGCAAGGGCGTTTATTACATGCTCTATGCGGGAAACAAGGCGGGGCCGACATCGGACTGTACCCCGGCCGTCTATCATGCCTGCATCGCCTATGGGACCGCGACTGCGCCCATGGGGCCGTGGACCTATCGCGGCGTGGCGCTGAAGCCGGTGTCCTCCACCACGTCCCATCCGGGCGCGGTGGAGTTTAAAGGGCAATGGTATCTGGTCTATCACACCGCCGACGCGAAGGATGGCGGCCATTTCCGCCGCAGCGTCGCGATCGACAAGATGGAATGGGACGATAGCGTGACGCCGGCGCGCATCAGGACGGTGGTGCCGACACGGCGACCCCAGCCGCCTTTGCCGCCGACCCGCAATATCGCACGGGCGGCGTCCGCCACGGCCTCCAACGAACCGCTGCCGGTGCAATATTGGATCAAGGCGCTGAACGACGGCGTCACCAAGGCCGCGCCGTTGCCGCCCGACCTGTGGGGCAGTTGGTCGCCGAACAATCCTGCGACCCAGTGGATCGAATATCGCTGGGACAAGGATGTGACGATCGACGGATCGCGCCTCTGGTTCTGGAACGACCAGCCGGCCGGATCGGGCGTCGGCGTCGCGCCGCCGGCGGCCTGGCATCTGGAATATTGGCATCAGGGATGGAAGCCGGTGCCCGGTGCCGGCACCTATGGCACGCAACCAGGCGGGTTTCAGGCCGTCCGCTTTCCACCGGTTCGCACCCGTTGCCTACGCGCGGTGCTGAATGCCTCCGGCGACGACAAGGGCCATGCGGGCCTCGCCGTGCAGGAATGGGAGGTATTGGCACCCAAGGCCGCGCGGCCGGTCGTGCGCGATCGGGCAGCGAAACCGGCGCCGGGTTGCGGCTGACGCGACAGCGAGTTGGACAGTTGTACAGAATGAAGGGGCGCGGGCGATCCGCGCCCTTTTCTTTTATTTCAATGACTTGATTGCCCTTTTTGCGGCCTTTCCAGCTTTGTTGCCGAAAAGTTGCAATGCGCTTGACTCCGACAAAATAATGTAGTTGGTATACGATATAAAGTCAGGCAGTCCGCCGGGGAATAAGGGGAAAGTGGATGAAGTCGCGTACGGTTCTCAACATGTCGGCGGCTTTGTCCGCATTGACTTTCGCGTCGCTATCGGTCGCGGCCATGGCGCAAGTCGCGCCGCAATCCCCGGACGAAGCGGCAGCCGCCAAGTCGGACATCATCGTCACCGGCGTGCGGGGCAGTGTGGAGGCGGCCGCCACCAAGAAGAAGAACAGCAAGCAGATCGTCGATTCCATCGTCGCCGAAGACGCCGGTAAATTGCCGGACAATAACGTTCCCGAAGCGCTTTCGCGCGTGACCGGCGTTCAGATCAATCGCGAACGCGGTCAGGGGCAGAACGTCACCATCCGCGGCCTCAGCCAGGTGCAGACCACCGTCAACGGCAATAACGTCAATCTGGGCACCGACCGGTCGATCAGCCTGGCGGATATTCCGGCCGAACTGCTGAAGTCTGTCGACGTATACAAGACCCGCACTGCCGATCAGGTCGAAGGTGGCATCGCGGGCACGGTGAACGTCGAACTGCGCCGCCCGCTGGACCTGAAAAAGGGTCTGACGGTCGCGGGCAGCCTGCGCGGCGCCTATGACGAATTTGCCGAGAAGGTCAGTCCCTATGCCAGCTTGCTGCTGGGCGACCGGTTCGAAACCGGCATGGGCGAAATGGGCTTTCTGCTCAACGGCAGCTGGACCAAGACCTATTATCAGGAAAATTACGTCGAGAGCGAGTCGCCGGACACCGTCTGCTGCGAAGGCGACGCGAACAGCCCGCTGAACAATCTGCCGGCCCAGTATCGTAACGCCGTCATTCCCTACCGTACCCAATATGGCACGGAAAGCGGCTATGTGACGCGCCCGTCGCTGAGCGGCGTGTTCCAGTGGAAGCCGTCCGACGCGCTCGAATTCATCCTGGAAGGCAGCTATATCGGATCGAAGGAGCGCCGCTCGATCGACAAGATGTGGACGCTCAATCGTGAGTTCGGCACCCAGTTCAGCGGTATCGAGCTGATGCCCGATGGGCAGACGATCAAGAAGCTGACCATCTCCAATCCGAACGGTGTGCCGGCCTATATCGAAGGCACCTACAACACGCTGAAGCGCGACCTCTACACCACCAATTTCGAAACCAACTGGCGCCCGACCGACCGCGCGCTCCTGCATTTCAGCACGCAATATAGCTGGTCGAAGGACAGCTATTATTATGTGCAGCAGATCCTGCGGCCTTATAATCTCCAGTCGGCCACGATCGATTTCGTGTCGAACAATTATTCCAAGCCGATCCCGTCGATCACCTTCAATGGCGGCGACATGACCGACCCCAGCCAATATGGCGTCAACCGCTTCCAGGATAATGCTGGCGTTTCCAAGAACAAGGAAATCGCCAGTCAGCTGGACCTGACGCTGGAACTGAGCGACAAGAGCCTGCTGCGTTCGCTCCAGACCGGTATTCGCTATAACCGGCGTGATGTGGATCGCTACTATGGCTATCGTGACGGTTTCCCCCGCGTGAATGGCAGGGATGCGCCGCTGACCAGCTTCCCCGGTGGCGATCAGGTATCGCTGATCGGGCCGGATCTGGCGGGATCGCCGCAATGGTATCGCATTCCCGGCAAGGCGCTGCTCGACAGCATCGACGCGGTGCGCGCCTATATTCAGGCGACCGATCCGGGCAATGCGGTCCGCTTCTCCAGCGAACTGCCGCCCAGCGATCAGGGGCAGACGTTCACGTCGAAGGAAAACACCTTCGCGGCCTATGCCCAGCTCAACTATGGCTTCGACGTCGGCTTCCCCATCGACGGCGTGGTCGGCCTGCGTGCGGTCAACACCTGGGGCAGCTCGACAAGCTTCCAATATCGGATCGGGCCGGCGGCACAGAGCTCTCCGCTGATCATCGAGGAAAGTTCGGGCCGCGGCAATTTCATGGATTATCTGCCCAGCGTCACCGCGACGCTGCATTTCGATCCCAAGACGCAGTTGCGCCTGTCCTACACCACCAACGTCTCGCGCCCCAGCTTCTATGACCTGCGGCCCTTCTTCTTCGTCGATCCCAATGCGGCCAGCCCGCGCGTCGACGCCGGCAACCCGGATCTGAAGGCGCAGCGCGAATGGTCGGTCGATGCCAGCCTGGAACATTATTTCGGTCGTGCCGGCTCGGCATCGGTCGCGGGCTATTATAAGAAGGCGAGCAACTGGACCTATTATAGCAACGAGATCGTCGGCGATCTGGCGGAATATGGTCTGCCCGGCCGCAGCGGTTCGGTGGCGCAGCTGCGCAATGCGGGCGACGGCGAATTTTACGGCGTGGAAGCACAGGTCCAGAGCTTCTTCGACTTCCTGCCGGGCGTATGGAAGAATTTCGGCGCCAGCCTGAACGTGACCCGCGTTCTCCAGGCGCGTGTCGAATATCCTTATCCTGAGGATTTCCCGGGTGCGTTCGATTCGGTTGACACGTCGAAATGGACCGCCAACGCCGCGCTCTATTACGACACGCCCAAGTTCAGCACGCGCGTCGCCTTCAACTATCGGTCGCCCTACCGCCTGTTCGTGTGGACCGACAATCCCGCCTATAGCTGGTATAATGGCGCGACCCATCGTCTGGACGCGGCGGTCAACTATACGCCCGTCAAGTTCATGACGCTGTCGATCGAAGGCACCAACCTGACCGGCAACGATCCCTATCGTTATTTCGGCAAGCAGAACCTGCTGCCGCTGGGCGTCCGCACCATGGCGCGGACGGTGCAGGGCAGCGTGCGCTTCCGCTTCTGATCGTGAAACCGATCGACGCAAAAGCATAGGGGAGGGGGCTGCGGCAGCGATGTCGCAGCCCCTTTTCGTTCGATGGGAAGGAGGTGATCGTGGCGAAAGGCTATGGATTGTGGGCGGCGGCAGGTGCGATCCTGCTCCATACGCCGTTGGGGGCGAAGGCACCGGAGCGGCGCTGCGTCCTGCAAAGCCGGGTGGCGGCGCCCGTGGTGCGCGATGATCGGCGACTCTATTTCCGGGGACAACCGGACCGCCGGCAATCCTATATCGCTGTCTTCAAGGGCGGCGATTGTTCCGGCCTGACACCCTTTGCCACGGCCGTCGTGGAAACGACCGGTGCGGGTTATTGCGAGGGCGACAAGGTGCGTGCCGTCATCCTGCCCAGTGCCATATCCGGCCCGATCTGCGTGATCGATCACCTCATGCCCTTCGCCGGCGACGTGGACGATCCGGTGCCCGATGAGAGCGGTAACAATTGATTGCCGCACTGCAAAAAAGCCATTGCAGCCTCTAATTTAATATCGTATACGATATTTATACCAGCAAAAAAGGCAGGAAGAACATTATGGCAATTGGTTGGAAGGGCGTGTTTCCGGCGGTCACCACGCAGCTGCGTGAAGATCTGTCGATCGACCTCGCCGACACGCAGCGCGTCGTCGACGATCTGGTCAAGGACGGCGTCACCGGCGTGATTGCGTTGGGGACTGTGGGCGAAAACAATTCGCTGGACTATGATGAGAAGGTCAGCGTTCTGTCCGCGATCGTCGAAGTCGTGGACGGTCGCGTGCCGGTCATCACGGGCGTGTCGGAGTTCGACACCCGCCGCGCCGTCCGCTACGCGCAGGCCGCCGAAAAGGCTGGTGCCGACGGTCTGATGCTGCTGCCCCCGATGGTCTATGTTCCCAAGGCACATGAACTGGTCAATCATTTCAAGGGCGTTGCCGACCAGACCGGCCTGCCGATCATGCTTTACAACAACCCGCCGGCCTACCGCACCGTCATCGACCAGGAGGTTCTGACCGCCCTGATCGACGTCGAGAATATCGTCGCGGTCAAGGAATCGGCGCCCGATACCCGTCGCTTCACCGACTTCCGCAACGCGTTCGGCGATCGCTACACGCTGTTCGCCGGTCTGGACGACGTTGCGCTGGAGGGCCTGTATCTGGGCGCGCAGGGCTGGGTGTCGGGCCTGACCAACGCCTTCCCCAAGGAATCGGTGGAACTGGTCCGCGCCTTCGAACGGGGCGACCATGGCAAGGCGATGGAAATCTATCGCTGGTTCATGCCGCTGCTGCACCTGGATGCCGAACATGACCTGGTCCAGTCGATCAAGCTGGCCGAAGAAGTGATGGGCCGCGGGTCGGAGCGCGTGCTGCCGCCGCGCTATGTGTTGCAGGGCGAACGCCGCGCCGAAGTGATCGCGATGGTCGAAAAGGCCGCCGCGACCCGTCCGGACCTGTCGGTCGCCGCTGCGGCCTGATAGGGAGCGGCGATGCGTCACACTTTCTTCTGCATCGATGGCCATACGGCCGGAAACCCCGTCCGCCTCGTCGCGGGCGGGGCGCCGCTGCTGCGCGGCGCCTCCATGTCGGAACGGCGGCAGGATTTCCTGAACCGCTTCGACTGGATCCGCACCGGCCTGTGCTTCGAGCCGCGCGGGCATGACATGATGTCGGGCGGCTTCCTCTATCCGCCGACCCTGCCGGATGCCGACATCGGCATTTTGTTCATCGAAACCAGCGGTTGCTTGCCGATGTGCGGCCATGGGACGATCGGCATCATCACCTTTGGCCTGGAACATGGTCTGATCGTGCCGACGACACCGGGACGGCTGAAGGTCGAAGTGCCGGCGGGCGTGATCGACATCGCCTATGAAACGGAGGGGCAGAAGGTGACCGCCGTGCGCATCACCAATGTCCCCGCCTATGTCGCGGCCAGGGGGATCGACGTCGATGTGGAGGGCATCGGCCCACTGAGCGTCGATGTGTCCTATGGCGGCAATTATTATGCGATCATCGAACCGCAGGGCGCTTATACCGGTCTGGACGATATGGGCGCGGCGCGCCTGATTGAACTCAGCGGTCGCATCCGTTCGGCGATCCGCGAGAAATATGAGCCGGTCCATCCGCTCGACCCGACCATCCGCGGGGTCAGCCATATCCTGTGGGCAGACAAGCCAAGAGGGGACGGGGCCGATGGCCGCAACGCCGTCTTCTACGGCGACAAGGCGATCGACCGCAGCCCGTGCGGTACCGGTACGTCCGCCCGTCTGGCGCATCTGGCAGCGTCCGGGCGGCTCAACGTCGGCGACCGCTTCGTCCATGAAAGCTATATCGGCAGCCGTTTCATCGGCCGGGTCGAGGAAGCTGTGGAGTTGGGCGGGGAAGCCGCGATCATCCCGTCGATCGAAGGATCGGCGATCGCGACCGGCTTCAACACCATCTGGATCGATCAGGCCGACAGTTTCTGGTCCGGCTTTCAGGTAAAATGATATCGCGGGCGGGGGCTTTACGGCTCCCGCCTCACCCCTTGCCGCGCCGGGGGCGCAGGCCATCGCGCATCGCGATGTTGCTGTTGATCCGGGTCACGCCGGGCAGGCGCGACAATATCTCGCCATGGATGCGTTCATAGGCGTCCACGCTGTCCACCTCCACCCGCAGCCAGTAATCGACCGATCCGGTCATCAGGAAACATTCCCGCACCTCCGGACATTGTCGTACGGCATGTTCGAAGCGGGACAGATAATCCTCGGTCTGGCGGTCCAGCGTCACCTGCACCAGCACATTGACGATCGCGCCTTCGTCCCGCCCGCCGGTGATGAGCGTATAGCCGCGAATATAGCCTTCCGTTTCCAGCTGACGAATGCGACGATGGCAGGCGGAGGGGGACAAGCCCACTTCCGCCGCGATATCCGCGTTGGAGCGGCGCGCATTGAGTTTCAGCAGGCGCAGAATCGCCCGATCGGCATTGTCCAGTGCACTGGCCATTTGTACGAATCCTTTCGAACGATCGGTCGAATATGGGATATTATTCGAAAAATTGCGTGCATTTTGCATGCCTATTCGAAGAAACGTCGGATAGCTTGACCGGTATCGGAAGGGGATGGCGATGGATTATGGGACTGCGGGCAGCCTGCGCATCGACCTGAGCGCGCTGGTGGCCAATTACCGGACGATCGCGGCGCAGGTCGCGCCGGCTGCGGTGGCGGGCGTGGTCAAGGCGGACGCCTATGGCCTTGGCGCGGTGCCTGTGTCGCACGCGTTGCTGGACGCAGGGTGCCGTCATTTCTTCGTCGCCCATCTGGGGGAGGCGAAGGCGCTCAAACCCCATTTGCCGGCCGACGCCACCCTCTATATCCTGAATGGCTTACGCCCCGGTGCCGAGGCGGAATGTGCCGCGATCGGCGCGGTGCCGGTGCTCAACGCGCTGGTGCAGCTGGACGCATGGGCCGCCACGGCACGCGCGTCGGGCGGCACGCTGCCGGGCGTGGTGCAGGTGGATAGCGGCATGTCGCGTCTCGGCCTGACGCCCGAGGAACTGGCTATCCTGCGAGCACAGCCCGAGCGGCTGGACGGGATTGATGTCCAACTGGTAATGACTCACCTCGCCTGTGCGGATGAGCCGTCCAGCCCGGTCAATGCCGACCAGCGTGCGCTGTTCGACCAGATTGCGGTGCAATTTCCCAGCGTGCCGCGTTCCATCGACAATTCGGGCGGGGCGATGGCGCCCGACGTACGGCATGGCGACATCGTGCGCGCCGGCATCGCGCTTTATGGCGGCGCGCCGCATGGGCCGCCCAATCCGATGGCGGCCGTGGTCGCGCTCGACGCTTATATCATGCAGTTGCGGCAGGTGCCGGCCGGCGCGGGCGTGGGCTATGGCCTGACCCATCATTGCGATCGACCGACGCAGGTTGCCACCATTTCGGTCGGCTATGCCGATGGCTGGCCACGCCATGTCAGCGGGCGCGGGAGCGCTTATATCGGCGGCCTCCGCGTCCCCGTCATCGGCCGGGTGTCGATGGATAGCATGGCGCTCGATGTCACGGACCTGCCCGCCGACCTGCTCTATCCCGGCGCGCCGGTCGAATTGCTCGGCCCGCACCAGAGGATCGACGATGTCGCCGCGCAGGCCGGCACGATCAGCTATGAAATATTGACCCGCCTCGGCAGCCGTTACGACCGGACCTATCTGCCCGCGATTCTGGAGAGCATCGAGCCATGAAGATCGTCATATTGGGTGGCGGCGTGATCGGCGTCACGTCGGCATGGTATCTGGCCGAGGCCGGGCATGAGGTGGTCGTAGTCGATCGCCAGACCGGCGTGGCGCAGGAAACCAGCTTCGCCAATGCCGGTGAGATTTCGCCGGGCTATGCCTCCCCCTGGGCCGCGCCGGGCATTCCCGCCAAGGCGCTGCGCTGGCTGTTCATGCAGCATGCGCCGCTGATCCTGCGCCCCAAGGTCGACATGGCGATGCTGCGCTGGCTGGTGGCGATGCTGGGCAATTGCAACGCGACCGACTATCGCATCAACAAGGGGCGGATGGTGCGGCTGGCCGAACATAGCCGCGACCGGCTGATCGCGCTGCGGGCGCAAACCGGCATAAGCTATGACGAGCGCAGCCAGGGGACGTTGCAGCTGTTCCGTGAGCAGAAGCAGATGGACGGCATCGCCAAGGATATCGAGGTGCTGCGCGCCGACAATGTGCCCTTCGAAGTGCTGGATCGCGCCGGATGCCTGGCCGCCGAACCGGGGCTGGCCGCCAGCGAAGCGTCGATCTTGGGCGGCCTGCGCCTGCCCAATGATGAGACGGGCGACTGTTTCAAATTCACCAACGCGCTGGCGGAGATGGCGAAGGCGCGCGGCGTGCAATTCCTGATGGGCCGCACCATTCGCGGCCTCGCGACGGAGGGTGGCCGCATCGCCCATGTCGACACGGCGGAAGGGCCGGTGAAAGGCGATGCCTATCTGGTCGCGATGGGCAGCTATTCGCCGCTGGTCGTGGCGCCGCTCGGCCTGCGCCTGCCGGTCTATCCGGTGAAGGGCTATTCGATCACCGTGCCGATCGTGCAGGAGCAAGGTGCGCCGGTGTCGACCCTGCTCGATGAAAGCTACAAGGTGGCGATCACCCGGCTGGGCGATCGCATCCGGGTCGGCGGCATGGCCGAATTGTCGGGCTATACCAACGACCTGCCGCAGGCGCGGCGCGATACGCTGGACCATAGTGTCGGCACGCTCTTCCCCGGTGCGGGCGACCTCAGCCGTGCGACATTCTGGAGCGGGCTGCGGCCGATGACGCCGGATTCCACCCCGGTGGTCGGCGCGACGAAGATCGACAATCTGTTCCTCAATACCGGCCATGGCACGCTGGGCTGGACCATGGCCTGCGGGTCGGGCCATGTCATCGCCGACATCATGAGCGGGCGCGCGCCGGCGATCGAGACGGCCGACCTTGCGCTGTCGCGCTATCGCAACTGATATTCAAGGAGACATCATGACCATCACCCGCATCGAAACCGGCCCGCGCATGAGCGAAATCGTCATTCATGGCGACACCGTCTATCTGGCCGGGCAGGTCGGCGAAGGCGACAGCGTCACCGCGCAGACGAAGAGCGCGCTGGAGGAAATCGAACGCCTGCTGGCCCTGGCCGGCAGCAACAAGGCGCATATCCTGCGCGCCACCATCTGGCTGGCGGACATGGCGGATTTCGAGGAGATGAACGCGGTGTGGGACGGCTGGATTGCCGACGTGCCCGCACCCACCCGCGCCACCGGCGAAGCGAAGCTGGCGACGCCGGATTACAAGGTGGAAATCATCATCATCGCGGCGGTCGCCTGATCCAATGCCGGGCGGCGCAGCAGATCGCCCCTGACGGCAGAAAAGGGTTCGCCCTTCCATCGTGACGCTTTAAGCCTTCATCATGGACAGCACCCCTTCCTATCGCCGGGTCGGCATCATCGGCTCCGGCCGCGTAGCGGCGGCCATGGCCATGGCCTTGCAAACCCATATCGCGGCGCCGCTGCTGGTCTGGGGGCGTGATCCGGCCCGGCGTGACGCACTGGTCGCGACGGTTCCAGGCAGCAGCGCTGCTCCGGATTGGGCGACGGTGGCGCAGCAGTGCGACCTGATCCTGATCGCCGTGTCGGACGATGCGATTGCCGGCGTCGTTACGGATCTTGCCGCCTGCCTGCCCGATGGCGTGACCCCCTTCATCCTGCATCTGAGCGGACGCAGTGGGGCGGCCTTGCTGCGCCCCTTGCAACAGCGTGGCGCACTGACGGCGGCGGTGCATCCGGCCATGACCTTCACCGGCAATCCCGCGCAGGAGGTCGCCCGCATGATGGGCGCAACTTTTGTCATCACCGCCGACGACGCCCCCGCCATCGCCGCGGCGCGGGCACTGGTCGCCTTGCTTGGCGGCGTGGCGGAGCAGGTCGGGGAGGGGCAGCGCGCCCTCTATCATGCGGCATTGTGCCATGCGGCCAATCATCTGGTCACGCTGATCGCCGGATCGCGCGAGGCGCTGACGGCGGCGGGGATCGGCGATCCGGCCGCGCTGCTGGGGCCGCTGGTTCGCGCCGCGCTGGACAACAGCCTGGATCGTGGCATGGCAGCGCTGTCCGGCCCCCTGCTGCGCGGGGACATGGACACGATCGGCCGGCATCTGGCCGCACTGTGCGCCGACCAGCCGCATCTTTTGCCAGCCTATCGCGCCATGGCGGGCGCGACGCTGGATGCGATGGAGAAACATGGCCAGTCCGTGTCTCCTTCGTTGCGAACCATGTTGGATTGACCGCACGGCTTGAACCACCTCTGCGCGCTGGCTAATGCGACGAAATCGCAATCCGGAGCCAGCCGATCAAGCCCATCGATCTCAATCTGCTGATGACGCTCAGCATGCTGCTGCAAACCCGCAGCGTCAGCCGGTCGGCTCAGCGGCTGGGGCTGAGCCAGCCGACGGTCAGCCGGGCGTTGGGGCAATTGCGGCAGTTGCTGGCCGACCCGCTGCTGGTACGATCAGGCGGGGGCATGACGCTGACTCAGCGGGGCGAGGCACTGGCCCAGCCGCTCGAAGCCTGGCTGGCGATGAGCAGTGCGTTGCTGGAACCGGTGAGTTTCGATCCGGCCGTGCTGGATCGGAATTTCCGCGTGGCCGCGACCGATTATGGCGTCTTGTCGGTGGTATCGCCCGCGTTGCCCGCGATCGGTGCGGCGGCGCCCAACTGCGGGATAGATGTTTCCGCCTTCTCCGACGACATGTTCAAGAAACTGGTGTCGGGTGAACTGGACCTCATCATCTACGGCTTCGAACCGGACCTGTCGCTGACCCATGCGCGCCATCTGTTCCGTGAAACCCAATCGTTGATCGTGCGGCGCGATCATCCGATCGCTGCGGGGGGATCGGACGCGCCGGTTTCGCTCGATACCTATCTTGGCTGGCCACATGTCGCGGTCACGATCGGCGATCCCGATGTCGATCATGTCCAGTCCTGCCTGGGCGATCGGGTGTCAGAGCGGCAGCTGGTGGCGCGTCTGCCCTATTTCTATGCCGCGCCCGACCTGATCGGCGCGACCGACGCGATCCTGACCATGCCGACCCGCGCGGCCGGGCGGTTTGCCTGCTCGCATGGCTTTGCCTGTCTCCCTTCGCCGACGGAGATTAAAGGCTTCGATTATTGGGTGCTCTGGCACGAGCGCAGCGCCCGCGATCCCGCGACCTTGTGGCTGATCGACCAGCTGGCCGCCGCCGTCTGACGATCATATCAGGCAAATACGCTATTCAAATTTGATATTTGGCATATCTTTGTCAATGCGACAGATGCGGCTGCGAAGCAATCGCATCTGAGAGTGCCGCCAAGGCGCCGGGGGACTTCCAAAAATCACGTCATCGCCGGGCTGCGCTTCTGTCGCAGTCTGATCCAAGGGGCGCGTCCGCGTCCATCCTGTCGTTCAACCCAAGGACTTTCCATGAAGGCCCAGACCCTTTTGCGCGCCAGCAGCGCACTTGCCGCCATCCTTGTTCCCGCCTGCGCCTTTGCGGCCGATGTCGCCGCCGACGGCGATCAGATCGTCGTAACTGCGGCCGGTCGCGAGCAGGAGGTGCGCGACGCGCCGGCCTCCATCACCGTCATCAACCGCGAGACGCTGGACCGCATGCCCTATCGCGAAGTCACCGACGCGCTGATGGAGGTTCCGGGCGTTACCGTCACGCCGGGTGAGGGCAACAGCCGCGACATCTCCATTCGCGGCATGGCGCCGCAATATACGCTGATCCTGGTCGATGGTAAGCGCCTGTCGTCTCGTGAATCCCGCACCAATGGCGGCAATATCAGCGAAGGCGGTCAGCTGCCCCCGCTCGAAGCGATCGAGCGGATCGAAATCGTGCGCGGTCCGATGTCTTCCCTCTACGGGTCGGATGCGATGGGCGGCGTCGTCAACATCATCACCCGGCGCATCGGTGGCGACTGGCGCGGCAGTGCGCGGGTCAATGGCACGATGCAGCTGGGCAGCGACTATGGCAATTTTGCGGACGGCAATTTCTATCTGTCCGGCCCGGTGACCAAGGGCGTCGGCATTCAGTTGCAGGGCGCGATCAACCGTCGCGAAGGCGACAAGGTGATCGGCGGCACACCGGAACGCCATGACGAAAGCCTGGCGGCCAAGCTGGGTTTCGCGCTCAACGACAATCATGAAATCCTGCTGGAGGCCGGCTATTATCGCCAGAAGGTCACGCAGATTTCCGGCGAGACGATCGAGGCGACCACGGCCGCGCCGGCCGGCACGGTCGATATTCAGGACCAGAAGCGCAAGGTCGCGTCGATCAGCCATAGCGGCAAATGGGGTTTCGCCTCGTCGGAATCCTATGTCCAATATGAAGACGCAAAGAATGTCACTTCGCAGAAGGAAGTGAAGAACACGGTCGCGCAGAGCCTGTGGGTCGTGCCGCTTCCCTCCAACACGCTGACCCTTGGCGGTTTCTACCGCTATGAGGATCTGACCGACCTGACCGGCAATCTCCTGGCCGGTTCAACCACCACCGGGACGACCCGGACCAGCTGGGCCTTGTTCGCCGAAAACGAACTGAAGCTGCTTGATGGGCTGGCGCTGACCGGCGGCATCCGCATGGACAATGACGAGCAATATGGCGTCCATTGGACCCCGCGCGTCTATGCGGTGTGGAACATCAATCCGGCGCTGACGCTCAAGGGCGGCTATTCGCAGGGTTTCCGCGCGCCCAGCCTGCGCCAGACCATCCCCGACTGGGGCCAGTCCAGCCGCGGCGGCACCATCTATGGCAACCCGGATTTGGAAGCGGAAACCAGCCGTACGATCGAGGCGGCGTTGCTCTTCTCGCGCGGGCGCTTCAACGCCAGCCTGACCGCCTATGACACGCGCTTCAACGACAAGATCACCCGCGTCACCTGCGCAGTGGCGAACGCCTGGTGCACGGGTGAGCCAGTCAGTTCGATCGGCCGCCCGCCCACGACCTATGTGAATGTGGACAAGGCCAAGGTGCGCGGCATCGAATTGTCGGTCGATTTCCCGCTGACCAACACGCTGCGCGTCAACGCCAGCGGCACATTGACCGATTCCGAGCAGTTGACCGGCACGGCGGCGGGCGCTGCGCTGAACGACACGCCCAAGCAACAGGCCAACGCCTCGCTGAACTGGAAGCCTGACGATCGCCTGTCCGCCTATGCCCGCGCCGTCTATCGCGGCAAGGAAGCCGTGACGGAGGCGCAGATCAGCGGCACCAACATCTTCGCCGCCAGCTATACGGTGGTGGATATAGGCGCATCCTACAAGATCACGCCGGCCTTCACTTTCCATGGCGGCGTGCAGAATCTGTTCGACAAGCGACTGGATTATGATGCGTCCGGCTATGTGATCGATCCGGCCCGCATCTGGATGGGGGTCGGGGTCCGCTTCTGATCCATGAAGGTGCCGCGCGTCCTTTGGGCGGGCGGCACCTTGTCATTCCCGTGCATCCTCTCTTGTATGGCGCGGCGCTGGCAAGCTATGCCAGTTCCAAACAGAGAAGGATGGATGCGTGGCCAGATCGCCGACGAATATACTGAACAAGGCGAGTGGACGGGCCGGCGAGGCGGAGGAAACCCGCCTGAACATATTGGACGTCGCGACGCTGGAATTTGCCGACAAGGGGTTGAGCGGCGCGCGCATCGACGAGATCGCCGAACGGACCGATGCGTCCAAGCGCATGATCTATTATTATTTCGGCAGCAAGGAAGGCCTGTACCGCGCGGTGCTGGAGCGCGCTTATACGGCGGTGCGCGAAATCGATGCTGACAATACACGCAGCGACTTGGACCCGGACGCCGCGCTGCGCGATGTGGTCGGCGCTACGTTCGACTATCACCACCAGCATCCCGAATTCGTGCGGCTGGTGATGAACGAGAATATCCTGCGCGGCGCGCATATCGGCGAAATTCCCGGCATTCGCGAACGCAACCGCAAGGTGGTGGAGCAGCTGCGCAACATATTGGCGCGCGGTGTCGCCAGCGGCCATTTCCGCGAAGGGATCGACCCGCTGGAACTGCATATGACGATCAGCGCACTCTGCTTTTACAATGTCTCCAACCGCTACACCGTCTCCTACGGCTTCGAACGCGATGTGACCGCGCCCAAGATATTGGCGCGGCGTCGGGGCAATGTGGTCGATATCGTCGAAAGCTGGTGCCGCGCCTGAAACACAAGTGGCAGCGCGACTTCTGGCCTGAATATGCCAAAGCTGTCCAATAATCGGCGTCATGCTGAATTATTTCAGCATCCATTTCTCCCCATAAGCGAACGATGCATGGATGCATGGATGCATGGATGCACGATGGATGCTGAAATAATTTAGCATGACGTTGGATAGGGGGCGAGCTTAGTTGTCTTCGGCCCCGGCCACTTCTCACGCATTATCCTGCACATCATCATCATCGCGCTTGCCTTGCGCATCGTCGATGATATCAATGTACGAAATAGTTAGCACAAGAATCGCGAACGGGAGAGGATTATGCGCAAGCGTATCACGCTATCTTTGGGTCTGGCCCTGCTGACCGCCGCCATGCCGGCCCAGGCTCAGCCGCCGTCCCCCGCGACATCGCCAGAACCCGCGTTGGGCGATCCGATGCCCGACCGTATCCTGACGCTGGCCAATGGCGTCACGGTCAATAGTGACATCGCCTATTCGACCATCCCGGGCTATCGGCCCATCATCCTCGACCTCTATCGCCCCGCGCAGCAGGCCAAGCCGCTGCCGCTGGTCATCTACATCCATGGCGGCGGCTGGGCGAACGGCCATACCCGTCAGTCCGGCGCATTCAGCGATTTTCCCGCCGTGCTGGCCGACCTGTCGGCGCGGGGCTATGTCGTCGCCTCGCTCGAATATCGGCTGTCGAAGGAAGCGCCTTTCCCCTCCGCGATCGACGATGTGCGCACCGCCATCCGCTACCTGCGCGCCAATGCCGCACGCTTCGGGCTGGATGGTCGCCATGTCGCGGTTTGGGGCGGCTCGGCTGGCGGGCAACTCGCGGCGCTGGCCGCCCTGCAATGCGGCAGCGCGCCGACTGGCGAGGACAAGAGCAATCCGGGGCAGAGCGATTGCGTGCAGGCGGGTGTCGGCTGGTACGGCGTCTATGATTTCGCGACCATGCCGCAGGCGATCGCCGGCGCGGAGAACGCCTATCTCGACTGCGTGAAGCCCGATTGTCCGGCCGACCGCATCAAGGCCGCCAGCCCTGCCGCCCATGTCGATGCCAAGGATCCGCCGATGCTGCTGATCCACGGCACCGACGATAAGGTCGTGCCCGCCGACCAGTCGCGCCAATTGGCAGCCGCGCTGAAGGCCGCCCGCGTCCCCGTCACGCTGGAGATCATTCCCGGCGTCGGCCATAGCTGGATCGGTGCCGATGCCGCCGCGACCCGCGCGGCGTCCCTGCGCGCGCTGGACCTGACCTTCCGCTTCTTCGACACGCAGCTCAAGGGCCAGAAATAATGCGCCGGCTGCTGCTGGCACCCGGTTTAATTCTGGGCTTGCTCCTCTCATCGGTCGCGCCGGCGCAGATCGTCGCGCAATCGACCGGCGATCCAGTTCGAACCGATGCGGGCCTGATCGATGGCAAGACCTTGGCATCGGGCGTGCGGGCCTGGCTGGGCGTGCCCTTCGCCGCGCCGCCGGTGCGCGACCTGCGCTGGCGCGATCCGCAGCCCCATGCGCGCTGGGACGGCGTCTGGCATGCGGATCGCCCTGCGCCCGAATGTATCCAGCCGCTGCGCGCCCGCAACCTCAACCATTATTTCGGCGAGGAGGCGACCAGTGAGGATTGTCTCTATCTCAATATCTGGGCGCCGCCCGGCCCTGCGCCGGCTGGCGGCTATCCGGTCGTCACCTGGATCTATGGCGGCGGCTTCAACATCGGATCGGCCTCCATGGCCAATTATGCGGGCGAAGCGCTGGCGGCCAAGGGGGTCGTCTATGTCGCCATCGCCTATCGTGTGGGGCCGTTGGGCTTCCTCGCTCACCCTGAACTCAGCGCCGAAAATGGTGGCAAGTCGGGCAATTACGGCCTGAAGGATCAGGTAGCGGCGCTCCGCTGGATCAAAGCGAATATCGCCGGCTTCGGCGGCAATCCGGCCAATGTCACGATCGCGGGCCAATCGGCCGGGTCGATGTCCGTCTCGCTGCTTCAGGCCAGCCCCGCGACCAAGGGCCTGTTCCAGCGCGCCGTCGGCATGAGCGGTGGCGCCTTTGGGGACATCGGTACACCCGCGCCGCTGAAGGAAGCGGAAGCCGAAGGCATCGCCGTGCAAGCGGCGTTGGGCGTCCAGTCGATCGAACAGATGCGCGACATGCCTGCCGACAAGCTGATCGCGCTCGCCGCGCCGGTCCGCCGCCGCCCGATCGTGATCGACGGGGAGGTCGTGGCGCAAACCCCGGCCGCTGCCTTCGCCGCCGGGCGCCAGAATGACGTGCCGTTGCTGCTGGGCTTTACCCGCGACGAAAGCTTCCGCTCGCTAGGCCCCATCGCATCGGTCGCCGATTATGCAGCGGCCGTGCGCCGGGCCTTCCCGGACAAGGCGGACGCGATCCTGCAACGCTACCCCGCTCGCACGACGCAGGAGGCGCAGCGGCAAGCCCGCGATATCGAGCGCGATTCCACCCTCAATGCGCAGATGGCGCAATGGGCGCTGGCGCAGGCCGCCACCGGCAAGGCACCGGTCCACGCCTATTTCTTTACCCGCGTTCACCCTTATAGCCCCGCTGTGCGCTTCGCCGATCATGATCCCGCGACGGTGGGCGCCTATCATAGCGCCGACATTCCCTATTGGCTGGGGACGCTGGGCAGTCTCAACCTGTTCCGCACGACCCGCGACTGGACGCCGGTGGATCAGGCGCTGTCGGCCGAGATGATGGATCATCTGGTGGCCTTCGCCCGCACCGGCGAACCGGTTGCGAACTGGCCCGCCTTCACGCCGCGCAAGCCCATGCTGCTGCAATTGGGCGAGACGCGCAGCATGATCCCATGGCCGCATTTCGCCGACTGGTCGCTGTTCGGCGATGCGCCGCCACCTGCCGAGCGGCCCAAGGTTCGGGATTGATGCAATGACCAGCAGACGGGACATTTTGACCGGCATCGGCGGCGCGATGGCCTTGTGGGCGGTGCCGGGCAGGGCAGCTACCACCGAAGCGCCCGGCCTCGACTTCGTCTATGAGGCGACCGTGATGCTGGAACCGACCGAAGAAATCGGGCCGACCCCCATCGGTACTCGCCGCCGCGTGCCGATCACCGGTGGCACTTTTGCCGGTCCCCGCATCCGGGGCACGGTGGTCGCGGGCGGCGCGGACTGGCAGTTGCAGCGCGCCGACAATTGGACCGTGATTGAGGCCGACTATATGATGCGCGCCGACGACGGCACGCCGATCCATGTCCGCAATGTCGGCCTGACCAACAGCCGGGTGCCCGGCGCGTCGCGCCGCTATCTGCGCACCGTGCCCAGTTTCGAGGCGCCGATCGGCCCGCATGACTGGCTCAATCAGGCGATCTTCATTGGCACCATCGGCCCGCCGCCCGAAGACGCGCCCAAGCCCGCCGTGCGCATCCGGGTCTATCGCGTTACATGAGGCGGCTTTCCATCTTGACCGGTGCGGCCATTCTGGCGCTGACCGGCTGCGCGACCCCATTGTCCATACAGCGACCCGCCGACGCCTGCGCCCCGACCGCGCAGTTCGACTTCGTTTGCGGCGCGAACAAGCCCGAAGACCTGGCCCATATTCCCGATACACCCTGGATCGTCGCCAGCGGCTTTGCGACCGGGGCCGGGCTGAAACTGGTGGATAGCCGCACCCGACAGGCCCGCTTCTGGTTCACCGCCGTCGCCGATCAGGTCGCACCAGACCCCGCCTATCCCGATTGCGTCAAGCCGCCCGATCCCGCGCTCTTCACCGCGCGGGGCCTCAGCCTGCGGATGACCGGACCGGGGCAGGGCAGGTTGCTGGTCGTCAATCATGGTGGGCGCGAAGCGATTGAGGTCTTCGCCATCGACGCGCGCGATAGCGCCGCGCCGCCGACACTGCGCTGGCAGGGTTGCCTCGCCATGCCCGACGGCCATGTCGCCAACGCCGTCGCCTCCTATGGCGACGGTACGGTGCTCGCCACGGTGCTGACGCGTCCGGGCACCAGCATCACCGACTTCGTGGTCGGCCGTACGACGGGCGGCGTCTATCAGCGCGGCCCGCAGGATCGCGCCTTCCGGCTGCTGCCCGGCACCGAATTGCCCGGCAATAACGGGCTGGAAACGGCGCGCGACGATAGTGGCTTCTACGTGATCGCCTTCGGCCTGCGGGAAGTCGTCGCCTATGGGCGGCACAACACGCGCCAGCCATTATGGCGCGCGCTGGCGCCCGAATTCATGCCCGACAACATCCATTGGGACGGCGAACGGCTGCTGCTGGCCGGCATGGTGCGCGACGAACCGGCCTGCGGCGGTGTGCGCAAGATCGTCAACGGCGTGGCCGACGGCATGCTTTGTCATCGCGGCTATGCCGTGGCGCAACTCGACCCGGAAAATCGGCACTTCTCCCTGATCGCCTATGGCCCGCCCGATCCGGCCTTCAATGGCGTATCGGCGGCCGTGCTGCTGGGTGAGGATCTCTGGCTCGGTTCCTATCAGGCCGACCGGATCGCCGTCCGCCGCCTGCCCAAAAATGGTATGAACTAGTTAGTACATTTTGCTTGCGCACGGCCTCTGTTGCGCGTAGATGTGATTCTGCAAGATCGGGAAACATATTCCGGCATTCGGGGAGGATCGGGCCAGTCATGGGCCAGCGTGATATCTACATCTTGAACGGCCCCAATCTCGACCATCTGGGTGTGCGCGAACCGCATATCTACGGGTTCGAGACGCTCGCCGATGTCGAAGCGGCCTGCCGGCGCGAGGCCGAGGGCTGGGACGTCAATCTGATCTTTCGCCAGACCAATGCCGAGCATGAAATGGTCGGCTGGTTGCATGAGGCGCGCGTCGGTGCGATGGGCATCGTCCTTAATCCCGCCGCATTCTCCTATGCCGGCTATGCCATGCTGGACGCGCTCAAAATGTGCGATTGCCCGATCGTGGAGGTTCATATTTCCAATATCCATCGCCGGGACGAGGAATGGCGTACCCGTTCAATCGTGACGCGCACCGCCACGGCCATCGTGTCGGGCATGGGGACGGACGGCTATGCGCTGGCCGTGCGCCATCTGCTGTATCTCGGCCAGCGGCGGAACGCGGCATGAGGGCGCCTGTGAACCCCGGCGGCCTGATGCGTCCCACCCGCGCGCGCATCGGCGTGCTGGCGCTCATCAGCGTCGCTACCTTGCTCAACTATATGGATCGCGCCGTCATGGGCGTGGCCGCGCCGTCACTCACGGCGGAACTCAAGATTTCGCCGGAAATGATGGGTTTCATCTTCTCGGCTTTCTCCTGGACCTATGCCGCGTCGCAGATTCCAGGCGGACTGCTGCTGGACCGGCTGGGCACGCGCATCACCTATGCCGGATCGCTGATCCTCTGGTCCTTCTTCACTTTGCTCCACGGCATAGCCGGTAATGTGGCGATGTTGTTCGGCTTCCGCCTTGCGCTGGGCATGGCGGAGGCACCTTGCTACCCGTGCAACAGCCGCATTCTCAGCAGTTGGTTCCCGCAGGATGAACGTGCGCGCGCCAATTCCGTCTATGCCGTGGGGCAATATGCGGGCCTCGCCTTCTTCGCGCCGGTTCTGTTCTGGGTGGTGGGCAGCTTCGGCTGGCGCGCCCTGTTCCTGATCGCCGGTGCGCTGGGCATGGCGTTCGGCCTGCTGATGTACGCCCGCTATCGCGATCCGGGTGAAAGCAGCCGCGTCAACGCCGCCGAGCTCGCCCATATTCAGGCAGGCGGCGGCCTGACGATCGCCAAGACGGACGAGAAGATCCCCTTTTCCTGGGCCAATGTGCGCAAGCTGATGAGCAAGCGCCAGATTTTGGGCGCCTCGATCGGCCAGTTTTGCGGTAATTCGACGCTGGTTTTCTTCCTGACCTGGTTCCCCACCTATCTGGCGACCGAGCGGGGCATGGACTGGCTGAAATCCGGCACCTTCGCGGTGCTGCCCTATATCGCCGCGTCGGCCGGCGTGCTGCTGGGCGGGCAGGTTTCCGACATGCTGATCCGCCGCACCGGCTCGGCCAATATCGGGCGCAAGCTGCCGATCGTTGCTGGGCTGCTGCTGGCCTCCACCATCGTCGCCGCCAATTTCGTGCAGAGCAACACGCTGGTCATCGCCATCATGTCCATCGCCTTTTTCGGGCAGGGCATGGTCAATCTGGGCTGGACGCTGATTTCCGATGTCGCTCCGCGCCAATATATCGGCCTGACTGGCGGCGTCTTCAACCTCTGCGCCAATCTGGCCGGCATCGTGACGCCGATCGTGGTCGGCGTGATCGTGGGCCAGACCGGCTCCTTCTACGGCGCGCTGGCTTTCATCGGCGTACTCGCGCTGGTTGGGGCCGCTGCCTATGTCTTCATCGTGGGGGATGTACGCCGGGTGGAAATGGACTGACCGACAGACGGTTCAGAATATAGCCCTAAGGGACAATAGAGCCTCGGGTCGCATCAAATTATGTACGAACTAGTTAGTAATAAAAAATGGGAGGATGGAATGAAAACAGGTTTCACCATGCAGCTTCGCCTCGGCGGATCGCTGGCCGCGCTGGCGCTGGGCGCCTTTGCCTCGCCGCTCTGGGCGCAGGATCAGGCAGCGCCTGCTGAAAAGGCCGCCGGCGCACTGGCCCCGCAGGCCACTGACGCAGCAGCGCAGCAGACCGCCGACATCGTCGTCACCGGATCGCTGATCGCCCGCCCGAACAATGTCGCGGTCAGCCCGATCGTCACCGTCTCTGACGAGCTCGTCCAGCAAAGCGGGCAGATCACGCTGGAAGATTCGCTCAACCAGCTGCCGGGCTTCACCCCATCGGGCAATGCCGGCACCGGCGGCCAGGGGGCCGGCGGCCGCGCCACGCTCAATCTGCGCGGCCTGGGTTCCAACCGCAACCTCGTCCTGCTCGACGGCCGCCGCCTGCCGCTGTCGGATATCAACGGCAATGTCGACATCAACATCCTGCCGGAATCGATCATCGGTTCGGTGGATGTCATCACCGGCGGCGCGTCGGCCATTTACGGGTCGGACGCCATGTCGGGCGTCGTCAATTTCAAGACCGACAAATATTTCGACGGTGTCCGCGTCGATATCCAGAACGGCAACAGCTTCCGCGGCGACTATGGCAAGTTCAACGGTTCGCTCGCGCTGGGGACGAAATTCGCCGACGATCGCGGCCGGTTGATGCTGGCGCTCAGCTATGGCCAGCGCGACCCGCTCTCCGGTTCGCAGCGCGGCTTCTTCTCCGACAAGGTGCCATCCTCCTTCATCGGCACCGGCACCTTCGTTCCCAACGCGCTCAACCTGCCGAGCCAGGCCGCGCTCAATGGCGTCTTTGGCCGATATGGCGTCACCACGCCGATCAACCGGACCTTGAACCTGGGCTTCAACAATGATGGCTCGCTCTTCGTTCAGACCGGCGCGGTCAATTATAAGGGGCCACGCGACGGCGCCTATGCCGTGGTCGGCGGCAATGTCCGCATGCCGGTCGGCCCGCAGCTTCAGATTCTCAACGCCTTCGAACGCAAGTCGGCCTTCGCCAAGGGCGAGTTCGACCTGACGGAATCGCTGACCGCCTACGGCCAGTTCCTCTATGTCGACTCCACCGTCACCACTGAAGCGGGCGGCAGCCTGACGCAGTTCGCGCCCTTCACCACCATTCCGGTCACCAACCCCTTCATCCCCAATGATCTGCGCACGCTGCTGGCGTCGCGCAGCAATCCGAACGCGCCGTTTCGCTGGAGCGCCCGCTATGTCGGCATCGGCGACAAGGGCTGGGAAGAAAATTATCGGGTCCAGCAATATCTGGGCGGCCTGAAGGGCACGATCGCGGGATCGTGGAAGTTCGACGGCTTCGTCGCCTATGACGAGACGGTCCATAACCAGTCGATGTTCAATGCCGTGCTGAAATCGCGCGTCCAGAACCTGCTCAATGCGGCCGATGGCGGTGCGTCGCTGTGCGCGGGCGGCTATAATCCCTTCGGCATCACCAACGCGACCAGCCTGTCGCGCGCATGCCAGCAATATATGACCGCCACCGTCAACAGCCGCGAACGGTTGACCCAGACGCAGGTCCAGGGCCAGGTCAACGGCCCGCTGTTCGACCTGCCGGCCGGTCCGGTCCAGTTGGCGCTGCTCGCCGGTTATCGCAAAAATACCTATAAATATGATCCCAGTGCGGATCTGGTGTCCAACAATGTCGAATCCGTCGTCGGCTCCAATCCGGCGCAGGGCGACATCAGCGTCAAGGAATTCGCCGCTCAGATCGACGTGCCGTTGCTGTCGGACAAGCCCTTTTTCCGCGAACTGGGCGTGGGCGCGGCCTTCCGCTATTCTGACTATAATACGACCGGCAGCGTGAAGAGCTACGAATTCGACGCGCGCTGGCAGCCTGTCGACGCGTTGCTGATCCGCGGCAGCTTCCAGCGCGCGGTGCGGGCGCCCAATATCGGTGAGCTCTTCTCGCCCGTCACCGGATCGCAGCTGGCGATCGGTACGCCGCCTGCCGCGATCGGCGATCCGTGCGATGTCCGCTCCTCGGCCCGGACCGGTGCGAACGGCGCGCAGGTGCGTGGCCTCTGCCTGGCGCAGGGCATCCCGGCCGCCGCGATCGACGCCTATCAGTTCGCCACCACCGCCACTGGCGGCAATATTCAGGGCAACAGTGCGCTGACACCTGAAAAGGCCAACACCTTCAATGTCGGATTCGTATTCAATCCGAAAATCTCGTCGCCCTGGCTGTCGGGCTTCTCCTTCTCGGTCGACTATTACAACATCAAGATCAGCAACGTCATTTCGACCATCAATGGTCTGACGGCGCTCGCCAAATGCTATAATCTGGATGGATCGAACAGCAGCTATTCCAACAGCAACGAATTCTGTCGCCTTGTCGAACGCGATCCGACCGGTCAGCTGGTCGCCATCGCCCAGCCTTATCTGAACCTAGGGGCGCTCGACACCGATGGCGTCGATGTGCAGGTGAACTGGTCGCTCAAACTGTCCGACGCCGGCATCGGCGATGGATCGGGCAAAATCTATGCTTCGTCCGCTATCGGCTGGCTGAACCACTACAAGGTCCAGACGCTGCCCGGTTCCGCGTCGCAGGATTTCGTCGGCACCAGCACGCCGGGCCGCCCGCTGCCCAAGTGGAAGGCGCTGACGACCGCCGGTTACAGCTCCGACACGTTCGGCATCGGTTTGCGCTGGCGCTATCAGGGCAAGCTGCGCGACATCAGCGCGATCACCACGCCTGCGGCGGAACAGGTCGGGGTGAAGCCCTATAATCTGTTCGATGTCTTCTCCACGCTGGACATCAACGACAATATGCAGCTGCGCGGTGGCATCACCAACCTGTTCGACAAGGGCATTCCCTTCGTCGCCAGCTCGCAGAACGGCACCGATGCCGGCACCTACGACATGGTGGGCCGCTCCTTCTATGTCGGCGCGAAGCTCAAATTCTGATCTCTCCGCCTGCCTCGCCGCCCGGTCATTCGGGCGGCGGGGATATTTTCTCCCAATCGGATGATCCCACATTGACCCAGACCCGCTCCGTCCCCGCCCGCTATCTGACCGGCTTGATCGGGCGGGATATCCAGGCGTCGCTCACGCCGCGTCTTCAGGAAAGCGAAGCGGATGCGCAAGGCGTGCGCCTGATCTATCGCCTGTTCGATTTCGCGGCCGACGGCATGGATGGCAAGGATCTGCCCCGTCTGCTCGACGCGCTGCAACTGGCCGGTTTCGCCGGCGTCAACGTCACCCACCCCTATAAACAGGCGGTCATCGCCCATCTGGACGATCTTTCGCCCCAGGCGGCGCAGATCGGATCGGTCAACACCGTCGTCTTCCGCGATGGCCGGCGTATCGGCTATAATACGGACGTCACCGGCTTTGCCGAAAATCTCCGCTCCGGCCTGCCGCATGGCACCGACACGACGCGGGTGGTCCAGATGGGCGCCGGCGGGGCAGGGGCGGCGACCGCTCATGCGCTGATGGATCTGGGCGTGGCGGAACTGACCCTGTTCGATTCCGACATAGACCGCGCCACCGCTCTTGCCGCGGCACTCTGTGCCGCCCACGGCGCCGGCCGCGCGATCGTGGGGCAGGATCTGAGCATGGCGATCGGCCGCGCCGACGGCATCGTCAACGCGACCCCCATGGGCATGGCGGTGCATCCGGGATCCGCAATCCCGCGCGACCTGCTCGAACCGCGCCTTTGGGTCACGGACATCGTCTATTTCCCGCTGGAAACCCAGCTGCTGCGCGAAGCGCGAGAGGCCGGCTGCACGACGCTCGACGGCAGCGGCATGACCATTTTCCAGGCAGTCGGCGCGTTCCAGCATTTCACCGGCCTCACCGCCGATCCCGCCCGCATGCGCGTGAATTTCCACGCCGCGCTTGCGGGCTGACGACAGAAGGAGAGGCAAGCCATGACCCTGCAATTCGGCATCGCCACCGTATCCTTGAGCGGCACGCTGGAGGAGAAACTGCGCGCCGCCGCCGCTGCCGGTTTCGACGGGGTGGAGATTTTCGAGAATGACCTGATCGCCTCGCCACTCCGCCCTCGCGAAGTGCGGGCGATGCTGGACGATCTCGGCCTTTCCTGCATGCTCTATCAGCCGTTCCGCGATTTCGAGGGGATGCCGGGCGCCATGCGTCAGCGTGCCTTCGACCGGGCGGCGGCCAAGTTCGACCTGATGGGTGAACTCGGCGCGCGTCACATTCTGGTCTGTTCCAACTGCTCGCCCCATGCGCTGGGCGAGCGCAACCGCATCGTCGCCGACTTTCAGCAACTGGGCGAACTGGCCGCCACCCACGACATCATCGTGGGCTATGAGGCACTGGCCTGGGGCCGCCATGTCTTCGATCATCGCGATGCCTGGTCCATCGTGGAGCAGGTCGATCATCCCAATGTCGGCATCATCCTCGACAGTTTCCATTCCCTCTCGCGCGGTATCCCCAGCGACAGCATCCGCGCTATTCCCGGCGACAAGATCGCCTTTGTCCAACTAGCCGACGCACCGAAACTGGATATGGACCTGCTCTATTGGAGCCGCCATTTCCGCAATTTTCCGGGGCAGGGCGGTCTTGCCGTCGAAGCCTATGTGGCAGAGATATTGGCGACCGGTTATTCAGGTCCGCTCTCGCTCGAAATCTTCAACGATCGTTTTCGCGGCTGGTCCGCAGATCTGATCGCGGCCGACGGACTACGCTCGCTCCGCCATGTCGAGGATGCGGCGCTGCGTTTGCTCGACCGGCCGGCCGCCGCACCCACACCGCCGGCCCATGTTCGGCCCGAATTCGTCGAATTTACGGTAGGCGACGAAGATGTTCCCGCGCTGGAGCGCATGTTCGGCTCGCTCGGCTTCGTCCGCACCGGCATTCATCCGACCAAGGCGGTCAGCCGCTGGCAGGCGGGATCGGTCAATCTGGTCGTCAATGCGCAAGCAGAGGGCTTCGGCCATGATTTCCGCGTCGCCCATGGCCCGTCCATCTGTGCCGTGGGACTGGTTGTGCCCGATCGCGATGCGGTCGCGGCGCGCGCGGCCCATCTAGGCATCCGCACGGTGGACGATGGTGACGCGCCCGGCAATCTCGCCTTCCCTGCATTACGCGGCATCGGCGGCAGTCTGGTCTATCTGATCGGGGCGGACGACGTCGACGCCATGTGGGACAGTGAATTCACGCCCACCGGCGCCGTCGTCGACGACGCGCCGCTATCCATCGACCATCTCGCCGCGGTCGTGCGGATCGAAGAATATCTGTCCTGGCAACTCTATTGGCGCTCGCTGTTCGGCTTGCAGCAAAGTTTCCAGGCCGATGTGATCGATCCGTCGGGACTGGTGCTAAGCCAGCCGCTGCAATCGGCGGACGGGGCGCTGCGCGTCACGCTCAACGCGTCCGAAGCGCTCGGCACTCTGTCGTCGCGCTTCGTCGAACATAATGTCGGTGGCGGCTATCAGCATATTGCGCTCGCTACGCCGGACTTGTTGGCGCGGACGGCAAGCATGGCGCAGGGCGGCGCCGAAATCCTGCCGATCCCGGCCAATTATCATGATGACATCGCGGCCCGCTTCGGGCTTGACGATCGGCGGCGCGATGCATTGGCGCAGGCGAACATCTTCTATGATGCAGACGGTAACGGCGGCGACTATCTCCAACTCTATAGCCGCGCCTTCCACAAACGCTTCTTCTTCGAATTTGTCGAGCGCCACGATTATGAAGGCTATGGCGCGCCCAATGCCAGCATCCGCCTGGCATCGCAGGAACGCTATAAATATGCGGCGGTCGATCCGGACTGATCGCGCGCGACCGGCCTGACAGACGCCGCACCCTCACGGGATGCGGCGCCTCTTGTCGTCAGGAGGCGGCGTCGGTCGCCTCGGCCTTGATGCCCAGCTTCTTGCGCGGTGCCTTAGGCGCGGCTGGCGCCTTGGTGGCGGCGCTTTTCGCCTTGGCCGGCTCTGCGGCGGCAGGTGCGGCCTTCGCCGCTACTTCGGCCTTGGGCTTTGCCGCTGCCTTCGCGGCAGGGGCAGCCTTCTTGGCGGCAGGCTTGGGCGCCGGCGTTTCGGCTACCACCGGCACGCTTGCCGGTGCCGCAGCGGCAGGCTTGGCACTGGCCTTCTTCTTGGGGGCAGGGGCGGCCTTGGTGGCGGCGCTTTTCGCCTTGGCCGGCGGGGTTGCAGGCTTGGCCTCGGCGGCAGGTGCGGCGGCGGCCGCAGCGGCGACCCGCGCCTGCGTACCGCGCTGGCCCAGGCCCAGCTTCTGCGCCACGGCGCGGCGCTGGTCCGAATAGGCCTGCGCCACCATCGGATAGCTTTCGGGCAGGCCATAGCGCGCGCGATAGTCGGCCGGGGTCAGGCCATGGGTGGCCAGATGGCGCTTGAGCGTCTTGTACGGCCGCCCGTCGATCAGGCTCAAAATATGCTCGCGCGATGCGATACTCTTGCGCACGCTCACGGCGGGGACATGCTCGACCGTCTCCGGCTCCGCCGGCGCAGTCTCCGCGATCAGTGCGGCGCGGGTCGACTGGATCAATGTGGCCAGATCTTCGCTGGCGACTGTGTTGTTGGCGACATAGGCGCTCAGCAACTGGACGGTCAGGCTCGTATAATCGGGCTGTTCGGTGTCGGCCATGATGATATCCTATCCAGATGGTCGGCCCGTTGAGGTGGGACATGGGAATGGGCCATATGGCTTTGTGCCGTCATCCGGCGCAATTGTCAAAGCGGCATGGAAAAGGCGGGTCGCTGACAAGGAAGGATGCCGCGCTCTGCTCCAAGATTTTGCAGTGCAACAATTGATCGTTCCGATCAATCGTCATGGTTAATCGAAGCATATCATCTTGCGCTTCGAAAATGGAGGCGTGGCAATATTGAGGAGGAGGCGGATGGCGACAGGCTTCGCATCGTCCGCCTCCTGTTCGATCAGGCCGGGTCGACCGATCCGCCCAAAGCCTTGACCAGCGCGATGCTGGCGCGCATTCGCGCAAATTCCGCATTCAGCAGCGCGCTTTGCGCATCGAGCGCATCGGTCTGCGCGGTGACGACTTCCAGATAGTCCGACGCACCGTCGCGATAGCGGGTGAAGGCAAGGTCGCTCGTCCGCTGCGCCGCCTGTGCCGCGTCGCGCTGATCGACCAGTTGCACCGACAGGTGACGCAGTGCAGCGATACCGTCCTCCACGTCGCGAAAGGCGCCCAGCACCGTGGCGCGATAGCTGGCGGCCTGCTCATCATACTCCGCACGCGATAATTTGACCTGCGCCTTGCGCCGGCCGCCGTCGAACAGGGTCAGCGCCGCCGCCAGCGGCCCCAGGCCCCAGACGCTATTGGGCGTGGACAGTAATTGGCCGTGCGTGGTCTGCCACCCGCCGCTCAGTCCCAGCGTCAACGATGGAAAGAAAGCCGCGCGCGCCACGCCGATCCGGGCGTTCATGGCGAACATGCGCCGCTCGGCCGCCGCGACATCGGGCCGACGCTGCAACAGCGCGGATGGTGCCCCCGTCGGCACTGCGGGCGCCTTGAGCGCCTGAACCTGCGGCGCGATCGCAAAGCCGGATGCCACGGCACCGGTCAGCGCTGCCAGTTCATGTTCGGTCGCCGCCCGCTCATTGGCGACCGCCGAAATCCGAGCCTTGGCATTGCTCAGCGTCGTACGCGCGCGATTGACGTCGATCCCCGACGCGATGCCGCCTTCATGGCGCGTGTCGGTCAACCGATAGGCGCGATCGAACGCCTCGACCGTGCGATGCAGCAGGTCAGCCTGCGCATCCAGCCCGCGCAATCGTGCATAGGCATCGGCCACCGACGCCTGAAGGCTGAGGCGCGCTGCGGCCAGATCGGCTTCGCTTGCCTGCGCGTCGGCGTTCGCGGCCTTCACGCTGTTGCGGATGCGCCCCCACAAATCCAGCTCATAATCCAGCGTCGCGCCGACCGAATAGTCATTATAGGTCTGCGCATTGCCATTGCCCTGGAACCGGTTGCCGGACACGCGCCGGCGACTGCCATCTGCGCCCACGCCCACGGTCGGGATCAGGTCCGATGTTTCGACCCGCGCCACGGCGCGCGCCTGATCGTAGCGCGCCAGCGCCGCCGCCAAGGTTGGACTGGCGGCCTCGGCGCGTGTCTCCAGATCGTCGAGCACCGGATCGCCGAACGCGCTCCACCACGCACCGCGTGGCGCGACGTCCATCGGCGTCGCCTGGGTCCAGCCCTCCATTTCCTTGTAGCTTTCGGGCGCGGCGATCTGCGGTGGCTGATAGGCCGGCGCCATCGAACAGGCGCCCAGCAGACTCAGCCCCAAGGCCGGCAGCGCCCGCTGCACCATCTTACCCCGCATGCGCCGTGCCCTTGCCGCCCGACGCGACGCTCACCTTGTCGCCCGACTGGATCGAATCCGGTGGGGAATCGATCACCTTGTCGCCTGGCCTGATCGCGCCGGAAATCAGCACGGTCGCGCCTTCGTCGCGGGTGATGGTGACGGGGCGTACGGTCACGCGATTGTCGCTGCCGACCACCGCGACGGTCGGACCGTCATTGCCATAGAGAATGGCGCTGCCCGGCAGGGACATGCCATTGCCGCCACCTTGTCCGACATTGAAGCTGACCTGCGCAAAGGCGCCCGGCTTCAATGCCCGATCGGGATTTTCGGCCTGCAACTGCACCAGAACCGCGCCCGATTGCGCATCGACTGCGCCGGCACTGCTGGTCAGCGTGGCGGTGAACGTCCGGCCCGGATATTCGGGCAGCATCAGCGTGGCGGCCATGCCCGGCTTCACCTGCGCCGAATAGCCCTGCGGCACGCGGACATAGATGCGCATGCGATGCACGTCGGACACGGTGAAGAGCGGCTGCGACGCGGCATTGCCCGCCACCACCAGCGCACCGATCTGCGCCGCGCGGCTGGTCACGACCCCATCGAAGGGCGCGGCCAGTCGGGTAAAGCCCTGCAACGCACGCAGCCGCTTCACATTGGCCATTGCCGCGTTGGTGACCGCCGATCGCGCGGCCAGATCGCCATTCTTCTCGTCCGATTCCTGTTTGGATACGGCATCCTTGGCCAGCATCACGGCCCAGCGCTTGGCCGTCGTTTCGGCAAGGCGTTGCTGGGCCAGCGCGGTCTGATAATCGGCCTGCGCGGCGGCCAGCTGCTGGTCGACTTCCGGCGCGTCCAGCACGGCCAGCGACTGTCCGGCCCGCACATTGTCGCCGATATCGGCCAGCCACCGGCTGACATAGCCATTGGTCCGGGCATAGATGGCCGCGCTGTTATAGGCCTGGACATTGCCCGGCAGCACCAGCGCGCCGCCCTTGCCATCCTGCTTGGGCGATACGACCGCGACGGAGGGAATGGCCGCCTTTTCCGCCGTGCCGCGCAACTCGTTGGTTGCGCTGATCCGGGTCGCCACGCCAAAGCCCACGACGGCGATGGCGATCACGGCGGCGCCGATGCCCACGCGCTTGAGCGTTCGGCTGTCCGGGCCGGTGACGGGCTGATTCTGTTCCGGGGTGATATCAGACATGGCTGGGCTGCATTTCCATCTGGGGGTCGGCGGCCTTGTGGCGGCGGTGGACGAAGCTGAAGATGACGGGGACGAAGAAGAGGGTGGCGATGGTGGCGCAGACCAGACCGCCGATCACCGCGCGGCCCAGCGGCGCATTCTGCTCGCCGCCTTCGCCCAGGCCCAGCGCCATCGGACCCATGCCGATGATCATGGCCAATGCGGTCATCAGCACCGGGCGGAAACGGACCATGCCCGCCTCCATCGCGGCGGCGGTCGCGTCGCCCAGTTCGGCCAGCTTCTCTCGCGCGAAGCTGACGACCAGGATCGAGTTGGCGGTCGCGACGCCCATGCACATGATCGCGCCGGTCAGCGCCGGGACCGACAAGGTGGTACCGGTCACGAACAGCATCCACACGATGCCGGCCAGCGCCGCGGGCAGGGCGGTGATGATGACGAAGGGATCGACCCAGCTCTGGAAATTGACGACGATCAACAGGTAGATCAGCACGATCGCGCCGGCCAGGCCAAAGCCCAGACCCGAAAAGGCGGTGTTCATCGTCGCATATTGGCCGCGCATGGTGATGGTCGCGCCCTTGGGCTCTTCCTTCTCCAGCGATTTGATGGCGGCGTTGATGTCGCCCGCCACCGCACCCAGGTCGCGGCTCTGTACCGTGGCATAGATGTCCAGCACCGGCGCGATATTATAATGCGACACCACCGGCACCGTGTTCGACCGCTCGATCGTGGCAAGGCCGCCCAAAGGCTGCACCGCGCCATTCGATCCCGCCGCGGCGGACACCGGCACGTTGGACAGGTCGCTGATCGACCCGACCAGATATTCGGGCGCCTGCGCCACGACCGGATAGGACACGCCCGTCTTGGGATCGACGAAGAAGACGGGCGCGGTCTGCGCGGTGCCCGCCAGCGAACTGGCCAGGCTGGTCGTCACGTCACGCTCGGTCAGGCCATATTGGCCCGCCCGGCTGCGATCGACATCGACGTCCAGCTGCGGCGATCGGCCCGGCTGCTGGATGCGCGCATCGGCAAGCCCCGGAATGGTCGCGACCTTCGCCAGCAGCTTTTGCGCATAGGCGCGGTTGGCGGCGGCATTCTTGCCGGAAATCTGAATGTCGATCGGGGCCGGCGCGCCGAAATTCAAGATCTGGCTGGTGATGTCGGCCGGCAGGAAGGCGAAATTGGTGCCGGGGAAGCGGCGGGGCAGTTCCTCGCGCAGCTTGCCGACGATCTCGTCGGTCGGGCGATGGCCATGCTTCAGGGCGATCATCATGTCGCCATCCTGCGGGCCGATCGTGCCGCTATTATTATAGACCGTGTTGATGGAGCTGACCGGCAGGCCGATATTGTCGGTGATCGACGCCAGTTCCCCGGCCGGCACCATATCCTTGACCGCGGCGGAAATCCGCTCGAACCGTGCCGCCGTATCCTCGATCCGGCTGCCCACCGGCACGCGGATATGCATGGCGATCTGCCCTGAATCCACCGCCGGGAAGAAATTGCTGCCCAGCAGCGGGAGCAGGCCGAAGGACAGGATCACCACAGCCATGAAGCCCAGCAGGAAGGGCTTGCGCGCATTCAATGCGCCGCGCAGCAGCCCGACATAGCTGTCACGGACCGTCTCGAACCGCCTTTCGAAGCCGCGCTGGAACCGCACGAGCGGATTACGCGACTGCGCATCGCCCGACATATGGGCGTCGCCATGCTCGACATGGGGTTTGAGCAGATACATGGCCATCGTCGGCACCAGCGTGCGCGACAGGATGAAGGACGCGATCATCGCGAACACCACCGACAGCGCCATCGGCACGAACAGGAAGCCCGCAACGCCCGGCAGGAAGAACATCGGCACGAACACGATACAGATGCACAGCAGCGACACGAAAGCCGGCGTCACGATCTGCGCCGCGCCGTCCAGGATGGATTCCACCACCCCCTTGCCCTGTTCCAGATGCCAGTTGATATTCTCGATCGTCACCGTCGCGTCGTCGACCAGGATGCCGACCGCCAGCGCCAACCCGCCCAGCGTCATGACGTTCAGCGTCTGGCCGAACATCGCCAGCGCCGCCACCGCCGCTAGAATGGCGAGCGGAATGGACAGTGCGATGATGACCGTCGACCGCCAGCTGCCCAGGAACAGCAGGATCATCAGCGACGTCAGCGCCGCTGCCAGCGCGCCTTCGTGGATCACGCCCTCGACCGCAGCCTTCACGAACAGCGACTGGTCGCCGATCACCAGGATCTTCAGATTGTCGGGCAATGTGGCACTGATCTTGGGCAGCGCTTCCTTCACGCCGTCGACGATCGCCAGCGTCGATGTCGCGCCATTTTTCAGCGCGGTCAGCAGCGCCGACCGGCGTCCTTCGACATGCACCACATTGGTCTGCGGCCCGCTGCCGTCGCGGACATAGGCGATATCGCGCATGTAGATGGTCGCGCCGTTCACTACCTTGACCGGCAGGTCGTTCAGCGCCTCGATCGTGCCGGGCGCGTTGTTCAGGCGCACGCTATACTGGGTCGCGCCGATCTTCACGAAGCCGGCGGGATTGATCTGGTTCTGCGCGGCGATCGCGGTGCCGACATCCTGCGCGGTCAGTCCCTTGGACTGGAGGGCGACCGGATTGAGGTCGATCTGGATCTGCCGCTGCTTGCCGCCCGACGGGAAGGGCATGGCAAGGCCGGGAATGGTGACGAGGGACGGCCGGATCTGATTCTGGCCGAGGTCGAACAATTGCTGTTCGGACAGGCCCTGACCGGACAAGGCCAGTTGCAGGATCGGTACCGTCGACGCGCTATAGTTCAGGATCAGCGGCGGCGTGACGCCCGGCGGCATCTGGCGCAACACCGTCTGCGATACCGACGTCACCTGCGCAGTGGCGGTGCGGATGTCGGCGCCGGGCTGGAAATAGATTTTCACCACGCCGATGCCCTGCATCGACTGGCTTTCGATATGTTCGATATCGTTGACGGTGGTGGTCAGCACCCGCTCATAGGGGGTGACGATGCGGTTCGCCATGTCTTCGGGCGGCAGGCCGGCATATTGCCAGGCCACGGCGATCACCGGGATGCGGATATTGGGGAAGATATCGACCGGGGTGCGCACCGCTGCCATGATGCCGACGATCGCGATCAGGATCGCCATGACGATGAAGGTCAACGGCCTGTGCAGCGCAACCTTGACGATACCGATCAAACCAGGACTCCCGCACGCATCACGCCGGCCCGAACCGCCGGTAGTGAATATTCGCCTCTCCGTTCAATCATGGCCGCAATGGAGAACAACGCATCGAGCCGGTGGACCCGCTATCTCCTGCGTCATGCTTTGCGAAGGCGCCCATTATGGTTTCAAAACGCCACCCTTGGCAGGCGCTATGGGCAGTTGTCTATTTCGTGTCCAATATCTAATAAAGCATGATTGATATCTATGGCGACCTGATCCGATGGACCTAAGACATTTGCGGTATTTCCTGTGCGTGGCGGAGGAGATGCACTTTGGCCGCGCCGCCCGGCGCCTGGGCATGTCGCAACCGCCGCTCAGCCAGCAAATCCGCGCGCTGGAGGAGGAACTGGGCGCCCGCCTGTTCGACCGGACCAGCCGCCGCGTGGCGCTGACGGAGGTTGGCCGGCTGTTCCTGCCCGAAGCGCGCAAGACGCTGGCGCAGGCGGACCATGCCGCGCATGTCGCCCGCCGGACCCAGAGCGGCCATCTGGGGCGGCTTGCGCTGGGTTTCACCGCCTCTGCCCCCTTCGTGCCGCAGATTGCCGATGCGCTCTATGATTTCCGTCAGGGCTTTCCCCATGTCGACCTGCGCGTGCAGGAATTGGGGCGCGACGATCAGGTCGCGCTGATCGAGCGGGGCGATCTCGACATCGGTATCATTCGCGGCGTCGCGCCACCGACCCTGCCCGACGGCCTCAGCGCCACCTGGTTGCTGGAGGAAGATATGCTGCTCGCCCTGCGACAGGACCATGTTCTTGCCCGGCGCGCGGCCGAACCGTCCATCGCGGACCTCGTCGGGGTGCCGTTCGTCCTCTACGCCACCGCCAGCAGCGCGGACTTTAACGACCATTTCTTCACGCTGTGCGAACAGGCCGGATTCCGGCCCAGCATCACGCTGGAGGTCGGCAGTTTCGCGACCTTGCTGGGGCTGGTGGCCGCCGGTTTCGGCGCGACCATATTGTCGCGCTCGCTCTCGCGCCTGCATGTGGACAAGGTGATCCTGCGTCCGCTCTTTCCCACCGTGCGTACCCGGCTATGGATGATCCACAAAAATGACCTGCCTCCCACGGCGCGCGCCTTTCAGGACGCGATCCTGCGGGCGGGCGCCGTCGTGCATCCGGCCTAAGTTCTGGAAAAATAGGGACAATAGGATGGAACGTCGATCGATGGGACGGCGATTTTTCAAAAATCTTCGTTATTCAATGACTTGGATTTAAACGCGCTGCCTGAACAGCCGCTTTGGCCTGTCCAACTCGCTGTCGCATCAGCGCAGCCGAGCGGCCTCCAGCGCATCCATCGCCAGCGCCACCGCGCCCAGCGGCCCGGCCTGATCGCCCAGCGCCGGCGGGCGAACGATGCTGCCGATCGTTGCCTCGGTAACGAAGGGCAGATAGCCCGCCAGCTGCGCCACCACCTTTGCCCGCACCCGCTCCAGCAGGTCGGTCCGCCCCATGCCCACGCCACCGCCGATCAGCACCTGGCGGGCCGCCGTGGTCAGCAATATCGTACCGACCATCTGTGCGATATCATGGGCGACATCATCCCAGCGCGGATCGTCGGCCGCGATCCGGTTGCCTGCCACGCCGAACCGCTTCGCCAGCGCCGGCCCGGATACCAGCCCCTCGATACAGTCGCTATGGAAGGGGCAGGCCCCTTCAAAGCTGTCGTCCGGCGCCCGGCGCGTCATGATATGCCCCAGTTCCGGATGCATCGCGCCATGGAGCGGCCGGCCATGCAGCGCGAAGCCCGCGCCCAGGCCCGTGCCGATGGTGATGTAACACAGGCAATCGGATGGCCCATCGCCCTCCGCCCCCGCACCCCAGCGGACCTCGGCCAGCGCCGCGCCATTGACGTCGGTGTCGATCGCGGCGGGGCAGGGCAGCACCCCCGCCAGCGCGCCATAAATATCGGCGCCGGTCCAGCCCGGCTTGGGCGTCGGCAACATATGGCCGAAATCGGCCGCCGCCCGGTCCAACCGCAGCGGCCCGAACGATCCGATACCCAGCGCTTCGAACGGCCCCGCCTCATGCCAGCGCCGCAACAGCGCCGCCGCCGCGCTCAGCGTCTCCTGCGGCGTCGTGGTCGGGATCATCACCCGCTCCTCGATCGTCCGCCCCCGCGCCCGCAAAACGAAAACCTTCGTCCCCCCCAGTTCGACACCGGCCAGATAGGGCAGCGTACTCATGCGACGAGGCCTGAAAGGAGGGTAAGGAAGGACATGATGCTTGGCGCCCGAAAATGGAAATTCCGGCCCCTCATAGGCAAATGCAAGCGCCCCCGCCAGTTCCCGTCAGACGATGCGCCGCCAAACTGCCGATCGGCATATCCGCTACCCAAATGCCGCCGCCAGCGCGCGTAGTAGGCCATGGTCGGCCAGTCCTTCATCCGCCAGCGTGAAGCCCAATGTCCGGCGATGATCGAAGCCGGCCAGCGGCACATGGGCGACATCAGGGCTGCGATAGCAATCGGGCATTACCGTCACGCCCATGCCCGCCCCCACCATCTGCAACGCACGCTCGTCATTGGTGGTGCGTAGCGAGAAATGCGGCCGCACGCCGCGCTCCAGAAAATGCCGGCTGGTCTGCGATAGCAATTCGCAATGCCGTCGCACGATCATCGTCTCCTGCCGCAGATCCTCCGCATCCAGTTGCGTCCGGCCGGCCAGGGGATGGTCGGCCGCCATAACCATGGCATAGGCTTCCTCCGCCACCACCTGCTGTGCCATCGACTGTGCGCCCGGCCGCAGAATGCTGAAGGTCGCGTCGATCCGGTCGCGCGCCAGCATCGCGGTCAATTCGCGTTCGCTGGCGAAGGCGATTTCCACCGGCCCGCCGCCCTCCGCCCGATAGGCCCGCGCCGCCTGCGCGACGATCGTGCCGGCTATGCTGCTCAGCACGCCGATCCGCACCGGCCGCGCCTGCGCGATATCGGCCATCGCGCCCAGCGCCATGTTGAACTCCCGTTCGATCCGCCGGGCATGGGTCAGGAAGCGCGTGCCGGCCTGGGTCAATTGCACTCGCTGGTTGGTGCGGGTGAACAGTTGCCGTTGCAGCGCGTTCTCCAGCTTGGATATGCCTGCCGACAGGGTCGGCTGCGACACATTGCAATGCACCGCCGCGCGGGAGAAATTGCCCTGATCGACCACGGCCAGGAAATAGCGGAGAAGATAGCGTTCGATCATAGGTTCCATCTATACACTGATATGGGACTGTCAATTTTCCAGCCGGCGCCGGCTGCGCTAAGAAGGTGGCAATAGGAGAGAGACGCCGATGACCGATTTCGATTTTGCGCTGGGCGACAATGCCGACATGATCCGCGACAGCGCGGCCCGTTTCGCGACCGACCGTATCGCCCCGTTGGCGGCCGAGATCGACGCGAAGGACTGGTTCCCGGTCGAACTATGGCCGGCCATGGGCGAGCTTGGCTTGCACGGCATCACCGTGGCGGAGGAAGATGGCGGCCTGGGCCTGGGCTATCTGGAACATGTCGTCGCGCAGGAGGAAGTCGCCCGCGCCTCCGCCTCCATAGGTCTAAGCTATGGCGCGCACTCCAATCTGTGCGTCAATCAGATCCGCCGCTGGGCCAATGCCGAGCAGAAGGCGAAATATCTCCCCAAGCTGATTTCCGGTGAGCATGTCGGCAGCCTTGCCATGTCGGAAGCGGGCGCGGGCTCCGACGTCGTCTCGATGAAGCTGAAGGCGGAGAAGAAGGGCGACCACTATATCCTGAACGGCACCAAATTCTGGATCACCAACGCGGCCTATGCCGACACTTTGGTCGTCTATGCCAAGACGGGCGAGGGGTCGAAAGGCATCACCACCTTCCTCATCGAAAAGGGGATGAAGGGCTTCTCCATCGGCCAGAAGATCGACAAGATGGGCATGCGCGGATCGCCGACCGCCGAACTGGTGTTCGACGATTGCGAAGTGCCGGAGGAGAATATCATGGGTCCGCTCAACGGCGGCGTCGGCATCCTGATGAGCGGCCTCGATTATGAGCGCACCGTATTGGCGGGGATCCAGCTTGGCATCATGCAGGCCTGCCTCGACACCGTCCTGCCCTATATTCGCGAGCGCAAGCAGTTCGGTAAGCCCATCGGCGCCTTTCAACTGATGCAGGCCAAGGTCGCCGACATGTATGTCGCGCTCAACAGTGCCCGCGCCTATGTCTATGCCGTCGCCCGCGCCTGCGATTCCGGCAAGACCACCCGCTTCGACGCGGCCGGCGCGATCCTGCTGGCCAGCGAGAATGCGATGAAGGTCGCGCTGGAAGCGGTGCAGGCCTTGGGCGGCGCGGGCTATACCAAGGACTGGCCGGTCGAACGCTATATGCGCGATGCCAAATTGCTGGATATCGGCGCTGGCACCAATGAAATCCGCCGCATGCTGATCGGTCGGGAGTTGATCGGAGCATGAGCGCCCCCGTGCTCGACAGCAAGCTGTCGCCCGACAGTGAGGCCTTCCGCAGCAACGCCGCGCAAAACCGCGCGCTGGCGCAGGAACTGCGCGAGCGGGTCGCGACCGCCGCGCAGGGCGGCTCGTCCAACGCCCGCGAGAAACATGTCGCCCGCGGCAAGCTGCTCCCCCGCGATCGTGTCGAGCGGCTGCTCGATCCCGGCTCGCCCTTCCTGGAAATCGGCCAACTTGCCGCCAACGGCCTCTATGGCGACGAAGTGCCCGGCGCCGGCCTCATTGCCGGCATCGGCCGCGTGTCCGGTCGGCAGGTGATGATCGGCTGCAACGACGCCACGGTGAAGGGCGGCACCTATTATCCGCTGACCGTGAAGAAGCATCTGCGCGCGCAGGAAATCGCGCTCGAAAACCGTCTGCCCTGCATCTATCTGGTCGACAGCGGTGGCGCGAACCTGCCCAATCAGGCGGAGGTCTTCCCGGATCGCGACCATTTCGGCCGCATCTTCTACAACCAGGCAAACCTGTCCGCGCGCGGCATCCCGCAAATCGCCTGCGTCATGGGCAGCTGCACGGCGGGCGGCGCCTATGTGCCCGCCATGTCGGACGAAACGGTGATCGTCCGCAATCAGGGCACCATCTTCCTCGCCGGCCCGCCGCTGGTGCAGGCCGCGACCGGCGAAGTGATCAGCGCAGAAGACCTTGGCGGCGGCGACCTGCATGGCCGCAAGTCCGGCGTAGTCGATCATGTCGCCGAAAATGACGATCATGCGCTCACCATCGTGCGCGACATCGTCTCGACGCTCCAGCCCGATCGTCAGCCCGACCTCAACCTGCGCGATCCCCGCCCGCCGAAATTCGACGCCGCCGACCTTTATGGCATCATTCCCGACGACGTCCGCGCGCCCTATGATGTGCGCGAAATCATCGCCCGCATCGTCGACGGCAGCGAATTTCATGAGTTTAAGCCGCTCTACGGCACTACGCTCATCTGCGGTTTTGCCCATATCTGGGGCATGCCGGTCGCGATCCTTGCCAATAACGGCGTCCTGTTCAGCGAAAGCGCCCTTAAGGGCGCGCATTTCATAGAACTCGCCTGCCAGCGCCGCATCCCTTTGCTCTTTCTCCAGAATATCTCCGGCTTCATGGTCGGCGGCAAATATGAAGCGGAGGGGATCGCCAAAAATGGTGCGAAACTCGTCACCGCCGTCGCCACCGCGCAAGTGCCCAAGATCACCGTGCTGATCGGCGGCAGCTTCGGCGCGGGCAATTACGGCATGTGCGGCCGCGCCTATGGCCCGCGCTTCCTCTTCACCTGGCCCAACGCCCGGATCAGCGTGATGGGCGGCGAACAGGCCGCGAGCGTTCTGGCGACCGTCCACCGCGACGCTGCCGTATGGAGCGCTGAGGAGGCCGAAGCCTTCAAGGCGCCGATCCGCCGCAAATATGAGGATGAAGGCAATCCTTATTATGCGACCGCGCGGCTGTGGGACGATGGCGTGATCGACCCGGCTCAGACTCGCAACGTCCTCGGCCTCGCCTTCGCCGCCGCGCTGAACGCCCCGGTCGAAGACCGCGCGCAATTCGGCATTTTCAGGATGTAATGACGATGATTCAGTCCCTCCTCATCGCCAATCGCGGCGAAATCGCCTGTCGCATCATCCGCACCGCGCGTGCCATGGGCATCCGCACCGTCGCGGTCTATTCCGATGCGGACGCCAACGCCCTGCATGTCCGCTCCGCCGACGAAGCCGTGCATATCGGCCCCTCGCCGGTGCGTGAATCCTATCTGCTGGGTGACCGCATCATCGCCGCCGCGCAGCAGACCGGCGCGCAGGCCATTCATCCGGGCTATGGCTTCTTGTCCGAAAACGCCCAGTTCGCGCAGGCGGTGCAGGATGCCGGCCTCATCTGGGTCGGCCCCAATCCCGCCAGCATCACCGCCATGGGCCTGAAGGACGCGGCCAAGCAATTGATGCAGCAAGCGGGCGTCCCCACCACGCCCGGTTATCTCGGAGAAGACCAGTCACCCGACCGGCTGAAGGCGGAGGCCGACGCGATCGGCTATCCCGTCCTGATCAAGGCGGTCGCCGGTGGCGGCGGCAAGGGCATGCGCAAGGTGGATGATGCCGCCGACTTCGCCGACGCCCTGCTCTCCTGCCAGCGCGAAGCCGCCTCCAGCTTCGGCAATGACCAGGTGCTGCTGGAAAAGTGGATCACCAACCCGCGCCATATCGAAGTGCAGGTCTTCGGCGACAGCCATGGCAATGTCGTCCATCTGTTCGAACGCGACTGCTCGCTCCAGCGCCGTCATCAAAAGGTGATAGAGGAAGCGCCTGCGCCGGGCATGGACCCGGAAACCCGCGCGGCTGTCTGTCAGGCGGCGGTCAATGCGGCGAAGGCGGTGGATTATGTCGGCGCCGGCACGATCGAATTCATCGCTGATGGCGGCGACGGTCTGCGCCCCGACCGCATCTGGTTCATGGAAATGAACACAAGGCTTCAGGTCGAACATCCCGTGACGGAAGAGATTACCGGGCAGGATCTGGTCGAATGGCAATTGCGCGTCGCATCGGGTGAACCATTGCCGAAAAAACAGGAAGAACTGTCGATTAACGGCTGGGCGATGGAAGCGCGCCTCTATGCCGAAGACCCGGCCAAGGGTTTCCTGCCGTCGATCGGGCGGCTCGACACGTTCGAACTGGGTCACGGGTGCCGCATCGATACCGGTGTCGAACAGGGCGCGGAAATCTCGCCCTTCTACGACCCGATGATTGCCAAGGTGATCGCCCATGGCCCCAGCCGTGATGCAGCGCGCCGTTCGCTGGCCGCGTCGCTGGACGATACGGCTATCTGGCCGCTGCGCACCAATGCGGGATTCCTCGTCAAGGCGTTGGAGCATCCGACTTTCGTCGCGGCGCAGCTGGATACGGGCCTGATCGGGCGAGAGGGAGACGCGCTGCTCCCGCCGCACCATCCGTCCGACGAGGCGCTGGCCGACGCGGCAACGGTATTGGTGTCGGGAGACGGCTTGTCGGGTTTCCGCCTCAACGCCCCGATCAGGGCGGAGGCGGCCTTCTTGCTCGATGGCGAAGCCGTGACGATCCGCTTTGATCCGCGCGATGGAACGGATGATGGCGAAGCCCTGGAAGATGTGCTGATCGCCGAAGGTGGGCAGGTCTGGCACCTGACGCCTTGGCGCGCGAGCGGCGGCGCCGGCGGCGCGGCATCCGATGGCGCCATCCTTTCGCCCATGCCCGGCCGCATCATTGCCGTTGCCGTGACGGCGGGGGACAAGGTCGCCAAGGGGCAGAAACTGCTGACCTTGGAAGCGATGAAGATGGAGCATAGCCTGGTCGCGCCATTCGATGGCATCGTCGCCGAATTCAATGCAGCGCAAGGCGGTCAGGTCAGCGAAGGCGCTTTGCTCGCCCGGATCGAAAAGGACGAATGATCCTGTCCTACAGCGGGCGCTCCGGCCTATGGTGGTCGCCGCCAGCTCTGGTGGAAGGGTAGTTCGATAATGTCCTGTTTTCGACATAAAATGTCGAAATTGGCGGGAAATGTGCGAAGTTAAGGGACGACGATATGGCAGGCAGATATTTCGACCAGTGGCAGGTGGGCGACCGGATCGTCCATGACATCCGTCGTACCGTGACGGAGACGGACAATCTCCTCTTCACGACGATGACCCATAATCCGCAGCCCCTGCATCTGGACGCCGAAGCGGCCAAGGCCAGCGAATTCGGCCAGATCCTCGTCAACGGCACCTTCACCTTCGCGCTGATGGTGGGCCTGTCGGTGGGCGATACGACGCTTGGCACGCTGGTCGCTAACCTTGGCTATGACAAGCTCGTCATGCCCAACCCCGTCTTCATCGGCGACACGATGCGCTGCGAAACGGAAGTGACCGATCTCAAGCCCAGCAAGTCGCGCCCCGGCGCGGGCATCGTCACCTTCACCCACCGCCTCTATAATCAACGGGATGAGGTCGTGTGCCAATGTCTGCGCATGGCGCTGCTCAAAAAGTCCGACGCATGACGTTGCGCTCGCTGCTCTTCGTGCCGGGCGACCGGCCCGATCGCTTCGCCAAGGCAGCGGCCAGCGGTGCGGACGCGCTGATCCTCGACCTGGAAGATTCGGTCGCTTTTGAGAGCAAGGGAGAGGCGCGCGGGGCCGTGGCCGAATGGCTCGCAGGGGATCGGCCGGTCCCGACCTTCGTGCGCGTCAATCCGCTGGACGGCGACCAGACGCAAGCCGATCTGGCCGCCATACTGCCGGGCCGTCCCGATGGCTTGTTGCTGCCCAAGGCGGAGGGTGCGGCCAGCGTAGAGGCGTTGCTTGGGCTGCTGGGCGACGTGCGATTGCCGATCCTGCCGATCGCGACGGAAACGCCCGCCGCCATCTTTCAGTTAGGCAGCTATGCGACGGTTCGCGATCATCTGGCCGGCCTCACCTGGGGCGCGGAAGACCTGCCTGCCGCGATCGGCGCAGCAACGTCTCGCGAGGAGGACGGCCGCTATACGCCGCCCTATGAAATGGTCCGATCGCTCACCCTGTTCGGCGCCCATGCAGCCGCAACCGCCGCGATCGAGACGGTCTTCCCCCGCATCGACGCGCCGGACGCCTTGGCCGCCTATGTCGCCCGTGCCCGCCGCGACGGCTTTACCGGCATGATGGCGATCCACCCGGTTCAGGTCGCCACGATCAATGCCGGCTTCACGCCAACACCTGCCGAACTGGCCCATGCCCGCGCCATCGTCGACGCCTTCGCCGCCCATCCCGGCGCAGGCGCATTGAAGCTGGACGGCAAGATGATCGACCGCCCGCATCTGGTGCAGGCGCGTCGCATCCTCGACCGGGCGGGGGCTTGACCCCGAGAAGCTATGAAGCTGAGGCATATAATGCGTTCCCCGGCGTAGGCCGGGGTCCAGTTCCAAGCTCTGAACTGGACCCCGGCCTACGCCGGGGAACGGAAGGATATAGATTTACATCAATGCCCGCCGATATCAGTCCCGGCTAACCACGACCTCGACCCCCGCCAGCCCGCGCGTCAGGGCGAAAGGCTTGTCGACATTGACGCAGGCCTCCACCACGCCCGGCCAACTGAGGCATTCCTCGCCCAGTCGCTGGGCAAATGTCTCGATCAGCGGGATATGCACTTCCGACATGGCTTCGGCGGCGCGGACGATCCGGCGATAGTCGATCGTTTCGCCGATCCCCTCGACCGCACCGCCATCCAGCAACAATTGGACGGTGATGACCAGCGGTTGGCGCCGGCCGATCTCGTCCGGATTGATGCCGATATCGGCCAGTAAAGGCAGATCCTTCACTCGAACTCTGGTGGTGACGGATGCCATCAGCCTATGCTCCTCTGCGCGGCGGTGACGGTATTGCTGAGCAGGCAGGCGATCGTCATCGGGCCGACGCCGCCGGGCACCGGCGTCACCGCCTTGGCATGATCCAGTTCATGGGTCGCGCAATCGCCCACGATCCGGCTGTTGCCGTCATGATCGACAACGCGCGTGATGCCGACGTCGATCACGACCGCGCCCGGCTTCACCCAATAGCCGCGCACCAGATGCGGCGCGCCCGCCGCCGCCACGATCACATCGGCGGCGCGGGCGATATCGGGCAGGTTGCGCGTCTCGATATGGGTAACGGTGACGGTCGCTTCCCGCTCGAGCAACAGCATGGCGACGGGCTTGCCGACGATATTGGATTTGCCGATCACCACGACGTTGAGGCCGCGATAATCGTCGATCACGCTGTCCAGCAGCAGCATGATGCCCAGCGGCGTGCAGGGCACCAGGCTTTGCGAACCGGTCGATAGCCGCCCGACATTGACCGGGTGGAATCCATCGACATCCTTGGCCGGGGATATCCGGTCCAGCACCCGGGCCGCGTCGATTCCGGCCGGCAGCGGCAACTGCACCAATATGCCATGCACCGCCGGATCGGCGTTCAACCCGTCGATCAGGTCCAGCAGCGCCTGCTCCCCGCAATCGGCCGCCAGTCGCTTTTCGATGGAGCCGATGCCCGCCTTGCGACATTCGCCGATCTTGCGCCGGACATAGATTTCGCTGGCGGGATCATGTCCCACCAGTACCACGGCCAGCGCCGGATCGATGCCGTCGGCCTTCAGCCCGGCGACGGCATCGGCGGTCCGCTCGCCCAGCGCGCGCGCCATCGCGCGCCCGTCGATAAGCGTGGCCATGGATCAGCCCCGGAAGACGACGGTGCGCGACTCGTTCATGAATACCCGGTCCTGCAGATGCAGCCGCACCGCTTCGGCCAGCACGCGCCGTTCGATGTCGCGGCCACGGCGCACCAGTTCGTCGGGTACGTCGGCATGGCCGATCATCTCGACATCCTGATGGATGATCGGACCTTCGTCCAGGTCGGCGGTGACATAATGGGCGGTCGCACCGATCATCTTCACGCCCCGCTCATAGGCCTGATGATAGGGCTTGGCGCCCTTGAAGCCGGGCAGGAAGCTGTGATGGATGTTGATGCAGCGGCCCGACAGGAAAGCGGCCAGATCGTCGCTCAAAATCTGCATATAGCGGGCAAGGACGATCAGGTCCGCGCCGGTTTCGGTCACGACCTGCTTGATCTGCGCCTCTTGGCTGGCCTTCGTGTCCTTCGTGATCGGGAAGTGGAAGAAGGGCATGTTGCCGATCATCGAGGTGTGCAGCACCTCGCGCGGATGGTTGGAAATGATGCCGACCACATCCATCGGCAGTTCGCCGATCCGCTGGCGATAGAGAAGGTCGCCCAGGCAATGGTCGAACTTGCTGACCATCAGCACGACCTTCTTGGGCGCGGCCTGATCGGTCAGCGACCAGTCCATGTCCGCGTCCTGCGCGATCGGCGCGAACCCGTCGCGCAGGCCGTCCAGCGTCTCGCCCGCGCCGGGCTTGAACGCGACGCGCATGAAGAAGGTGTTGTTCATCGCATCGTCGAATTGCTGCGCATCGACGATATTGCAGCCCCGCGCCGCCAGATAACCGGCGACCTTCGCCACCAGGCCCGGCTTGTCGTCGCACTGAAGCCGCAGCGTATAGATAGTCGTCACGTCAATCTCCTCCCGCTCACCCATCTGCGTCAGTGCGCGCGGGCATAGTCGTTGATCCAGGCCACCGTCTTTTCCAGGCCGCCAAAGGGATAGAAGTGCAACCGCACCTTGCCATGTTCATCCCCCAGTGCCCGCTCGAACCGATCGACCAGCTTGTCAGGGCCGGCCGATCCGATCAGCTTCGTAATCGAAATTCCGTATTTTGCGAGCACGGAAGCGGATGCCCCGACACCGCAACGGGCGGCGAAGCGCATCAGCGTCTTGATGCCGGCGGGGCCGGGCACGCCGATGCGGACCGGTGCGCTGATACCACGGGCACGCAATTCGGTGAGCCAGGCGAGCACCGCGTCGGCATCGAACACGAACTGGGTGACGATCAGCGGGGCCATGCCGCGTGCTTCGATCTCGCTGCACTTGCTGGTCAGCACCGACCAGCATTGCTCCGGGGACATGTTCGGATGACCCTCCGGATGGCCACCAATGCCGATGGCGCGGATGCCGGCCCGTTCGAACGCGCCGCTGGCGATCAACGCGCTGCTGTCGAAATAGGGGCCTTCGGGTTCGGACGGGTCGCCGGCAATCACGAAGCAGCGCTGCACATCCGCTTCCGCCACCGCGGCGGCCAGATAATCCTCGAACTCCGTTGTGGAGGTGATCCGACGCGCGGAAAAATGCGGCATGGGTTCAAAACCCAGGCTGCGGACCAGCTTCGTCGCGGCGATGCGGGCGGCAAAATCCTCGCCGGGCAGGAAGGTGACGGCAACGGGCGTGTCGCGCGCGATGGCCGGCGCTGCCTCCCGCAGCGATTCCACATCCTTCGCCGTCATCTCCAGCGAATAGCCATCGACCATGTTGACGGGCGGACGTTCCCAATTCGGGTGAATGACCGGCATATTATCCCTCCAGCCTTTTTGCTTCTTGTACCTCCCTCTAAAGCATCGGATTAAATTCGCATAGACGAAAAATTCATAGATACGAAGTTATCCGTAATGGAGTGAGGCGAGTGGGTTTTCCGCCAGCCGCGCCGGGGGTTTGCCTGTCGCCTCGCTGAGCGAGTTGCACGCCCGCCGCGTCATGAACTTGTGGATTAGCCGATCGGGATGGTTGGATGGGGTCGAAGCACCATATGTTGCCACGCCGGGAGACGGCTCCGTCTAAACGACGCTTCGCGTAACCGCCCGTCACGTAAAACGCCGGCAGGACTTGTGATCCGCCGGCGTTCTTTCAGACTTTAAATGGACGGATTATTCCGCGCCGGGCGCGGCTTTTGCCGGGGTGGCGATCGGCCCGCCCTTTACCGCGGGCGCACCCTTCAGATAATGGGCCAGCCAAGCTTGGACCTCACGATAAAATTGGCGGCTGTCTTCGGGCTTGGTGATCCAATGCCAGGCATCGGGGAAGATGAGCAGGCGGCTGGGCACCTGCATCCGCTGCAACGTCGACCAGGTTTCCAGCGTATTCGACATGGGGACGCGATAGTCGCGCTCGCCAGCCGTCAGCAGCATCGGTGTCTTCCAGTCCTTGGCATAGGTGATCGGACTCTGGTCGCGCCACACCTTGCTGTCGCCCCAGGGCGGGCCGCCGCTCGCCACTTCGCGCCCATAGTTGAAGTCGCTGGTGCCCCATTGGGTCAGCAGATCGACTTCGCCCGCATGGCTGACGATACATTTATAGCGGCTGGTCGTGGCTTCCATCCAATTGGCAAGATGCCCGCCATAGCTGGCCCCACCGATGCAGGCATTAGCGGTGTCGATGAAGCTGTACCGCTTGCCCGCTTCGTCCACGGCGCGATTGATTTCCTCGGCCGGGCCACGCAGCGGGTCCAGCTTGATCGCGCGGGAGAAGGCTTCGCCATAGCCGGTCGATCCGGTATAATCGGTCATCAACACGACATAGCCCGCGCTCGCCAGCAGGTGATAGTTCCAGCGCAGGCCGATCTGGTCGGCGTTGGACGATGCCGGGCCGCCATGCATCAGCACCATCAGCGGATAGGACTTTGCCGGGTCGAACGCAGGCGGCGTCACGATCATATTATGGATGCGCCGCCCCTTGTCGCTGGTGAACCAGAAATGCTGTGGGCTGGACCAGTCGATCGTCGCGGCGAGCGCCGTATTGACGTTGGTCAGGTTGGTATGGCGCCCGGTTTTCGGATCGATCCGTACGATTTCGGCCGGGTTCACCGCGCTGCCATAGCTGGCGATCAGTTCGGTCGACTTGGCGTCCGACGGAATGTCGATCGCGCTATAGCCGCCGAACTTGGGCGCGACCACCAGTGCGGGTTTTCCGCCGGCAACGGGCAGGCGATAGAGATTTTCCATGCCTGCGTCCGGCACCGTCAGATACAGGGTACGACTGTCAGGCGTCACGGCAAAGCCGTCCACTTCGCGATCGAACGCGCCGGTCAGCAGCGTCGCGGCCCCGCCTGCGGGCCAGGCGATGCGATGCAGCCGCGCCAGATCATAGACATCCTCACCCTGACTGTTGAACTTGACGATCAGGCTCTTGCCATCGGGCGTGAATTTGGGATCGCCATATTCGCCCTGAACCGGCGTAGCCAGGGTCGGTTCGCCGCCATCGGCCGGCATTCGGTACAGGCCGTAATTGACCCGCGCATGCGCCGCATCCCATCGCTGTGTGGTGGCGATGAACAGGATTTCCTTGCCGTCGGGGCTCCAGAGCGGGGACAGGGTCATGCCACCGTCATTTTGCGGGCTGCCGCCAAAGCCTTCCGTTTGGGCCAGTTTCGTCGCGGACATCAGGTCGCGCGCCATCGCACCTTCGGTCAGAGGCTGCACCCAAAAGCTGGGCCGGCGATCGTCCAGCCAGTCGTTCCAGTAGCGGATCGGGAAATGTTCATAGACGCGCATGGAAAATTTGCGCGCCTTGCGCTCGTCCGCCGCCTTCTTGTTCGTCGCGGAATCCATCGCGCCGGGATAGACCAGAGTTTCGAACAGGATCGCTTGTCCGTCCGGGCGCCATTGCGGTCGGGCTGCGCCGGTAGGCACATCGGTCGCGCGCCGGGCCTCGCCACCTGCAAGGTCGAGGATGTAGATCTGCGCGACATCGTCACCTTCGCGCTTGGCCGAAAAAGCGATGCGGCGGCTGTCGGGTGCCCAGGCCGGGTCGCTCTCTCCCGCCTTGGTCGACGTCAACCGGCGTGGCGCCGCGCTGCCATCTGCCGGCACGATCCACAGATCGCTGACCGTTTCATCCTTCGCATAGGATGGCTCGCTCAGCGCATAGACGACCCATTTGCCGTCCGGGCTGGTCAGTGGCGCGCCGACCCGCTTCATCATCCACAGCGTTTCATGCGTCAGCACTTGCTTGGACTGCGCAAGCGCGGGTGCGGCGCCCAGGCCCGCGACCATCGCCGCGGACATTAGAAGATGTACGATCTTTCCCATCATCGACCCCATTTATAATGTCGGTGCAGCATCCAGGGGCCGCGCCGTTCCATGTGCTTTACCTTGAGGAAGAGGGGACGCGAGATGTCAACCCATTCGACCCGCGATCGCCGGGATTCCGTCGCAGCTTCTACTTCGCAATCGGCGATCGCGGCCGCGATATCCGACAGACGCTTCAGAAACTCAAAAAATCAGATCCGGTGTAGCCGGGGGGCATCCGGTTGCACTTCATAACGGACCAGTGATCGGATCGTCCCGCCCGGCCGTTCCACGACATCCATGACCTTCACGTCGGTCACCCACCGTTCGGGCGTAATATCGAACAGCTGATATCCCCGATAATCGGTATATAGGTCCAGATTGGGATTGTTGCGGAGCAAATGATCGAAGCCTTGATCGCCATGGCCATTGCCGCCCGATGAGATGGAGGTCGCCAGAAATTCCACGGCGACCGGCTTTTCATCCGGCGCATCATCGCGTTCGGGGACGACGCCGGCAGCATGTTTATGATGATCGCCGGTCGCGATCACGACATTGGTAAGGTTATGGCGGCGGATACTGTCCACAAGCCGTGCCTTGGCCGGCCGATAGCCGTCCCACAGATCCGTTTCGAACACAGGGCGCGATTGGCCGGGTGCGCGCACGTCGAATGGCATGACTATCACCTGTTGCGCCAACAGATTCCATTTGTGAACATTGTCCAGTCCCTGATCCAGCCATGCTTCTTGCGCACGGCCCAGCATGTCGGGGCTGTTATGCGCTTCCACCGTACAATTGTCGGCGCGGGCTATGTCGTTGCAGGACTGGTCGGTGCGATAGCTGCGCGTGTCCAGCACATGCGTACGCAGCAGCTGTCCATAATCGAGCCGTCGATAGGCGGTAATCCCCTGCGCGCCGGGCATCTGGGCGCGGCGGACGGGCATATTCTCATACCAGGCCTGATAGCCCGCCATGCGGCGGAGCAGGAAGATGTCGGGCGGCGTGCCGTCCTGATCATAGTCGCCCGCCCAATTATTGTCGACTTCATGATCGTCGAAGGAGGCGGCGAAGGCGCAGCTTTGATGGGCGGCGCGCAGATGCGGGTCGCTCTTATATTGCGCGTAGCGGCGGCGATAATCGTCGAGGCTGTAGATTTCGTCGCCGGCATGGTGGCGCACAGCCTTCGTATCTTCGGGGCGCCCGGCGCCTTCGTAGATATAGTCGCCATAGTGGAAGATGAGGTCGAGATCAGCTTCGCGCGCGAGCGCGCCCCAGACGTCGAACAGGCCCGCTTCCCAATGCTGGCAGCCCGCAACGGCGATGCGGGCACGATCGATGGCCGCGTCGGTGGCGGGCGCGGTGCGGGCCATGCCAACCGGGCTGACGTCGCTGCCCGCGACGCTGAAGCGATACCAATAATGGCGATGCGGACGCAGGCCGAACAGTTCGACATGAACGCTATGGCCCAGCTCCGGCCGGGCGAGCGCTTCGCCGCGGCGGATGATATGGGTAAAGCCCTGATCCTCCGCCACTTCCCATGCCACGGGCACGATCGCCTGCGGCATGCCGCCATGTTCGTCCAACGGCTTGGGCGCGAGACGCGTCCAGATGACGAACCCGTCGGGCCACGGATCGCCCGCCGCAACGCCCAGCGTGAACGGGTTTGCGCCCAGCGGACGGGTGAGCGTCGCTGCGCGAGCGGGCAGGCTGTTCAGGAGCAGCAGGCCAGCGCCCGATTGCAGGAGCGTGCGGCGGTCTATGGTCATGATGGTCTGTCCTGCGTGGAAGAGAGTTACTTGTCTTTTTTCCAGCCGAGCGCCGACATCATGATGTCGAACAGGCGGGTGTTGGGCATGAAGCCATGCACCTGATCCGAGCCGGGGCCGGAGGCGGCGACGATGACTTCTTCACCGGTATGGCTGTCTTCCACGCTGATGACGCCCGGCTTGGCCGGATCATATTGCTGGGCGAGCGGGGTGTCGCGCTTGCCGCCGGTCATGCGCAGGCCGAAACTATGGTCGGCGGTGAAGAGGATCAGCGTGTCCGGACCGGCCATGGCGCTGACACGGCGGATCATGTCGTCCATTTCGATGACATGGCGCATGCCGCCGAGCGGATCGTCGGTGTGCATGTCCCATTCGACCATCAGGAAATAGCCCTTGGGGTTGCGGGCGAGCTGGCCGATGGTCGCTTCGACGGCGGGCGTGGGCGCGAAGTCGCTGTCGCGCAGCACCGCCGTGCGCGGCGACGTGGCGATCAGGGCGGGGTCTTCGCCGAATGCGTAACCGGCCGTAGCGAAGGCCTTTTCCGGGGTGGTGCCCGCAGCGTTGAAGGCGGCTACGGCGTCCTTGCGACCCTTGCCCAGGATGATGTCGACGCCGTTGCCGAAGCGGGGTTTGAGCATCTGCGCGAAGATGTCGCCCTTGTTCGAGCGGGCGGCGACATGGGCGTAGTTGGCAGCGGGCGTCGCGTCCCAGATCGGCTTGTTGGTGACCACGCCGGTCGAAAGGCCACGCTGTTCGGCATATTCGAGCAGGCTCTTGACCGGCGTCAGCGCGCCGTCGGGGCCGGGGACCATCGACACCATGGCATTGTTGGTCTTGTGGCCCGTGACGATGGCGGTCATGCCGGCCGCGCTGTCCGTCACCCATTTGTCGAGCGCCGATGTGTCCGACAGAGCAACATGCGGCATCGACTGGATGAAGAGCGATTGCGGCTTGTCATGGGCGAGGATGCCCGCCGCGTTGATGGTCGATACGCCGCCTGCGTCACCCAGGAAGAGAATAATGTTGCGGGCCTTGGGCGCCTGCTTCGCCTCTTTCGCTTGTGCGGGGGCGGCCATGGTCGCGATCGCAGCAGCGGCGGTGAGCAGCATGGAGCGCAGGGAAAAAGCAGGGAAGGCAGGCATTGTCATCAAGTCCTTGGTTTTCAGGGCAGCGGCGCCGGGGCGGTGCCGGTTTCTGGGTCGTAATGGGCGTTGCCGGGATCTTGCGGGCGGGGATCGCCCTTGCCCGGTTTGGCGCTTTCGGCCCAAGCGCGGACCAGCAGGTCACGCAGCATGGCCGAACCTGCGGCGGCGCGGCGATAGACGAAATCGCGGCCTTCGCGGCTTTTGGGATCGGAGAGGATGCCGCGCTTTTCGAGCGCGAAGATGGTTTCGACGTCGGCGTTGCTGTCGGCGAGGAACTGCAACACATGGGTGAAGAGATCGCCATCCTGTCGGCCGGGCGCGCCGATGCGCTTGGTAAAATCGGCCGGTTGCAGGTCGATGGCGTCGGCATAGCCGATTTCGAACCCGCCATGGATGCCACCGGTGGTGACATAGCCCTTGGGATTGTCGCCGAACCAGCCTTCGCAATGGATGCTGGCATGGTGGGGGTTCGCGCCGTCGCCGATATAGTGCGACATCCATGCGGTGTAGAAGGCGAGCGTCCGTTCGATATTGGCCGTGGGTTCGCCGCGCGAGCGTTTGGCGCGTAGCGAGCGCATGCCCGCGACGATGCGGCCATAGCCTTCCATCACCGCATAAGGGAGCGTGCCGGTCCAGCGGACGTTGAGCCGTTCGGCGGCCTTGGGATCGGTGGCCTTCACCCGTTCATGCTCGCGGTAGAGGGCGAGGATGAAGGCGTGGCGCGAACGGGGGACGTCGGACCCGAAGAAGCGGAGACGCTCAAGGAACCAGGTGTGGTTGGGGTCTTCGTCGATCTTCGAAAAAGGTTCGGAGGAGGAGCGCCATGTGTCGGGCGCGCCCGCTTCTTCGCCGATATAGTCGGCATAGTTGCGCAGGAAGACGGGGCCGTCCGCGGGCAGGGTGTCGAGCGCGGCGAAATCGATCACCGCATGGCCGCGGCCGCCCCAGGCGAGGGCATCCGTGGCGGGAACGGTCGCGAGCAGCGACAGGGCGATAAGAGCAATTTTACGCATGGAAGGATCGTTTCCGTCAGGCAGGCAGAAACCGGCCGGGCACATGCTGCGCCCGGCCGGTCGGAAGATCAGAAATTATACGAGATGCCGACATAGGCGCGGCGACCCGCATAGATCGATCCGACGAAACGATCCTTGGTGTCATTGCCCAGATATTGCCACTCCTGCGACTTGGTAAGGTTGATGACCGAGGCCGTGAGCATTAGCCCGTTCATCAGTTCGTAGGAGGCGTTGAGATCCACCTGTTCATAGGGTGCGGTATAAGTGTTCAATCCTGATGACAGTCCGCCGACCACCGTGCCGCGCCGGTTGTAGGAGGCGCGCAGCAGCAGGCGCTTGGTTTCGTAGAAGACCGAGGCGTTGAACTGCGTCTTGGCGCTGCCCACCAGCGGCGAGGTGCCGACCTTCTGCCCGTCGAGCGTCACGTCCGCCGTCGAGGTGTCGTTCCAGGTGAAGTTGACCTGCGCGCCAAGCCCGAAGGGCAGGGTGTGCTGGGCGTAAAGTTCGACGCCCTGCGACACGGCGCTGGAGCCGTTGGCCACCGTCGAATAAGATTCGATCAGCACCTGCTGCCCCGCCACATCGCGGGTGACGTCCATCACCAGCGGCACGATGAAGTTCGACACATCCTTGCGGAAGGCGGTGGCGCCGATCACCGAACCGGGGCTGAAATACCATTCCAGGCCGATGTCATATTGCCATGCGCGGAAGGGTTTCAGCTGCGAATTGCCGCCGCTGCCCGACCAGCCCGCAAATTCCCCGAACTGGTCGCGGTCGAACGCATATTCGGGCGAGCGGTAGGTGAGCGAACGGGCACCCGCCAGATCGGAGATCGAAGGGCGCGCCACTACCTTCGCCACCGCGCCGCGCAGCAGCAGATTGGATGTGACGTCGTAGGACGCGTTCAGGCTGGGCAGGAAATCGGTGTAGGTCTTGCGTTCGTTGAGGCGGATATTTTCGATCACTTCGCGCTGGGTCAGCGGAAGCACCTGACAATTGCCGTCCGCGCCCAGCGGACGGTTGGGGTCGAACGGGCCGCCCGGACCATTGACGCAATAATCGATCAGGCGTTGCAGGCGGTCCGACGTTTCGTCTCGCTGCTTGGTGCGCACAACGCGCAGGCCGATATTGCCGCGCAGGCCGCCGGTGCCGAAATTGGCCTGGGCATAGCCGCCCAGCGCCTCTTCGCTGAGATAATAGACGTTGTTGGGTTCAGGCTCGCGGACCGATGGTCCATAGCGTTCGTTGATGATTTCCAGATAGCGCTTGAAATTGATGCCGGGATAGAGGTTTGCGCTGAAGCCGCCATTGATGTTGCCGATCGGCTGGCTGTAGAAATATTCCGGCTGCGCCACCGCGCCCTGCGGCGTGTTCTGATAGCGAATCTTGTTGGCGGCATCGGCATACCATTCGTTGCGGCCGGTTTCGCGATGCACTTCCAGCTTGCGCCATTTGCCGCCGAGCTGGATCGAGCGGAAGAAGCCGCCGTCATCGAAGCTGCGCGTCATGTCCAACTGCACATAGGGCTGGTCGATGGCGCTGTTGGTGAAGCTGCTGTTGGTGCCGCCGATGTCGATCTGGGCGATGCCGTTCATCAGGTTTTCCTGAAGGTTGGGCGAGAATTCCATCGCCACGCCCTTGCTGCCCAATGTCCATGCGCTCAGGAAATTGCCGTTCTTCTCCTGACCCGGCACGGTGATGCGCGGCTTTGCGGCGGCCTGGAAACGCAGCGATGGGCCGCCCTGCGACGCGGTCTTGCCGACCTTCAGCAGCGCGTCGAACCGGTCGCGCTTGTAGCGGGCTTCAGCTTCGAAGGTCTGGCTGTGCTGCTTTTCCTCGCTGTAAGAGCCGGTGAGGCGCGGGGTTTCCATCGTGCACATCGGCGTGCTGCCAAGGCAGGGCGATCCGGGCACCGCGAAGGTGGCGGACTTCATGACCGTACCGCTCTTGTCGAACACAGCGTCGCTGAAGAATTTGCCGTAACCCCATTCAGGGATCGTCAACTGATTATAGGTGAAGTCGCTGCTATATTGAAATCGGAAATAGTTGGCGGTGATGGTCAGGCTGTCGGTCGGGCGGAACTGGGCCGTCGCCTGAATGCCGAAGCGTTCGCGGTCCTGATCGAATATTTCGGTGCGGACCGATTGAGGTGCCCAGTAACCGGTATAATGGGTGCCATCATTGGTGCTTTGCCCGCCGCCGGTCCAGTAGGACACCGCCGCGTCATTGGCGATCGGCTTGCCGTTGACGTCGGTCGCGCGTTCCAGCACCTGACCGTTCGCGCCGCGGTCGCTCCACCAGCGCCATGTGCCTGCGGTCGAGCGCATTTCGCGGTTGGTGCGCTTCTGATAGACGCCGCCGATCAGGAAGCCGATGGTTTCATCGGCATTCTTCCACGAATATTGAGCGCCGATCTGCGGCTCGAACTTTTCGCTATTGTCCGAATAGGTACCCTCGGCCGAAATGAAGCCGGAGCCGGAAGGCACGTCGAAGGGACGGCGGGTGTTGAGGATGATCGTGCCGCCGATGCCGCCTTCCTCCAGCCGCGCTTCGGAGGACTTATAGACTTCGGTGCTGGCGATGAAATTGGCGGGCAGCATCACATAGTTGAAGGAACGCTGCGGATCGCCGCTATCGGCACCGGCCAGGAAATTGCCGTTGAGCAGGGTTTGCGTCAGGCCCGGCTGAAGGCCACGGATGCTGACGCGCGATCCTTCGCCGCCGTCGCGGGTGATGACGACGCCGGGCATCCGTTGCAGCGCGTCGGCGACGTTCTTGTCCGGGAATTTGCCGATGTCCTGCGCCGTGATGACGTCGACGAAGGCATTGGCCTGCCGCTTCTGCTCCAGGCTCTCCTCGATCGACCGGCGATAGCCAGTGACGACTATGGCGTCGTCGGCGGACTGTTCATTCGCGGCAGCAGGCGCGTTTCCCATATTGGTCTGCGCCAGGGCGACCAGCTGACCGTCATCACCCACCACGCGCAGGCCCGAGCCGGCGATCAGCAGCGACAGGGCAGCCTGACGGGTCATCGTGCCGCGGACGGCAGGGGCGGCCATGCCGCGAATTTCAGCCGCAGGATAGACGATCTTGATCTTGGCCTGCTTTGAGAAAGTGATCAGTGAAGCGCCCAGATCCTGCGCGGGTACATCGAAATAGACCGAAGCGGCCTGCGCCGGGCTGGCGACCAGCGCTGTTGTGGTCGCAAGGGCGGCAAGAAGCGAATGGGACATACGGAACGACATGAAAGATCAACCCCCGAAGAGCGCCATATTTGCGCGGTTCGGTGTGATGACGGGATTGGAAGGCACTGCCTCCAAGCCGGAGGAAAATAAATCTCCCGATCATTTGGTGGCGTGAAGACGCGGTCGTTTCGCGCTGCGTTTGCGACTGTTTGGAAATGCGCCCTTTGCCGTGCCGCATCGAAAATGCGCTCTTTCGCGCATTTTACGAACGGTGTCTTATCGCGCCAGGCGATAGCCGTTGGGGGTGGTCGTGACCTGTGCGTTCAGGCTGAGCGATACGGCTTTCAGAAACTGGTCGGGGCGTGACAGGTCGAAGCGGCCGCCGATTTTTTCCTGCGCGAGTGCGGCGTCGACGACGATGATTTTCCGCGGAAGGTAGCGATTGAAATCTGCCGCTGCGTCGGCGACCGATTGATCGATGAAGATGATCTCACCCGCGCGCCAGGCCATGAGCGAGGCGACTTGTTCGCTGCTGTGGGTTTCGACCCGATGCATGCCGTCGCCTTCGACGATGATCGACTGGTTGGGCTTCAACGCCTCGGCGTCTGCGGTGTCGCGCAGGGGCATGGCGGGGCCGTCCACCAGGGTTACTTTCACCCGGTCGTCCGTAACGCGGGCATCGAACAGGCCGGGTGTGAGCGACAGCGATCCCGCATCCGCGTGAAAGATGGCGCTGTCGCGGCCGCGCAGGTCGAGCGCCACTTCACCGCGCTCCAGGCGCAGCGCCCGCTGCTTTTTCGAGAACTGCCATGACAAGGACGTGTCGGTGTTGAGGTAGGCGATGCTGCCGTCCGGCAGGTTGACGCGCCGGGTTTCGCCCACGCCCGTCGTTGCATTGTCCCAGGCATAGGCGCGCTGCGCGACGAAGCCGGATCCGATGACGGCGAGCGGCACGCCGACAGCGGCGATCCGGAGCCATTGACGACGGGTGAACGCGGGCGCTTCATCCGTGCGCGGGTGAAGCGCTGCCGGGGATGCGGTGGCGATCCGCTCCCAATTGGCAACGACGCGCGCGTAAGCGACGGCGCGAGCCGGATCGCCGCGTCGCCATTTTTCGAAATCATCTGCATGTGCCGTGCCCGCCTCCAGCGCAGCGAACCATCGCGACGCTTCGGCAATGAGGGCGTCCTGACCCAGCGGATCCTTAGAAATCGTCATCTGTCGTTCGTTATATTCGCCAATCGGGCCAATCCATGAGGGGGATCAATCCCTTCCTTCTATCTAACAGGCGCTTGCCGGTCAGAGAAGCATCTTCTCCTGCGACTGTTCCGATACGTCGTCCATGGCCGGTTCGTAAGGGGTGAGGGCATGGGTCAACAGTTGGACGGCGCGGGCCAGACGCTTTTCGAATGTGGAGATACTGATGCCCAGATCGTCGGCTATGGCGCGCGGACTTTCTTCGCCGAAACGGCGACGGACAAGGGCGATGCGACAGCGGTCGGGGAGTGCGGCGATCGCCTGATGCACGCGGGCCATTTGCGTGCGGGCGGCGACGATGCGGAAACTGTCAGGCATGTCGTCGGCGACATCGGTTATGGCTGGAGCAGGCATGGGTTGCATGGTGACGACACGGGCCTGTCGGATACGGTCGATAGAATGGCTGTAGATCATGCGCATCACATAGCCGGGCGGATTGGCGATGGCGGTCCAGCCGTCGAGCGTGAACAGCTTGGCATAGACTTCCTGCACGATGTCGCCCGCTTCGTCTTCGTCACGCACGGTGCGGCGCGCATAGGCGATATAGGCGCTTTCGTGCGGCAGGACTTCGTCCACGAACCAGCGGTCAATAGGGCGAACATGAAGCGCAGTCACGACTGTGAACTCGGAATATCATGGGAGGGCGGCTGGTGAGTAGGTCGATAAAATGTAAGTTTTGCGACATCCCAGAGAGATTATTCCGCTTGCGATATCAGGCGTCGGCCTGTCCTGCCCCGATCCGATGCGCCTTAAATCCGCCGGATTGACGCGCCGCCCGCCCGTCCTTTGGCGGTAAGGACGATGCTCCGCAGGGATGGCGGTATCGTCATCCATGTGACCTCGATCAACGACGACTCCCGCTGCTGGCACCGAATATGTCATCGACGGCGGAACCGTACCGACGGCGTTATGAGGGAGGCAATATTATAGAAGCCGATCAGTCCGCTGAAGAACAATGCGGAAGTCTCTTGCGCCGGCAACATGAGAATCATAGATGGGTGTGTCGATGCGGCGCCTTTGGGAGCCGAGGAGACAAAGATCGCGTCGGTTCCCCGGAAACGGGGATTAAAATGGGAACATGGTGAGGATGGTGCGAGCCGTCCAAATCCAGGGCTGTCCCTGCAACTGTAAGTGGCGAGCGCGATATACATGAGCAGACGGCATTGCGACCGATCTGCCAGCCACTGGGCCGGACGCTAAATCATGCGAGGCCTGGGAAGGCCGTATATCAAGCGATGACCCATGAGCCAGGAGACCTGCCGGCGTCTGGTCGCTCTTGCCTTGGTCCAGGGGATGGCCGCGGCACGGTAACTCCGTCTGAGCGACGAACGAGCGGCTGGGGCCGCATCGGACGCTGTGTGTCGGCCGCCCCTGGCGTCCGGCCGATGCCGGCTGCCGACCGTTCGTGAACGGCACGCCCCCGCCCGATTGTCGTGCGATGCCGAACGGGGGTTGAATATGTTGAAATGTGCACCGGCTGCGATTGCGGCCTTCTCTCTTGTTGCGCCTGGCGCTTTTGCCCAACCGTCTGCCGAAGACACGGACGAGGCGGCCATCATCGTCACCGGCGTCGTCGATCCGCTGCGCCTCAACCAGAAAAATGACGGGGCGAGCCGGCTTGGCCTTACCGCGCTGGAAATGCCGGCCAGTGTCGAAACGCTGGATGGCGACGCCATTCGCCTGCGCGGCGACCTTACCATTCAGGATGCTGCCGCGCGCGCGACGGGCATCGTCAACACGTCGGGCGTGTTCGGTTTCGGCCTCTCTGCGCGGGGCTTTACCGGGCAGAATTCGGTCATGACCCTGTATGACGGCATGCGCATGTACAATAATACGCTGACCTTCCCCGCCGATCCGTGGATGGCGCAAAGCGTGGAGATTTTGCGCGGCCCGGCTTCAGTCCTTTATGGCGAAGGCGCGATCGGTGGCGCGGTCAACGTCGTGCGCAAGCAGCCGTCGGACAATATGCAGGTCAGCGGGCGCGTAGGCGTGTCGTCCTATGACAGCTTCAATATCGGGGTCGGCGCAGGCGGCCCGGTTACGGACGGTGTCGCTTTCCGCGCGGATGCCAGCGTTCGCCGGTCCGAAGGGTGGATGACGCGGGGCGACGCCGATGCAGTGGCGCTGGCCGGCGCTATCCGGCTGAAGCCCGCCGCGAATCTGAGCATCACTCTGTCCCATGACTATAGCGAACAAAATCCCCGCACCTGGTTTGGCGTGCCGCTCGTCAATGGCGCGCTTGATCGCTCGATCAGGAAGAACAACTATAATGTCGCCGATGCCCGGCTGCGCTTCCGCGACAATTGGAGCCAGGCGAAAATGGAGTGGCAACCGTCGGACGCATTGACCATCCGGAGCATATTCTATCATTTGTGGGCGAACAAATATTGGAAAAATGCCGAAACCGTCACCTATGTGCCGGCGACGGCCAGCAATGCCGCGCAGGTCCGCCAATCCAGTTTCCTGGAACTGTACCATATACAAAAACAGACCGGCAACCGTACCAGTGCGACGTTGAACCATGGCGTCGGCGGACTGGACAATAGTCTGGTGATCGGCTTCGACGTCAATCGCATCAGTTACAAGAATGTCAGTAACAGCGGCAATAATGCAACGCGCTTGGTCGATGCCGCCAATCCCGATCCGGGGCTGTTCCTTCATCAGCCTGGCGCACCGACCAAGCCGCGCTACACCAATCGCATCCGCCAATATGCGCTGTTTGCCGAGGATCGACTGAAGTTCAGCGAGCAATTCTCGCTGGTGGGGGGCCTGCGCTACGATCGGCCGGAAATTACCAAGACCGACTATGTGAACGCGGCCAACAACTTCGTCGCCACCCCCGATGCGGTGACATGGCGCATGGGCGCGGTCTATAATCCGGTGCCGTCGCTGGCGCTCTATGGCCAATATGCCACGGCGGCCGATCCGGTCGGCGCGCTGGTGTCCACCAGCATGGCGCAAAGCGATTTCGACCTGTCGACCGGCCGGCAATATGAGGCAGGGATAAAGCATATCTTCTGGGGGTCGCGCGGGCAGTGGACCTTGGCCGCCTATGATATCGTCAAGCGCAAGCTGCTGACATCCGACCCGTTGATTCCCACTATTCAGGTACAGGTGGGCCAGCAAAGCTCACGCGGCGTGGAGGCTTCGCTCTTCCTTGAGCCGATCGACCGTCTCAGCATCATGCTCAATGGTGCGCTGGTCCGGGCGCGCTATGACGATTTTGCGGAGTCGGTAGGCGGCGTGCTGTTCCAGCGGGCCGGTAACCGCCCTAGCAATGTGGCGGCAAAGACCGCTAACGCGTTCGTCAGTTGGGAGTTTGCCGATAATTGGGTGATGGACGGTGGCGTCAGCCATGTCGGCAAACGGTATCAGGACGCGGCGAACAGCCGGATCGTCCCGGCCTACACGCTCACCGATGCAGGGGTGCGCTGGCAATTTGTCGAGGGGGCGAGTGCCGCGCTGCGCGTGCGCAACATCTTCAATGAGACTTATGCCCGTGCCACTTATGGCAGCAGCCAGTGGGTGCTGGGCGACCCGCGCACGGTCGAGGCGACGCTGCATCTCGCTTTCTGATGTAACGCGCATGACGCGGCGGGGGCCATCGGCTCCCGCCGCGTCATCTGCACCATGTCCTTCCTGACGGACGTGATGGCGGCCGACGCACGTCCTGCATCCTCCCTTGGTATAAGGGACGTTGCGCGAGCCATGATCTAGCCTTTCGCCAAGCCCTGCAGAGGCTGGGGACTGGAGAGGATATGTGGTGACTCTGGTGGGATTTCGGGGTCTGTTCCTAACCGGTGCCATCGCCGTCGCGATGGGCCTTGGCGCTTTGCTGGGCACTATAATCTACCTGCAAGGATCGACGCATCAATTCGCGCGGCGAGCAGATATGGCGCAGCAGCAGGCTTTGCTGCTGGCACATATCGACGCGGAGTCGGCCCAGCTCTTGCTGAACCGTTCCACCACTGCCCAGACCGAATTGGGTGTGGCGGTCAAAGCCTATTTTGCCAGCATCGCCGAGGAAACGACGCTGATGGGCGATGATGCGTCGGACCTTGGCTATCAGGCGCGGGAGGAAGCCAATGCCAGGCATCTGCTCCAGCTGCTTCAGTCCGGCCCGGGTGCATTGCCTGCAATCAGACAATTGGTTCGCAGCATAGCGGCGCAGGAGAATAGTGAAGCGCAGGTCGCAACGCAGCAGGCGCAGCAAGCGCAGATCGGTGCATGGCGACTGATATCGGTCATCATCTGCCTATTGTTGGCCCTGCCATTCGGTGGGGCTTTCTTCCTGTGGCGGCATCTGGTGGTTCCGCTTGCGGCTCTGGCCAACGCGACCCGTTCCATCGCGCAAGAGGATGATCGCAAGCCGTTGCCCGGCAGCAGATTGCGGGAAGTCCGGCAATTGATCGCGCATTTCGAGGATATGGCGCTGGCGGTCGAAGACAAGGTGATCGCGCGGACACGCGAGCTGCAAAGATTGAACCAGCAGCTGGGCGAAACCGATCGCCGCCGCCGCCTTTTCCTGTCCAAAGTCAGTCATGAACTGCGCACGCCCGTCACCGTCATGCGGGGTGAGGCAGAGGTGGCGCTGCGCATGGATGGCGACGTGTCGGTTCTGCGCGATGCATTGCAGCAGATATTGGACAGCAATCTCTTTCTGGAACGGCGGCTGGACGACCTGTTGACCCTGGCCCGTGCAGAGGACGGGGCGTTGCCGATACGGCAGGATCGGGTCGATCTTGCACAATTGGCGCGTGAGGTCGGGCAGAGTGCTTTTTCCTTTGCCCATGCCAGCGGCATCCGGCTGGAACTGGAGGCGCTGGATCGACCCATGCCCATCATGGGCGACGCAGACCGTTTGCGGCAGGCGATGCTGGCGCTGGTGGATAATGGGGTCAAATTCTCTCCCCCCGGCAGCACGATCCGATTGCACGGAACCCATACAGATGGGGAGGTCGGGATCGTCATCGCCGATGAGGGGCCGGGCGTCGCGGATGGCGAACTGGACCGCATCTTCGACCCCTATGTGCAAGGGAAAGCGGGCCGATCGCTGGGCGGCACCGGGCTCGGCCTGTCGCTGGCCCGCTGGATTGCCCAGGCTCATCAGGGCCGGATCAGCGCCTATAACAGGGATGAGGGAGAAGGATTATGCGTGTCGCTCAGGCTGCCGGCGCGGGTTTGAGGATATTACTTGTGGAGGATGATCCGGGCATTGGCCGGTTCGTCCATCGCGGCCTGACGGCGGAAGGCTATGCCGTGGAATGGCAGACATTGGGGCGCCGCGCGCAGTCACGGCTGGCATCGGGTCAATTTCATGCGGCCATTCTGGATCTGGGCCTGCCCGATGCGGATGGTGCCGACCTCTGCCGAGAGGCGCGCGCTAAGGGCAACGACCTTCCCATCTGCATGCTGACCGCGCGCGCGGAACTGGAGGACAGGCTGGACGGCTTTCGCTGCGGCGCGGACGATTATCTGACCAAGCCCTTTTCGTTCGACGAGTTGCTGGCGCGGTTGAACGTAATGATCCGGCGCAGCGCCGTCCAATCTCAGGACCGGATCGTGCTGGATGGATTGGTGGTCGATGTGCGCGGCAGGGCCGCGCGGGTGGAAGAAGTATCGCTCCCCCTCAGCCGTCGCGAGTTCGACCTGCTCCACTGCCTGGCGCGTCAGGCGGGGCAGGTCGTCACCAGAGGGCAGATATTGGATGAGGTGTGGGGACAGGATGCGGAGGTCACCGAAAATGCGGTGGACGTCTATGTCGGCTATCTGCGCAAGCATCTTATCCGCCATGACGGGGCGCCCGACCTTTCGACCGTGCGCGGGGTCGGGTTCCTGCTGCGGCATCGGACCAAAGCATAAGTCAGTCTGAGCGCTTTCTCATAAAGCCATCAGGACCATCTCATAAAACGCCGCCTACTCTTGGCTTCGACAAGCGGGAATGACCGCAGTCTGGCTTTAGGAGGATGCGATGATGGGAAGACGGGGGCGTCTGATGGCGTGCGCCATGGCGGTGCTGGGTGCGGCACCGGTGGTCGGCCAGCCGGCGGCGCAGAAGCATGATTTCAAGCTGCCCGGCGTGACCTGGGAAGACATATTGGCGGATGATAAAAGCAACGACAATGTGTTGATGTATGGCTTGGGCGTGAAAGCGCAGCGCTATAGCGAGTTGACCCAGATCAACAGTGAAAACGCGAAGAAGGTCGTGCCCAAATGGGTCTTCTCCTTCGGCGACGAACGGCAGCGGGGACAGGAAAGTCAGGCGCTGGTCTATGACGGCGTCATCTATGTCACCGGTTCCTACAGCCGCGTGTTCGCGCTGGATGTGAAGACCGGCAAGAAGATATGGTCCTACACCGCCCGCCTGCCCGACGATATCCGTCCCTGCTGCGACGTCGTCAATCGCGGCGCGGCCATTTATGGCGACAAGATCTTCTTCGGCACGCTGGACGCGGGGATGGTGGCGCTGGACCGCAAGACCGGCAAGGTCGTGTGGAACAAGAAGTTTCAGGATCACAAGGCCGGTTACACCATGACCGGCGCGCCCACGATCGTGAAGGACAAGAAGACCGGCCGGATCATGCTGATCCACGGATCGTCGGGCGACGAATTCGGCGTGGTGGGCGAACTATACGCCCGCGATCCCGACACGGGCGAGGAAATTTGGATGCGCCCGATGGTGGAAGGGCATCAGGGTCGCCTGAACGGCAAGCCGTCGAGCTTCACCGGCGATCCCAAGGCGCCCAGTTGGCCCAATGACAAGGACGGCAAGAAGGTCGAGGCCTGGAATCACGGCGGCGGCGCACCGTGGCAGTCTGCCACCTATGACGAAAAGACCAACACCATCGTCATCGGCACCGGCAACCCCGCGCCGTGGAATACGTGGAAACGCTCGCCGGGCGACAGCCTCTATACGTCGGGTCAGGTCTATATCGAGCCTTCGACGGGCGAGCCGGTCGGCTTCTTCCAGCATACGCCCAACGACGCCTGGGATTTTTCGGGCAACAACCCGATCGTGCTGTTCGATCTGGAGAAGGACGGCAAGACGATCCGGGCGGGCGCCCATGCCGACCGCAACGGCTATTTCTTCCTGACCGACCTCGACAAGCTGACCAAGCGCGACGGGAGGATCAGCAAGCAGAAGGGCAGCGCGCTCGGCATTTATCCCTTCGTCCCCAATATCAGTTGGGCCAGCAAATGGGATGTCGCCAACGGGCGGCCGATCGAAAATCCGGGCCAGCGCCCGCCGCCGCCAGCGCCGGGCAAGGACAAGGGCGAGAGCATCCGCGTCACGCCCAATTTCCTCGGCGGTACCAACTGGATGCCCATGTCCTACAATCCCGGCACCGGCCTGTTCTACATCCCGTCCAACGACTGGTCGGAAGATTACTGGACCGAAAATGTCACCTATAACAAGGGGGCCGCCTATCTGGGGCAGGGTTTCCGCATCAGGAAGCAGTTTGACGACCATGTCGGCGTGCTGCGCGCGATGGACCCCAAGACCGGTAAGATCGCCTGGGAAGCCAAGGAACATTTGCCGCTGTGGGGCGGGAACGTCACCACCAAAGGCAATATCGTCATCCAGGGCACCAGCGATGGCTATGTGAAGATCTTCAACGCGAAGACCGGCGAGGAGCTTTGGAAGTTCCAGACGGGGTCCGGCGTGGTGTCCGTGCCGATCGTCTGGGAAGAGGATGGCAAGCAATATATCGGCCTCGCCTCCGGCTATGGCGGCGCGGTGCCGCTATGGGGCGGCGACATGGCAGACCTGACCCGCACGGTCAGCCAGGGCGGCTCCTTCTGGGTGTTCGAACTGCCCGACGCCTGAATTATCTTGGCGCGGCGCCGACACGCCGCGTGAAGCGCCCGGCCGGACATGCGACCTCCCTCGCGTCTTCGGCCGGGCACCCTCTTTCGCCCATGGATCGGAATATCCCATGCGCCTGATTGTCCTTTCACTGCTGGCCGTCTCGGCTGTCACGCCTGCCCATGCTCAGCAAAAGATCGTCAATATAGAAGAGCGTCCGTCCCCTTGGGTCGTGAACGGATGTACCATCGCCCCGCACACCGCCTGTCCGGGGGCGGACCTGCGGTTTGCCGATCTGGCGAACGCCGATTTGACGGGCGCCGACCTGAATGGCGCCAAATTGTCGCGCGCCGATCTGCGGCATGCGAACCTGACCGGCACCAATTTGGAAGGCGCGGATCTGGAAGGGGCAGACCTGTCCATGACATTCCTCAATGGTGCGCGGCTGACTGGCGCATCGCTGCGTGGCGCCAATCTGGCCTTTGCCCGGGCCGGTCATGCGACGTTCGACGGCGTCGATTTTACGGCGGCGACTTTGGAAAAAGCGCTGCTGAAAGGCGCGTCATTCAAAAGCGCAAAACTGATCCATGCAGATTTGCTGGAAGCGAAATTCTACGAAGCCAATCTGGAAGGGGCTATCATGGATGCGTCACGCATCCGCTTTGCGGTGTTCCAGGACGCCTGGATGAAGGATTGCTCCGGATGTCCGGCCAATTGGCAAAGTGGCGACACGGTCTGGCAGACGGAGGAAAAGGAACGGCTACGCAATCAGGTACGCTGAACGGCGATGCCTGCGCTGCTGATGCAGCGGAGGCAGTCCAGTGCGAATGAAGGGGCGCCACGATCATGCGCTTACAAGCTGCCCCTGAGCGTGAAGATCAGGCTGCGGGGCGCGGCATAGCGCGCGCTGCCAGTGGATAGGCCCGAATAATAGGTCTTGTCGAAGACATTATCCAGATGTGCGGCCAGCGTCAGATGGTCGGAGAAACGATATTGCGCCATCAGGTCCAGTGTCGCCAGGCTGCCCTGTGTGTAGAATACGCCATTTGGCCCCGCATATTCGGTGCGCCCCTTGCCCTGCCATTGCAGGTTGCCGCCGATCGTCAGCCCATCCAGATCGCCGGGCAGCCGATAGGTGGTGAACATCTTGAAACTGTCCTTGGGGGTTTGTGGCAATTGGCGCACGCCATCGCGATCTTCCGATCGCGCATTGGCAAAGCCGCCCGCAACGCGCCATCCGGGCAGAATCTCGCCATTCACTTCCAGTTCGAAACCGGACGATTTCATGCCTGATACGGCGTGATATGCGGTGCTGCCGTCGGGGGCGAAGATGCCATCGCCATCGGCAATCGCATAATTGTCCTGCTTCATGCGGAAAACTGCGGCGCTCGCAGCCAGGCGCCCGTCGAAGAAATCGGCCTTCAGGCCAGCTTCATAGGTATTCCCTTCCAGCGGTGCCAACATGTCGCCGTTCACGGTACGCGCCGTCTGCGGCTCGAACACGCTGGCATAGCTGACATAGGCCGAAAGGGTCTTGGTGATGTCGAGCACGGCACCGACATAGGGGGTCAGCACGGCCTTTTCCCGAGTGCCGGGGGTCCATGTCCGGGGACCGGTCACGCCCTGCGCATAGCTGTCCTGTTTCCACCATGTCAGTCGGCCGCCGATGATGATGGACAGGGGCGAAATCGGCTTCAGGCGCGCGACACCGGCGGCCGCGCTGGTTTTGACGCGATTGCCGGCCAGGCTGCCGGTTGCCGACAGGTCGGGTTTCAGCACGTCGCCGGTCTTGAAATATGTCAGCGCGTCGATCGACTTCATATAGTCTGGGCCGTCCCACCAGCCGGGATAGGGGGTCTGGTCGTCGTTGAACTGGGCATGGCTCAGCGTCAGCGCGATATGCTGTTCCTGTCCCAATGCGTCGAAGCTGCCGCGCAAATTGGCATAGACGGCATCCAGCTTGAGGTCGGATGCCCAGCGGGTGGCGTAGAACGTACCGCCAAGGCCCGTATTCTTGTCGATCGCCGTGCCGAAGAAATAGCCGATCGTCTCGTCATAGGAGCCAGATTTATGTTCGGCGTCGATCTGCAGATGCCATCTCGGATCGAAATCATGCGCGATGGAGGCGAAGATGTTGGTGCTCTTGCGGCTGAAGTCCGACCAATTCGCCCCGCCATTGGTCGATCGCGCGAAATGGGTCTCGCTACCGTCGGTGAAATAGAGCGGCACGCCGCCGCGCGATGCGCCGGTGCTGCGGAAATTCTGATATTCCACGCCGGCGGTCAGCAACGTATTGGGGGCCAGGTCCGCTTCGATCACGCCGTACAGCGCCTTGCGCTTGATATGCTCGCGATCGATGAAGGTGTCATTATCCTGCCAGGCACCTGCGACGCGTGCGCGCACCCGGCCGTCGGATGTCAATGCACCGCCCACATCGCCCTCGATCCGGTACATGTCCCATGATCCGACCCGGGCCGATACGCTGGCGCGCAGATCGGTGCCTGGGCGCTTGCGGATCATGTTGATCGCGGCGGCGGGATTGCCGGTGCCGGTGATCATGCCTGCCGATCCGCGGATGACCTCGACCCGTTCATAGGCGACTAGATCGGCCGTATCCTCGGTAAAGCCATAAAGATTGGTCGGGCGTGCGACGCCATCGACCAGATAGTTTTTGACCGCCACGCCGCGCGCCGTGTAGGCGGTGCCGTCCGTGCCGAGGGCGCTCGTCCGATTGGACTGGATGCCCACGACCTGATCCATCACGTCGGAAATTTCGTACAGCCCTTGCTCCTGCATGCGCAGGCTGTCGATGGCGGTCACCGATTGCGGCGTTTCGCGCGACGAAAGGTGGAGGCCGGTCGTTTCCGTCTTGCCCGTGACGATGATGGAATCGGCATCGATGTCACCTGCCGGAGCCTGCGCATAGGCATGGGCGGCGCTCAGCAGGGCCAGGGCGACGGCCGAGGCGCCGGAATTGCGGGCAAGAAGCTTGACGGTAACGGACATGGCATGGCCCCCCAAATTGATCATTTGCATTGCGATCGACTGTCTGTGCGAATCTCTCATCCGCTTGCTGCGGGCCATTAATGAGATTGACTCTCATATGCAATGTAACATTATAGAAATAATATTTCGGTCGGATTGTGAAGATGGCCAGCGGGCCATGCTGCAGCGGCAAAGGATTTGAAGGCGTTAGGTGCCAAAAAACGGGTTGGCCTTGGAAGGATGACGAGATTGATAGTATATGCTATTGCGAATCCATCGCAATTAATCTAGGCGCCGCACATCATTTTTAGGGGCGGACGATGGCAGCGCAACTCATTGCCGGTTTCCAGAATTATCAGACCGATCTGGACCGCTGTCCGGTCCGGCGGACCGGTGGTTTCGCGCTGGTGACCGACATTGCGCAGGCAGCCGATGTCCGCATAGCGCCTTCTCCCGAACCGATACGGGACGTGCCGCCCCGTCCGGAAAAGGGACAGAAGGAAGCGGCCAAAGCCGCTATCGATCAGCCCACGGTCGAGCCGCCGAAACGCGCGCAGCCGCTGCCCAAGCCACCTAAGGATGTCATTGGCGACACGATCGAACGGATCGTCCCGGTAGAGTTTTTCATGCGATGAATCTGACCCTGTTCTTTTCCAGCTTCGCCGCCGTGGCGGTAACGCCCTCCGACGATCAAGTGCGGCCGGATATGGCCACACAGCATCCCACGCACCCGCCGGTGATACCAGCCGGTCCCAATCCGGTATATCCGGCAGACTTTTACGCGCCTTTCCAGCCCCAGACGGCGCTCGACATGCTGGAACGGACACCGGGCTTTTTGCTGTCGGAAGGGTCGAGCCTGCGTGGCTTCGGCGGCGCGGCGGGCAACGTCCTGATCGACGGCCAGCGTCCCACGGTAAAGGCTGGCGGGATCAGCCAGGTGCTGCGCCGGATCAGCGCCTCGCGCGTGGAACGCATCCTGCTCTTGCGCGGCACGGACGCGGCCGAGGCGCAGGGGCAGACGCTGGTGGCCAATGTCATCCTGCGCACCGATGCCGGGGGCTCGGGCAATGCGTCCGTCACGGTGCGCCATACGTCCGATGGGCGCTTGTCCCCCTCCGCACAGATCAGCCATGCCCGCCGCATCGCCGGCTGGCAGACCAATGTCGAACTGTCCGGGGAAGTGGCGCGCTTCCCGGCCAAGGGCCTCTATTATAATCGGGATGCGGCAGGTCAATTGACGCAGACCCGGTTCGAAAAGACGACGGCCAAGGCACCCGAATGGGGGCTGGCCGCCTCCACGTCCGGCGCGGTTGCGGGCGGCGCGCTGACCGTCAATCTGCGACTGAACAAGGATGGTTTCCGCTCCCGCCGCGCCATCGACATTTTTGCGGGCGAGCGGGACGGCGCGCCCCGGGCGATGCGTGATATCGTCTACGAAGAAAAGGGGAAAAGCGCCGAATTGGGCCTCGATTGGACCCGCGCGATTGGATCGGGCTGGACCACCAAATTGGTCGGCCTCGCCCGGCTGGAGGACGGCGCCACGGATGAAAATTATGCCGAGCCGGGCTATCAGGGCGTCTCCTCGCTTCGACAAAAGCCGCTCGAACTCGTCGGCCGCAGCACGCTGACGCAGGAGGGCGACCATGTGATCCGCCCGGAACTGGGCATGGAAATCGCCTATAACCGCTTGTCGAGCCGGCTGGATTATGCGGAGGATGTGGGCGGCGGTCTGTTGCCGGTCAATCTTGCCAATGCCGATACGCGCGTGTCCGAATTGCGCGGCGAAGCCTTTGCCAATCTTACCGTCAAACTGGCCGGCACGCTCAATCTGGAAAGCGGCATGGCCTTTGAGATGTCGCGCATCCGCGTCGTCGGCGACTTTCCGAACGAACAGAGTCTGTCCTACTGGAAGCCCTCGGCCGCGCTCGTCTGGTCGCCAACGGGACGCACGCAACTGCGCGTCGGTGTTCGCCGGACGGTGGATCAACTCGACTTCGGCGATTTTGCCGCATCGGTGAACCAGGCCGATGGCAGGCCGCTTGGCGGCAATGCCGGCCTGCGTCCCGCTCGCGTGACCCGCGGGCTGGCCCGGATCGATCATCGCTGGGGCAAGGGCGGCGCGATCGCGGTCGAGGGCTATCATCAATGGCATCAGGGGTTGCTTGGCTATCTGTTGCTGCCGTCGGGGGACGAGGCTTTGGGCACGATCGGCAATGCGCGCCAATGGGGTGTCACGGCGCAGGCGACCTTGCCGCTCGACGATGCGATACGCGGCGCGCGGCTGACGCTGGACGGCACGCTGCGCGGCTCGCGCTTGCGGGATCCGGTGACGGGCGGGGCTCGGCACATGGACGATATCTCGCCGCGCAGCCTGACCGCCGAATTTCGCCATGATGTGCCCGCACTGCGATCCTCCTGGGGGATAAACTATGCGGCGGCCGAGCGCGGGTCGGTCTATTATACAGGCGAATGGCTGGCCTGGCGCGACGACGCCTTGTGGGGCGCCTATGTCGAAACGAGCGCGCTGGCCGGGTTCAAGACGACCCTGAAAGCCAGTGCCATCAACGGGCAGGATACGCACCGCCTTCGCCGCTTCTACACGCCCAGCCGCGCGGGTACGGCGTCGGGACTGGAACAGCGCGATCAATGGCAGGGCGCAATCCTGTCGCTGACTGTGGCGCGCGCCTTATGAAGCGGACCACCCTGCCGCTGCATCGCCGCACCCGGGTAGAACGCCGGGTGCTGGCCTTCATACGCGGCGAATGGTCCAGCCATCCGGACCCGCGCGCCGTCCGCTGTTTCGCCATTCTGCATCGTCTGGCAGAGCGGCGGGGCCTGGGCATCCAGCCGCCCGGCACATCCTATGTCAGCGAAGGCGAACTGGCGTTATTGTCTTGGATCGCGAGCAGCCAGCGGACAAGCGCGACCAGGCAGCCAGCAAATGATTGGCGACTGGCCGTGGTGACGGCCCGGTGCGGTCAATGGCTAAACCGGATGCGGCTTCGATTGTCGCCATTGACCCTGCACAGCGGACCGGACGGCACCGTCGCGTCGGGCCGGTGATGTGACGCCGAGGCTTGGTGCGGCCAGCCACTCCTATCCATGGGGCAAAGCGGCGACCGGATGCCGCACGCACAGCAACGTCCCTGTCAGCACGATGAAGCCTGACAACAGCAACGGCAGGGCCAGCCCCAGATGGATCACCATCACCGCGCCCAGGGCCGCACCGGCGAAGATGGCGACGATCGCCCCGACCCGGCGGGCAAGATTGGGATTCCCGCCCCCCGCCAGGCTGGAGTCCGCCGCGATTCCCGTGACTGTCAACGTCAGGACGGTGGTGGTCAGGTCGGGCACCTTCAACTGGCGGATGGTCGCATTGCGAAATCCCATGGCGATGGCGGTCAGGGTGATGATGGCGAACAGGGCAGCGGTGGGTTTCAGCGTCGGCACGTCAAAGCCCAGCGCAACGCCCGCCGCGATCCACAACAATGCCGCCTCGATCAGCGCCGCGATGGTCAGCCACTGGCGCAGCGGTCGCTTGCCAAAGCGCTGCCCCACGCGCCCGGCGACAAGAGCGCCGAGAAAGAAGGTGAAAAGCGCGACCAGATAGGGCGCGACCTGAAATCCCGGCGCCTGCGCTGCGGCAAAGCCCAGAAAGACGACATTGCCCGTCATGTTGGCCGTGAACACCTTGCCCAGGCCCAGAACGCTCACGGCGTCGATCAGGCCGGTCGTGACCGACAGCAACAGCAGCAGGCCGGGCAGGGGAGAGGGGGAAGAAGGCGAAGTCGGCATGGCGATGCTCCTGAAGTTCAAAAACGGAAATTGGCTTCGAAACCGGTCATGGCGATGGTTTTCGCCGGGCCGGTCTGGCGGATGAAGGCGCCGGGCGCAAAGAGCGACAGCGACGTGGACAGTTCCAGTTCGGGCGTGGCCTGCCATGCCAGCGTCGCTTCGGCTTCCTTGCCGATGAAGCGGGCGCGGCTGTGGTCGGCGGCGCGAATGAGATTGCCGGGAATATCGTACAGGCCGTCGTTCCAGGCATAGCGCCAATAGGCCATGGCAGCGATGCTGGCGGAAAAACCATTGCCCAGCGGCGCGCTGATCCGGGGATTGACGCTGATGATGTTGGTCGGGCCGACAGGTGACAATTCGCCGAAATATTTGCCCTTTGGAAATAGCGCGTTGAACGTGCCCAGCGTGCCGTCACCGCGATGCCGATCGCCGCTCACGATGTTGAAACGCAATGTCGCATCGGGTGACAGGGGCAGGGCGTCCAATGTCCGGCCGACTTCGGTGCCCAGCGTCCAGGCGGCAATGCGCTGCTCCTCATGATGGCCGAACTGCCCGACGGCCTCCACATTCCAGTGCCATTGGTCCCGTGCGCCATGGAAGCGCAAGCCGATGCTGTGACGCACCTCGCGCCCGATCCGTCCGCCAAAGCGCGCGGCGCGGTTGCGATAGCCCAGATAATAGAGGTCGAATTGCGGCAATGTCGCATAGGCGCCCCATAATCTGCGCGTGTCGGAGGTGCGATCGTCGAAGCTGTCGGGACCAGCCTGCACCGGATTGAGCAGGAACAGATCGATCGCGCGTCCTTTGCCCAGCGACAGGCTGCCGCGCACGCCGTCGAACGCCAGCGGCATATTGGGACCATAGCGGGTGCCGACCAGCCTCTCGGTGCCTAGCGATAGCATCTGACGTCCGCCCCGCAGCATGACCGGGCCAACGGCGACCTCCGCAAAGCCCTGAAGCATGTCGACCCGGCTCTGATCGATCGGACTGGCCGATGGCGCGACGCCCATGGCATAGCTGATGATCGGCTGGGCGAAGGCGCGCACATGCACGCCATCCGCCGCGCCGACATGCAGGTCCGCGTAGGGCATGGCTCGCGCCCAGACATAGCTGTCGTCCGGCGCTTCGGCCCCACCCCACAGATTGTCGGCATAATTTTCGTTGCGCACCCGCACTTCCACGCCGGTGGAAAGCCAGGCGTCCGGCCCAAGCGGGATATATTTGAATGGACCGGTCCAATGGCGGCGCCGTTTTTCCGCATCGGCCAGGTCCGACCAGTCTTCGTCATAGCGGGGGATCGACAGGGTCGGCGCCTGCCAGGCTTCGGTCGTCTGCGCGGCCAGCGGGCCGGACGCACAAAGCGAAAGGAGGAGGCAGGCGCGATATTTAGGCATCGCGCCGCGCCCGCCCGGCCACCAGCGCGATCAGGATAAACCCGCCGATCAGGCCCAGATGTTCGAAAAAGGCGTTGGTGGCCATGAAACGGTCCTGCCCCGCCGGCATCGTCCAGAAGGCGTTGGCCGTGAAGGCGGCCAGCAAGGTGAAGATGCCCAGCATGCCGGCGCCCAGCCAGACCAGCCGCCCGGTCAGGATCAGCAGCGGGCCGACCAGTTCTATCCCGATGGTCAACGCGGCCCATAGCGCGGGCGGGTTCATCCCGAAATGCGCCTGTTCCGCGACGGCGCCTGACCAGTCGGCCAGTTTCACGCCGCCTCCAAGCATATAGGCGCCGACCAGCAGCAACCGCGCGACGAACCAGGTCGGCCGCCAGTCCAGGATCGTCGCGACGAAGCGGGGGCTATGCTCGCTACGCATCTTATTGCGCCGCCGGGCTGTGGATTTCGGCGATGTAGCCGCCGGGAAAGCGCAGGATCGCGCTTAGCCGGCCGGCAACGGCCTTGGGCGTGACCAGCGTTTCCACGCCTGCGGCGGATGCCTTTGCCAGTGTGGCGTCAATATCGGCAACGGCATAGCCGGTCATGTCTCGGCCATAGGGCCAGGGCAATTGCCCGTCCGATACGAACAGGGTCATCTTGCCATAGCCGCTCTGGATCGCGACGCGGCGGATCGTCTTGCCGGTCTGTCCGATTTCCTCGCCCTTTGCGGCATGATCGTCGGAAAGGATCTTGCCATGGGCAAAGCCGGTCCAGCCCTTGATGAAGCGGTCGGCCGCATCGGCGGTCAGGTAGACGCGGTTTTCCGGCACGCTGGCGAGCGCTGGATAGTTGGGCTTGGCGGTGTGCCAGTATAGCTGCATGTTCACGCCGCCGGGCCACTGCACCACCGCGTCGCGGCCGATCGGATCGGGGAAGGTGGTGATGCGGCGCACGGCGCCATGGGCGACCGCCGATGCGACCGCCGCGTCCATGTCGCTCACCAGATAGCCTGTACGCTCGTCGCCGAAGGGATAGGGGATGGGCGTCTTGAAACCGAAGACGGACACGGTGCCGGCGGGGGTGAGCGCCAGTTGCGACTTGGTCAGGCTGGGCGTGGGCGTAACCTGAAATTCGCCCTGTTTCGACGTGGTGCCGCCGAATGTCGCGACGAAGCTGGTGACGAAGGCATCGAACTGGCCTTCGGGCACATAGACATGGGTCGTGTCATATTGCGGCCCGACGGCATAATCGGCGCTTCCGACGGGCTTGGCCGATAACGGCGTGGCGATAGGGGCGGCGGCGACCATCAGGGTCGCCATGATCATGGACAAGCGTGTCATGCCTGTTGCTCCGACAAGAAAGGGCGGGGTTGCCCGGTGAGGACTTGTCTAGGGGCAGCAACAAAAGCAAAAAATCCGAATAATATCGACCGTGATGTTCTATATTATCGAATAGTAGGGTGGTGCCTAACTTGAGGGCGGACGGCGGGTCTCGCCGGATCGATATGATTTCCCGTTATCGGTGATTGCGAGCGAAGCGAAGAAGTCCGAGGATGGCTTGGCCTTCGCCTGCTTTTAGCTCGACAGTCTCGCAGTGCCGGTGCGGGCCATTCTATGCCAACAGGCACCGACATAAAGCCATGCCCCTGTTCCCCGGCGTAGGCCGGGGCCAGTTCCATGCTCTCTTCTCGATAGGCGTAACATGCCTCCCATCAACCGCGCCGGGGCGCGGAGAGGCATAGATGCCGGTCTTACAGGGTCGCTTCAATCTCGCGCGCGGCCAGATCCGGATCCTCCGCCTGGCTGATCGGACGGCCGATCACCAGCATCGATGCGCCCCGATCCAGCGCTTCGCGCGGGGTCACGGCGCGCTTCTGGTCGCCCATCGCGCCGCCGATGGGGCGCACGCCGGGCACCACGAAATAACCATCATGCCAGGCCGCCTTGGCGATCGCCACTTCCGCGCCGGAACAGACGATCCCGTCCAGCCCCGCGCTCTGCGCCAGATCGGCCAGGCGGCGGACCTGATCCTCCGCTTTCCCACCGACGCCGATGTCCAGCAGGTCGCCATCGTCCAGGCTGGTCAGCACTGTCACGGCCACCACCTTGGTATTGATCCCGGCTGCGGCCTTCGCATCCTCCAGCATGGCGCGGCCGCCGGCGGCATGGACGGTCAGCACCGCCGGCTCCAGCATATGCAGCGCCTGCACGGCCTTGGCCACCGTATTGGGAATGTCGTGGAGCTTGAGGTCCAGGAAGATCGGCAGCCCGAACTTCATCATTTCATGCACGCCATGATGCCCATTGGCGCAGAAGAATTCGAGGCCCAGCTTCAACCCGCCGACATGATGCCGTACCTGACCGGCCAGCGTCTGGGCCTTGGTCAGGTCGGGCGTGTCGATGGCGACATAGATGGGGCTGCTCATGCTGGTCCTGTAACGATTGGAGTTGGAGTGGGCGAATCCGCCATGCCGGTCAGGCTGGGGGCGTCGGAAAAGGCGGGCGATGGCGGCGGCGCGGCGGTGGCCGTGGCGACCACCAGCGCACGTTCCGTGCTGTCGAGCCGACGCTTCAAGCGCCAGCGCGTCGCTCGCGCCATGATCCAGAAGGGCAGGGCGCCGAGCAGAAATGCGCCGATCAGCAGGACGGGCAGTTTGGTTTCCATCACCATGTCGCCCCACAGGCGCACGGTCACGGGCACGTAGTTCGCCATGCAGAAGAAGGCGAGCGCTACGGCGATGACCACCCAAAAGGCTGTCCGCAAAAATTGCATAGGCTAGACCCTCTTTCCGTTGCTGAAGGGCAGCTTAGGCGATTGCGGCGGATTTCGGAAGCGCTTGCTCGATTTTGTCGATGGCGATGGTCATGGACAGGCACGCCGTCTCGCCGGGCGCCAGGATCGGCATGCCGTCCCGGTTGATCGCGTCGGGCATGTGGCTCACCGGCTCCAGACAGAAAAACGCCTCGCCGGGCGGGCGATAGACATGCAGCCAGTCCGCGCCGGTGGCCGTCATCGTCAGCCGCACCCCGTCGCTGCGCTGGACGATCGCCGTCCCGTCCCAACCGGCATAGGCATTGTCGACTAGGCTGGTGCCGCGCACGATGGCGGGACGCGACCAGTCACCCAGCATGTCGGCGGGGGCCTCTCGGTCGGGTAGCATGCCGGGCGTGGACAGCCACAGGCCATGCGCGCCGAAAGTCAGCATAGCGGCCTCATCCGCCAGAAAATAGGGGTGGAAGCCCAGCCCGATCGGCATCGCCACATCGCCGATATTGGTGGCGGACAACGAGATGGACAGCTGTGATGGCGTCAGCGCCACTTTCTGTTCGGCCCGATAGGCAGACGGCCAATGGTCGTTGCCGCGATGCTCATGGATCAGCCGCGTGGACGATTTACCTGTCTCACTCGCTGTCCAACTTGCCTGCCAGCCAAAGCCATGGATGCTGTGCGGATGGTCGCCGAAATTGAGCGGCAGTTGATAATCCGCGCCTTCGAAGGCGAAGCGCCCGTCCGCGATCCGGTTGGCGTAGGGCACCAGCGGGAAACTCGCCATGGCGAGCGGATCGCCGGCCCCCTCCGGCGCGCGGCGCAGGAGATCGACGCCGTCCAGCGACAGTCCCAGCAGTGAACCGCCGACAGCGGGCGAAAAGGCCGCTTCCAGCCCTCCCGCCCGCAGGATGATGGCATCCTTGCTCAGCCTTCCATATCCTCAAGCTCGCGACCCTTTGTTTCATGCACCATGGCACGGACGAAGAAGAAGCTGATCAGCGCGAAGAAGGCGTAGCCGGTGTATGTGACGACCAGCCCCGGCGATACGGCCAGCGCCGGGAAGCTGACGGAGATGGCGGCGTTCGCGATCCACTGGGCGAAGCCGGCGACGGCCAGCCCCGATCCTCGGATCTGGTTCGGGAACATCTCGCCCAGCATCACCCACATGATCGGACCCCAGCTGAGGTTGAAGAAGATCACATAGAGGTTGGCCGCGATCAGCGCCATCAGGCCGTTATGACCGGGCAGCGATACTGCGCCGTTCGCGCCGGTGACGGCAGTGGAGAAGGCATAGGCGACGATCGCCAGCGTCACGGCCATGCCGGCCGATCCGATCAGCAGCAACGGTTTGCGACCGATCCGGTCCACCAGCATGATCGTGCCCAGGCACGCGCCGATCGACAATACGCCAGACAGGATGTTGATCTGAAGCGCATTATCTTCCGAGAAGCCGACGGCCTCCCACAAGGTCGCGCCATAATAGAAGACGACGTTGATGCCGACCAGCTGCTGGAATACGGCCAGGCCAATGCCAGTCCATACGATCGGGCGGATCTTGCCGGTGGTCTTGCTGATCAGGTCGCTCAGTTTGGGGCGATGATGATCGGCGGAGAGGCTGGCCCGGATTTCGGCGACCTTGCGCGCGGCTTCCTGCGGTCCGAACAGGCGGGTCAGCACGGCCAGCGCGCGATCGTCATGCCCGCGCGCGACGAGATAGCGGGGGCTTTCCGGGATGACGAGCAGCGCCAGGAAATAGATGGCGGCCGGGATCGCCTGCAACCAGAACATCCAGCGCCAGGCCGGGAAGTCCAGCCATAGCGGCGCGGTGGACCCGCCAGCGTAGCGGGCCAGCACGAAATTGGCGACGAACGCGCCAGTAAGGCCCGAAATGATCATCACCTGCTGCACCGACGACAGCCGACCGCGCACATTGGCGGGGGTGACTTCGGAGATATAGACAGGCGAAATGACGCTTGCTGCGCCCACGCCCAGCCCGCCGATGATGCGCGCGATGATGAAGATGGCGGAGGAACCGGCGGCACCGGCGACCAGCGCGCTGACCAGGAACAGGATCGCCGCCAGCATCATCACGCCGCGACGGCCGATGATGTCGGCCATGCGCCCCGCGCCGAACGCACCGATGGACGACCCAACCAGAATCGCGCCGACATTGATGCCGATGCCCAGCTTGCCCAGGTCGAAGGCGCTTTCCAGCCCCTTTTGCGTGCCGTTGATGACGCCACTGTCATAGCCGAACATGAACCCGCCGATCGTGGCCACCGCCACGATCGCGGCGATAAAGGCCATGTTGACCTTTTCCGCGCTCCCCTCACTCATCCGTCTTCGTCCTTCCAATTCTTATATCGTTGCGACTTACAATGCTGCGATATGGCCCGGCAACCCGGCCACGCCGGGATCGAAGGCGAAGAGATCGCCTGCCAGAGGCTGCTCTGTCAACGCTGTCATGTCCAGCCCCTTGCGCGCCGTCGTCGCATAGGCCGTGGTCAGCCCTTCGCCGCCAAAGGCGATCTTGGTGATGTTGGCGACGGGGAAGCGCACTTCGCGCATCAGCTTGCCGGCCGGATCGTAACGGCGCACCGCCCATCCACCGAACAGGCCGGTCCACAAACAGCCTTCGGCATCCACCGTCGGTCCGTCGGGATAGCCTGCATCCTCCTCGATCTTCGCGAACAGGCCGGTATTACCGACGGTGCCGTCCTCACGCAATTCGGTGCGCCAGATGCGCTTGCCCAACGTGTCGGTATGATAGAGCGTCCGCCCATCGGGCGAAACAGCCGGCCCGTTGGTGATCGACACGGCGGGCAGGCCGCTTTCGACGCATACGCCCTTGTGGAAACGGTAGAAATAACCGCTATCGGCTTCCTCCGCATCGTCCATCGACCCGAACCACAGCGCGCCATCGGGCGCGACGCAGGCGTCATTCTGCCGGTTGCCGGGCAGATGCGTTTCGGGTGCGTGGAGCAGGGCGAAGCTGCCCTGCGCCGGGTCGAAGCGATGCACGCCGGTCTGGAGGCCGACCGCAAACAGCCCGTCGTCGGTCGGGACGATCCAACCCACCTGACAGGGCGCCGCCCAGCTACGCCCGACGTCGGTCGCCGGGTCGTAACGGTGGATGCGATGCCCCTTGATATCGACGAACCACAGGGCGGCGTCGCGCGCTACCCAGATCGGCCCTTCGCCCAGCGTCGCGCCGACAGACAGCACGCTCTGCGGATCGGCACTCATGACGTCAGCGCCAGCCGGCATCGATGAAATAATCATGCGCGGTGCAATAGCGCGCATCGTCCGACGCCAGGAACATGGCCAGCGCGGCAACGTCTTCGGGCAGGATACGGCCATCCAGACATTGCGCCGCGACGATCTCCGCTTCGCCTTCGGGCGTGTACCATTTTTCCTGGCGCAACGTCTTCACATTGCCGGGGATGATGGTGTTGACGCGGATATTGTCCCGGCCAAGATCGCGGGCGAGGCTGCGGGTCAGCCCCTCGATCGCGGCCTTAGCGGTCTGGTACAGCGTCAGTTCCGGCAGAGCGAGGTGCCAGCTGATCGATCCGAAATTCAGGATCACACCGCCACCGGCGCGCTTCAACGCCGGCACCGCCGCCTGCGCCGCGAAGAAGAGGTGGCGCAGATTGACCGCCATCCGCTCGTCCCAATAGGCGGGCGTCACTTCCGCGATCGTGTGGCGATCGTCATTGGCGGCATTGTTGATCAGGATGTCGATCCCGCCCAACTGCTGCTCGACCGTGCCGATCATCGCCTGCACGGCGTCGATGTCGCGCAGATCCACGGCATGGAAGATCGGCGTGAAGGCTGCGTCGCCGGACAGGCGGGCGACCAGCGCTTCGCTCTGTTCCACGGCGATATCGCAAAAGGCGACATGCGCGCCCTGCGCCACGAACCCTTCGACCAGCCCTTCGCCAATGCCGCTGCCGCCGCCACTGATAAAGACCCGCTTGCCCTCCAGGCTGGGGTAGATGGCGCGGCTCATGCGGTTTCTTTCAGCAGGCCGCGTGCGGCCAGATTGGTGAACAGGGCGGTCAGGCCAAAGCTCCAGGGTGCGGCGTCCTTCGACGTCACGACGGTGTTGACCAGCTTGCCGAGGCGCGGGGTGGAGATGGCGACGACATCGCCGACCTTGTGGGTAAAGCCACGGCCCGGCTCGTCCCGATCCTGCACGGGCGCGAACAACGTGCCCAGGAACAGGGTGAATCCATCGGGATATTGATGTTCGGACAGCGTCTGGCGCACCAGTTCCAGCGGATCGCGGCTGATCTGGTTCATGCTGCTATGGCCTTCCAGACGATAGCCTTCCGGCCCATCAATGGTCAGTTCCAATTCGGCATTGCGCACGTCGTCGATGGTGAAATCCTCGTCGAACAGGCGGACGAGCGGGCCGAGCGAGCAGGAGGCGTTATTGTCCTTCGCCTTGCCCAGCAGCAGGGCGGAGCGCCCTTCGAAATCGCGCAGATTGACGTCATTGCCCAGCGTCGCGCCGATAGCGCTCCCAGCGGCATTGACCAGCAGCACGACTTCCGGTTCCGGGTTGTTCCAGGTGGAGTCCGACCGGATGCCGATCTCAGCACCCAGGCCCACGGTCGACAACACTGGCGACTTGGTGAAGACTTCCGCGTCCGGACCGATCGCGACTTCCAGATATTGCGACCACAGGCCATCCTCGATCAGCGCGGCCTTGAGCGCTGCGGCCTCGGCCGATCCGGGCACCACGGCGCGGATGGAGCCGCCGACCCGTTCTTCCAGACGGCCGCGAATCTCGGCGGCGGCGCTGGCGTCGCCACGCGCGCGCTCCTCGATCACGCGCTCGATCGCCGACAGGGCGAAGGTCACGCCGCACGCCTTGACGCATTGCAGATCGACCGGGCTGAGCAGCGGCAAAGCGAGCGTGTCGAGCGGCCCCAATTCTTCACCGGAGGCTGCAGCCAGCGGCAGCTTTTCGGCCAGTTGCGCCACTGTCGGCGCAACTTGGCTCATGTCGTAGGCGATGCCTTTATCTACAAGGATCGGGCTGGGGCCCGCGGCAGTCAGGACACGGCCAATAAACAGACCTTCGCGCCAGTCGGCGGGCAAGCAATCCGTCAAATTCACGGCGAGCAAGGAGTTTTCCCCCGGCATCATCAACTCCTAAAAAGGTGGTTCTAAATTGATAGCGCTACCAACATCGAACCGCCAGCGAAGTCAAGAGGTGTTGCGCAAAAGGCGCGCGGGGGAAAAGTCGTAGGTTCGATCGCGTGTTACGGCTTTTCCCCACGTCCGCTTTACGGCATAGCTGGAAGGACCATGAGCAAGACCGAAGACTCGGCGCCAGAGACTGGCGCAGCCGCCGTTCCCGAAACTCCCGCTGCCGACAAGGCGAAGGACAGGAACAGGGTCGACCTCGCCACCGCGGCGATCAAATCGGCCGGCAAGGGCGTATGGGCCGGTGCAGCCGTCGGCATCGGGTCCGCTGCGATCGTCGCGGCGTTGCTCTATACCCGCAAAAAGGGCTGATCGAACCCCAATTTTCCATGACATCGCCGTGATGATGTCTGCAGTTTCGTAATCTCGATCGAGCCATCAGGCGATCGCGCGACCGTTGCCCATAAAAAAGAGGCGGCATGGCCTTCGTACCATGCCGCCTCCCGGTGCGACCCTTTAGGCTCTTATGTCCCCGCCTTCGTGACAGGGGGGATCGGTTATGCCTTATGCAGCGCCGCCGCTCAGATAGCTGACCAACTCGGTCTTGCTGATGGACGTGCTCTTATCCTTGTCGGCCGTGGTAAAGGCGCCATTGGCCCAAGCGGTGACCTGCTCTGCGGGAAGCGCGGAACCGGTCGCCTTCATCTCCTGACTCTTCAGCGCAACCATCCAGCGCGTAAATTCGGACTGGTCCAGTTGGCCGTCATTGTTGGCGTCATAAGCTGGGAATTCCGCGTCCACGATCGACGCGACCGATGCCGCCGGGTTGGCAGGCGCGGCCGGGGTGGCGGCTTGTGGCGCAGCAGGGGTGGCGGGCGCCGCCGGAGTCGCTGGCGTAGCGCCGTCGGCCGGTGCGGGGGCCATCTGCGCCATCGCAGGCGCGGTTATCGCCAGGGCGGCGGTCAATAGGAATGTGCGGACCATGGTAATCTCCTGCCACCTTATATTGAATCGAAACAGATCATGTTTCGGAAAATCTCGTTATGCTGGAGTAATAATGAACGGGGACTGGCGAATGTTCCTGAACAGCCATTCAGGCGGGGTCATTCGTCTTGAAAATATACTCGACTCGTCGGTCTTTTCTGATCGGATCATGGAAACGCCCCGGTTGTTGCCGTCCTGTCTTTCCCGATTTGCCCCGATGGGCCGACACTGCTAGGCGCGCGGCACGTTTTCCTCCTTTCAAGACGCTAAGGATTCGCGCCATGGTCCCTCGCTACGCCCGCCCCGCAATGACCGCCCTCTGGGAACCGGAAGCCCGCTTCAAAATCTGGTTCGAGATCGAGGCTCATGCGACCGAGAAGCTGGGCGAGCTGGGCGTCGTCCCGCCGTCCGCTGCCAAGGCGCTCTGGGACTGGTGGGCGACCAACCCCGCGATCGACGTGCCCGCGATCGACGCGATCGAGGCCGTGACCAAGCATGACGTCATCGCCTTCCTGACCTGGGTTGCCGAACAGGTCGGCGACGAAGCCCGCTTCATGCATCAGGGCATGACGTCGTCGGACGTTCTGGACACCTGCCTCGCTGTGCAGCTTGCCCGCGCCGCGGACATCCTGATCGAGGATATCGACAAGTTGCTGGAGGTGATCAAGCGCCGCGCCTTCGAACATAAGCTGACGCCCACCATCGGCCGCAGCCATGGCATCCATGCCGAGCCAGTCACTTTCGGCCTGAAAATGGCCGAAGCCTATGCCGAATTTTCGCGCTGCAAGACCCGCCTGATCGCGGCGCGCGAAGAAGTCGCGACCTGCGCCATTTCCGGCGCGGTCGGCACCTTCGCCAATATCGACCCGCGCGTTGAGGAACATGTCGCGGAAAAGCTGGGCCTCGCCATCGAGCCCGTGTCCACGCAGGTAATCCCGCGCGATCGCCATGCGATGTTTTTCGCCACTCTGGGCGTGATCGCCAGCTCGATTGAACGTCTGGCCGTCGAGGTCCGCCACCTCCAGCGCACAGAAGTGCTGGAAGCGGAAGAATATTTCTCGCCCGGCCAGAAGGGTTCGTCAGCCATGCCGCACAAGCGCAACCCGGTGCTGACCGAAAACCTCACCGGCCTCGCCCGCGTGGTGCGTGCTGCGGTCGTGCCGGCACTGGAAAATGTGGCGCTCTGGCATGAGCGCGACATCAGCCATTCGTCGGTCGAGCGTTTCTTCGGTCCCGACGCCACCATCACGCTCGATTTCGCGCTGGCGCGCCTGACAGGCGTCATCGACAAGCTGCTCATCTACCCTGAGCGGATGATGAAGAATCTCGACAAGATGGGCGGCCTCGTCCACTCGCAGCGCGTGTTGCTGGCCCTGACCCAGGCGGGCGTCAGCCGCGAGGACAGCTATCGTTACGTCCAGCGCAACGCCATGAAGGTGTGGGAATCGGACGGCCAGCTGTCGCTGCTCGAGTTGCTGAAGGCTGACGAGGACGTCACGGCTGCCCTGTCGGCGCAGGAGATCGAGGACAAGTTCAACCTCGACTATCATTTCCGTCAAGTCGATACGATCTTCGCCCGCGTTTTCGGCGAGGCGTAACTATTCTTGTAAACTCCGTTCGTTTCGAATCCAGCGGCGTCGCTGGGGTAGAAACGAACGGAGGTTGGGTTTTAACGCCCGCCCAGTCGCGGCCGCATTCTCGGCGCGGCGTCGGATTGTCGCCGGATCAGCGCATGGTCCAGCACCAGATGCTCGACCTCCTCCGCGTCACCCCCGCGCCGGCTCTTCAACTGTCGCACCAGCACCTCCACCGCCGCGCGTGCCATGGCGCTGATCGGCTGGCGAATGGTGGTCAGTTCCGGCCAGATGGTGGTCGCGAGCGACGTATCGTCGAACCCGCACACCGTCAGGTCGCCCGGCACGTCCAGTCCGGTGCGATGCGCGATCGCCACGGTCGCGGCGGCCATATCGTCATTGCTGGCAAAAATGGCGGTCGGTGGATCGAGCAGCGACAGGATATGTTCGGCCGCGTCCAGTCCGGATCGGTAGGTGAAGAAGCCCTGCGCGATCAGTTCGTCCTGCACCGGCAGGCCGGATTCACCCAGTGCCTCGACATAACCCTCGAACCGTCTGGCGCTCGCGCTCTGATTGGGGTTGCCCTTGATGAAGCCGATGCGGCTATGGCCCAGCGCGATCAGATGGCGCGTCATTTCATAGGCCGCCAGCCTGTCGTCGATGCTGACGGCGTGCAGTTCTCCTGGCGCGCGCCCGGTCGCCACGGCCACAGCGGGAATGCCCGCCTCGTCCAGCGCATCGACCAGTTCAGGCAGGTCGCAGAGCGGCGGCGGCAGGATCACCCCGTCGATCCGCCCGCGCTTCAGATGCGCGACGACCGATGCGACGGACGTTTCCTCATCCCATTTTTCCACGACCAGATCGACGCTGCTGCGGCTGGCCTGATCCAGGCTGCCGACCAGAAATTCGCTGAGATAGGAGGATGACGGGTTGGAATAGAGCAAACCGATCCGCGTTTCGTCGCCCCCCGCCAAGGTCCGCGCGGCGGCGCTGGGCGCATAGTTGAGCGCGGCGATCGCCGCTTCCACTTTTTCCCGCGTAACGGGGCGCACCACCTGCTCGCCATTGATGACGCGCGACACCGTCATGGGCGACACGCCGGCATGGACGGCGACGTCGTTGATGGTGGGCGCGTTGCGCTGTCGGCGGGAGCTTCTGGTATCGGTCAAATGCGGCGCCCTTCCCCTTGGGAGCGGATGATGTCGTCAGCGTAATGGTAACGGCATCATCCGCTATATTTAAAGCGAAATATCAATTGTGCCCCGGCGCATAGGGGAATTTGAGCGCCTTGTACCAATTGAGATCATGGGCGGGTTCAGCCGATCCGGCGGGCAGGGGGCGTTTGGACACCGACTGGAAATAGGCGATGCTGGCGTCGCGCCACCACTGCGCTTCGCGATGCTGGATCGTCAGAAACGCCTCCGTCTCCGCAAAGCGCTCCGCATCGACATAGGGTTTCAGCGACGTCCAAGTCGTCTGCATGTCCGCAACATAGGTCACGCCGCGGTCATAGCTGTGGACCAGTCCGTCCCACAGATTGTCGCCCGATTTCAGACGATAATCCCATGGCACATGGTGAAACCACAGCAGATCGCGCTCCGGCGTGGTCTTCGCATTGGCCAGCAGCTTCGCGACCGGCGCGGCATATTGGCCCACCGCATCGCTGCCGCTCTTCGTCCGGTCGAAGCCGATGCCGTTCGCGTCCGCCTTGTGATAATAGACCGGGTTCCATTCGGGCCGTGCGAGGTCCGACACCCATGGTCCCGGCCCATAATGATGGCCGGTATCCATGACATGGGCCAGGCCAAGCGGCGTCATATAATCGACCGCCGCTTCGCGCGATCCCATCATCATCTTGACGACCGGCTGCACGACCTTCTGGTCGGGCGAGAAAGTCATCTCCGCCCATTCCTTCGCGATCGTCTCGGCCGACAGGCTGGTGTCCCACGCCAGACGGCCGAACGCATACCAGTCCGCTTGGTTGAAGATCGACCCGCTCCAGTCGCGATCCACGCCGATATTGGCGACGCCTGCGATGCCGGTCAGCTTGTGGCCCTCCAGCGATCCGTCGATGACCTTGGCAACGGTCGATCCCTTGCCCTTGGCATAGGTGTCCGCGTCCAAAGTCTCCTCGAATAGCGGGCCAAGATAGGTCAGGTGCGTCGATTGCCCCAGATATTCCTTGGTGATCTGGAATTCCATCATCAGCGGCGTCTTGGGCATCGCGCCGAAAAGGGGGTGGAAGGGTTCGCGCGGCTGAAAATCGATCGCGCCATTCTTCACCTGCACGATCACATTGTCGGCGAACTTGCCGTCCAGCGGCTTGAAATCCGTATAGGCCTGCTTGGCGCGATCGTCGGGATTGTCATGCGCATAGACGAAGGCGCGCCACATCACGATCCCGCCATGCGGCTTTACCGCTGCTGCCAGCATGTTCGCGCCATCGGCATGGGTGCGATTATAATCCTGCGGTCCGGGCTGACCCTCGCTATTGGCCTTCACCAGGAAACCGCCGAAATCGGGGATTGCCTTGTAGATTTCGTCCGCCTTTGCCTTCCACCATGCGGCGACCTGCGGATCGAGCGGATCGGCGGTCTTGAGGCCATCCAATTCCATCGGCGCGGTCCATTTGACCGACAGATAGACTTTGATCCCATAGGGGCGGAAGATGTCCGCCAACGCCGACGCCTTCTCGATATAGGGTGCGGTCAGGCTGTCGGCCTTGGCGTTCACATTGTTCAGCACCGTGCCATTGATACCGATCGAGGCATTGGCTCTGGCATAGTCGCTGTAGCGCGGCCCCTTCCAGTCCGGCAGGCGCCACCAGTCCCAGATGGATTGCCCGCTATAGCCGCGCTCGACCGTGCCGTTCAGATTGTCCCAATGGTTGAGCAGGCGCAGTCCGATCTTCGGCGCGCTGCGAATGTCGAGTTTGTCGAGGCTCGTTCCGCTCTGTGCCAGACGCAGCCAATGATAGGTGCCATGCAGCAGGCCCACGTCGCTGTTCGCGGCGATGATCGTGACCGCCTTGCCGTCTACCGTCGCGCTGCGAATCGCATAGCCTTCCGCGCCCAGCCCGTCCGTCTTGACCGGCAGGGCAGGGGTGGATGCCGGTGTCGCCAGCAGTAGTGCACCTTGCTGGACCGTTGCCGACATAGCGGGTGTGGTGCCCGTCATGCCGGCGATACCGCGCTGCAATTCCTGCGTCGCGATGGTCAGCGTCGGGCTGGTCCCGGCCGCCACGATAGCGGTCGCATGGGCCGCCAAAACCGGCGCGCGCGCCTGATCGGCGGGCGGATAGCGCAACCACAGATCATAGCCGTCCTCGGCCTGCGCCACGGGCGCCAGAACTGGCGTCAGCGCCGTTCCGGCCATGGCAATCATCCAGCAAAACAGGCGCGCTTTCACTTTCATCCTCTCCCTAGTCCCCGAACGTCAAAGCCCATTGATCGGGCATTGACAAGTCTCTCTTGTCGAAGCAATGGTAACGCTATCAGTTCGATCGCGGCAAGCGGAAAGATTGGCGCGCAATAAAATGGAGGGGGGCATCATGATCCGTAACCGCAAAATCTTGTGTGCCGCATCGGCGCTGGCGTTCAGCGTCGCCCTGCCCATGGCGCCTGCATATGCGGCGCCCGCGACGGCATCGGCCAAGGCCGTCTACAAGGATGCCAACGCCCCGATCGAGGCCCGCGTCGATGATCTTCTCTCGCGCATGACGCTGGATGAGAAGATCGCCCAGATCACCACCGTCTGGCTCGACAAGGTCAAGATTTTCGACGACCAGTTGCAGCTCGATCCTGCCAAGCTGGCAGCGCAATATCCCAATGGCCTCGGCCATTTCACGCGCCCTTCCGATGCGAAGGGTGCCGTCAGTCCTCGGGTCGCACCAGGACGCAATCCGCGCCAGACGGTCGCGCTCGTCAACGCCCTGCAAAAATGGGCGACGACGCAGACGCGGCTCGGCATCCCGATCCTCTTTCATGAAGAGGGACTGCATGGCTATGCGGCCGTCGGCGCGACCAGCTTTCCTCAGTCGATCGCTATGGCATCGTCCTTCGATACGGACATGCTGCGCGACGTCAACAGCGTCATCGCGCGCGAAATCCGTGTCCGAGGCGTGCCGATGATCCTGTCGCCGGTGGTGGATATCGCCCGCGATCCGCGCTGGGGCCGGATCGAGGAAACCTATGGCGAAGATCCCTATCTGGTCGGTGAAATGGGCGTCGCCGCGGTTGAGGGTCTGCAAGGCGTCGGCCGGGGGCGCAATCTGCGCGACGGCAAGGTGTTCGCCACGCTCAAGCATCTGACCGGCCATGGTCAGCCCGAAAGCGGCACCAATATCGGTCCCGCGCCCGTCAGCGAACGCGAACTGCGCGAGAATTTCTTCCCGCCCTTCGAACAGGTGGTGAAGCGCACCGGCATTGAAGCGGTCATGGCCAGCTACAATGAAATTGACGGCGTCCCCAGCCATGCCAATCGCTGGCTGCTGGAAGGCGTGCTGCGCGAGGAGTGGGGCTTCAAGGGGGCGGTCGTCTCCGACTATTCGGCGGTCGACCAACTGATGAGCATCCACCATATCGCCGCCAATCTGGAAGAAGCGGCGATCCGTGCGCTGGATGCCGGGGTGGATGCGGATCTGCCCGATGGCCTGTCCTACGCCACGCTGGGCAAGCTGGTGCGCGAAGGCAAGGTGAGCGAAGCGAAGGTCGACCTGGCCACCCGCCGCATGCTGGACCTGAAGTTCCGCGCCGGCCTGTTCGAGCATCCCTATGCCGATGCCGCCGCGTCGGAAAAGATCACCAATAATGCGGACGCCCGCGCGCTGGCGCTGAAGGCTGCGCAGCGCTCGATCACCCTGCTTAAAAATGACGGCATGCTGCCGCTGAAGCCCGAAGGCACGATCGCCGTGATCGGTCCGAGCGCGGCCGTGGCGCGCCTTGGTGGTTATTATGGCCAGCCGCCGCACACGGTGTCGATCCTCGACGGGATCAAGGCGAAGGTCGGCGCACGCGCGAACATCGTCTTCGCGCAGGGCGTGAAGATCACCGAAAATGACGACTGGTGGGAAGATAGCGTCACCAAGTCGGACCCCTCAGAGAACCGCAAGCTGATCGAGCAGGCGGTGGAAGCAGCCAAGAATGTCGATCGCATCGTGCTGACGCTGGGCGACACTGAGCAGTCGAGCCGCGAAGGCTGGGCCGACAATCATCTGGGTGATCGTCCGTCGCTCGATCTGGTGGGTGAACAGCAGGAATTGTTCGATGCGCTCAAGGCTTTGGGCAAGCCGATCACCGTGGTCCTGATCAACGGCCGCCCGGCCTCGACCGTGAAGGTTAGCGAGCAGGCCAACGCCATATTGGAAGGCTGGTATCTGGGCGAGCAGGGCGGCAATGCCGTCGCCGACGTCCTGTTCGGCGATGTAAACCCCGGCGCGAAGCTGCCCGTCACCGTCCCCCGCTCGGTCGGGCAACTGCCCATGTTCTACAATGCCAAGCCCTCGGCGCGTCGTGGATATCTGTTCGATACCACCGATCCGCTCTATCCTTTCGGCTTCGGGCTTTCCTACACGACATTCGACCTGTCGCCCCCGCGTCTGGCGGCGACCAGCATCGGCACCGGCGGCAAAACGACCGTCTCGGTCGATGTCCGCAACAGCGGCGCGCGCGAAGGCGACGAAGTCGTCCAGCTTTATATCCGTGACAAGGTCAGCAGCGTCACCCGCCCGATCAAGGAGTTGAAGGGCTTCCAACGCGTCACCCTGAAGCCGGGCGAAACCCGCACCGTCACCTTCACCATCAGCCCAGAAAGCCTCCAGATGTGGGACGCGGACATGCATCGCGTCGTCGAACCGGGCGATTTCGAGATCATGACCGGCAACAGCTCGGTCGCACTCAAATCCGCCACGCTGACGGTGAAGCCATGAGCGCTCGTCTTGCTCGTCGTCAGGCGCTCGGCCTGCTCGCCTCCACCTCCTTCTTCGCAGCGGCCCCGGCCGTTGCGGCGAAGGGGAAGGGGCCGCTCTACAAGGATGCCTCCGCCCCCATCGACCTGCGCGTCCGCGACCTGCTCGGCCGGATGACGCTGGAGGAGAAGGTCGGTCAGATCATCGCGCTCTGGGCGACCAAGGCGGACATCATGGACGACCTGACCTTCTCGCCGACCAAGGCGAGCAAGGCCTATCCTAATAGTTTCGGCCAGATCACCCGGCCGTCGGATCGTCGCGGCGCGCCGAATGGCTCCAATCAGGCTGGCGGCGTCGGCGCCCGCTGGCGCACGCCGGCCGATACGGTCGCCTTTGTTAATGCCGTCCAGAAATGGGCGATCGAAGAAACCCGCCTCGGCATCCCGGTGCTGTTCCATGAAGAATCACTCCATGGTTATATGGCGACCGACGCGACCATGTTCCCCATGGCGATCGGCATGGCCGGTGCCTTCGATCGCGACCTGATGCGTGAAGTCCAGTCGGTCATTGCCCGCGAAGTGCGCGCGCGGGGCGTCCATCTGGCGCTGTCGCCGGTGGTGGATATCGCCCGCGACCCACGCTGGGGCCGGATCGAGGAAACCTTTGGCGAAGATCCCTATCTCTGCGGCGAAATGGGCGTTGCGGCGGTGCTGGGCCTGCAAGGCGAAAGCAAGCAGCTTGGCCCGGACAAGGTCATGGCGACGCTCAAGCACATGACCGGTCACGGCCAACCCCAGAGCGGCGAGAATGTCGCGCCGGCCCCGATCAGCCAGCGCGAATTGCGCGAGAATTTTTTCCCGCCCTTCCGTCAGGTGGTCAAGCGCACCGGCATCGCCGCCGTCATGCCATCTTATAACGAGATCGACGGCGTCTCGTCGCACCAGAATGTATGGCTGCTCGGCGACATCTTGCGCGGCGAATGGCATTTCGACGGCGCGGTGGTCAGCGACTATGGCGCGGTCCACGAACTCGACACCATCCACCATGTCCAGCCCGACCCGGAGGCATCGGCCCGCGCCGCCCTCCGTGCCGGGGTCGATTGCGAGTTGCCCGATGGGATGACCTATCGGACGCTCGTGGAACAGGTCCGCAGCGGAAAAGTGCCTTCCGAAGCGGTCGACATCGCCTGCACGCGCATGTTGACCCTCAAATTCCGCGCGGGCCTGTTCGAAAATCCCTGGCCGCGTCGCGATTATGATGCGCTGACCGGCAATAAGGAGGCGCGCGCATTGGCGCTGAAGGCCGCGCACAAATCCATCGCGCTGCTCAAGAATGACGGCATATTGCCTTTGGCCGCCGGCGCGCACAAGCGGGTCGCGGTGATCGGTCCCAATGCCGCCATCGCGCGGCTGGGCGGCTATTCCTCCATTCCGCGTCAGGACGTCTCGCTGCTGGAAGGCGTCCAGTCCAAGCTCAAGGGCAAAGCGGAGGTCGTTCATGCGCAGGGCGTCTTCATCACCCAGAGCGAGGATCGTTCGGTGGACGATGTGTTCCTGGCCGATCCGGTCAAGAACCGCGCGCTGATCGCCGAAGCTGTCGAGGTGGCCAAGGGCGCGGATATCGTGTTGCTCGCCATCGGCGACACCGAACAGACCAGCCGCGAAGGTTTCGCCAAGAACCATCTGGGGGACCGCACCAGCCTCGATCTGGTGGGTGAGCAGAATGACTTGTTTGCGGCGATCAAGGCGACCGGCAAGCCCGTCATTGTCTGTGCCATCAACGGCCGCCCACCCAGCTATCCCGCCGTGGTCGACGGGGCCAATGCCCTGCTCGAATGCTGGTATCCGGGGCAGGAGGGCGGCACGGCCATGGCCGACATCCTATTCGGCGATGTCAATCCGGGCGCCAAGCTGCCTGTCACCGTCGCGCGCGATGCGGGCCAGATCCCGATCTTCTACAATCGCAAGCCCAGCGCCCGGCGCGGCTATGTGTTCGAGGATGTCTCGCCGCTCTTCTCGTTCGGATATGGCCTCAGCTACACCAAATTCGAATTTGGAAAACCACGACTTTCCTCACCCCGCATCGGTATAGGTGGCAGCGTCACGGTCGAAGTCGATGTGCGCAACGCGGGCGACAGGGCAGGGGACGAGGTCGTCCAGCTCTACGTCCATGACCAAGTCGCCACCGTCACCCGCCCGATCAAGGAATTGAAGGGCTTCGAACGCGTCACGCTCGCGCCCGGCGAAACGAAGACCGTGCGCATCCCGCTTGGCCCCGACGCCTTCAGCTTGTGGAATCTCGACATGGAGGAAGTGGTCGAACCCGGCCTCTTCGACATCATGGTCGGACCCGACAGCCAGAATATTCAGACCATCCCGCTCGAAATCATCTGAACAGGACCGCTCAAATGCCCAAGATTATTGATGCCAAGGTCATTGTCACTTCCCCCGGCCGCAATTTCGTCACCTTGAAGATCATCACCGAAGACGGCGTCTACGGTCTGGGCGACGCGACGCTCAACGGTCGCGAGCTCTCGGTCGCCAGCTATTTGCAGGACCATGTCATCCCCTGCCTGATCGGTCGCGACGCGCACCGGATCGAAGATATCTGGCAGTATCTCTACAAGGGCGCCTATTGGCGTCGCGGTCCCGTCACCATGTCGGCCATCGCCGCCGTCGATACCGCGCTGTGGGATATCAAGGGCAAGCTGGCCGGTCTGCCCGTCTATCAGCTGCTGGGCGGCGCCAGCCGGGAAAGCGTCATGGTCTATGGCCATGCCAACGGCACCACGATCGAAGATACGGTCAAGACTGCGCTCGAATATCAGGCGCAGGGTTACAAGGCGATCCGCATCCAGTGCGGCGTGCCCGGCATGGCGTCCACCTATGGCGTGTCGAAGGACAAATATTTCTACGAACCGGCCGACGCAGACCTGCCGACGGAAAATGTGTGGAATACCAGCAAGTACCTCCGCATCGTTCCCGAACTGTTCAAAGCCGCGCGTGAGGCGCTGGGCTGGGACGTGCATCTGCTGCACGACATCCATCACCGCCTGACTCCGATCGAGGCCGGTCGCCTGGGCAAGGATCTGGAACAATATCGCCCTTTCTGGCTGGAGGATGCGACCCCGGCGGAAAATCAGGAAGCCTTCAAGCTGATCCGTCAGCACACCACCACGCCGCTGGCCGTCGGCGAGATTTTCAATTCGATTCATGATTGCCGCGAGCTGATCGAAAATCAGCTGATCGATTATATCCGCGCCACCGTGGTTCATGCGGGCGGCATCAGCCACCTGCGCAAGATCGCCAATCTGGCCGACCTCTATCAGGTGCGAACCGGCTGCCATGGCGCCACCGACCTGTCGCCGGTCTGCATGGCCGCCGCGCTGCATTTCGACCTGTCGATCCCGAACTTCGGCGTGCAGGAATATATGCGCCACACGCCCGAAACCGACGCGGTCTTCCCGCACGCCTACACCTTCGCGGACGGGGCGATGCATCCGGGCGAAGCACCGGGCCTGGGCGTCGACATCGACGAGGAACTGGCCGCCAAATATGAATATAATCGCGCCTTCCTGCCGGTAAACCGGCTGGAAGACGGCACCATGTTCAACTGGTGATTTCGTGCTTCGGCTGCCCTTGACGTCGTCATCCCCGCGAAGGCGGGGATCCATCTTCCACCCCATCTCCAGCCGCACCGTTGGGGATGGTTTCCCGCCTGCGCGGGAATGATGAACCTGATTGGACGAGGGCAGTGACTGCAATTCCCAAAACCGCCGGCCCACCCAAGCCGTCAGGCAAGGTCCGTTGGATCGTCTGCGGCCTGCTCTTCGCGGCGGTCGTGCTCAGCTATATCGACCGGCTTGTGCTGCCGACGCTCAAGCCCGACCTTCAGGCCCGCTATGGCTGGAGCGAGAGCGGCTATGCCAGCCTCGCCATCTGGTTTCAGGCGGGTTACGGCATCGCCTATGTCGTTTTCGGCCGTTTGATCGACCGGATCGGCGCGCGGGCGGGCTATGCGCTCGCCGTGACGCTGTGGACCATCGGCCATGTCGCGCACATCTTCTTCACCTCCACGGCGGGCATGCTGCTCGCCCGCATCCCGCTGGCGATCGGGGAAGCGGGGACATTTCCCGCCGCCATCGCCGCGACCAATGAATGGTTCCCCAAGAAGGAGCGGGCGTTCGCCATCGGCATCTTCAACGCCGGGTCCAATGTCGGCGCGATCCTGACGCCGTTATTTGTCCCGATCATCGCGGTGACGCTGGGCTGGCGCTGGGCCTTCATCCTGACCGGTCTGCTGACGGTCCTGTGGCTGGCGGCATGGTTGAGTTTCTATCGCCGCCCGCGCGAGAAAAAGAGCCTCAGCCCGCAGGAACTGGCCTGGATCGAAACCGATCCGGTCGAGGAAAAGCGCCCCGTCAAATGGGCCACCCTGTTCCGCCATCGCCAGACCTGGGCCTATATGTCGGGCCGTTTCCTGATCGATCCGGTGTGGTGGACCTTCCTCTTCTGGCTGCCCGACTTTTTCAACAAGCAATATGGCGTGAAGATGCTGGACTTCGGTCCGCCGCTGATCGCCGTCTATCTGCTGGCCGATGTCGGCTCCATCGCCGGCGGTTGGGCCTCCTCGCGGTTCATGGGCCGGGGCTGGAGCCTCAATCGCTCGCGCAAGTTCGCCATGTTCCTCGCCGCGCTCTGCGCCGTGCCGATCGCCTTTGCCGCCAGCGCGCCTTCCATGTGGATCGCCGTCGGCCTCATCGGCCTCGCCTGCGCCGGGCATCAGGGCTTTTCCGCCAATCTCTACGCGTTGCCCGGCGATGTCTTCCCGCGCTGGATGGCCGGGTCGGTCGTCGGCCTGAGCGGCCTGTCGGGGGCGGTCGGCGGCATGCTGATGGCCAAATTCGCCGGCGTGATCCTCGAAACCGTCGGCAGCTTCGGCCCGATCTTCGCGGTCGCCTCCGTCGCCTATCTGATCGCGCTGGCGGTCATCCACGTCCTGCTGCCCCGCTATCAGCCGGTGGTCGCCTCTGTTCCCGGAAATCCCGCATGACCAAGACGCTCAGCCTTCATCCCGATCGCCTTTTTCCGTCCGATCCCGCGACCCGCGACATCGCCCGCCGCCTCTATGCGAGCGTGCAGGATCTGCCGATCGTGTCGCCCCACGGCCATACCGATCCGCGCTGGTTCGCCTATGACGAGCCCTTCGCCAATCCGGCGGAATTGCTGATCGTGCCCGACCATTATGCCTTCCGCATGCTGATGAGCCAAGGCGTGAAGCTGGAGGATCTGGGCATCCCGACCGTGGACGGCAGCGCCACGGCCAGCGATCCGCGCGCCATCTGGCGTCTCTTTGCCGAGCGTTATTATCTGTTCCGTGGCACGCCGACCCGCATGTGGATGGACTGGGTCTTCGCCGAAGCCTTCGGCATCGATGTGCAGTTGGACGCCGACACCGCCGATCATTATTACAACATCATCGACGCCGCGCTGAAGACGGATGCCTTCCGCCCGCGCGCCCTGTTCGAACGCTATAATATCGAAGTGATCGCCACGACCGAAGGACCGCTCGATCCGCTCGACCATCACCGCGCCCTCCGCGCGTCGGGCTGGGGCGGCAAGGTCGTTACCGCGTATCGTCCCGACCCGGTACTCGACCCCGACGATCCACGCTTCATCGCCAATGTTCAGCGCTTCTGCGCGATGACGGGCGAAGATCCCGCCAGCTACGCCGGCTACCTGCGCGCCCATGAAAAACGCCGCGCCGATTTCCGCGAAGCCGGCGCCACTTCCACCGACCATGGCCACCCGTCCGCTTTCACCGCTGACCTGCCCCGCGATGAGATCGAGGCGCTCTATGCCAAGGTCACGACCGGCCCCGCGACCGCCAAGGAGGCCGAGCTGTTCCGTGGCCATATGCTGACCGAAATGGCGCGCATGTCGATCGCGGACGGCATGGTCATGCAGCTGCATCCCGGCGTCCACCGCAGCCATAACGCCGCCGTGCTGGCCCGCTTCGGCAAGGACAAGGGCGGCGACATCCCGACCGCCGGTGAATTCGTGCAGGCGCTCAAGCCGCTGCTCGACGCCTATGGCAATGATCCGCGCCTGACCTTGATCCTCTTCACCCTGGACGAGGATGTCTATGCGCGCGAACTGGCCCCGCTGGCCGGCCATTATCCGGCGCTGAAACTGGGACCGCCCTGGTGGTTTCATGATAGCCCGGAAGGCATGCGCCGTTTCCGCGAGCGCACCACCGAAACCGCCGGCTTCTACAATACGGTGGGTTTCAACGATGACACCCGCGCCTTCCTGTCGATTCCGGCGCGGCATGACGTCGCCCGCCGCATGGATTGCGCCTGGCTTGCCCAGTTGGTCGCCGAACATCGGCTGGAGGAGGATGAAGCGCTCGAACTCGCCCGCGCGCTCGCTTATGACCTTGCCAAGGCGGCGTACAAGCTGTGAGCCGCCTGTCTTCCGCCACGCTCGCGCAATTGCCCGCCGACGTCACTCTGCCCAGCTATGATCGAGCCGCCGTGACATGCGGCGTCGTCCATATCGGTATCGGCGCCTTTCATCGCGCGCATCAGGCGGTGGTCTTCGACGACGCCCTCAATGCCGGCGACCTGCGCTGGGGCATCATCGCGGCCTCGCTGCGGTCGCCCGCCGTGCGCGACCAGATGCAGCCGCAGGACGGCCTCTACACCATGTTGGTGCGCGACGGCGCGGCCGAGCAGGCACGCATCATCGGCGCGGTGCAGCAAGTGATCGTCGCGCCGGAAGAGCCGACGGCGCTGCTCGCTGCGCTGGCCTCCCCGGACACGCATATCGTGACGCTCACCATCACGGAAAAGGGCTATAAGCTCGATCCATCGACCGGCGCCCTGATCGCGGACGATCCGCAGCTCGCCGCCGACCTGGCCTCGCTCGAAAGCCCGCAGACCGCGCCCGGCTACCTGGTCGCCGCGCTGGCCCTGCGCCGCGCCGCCGGCCTTGCGCCCTTTACCGCCATCAGTTGCGACAACCTCCCGCATAATGGCGTGCGCCTGCGCAATGCCGTGCTGGAACTGGCGCGGCGGCATGACGCCGATCTGGCCGACTGGATTGCGACCCACGGCGCTTTCCCCGAAACCATGGTCGATCGCATCGTGCCGGCCACCACGCCCGAAGACATCGCCGCGCTCACCCAGCGTCTCGGCCTGGAGGATCAGGCGATGGTCAAGACAGAACCTTTCATCCAATGGGTGATCGAGGATAAATTCTGCGGCCCCCGTCCGGATTTCAGTGCCGGCGTGCAATTGACGCAGGCCGTCGCCCCCTGGGAGGAAGCCAAGCTGCGCCTGCTCAACGGCGCACATAGCGGCATCGCCTATCTGGGCGGCCTGGCCGCCATCGACCATGTCCACGAAGTGCTGGCGCTGCCGGAAGCCCGCGCCTTCGTGGAAGCGCTCTGGGACGAGGCGGAAACCACCCTGACGCCACCGCCCGAACTGGACGTGGCCGCTTATCGCCGCGACCTGATGGCGCGTTTCGACAATCCGACGCTGCGCCACCGCACGCGTCAGATCGCGATGGACGGGTCGCAAAAGCTGCCGCAGCGGCTGCTCGCGCCTATCGCCGCCCGCTTGGCGGCGGGGCAGGGGATCGATGCGCTCGCGCTGGCCGTGGCCGCCTGGCTCCGCTGGCAAGCGGGGCAGGATGACAAGGGCGATGCGCATCAGGTGGACGACCCGCTCGCCGCGCCCATCGCCGCGACGCTGGCCGATGCCCGGACGTCGCAGGATCGCGTGGCCGCCATTCTTGCTTTCGACGCCGTGATTCCCCCGACGCTCGCCACCGACGATCGTTTTCGCACGGCGCTCACGCATTGGCTGACGCTGCTGGAAAGCCAGGGTGCGCTGGGTGCATTGGCCGCTTTCCGCCACTGACAACGTAGTCACCTATATCGTTACCATTGTTGCCCGCCGGACGTCTTGACAAAGTCGACGGCGGGTTTATTGAAGCCATAGTGATAGCGCTACCAGTTTACGCCCACCGGAGAGTCGGGGGCGGCGCTCAGGAGAGGGGTTTGTTCATGTCTTCACGCACCCAGATTTTTCGCACCGCGCTGTTCGCCGCGTCCGCGATCGGTTCGCTGGCTCTCGGCCAAGCCGCCCTTGCGCAGGACGCCGCGCCGCAGGATGGCGACGTTGCCGACATCGTCGTGACCGGCATTCGCGCGTCGTTGCAGAGCGCTACCAATGCCAAGAAGGATGCGGTAGCTTTTGGTGACTCGATCTTTGCCGAAGATATCGGCAAGCTGCCTGCCACCAACCTTGCCGAAACGTTGAACCGTATGCCGGGCGTGCGCCTGCGCCGCGACAATAATGGTGAAGGTACGCAGGTCGCGATCCGTGGCCTTGGCCCCAGCTTCACCCGCGTCCTGTTGAACGGCTCGCAGATTCAGGTCGCGTCGGACGGCGGCACCAACGGTGGCAGCGCCAACCGTGAAGTCGATCTAGACTTCTTCCCCTCGGAACTCTTCACTCGCCTCGACCTGGCCAAGAGCCCGTCGCCCTCTACGCTGGAAGGCGGCATCGCCGGCACCGTCAACCTGCGCAACGCGCGCCCCTTCGACAAGGAAGGTACGCATTTCACCGTCGTGGCGCAGGGCCAATATACCAGCCCCAATGACAAGATCAGCCCGCGCGGCGCGATCGTTGCCAGCCACACCACCGACACGTTCGGTATTCTCGTCGGCGTGGCCGGCGTGAAGACCAAGACGCGGATCAAGGGCTTCGAAACCGTTGGCTGGACCGACGGCAATCTGGGCGCCGTCAACGGCGTGCCCGATGCGGGCGGCAACAATTTCTCCTGGGCATCGGTCGTGCCGCGCAATGCGGGCCATGGTCTGGTCGCTGGCCAGCCGGTCAATGTCGTCGCGACGTCGGGCCTGACCCGCTCGCAGCTCAGCACCGCACTGTTGCCGCGTCTGGGCCGTGAAAGCCTGACCGAAGGCACGCGCTCGCGCATCTCGGCGCTGGCCGCGCTGGAATGGCGTCCGTCCGACACGCTGCATTTCGCCATCGACGGTATCTGGGCGAAGTCGACCCGCGATTATACGAAGGTCAACATGAACTGGCAGGTCCGCAATTCCGGGCCGGGCACCAGCGCGCAATCGACCGGCGGCATGATCCCGATCGGCCTGACCGTGGACGAAAATAATGTCGTGACCAGCGGCACCTTCGCTAACTCGTCCTATTTCCTGGAAGCGAGCGTGTTCAAGCAGACCACGAAATTCTGGAACATCAACCCCAGCGTCAGCTGGGAGCCGACCGACAATCTGAAGGTCAACCTCAGCGCCAACTATTCCAAGAGCCGCTTCTTCCGCGAACAGCCGACCTGGGCGTTCCAGACCACGCCCAATTCGGGCGTCGATACCTATTATGAAAATAAGGGCGGCGATTATCCGTCGATCACCAGCAATCTGGACCTCAACGATCCGAACAATGGCAGCTGGCAGTGGTATCGCCAGAATATCCAGCTGGTCCGCCGTCATACCGAAACCAAGGGCGCACATTTCGACGTCATGTATGGCGACGAACAGTTCAACGTGAAGGTCGGCGCGGCCTATGATCAGGCGACCCGCTCGATCCGTGCCTACGACAATAGCATCGCGTATCAGCAGTCGGTCTGTGGTACGGGCTGCACCGGCGCCACCGGCTCGATCACGACCAGCCAGATCGCGCAATATCTGAAAAGCTCCTCGACGGCCGGCTTCGTCGTGCCCAATTTCGATGCCATCAAGCAGGCGACCAACTATGCCAGCTATCGTGACAGCGCGCCCGAAGCGCGCGGTGCGGTAACGGGCGGCGCGACCGGCGACATGGACGAAAAGGTGATGGGCGCCTATTTCGAAGTGAACGGCGTGACCGAAATCGCCGGTCGTGACCTGCACATCAATGCCGGTATGCGCTATGCCCATACCAATCAGGAAGTGACCGGCCCCAGCCAGGTTGGCACCACGATCATCGACATCACGTCGCGTTCCAAATATGAAAATTTCCTCCCGTCGATCAACCTGACCTATGACGTGGCCGATAATATCAAGCTGCGTGCATCGGCTTCGCGCACCATGACCCGTCCGGATGCTGGCCAGATCCTGCCCGGCGTCACCTTCTCCGATCCTTCGGCTCTGATCGCGAACGCCGGCAACCCGGACCTGAAGCCCTACACTTCGGACAATTATGATCTGGGTGGCGAATTCTACACCGGCGGCATCGGCTATGTCGGCGTCTCGGCCTTCATGAAGAATGTCCAGGGCTTCACCACCACGGTGCCGACGCAGGCGACCTTCGGTTCGCTGAACATCCCCTATGCCAGCCTGCTGTCGACCCAGCAGAATGCATTGACCGATCGTTCGGGGGCAACTGGCGTCGCCATCAACGATCTGGCCATCACCGTGAACCGTCCGGTCAACCTCTCCGACCTGAAGATCAAGGGTCTGGAAGCCACCTGGGTGCAGCCGCTCGACTTCTTCGTGAAGGGCCTCGGCTTCTCGGCCAACGGCACCTATCTCAAGCAGTCCTCGTCCTCGGGCCTGGTTGCCGAAGGCGTGTCGAAATATTCGTACAATCTTCAGGGCTTCTACGAAAATCACGGCCTGTCGCTCAGCCTGAACTATGTCTGGAACGGCAAGTCCATCGCGCTCAACGGCCCGCAGAACGGCATCGCCGGCGCGGACCTGAAGGCCGATGCCCGTGGTCAGCTCGACCTGTCGGCCGGCTATGAACTGCCCTTCTTCAACAAGGCGATGCGCCTGACGCTCGACGTGCTGAACATCACGAACGAGCCGATCCGCACCACCTTCGAATATTCGAACGCCGCTTATTCGGTCTATTATCCGGGTACGTCGGTTCTGGCCGGTATCCGCGCCAACTTCTGATCCTCCCCAAGGACCAACTGACAGGGCCGGCCGCAACGCCGGCCCTATTTTCTTGGGGCTGGTGATTTGGTGAGGATTGGGATCTCATGCTTCCAATGTTGGATTTTATCTGATCTATCCGGGCTGCCTTCCGAAGGGCCGTCAGGCCTGTATAGGAAGTGACGCTTCGCGAGCGCGCAGGGAGCGCCTGGCGAGCGCTTCGCGAACGCTTCGACCCCAAATAGGGCGACAACGGTGTGAACTTCGGCCGTCGCTTCGGTGGCGCGCCATCATGGCAAAAAGGCAAGGCGATGATGCGTCTCTCTCTCCTCTTCACCATCCCCCTTGCACTGGGCACTATGCCGCTGCAGGCCAAGACCTGCACCCCGACCTGGGTCGCCGGTTGGGCCTCCTCGCAATTCCGTCCCACCGGTGACGCCGAACTGCCCGCCGGCACGCTGCGCGACCGGACCCTTCGCCAGATCGTTCGCCCATCCGTCTCCGGCGACCGTCTCCGCGTCCGCTTCTCCAACCTTGCCGGCACGCAGCCGCTGCGCATTGCCGGTGCCAGCATCGCCCGCGCACTGGGCAGCGCATCGCCGACTGTCGATCCCGGCACGCTCATCTCGCTCCGCTTCGATGGCGCGCCAGAAGTCGTCATCCCTGCCGGCGCCGATTATCTCTCCGACCCGGTATCGCTGCCGGCCAGGGCGCTGGACAATATCGCCATCTCGATCCGCTATGAGGGCGAACCGGAACAGACATCCCATCCCGGATCGCGCGCCACATCCTGGCATCTGCCCGGCAACCATCTGACCGCCGAAGCGATGCCCGGCGCCGCCAGTTTCGACCACTGGTTCAATCTTGCTGCGCTGGAGGTCGAACGCTGCGCGCCTGCGCACCTCATCGTGGCGCTGGGCGATTCCATCACCGACGGCAAAGGTTCCACCACCAACGGCAATGACCGCTGGACCGATATACTGGCGCAGCGGCTTCAGGCCGATCCGAAACGGCGTCCCATCGCCATCGTCAATCAGGGCATCGGCGGCAACCGCCTGCTGAACGACGGCCTGGGTCCGAACGCTCTGGCGCGGCTGGACCGAGATGTGCTGGCCCAGCCCGGCGTGAAGTATATGATCCTGCTGGAAGGCATCAACGACCTGGGCACCCTGACCCGCGACACCCCGGTGAGCGCAGAGGCGCATCAGGCCCATGTCGCCCGCATCATCGGCGCCTATCGGCAGATCATCGCTCGCGCCCATGCCAGGGGGGTCAAGGTGATCGGCGCGACCGTCATGCCCTTCGTTGGCAACGGCTATTACCATGCCGACGCACAGAATGAGGCGGACCGGCAGGCGGTGAATGCGTGGATCAGGAAGCCCGGTAACTTCGACGGTCTGATCGACTTCGACCGCGTCACCCGCGATCCCGCCCATCCCGACCGGCTGCTGCCGGCCTATGATGACGGCGATGCGCTCCACCCCTCGCCAAAGGGCTACAAGGCGATGGGGGAGGCGATTCCGCTCAGCCTTTTCGACTGACCCGCTTGTGCCCCGCCTCCAGCACCGTCTCCATCGCCACGAAGGTCGATGTGCTGGCGACATGGGGCAGGGCGCTGATCTTTTCGCCCAGCACGACCCGATATCGCCGGATATCGGACGTCCGTACTTTGAGGAGATAGTCGAAATTGCTCGCCAGCATATGGCATTCTTCGACTTCCGGAATGCGCCGCACCGCCGCATTGAATTCGCGCAGCGCCGCCTCCCTCGTGTCGGACAATTTGACCTCGGTAAAGGCGATATGATCCATCCCCAGCTTCGCGGGGTCGACGATCGCGCGAAAGCCGCGAATGACGCCAGCCTCCTGCAATCGCTTCAACCGCACCTGGCAGGGCGTCTTGGAAAGGCCAACAAAAGCAGCCAGATCGGTGACGGTCATGCGGCCATCTTCGACCAAAGCGGCTATGATCCGCCGGTCGAATTCATCCATTTCGACTGTGATGGGCTTATTCTCCATCCAATCTGCCTAACATGGGCCATTTAATAAGTCACTCCGACCATGTTGGAGCCATTCATAAGACGGAACGAAAATCTGATCTGGATTATTCTTGTCCAATGACCGACCAGCACCCCTTCGCCGACTTCGCTCCCGCTCTCCGCCAGCCCACCCCGCTGCGCGAAGCGATTACCGCCGCCTACCGCCGCGATGAGGCTGAGGCGCTCGCCCCGCTGATCGCCGCTGCGACTCTGCCGACCGAGACTAAGGCTGCGGTCGCCGACACCGCCCGCACCCTCGTCACCGCATTGCGGGCCAATCACAAGGGCACGGGCGTCGAGGGACTGGTCCAGGAATATGCGCTTTCCAGTCAGGAGGGCGTGGCGTTGATGTGTCTGGCCGAAGCGCTGCTGCGCATCCCCGACACCGCCACCCGCGACGCGCTCATCCGTGACAAGATCGCCGACGGCGACTGGGGTTCGCATCTGGGTGGCGACAAGTCGCTGTTCGTCAATGCCGCCACCTGGGGTCTGGTCGTCACCGGCAAGCTGGTCGGCAGCGTGGACGATCGGGGCCTCGGCGCTGCGCTCACCCGCCTTGTCGCCCGCGCCGGCGAGCCGGTCATCCGCCGTGGCGTGGACCTTGCCATGCGCATGATGGGCGAACAGTTCGTCACCGGAGAGACGATCAAGGAGGCGCTCAAGCGCGCAAAGGAACTGGAGGCGAAAGGGTTCGCCTACAGCTACGATATGCTGGGCGAAGCGGCGACGACGGCAGCCGACGCCAAACGCTATTATGCCGATTATGAACAGGCGATCCATGCCATCGGCAAGGCGTCGGCCGGGCGCGGCATCTATGCCGGTCCCGGCATCTCGATCAAGCTGTCAGCGCTCCATCCCCGTTACGTCCGTGCGCAGGCCGATCGCGTCATGGGCGAGTTGCTCCCCGCCGTGAAGAAACTGGCGTTGTTGTCTAAACACTATGACATCGGCCTCAACATCGATGCGGAGGAGGCCGACCGGCTCGAACTCTCGCTCGACCTGCTGGAAAGCCTGGCGACCGATCCGGACCTTGCCGGCTGGAACGGCCTGGGTTTCGTGGTGCAGGGCTATGGCAAGCGCTGCCCCTTCGTCATCGACTGGATCATCGACCTTGCCCGCCGCGCCGATCGGCGGATCATGGTGCGCCTCGTCAAGGGCGCCTATTGGGATGCGGAAATCAAGCGGGCGCAGGTCGATGGCCTGACCGACTTCCCGGTCTATACCCGCAAGGTCCATACCGATGTCGCCTATGTCGCCTGCGCGCAGAAGCTGCTCGCCGCGCCGGACGCCGTCTTCCCGCAATTTGCGACGCATAATGCGCAGACGCTCGCCACCATCTACCAGCTGGCCGGCCCGGATTTCCAGATCGGCAAATATGAATTTCAGTGCCTGCACGGCATGGGCGAGCCGCTCTACGAGCAGGTCGTCGGTGCAACGAAGCTGAACCGCCCCTGCCGCATCTATGCGCCGGTCGGCACGCATGAAACGCTGCTGGCCTATCTGGTCCGGCGTCTGCTGGAAAATGGCGCCAACAGCAGCTTCGTGAATCGCATCGCCGACCCCAATGTCTCGATTGAGGAGATGATCGCCGATCCGGTCGATGTCGTGCGCGTCATGGCTCATCCCGGCCATCGTCACGACAAGATCGCCCTGCCGGCCGATCTCTACCCAGAACGCCGCAATTCCGATGGCCTCGACCTCAGCAGCGAAACCACGCTTGCGGCGTTGGGCGATGCGTTGCAGCACAGCGCCGCGCTCGCCTGGACTGCCGCCCCGGCCAGCGGCGCGGGGGAAGCGCGCCCGGTTCTGAACCCGGCCGACCATCGCGATATCGTCGGCACCGTCTGGGAAGCCTCACCCGACGAAGCCCGCGCCGCCGCCATTCGCGCTGCCGTCTCGCTCTGGCCCAACAGCCCGGTCGCCGATCGCGCCGCTGCATTGGATCGCGCTGCCGATGCGATGCAGGCGCGCATGCCGATCCTGCTCGGCCTCATCGTCCGTGAAGCCGGCAAGTCCCTGCCCAACGCCATTGCCGAAGTGCGCGAAGCGATCGACTTCCTGCGCTATTATGCCGCGCAGGCGCGCACAACTTTCGGCCCGGCCCAGGTTGCGCTTGGCCCTGTCACCTGCATCAGCCCGTGGAACTTCCCGCTCGCTATCTTCACCGGACAGATCGCCGCCGCTCTGGTCGCCGGCAATCCCGTCCTGGCCAAACCGGCAGAGGAAACTCCGCTGATCGCTGCCGAAGCGGTCCGCCTGCTTCACGAAGCGGGCGTGCCAGCCGATGCGTTACACCTGCTGCCCGGCGACGGCCGGATAGGAGCGGCGCTGGTCGCCGCGCCCGAAACCGCTGCCGTCATGTTCACCGGATCGACCGAAGTGGCGCGCCTGATCCAGCGCCAGTTGGCCACACGCCTCTCCCCAACCGGCCGCCCGATCCCGCTGATCGCCGAAACCGGCGGCCAGAATGCCATGATCGTGGACAGCAGCGCGCTGGCCGAGCAGGTGGTGGCCGACGTCATCGCCTCCGCCTTCGACAGCGCCGGTCAGCGCTGTTCGGCGCTGCGCATCCTCTGCCTTCAGGAAGATGTGGCCGATCGCACATTGACCATGCTCAAGGGCGCACTGGCCGAATTGCGCATCGGCCGCACCGACGCGCTGAAGGTCGATATCGGCCCGGTCATTTCCGCCGAAGCGCGTGATGGCATCAACCGGCATATCGATGCCATGGCTACGCTGGGTCGCAAGGTGGAACAAAGCCTGCTGCCGGCCGACGCCGCTCATGGCACCTTCGTCCCGCCCACGATCATCGAGATCGAGTCCGTCGCCGACCTCAGCCGCGAAGTCTTCGGCCCGGTCCTTCATGTGCTGCGCTTCAAGCGGGATCGGCTGGACGCGCTGGTCGATCAGATCAATGCGACCGGCTATGGCCTGACCTTCGGCCTGCACACTCGGCTCGACGAAACCGTCGCTCGCGTGACCGCCCGCGTGAAGGTCGGCAATATCTATGTGAACCGCAATGTCATCGGCGCGATCGTGGGTGTTCAGCCCTTTGGCGGCTGCGGCTTGTCGGGCACCGGTCCGAAGGCGGGTGGGCCGCTTTATCTTGGCCGTCTGGTCGCGACGCCACCCGTTTTCGCTGCGCGTGTCAGCCATCTGCGCTCGCCGCTGCATGCCTTCGCCGACTGGCTGGACGCGCAGGGCGAAGCGGATGTCGCCGCACATGCCCGCCGCACGGGCGACGCGTCGGCTTTGGGCGTCGAACTGACGCTGCCCGGTCCGGTGGGGGAGCGCAATATCTATGCCCTGCACCCGCGTGGCCGCATCTTGTTGCGCCCCGCTACCCGCCAAGGCCTTTTCCGCCAGATGGCAGCCGTCCTTGCCACCGGCAATCATGGCGTCGTGCAGGGGATGACCATTCCGCCCGGCCTGCCCGCCGAAGTCGCCGCCTGTTTCGGTACCGACGCCACGGGTCATTATGCCGGCGCTCTGGTCGAAGGCGGCGCTGCCAAGGTTGCGGCAACGGCCCAGTGCGTGGCGGACCTGCCCGGTCCGATCGTGTCCGTGCATGCCGACGATCATGGCCATGGCTATTGCCTCGACTGGCTGCTGGAGGAGCAGTCCATATCGGTGAACACCACGGCGGCGGGCGGCAATGCCAGCCTGATGATGATCGGCTGAGGAACGCGGCTGGCCTCAGTCCAGGTCGTGAAAGGGGCGGATTTCGATCTCGCTCGGTCCCGGCATGGGGTTGGGGCATCGCTTTACCCAGGCGATCGCTTCCTCCATGTCCTTGACCTCCCAAATCCAGAAGCCGGCGACCAGCTGCAGCGGCTCCGGGAAAGGTCCGTCGATGACGCGCCGGTCGGCGCCATCGAACGCCACGCGCGCGCCGGCCGAAGACGGGGTGAGGCCGTCCGCCATGATGAGGATGCCGGCATCGCGCAATGCGTCGTTGAAACGTCCCATCGCGTCCATCATCGCATCCGTTTCGGGCGACCGCCGATAGCCTTTTTCGCTATCCTCTGTAGCCTTTACCAGCACCATCACGCGCATCGACCATCTCCCGTTTGCACCGCCAATCTGGCAAGGATGGGGACGGTTCAGCTCAACAGCTGAATCATCGACGAAAAATCACGCCCACCCTCGCCCTTGTTGGCGAGCAATTGATACAGGCTTTCCGCCTGCGCGCCCATAGGCACGCTGGCATTGACGGAGGAAGCGGCTTCCAGCGCCAGCTTGAGATCCTTGAGCATCAGGGCGACGGCAAAACCGCCCTGATAATCCGCATCGGCCGGCGTTTGTGGCCCGACGCCAGGCAGCGGACAGTAGCTGGTCATCGACCAGCTCTGCCCGGACGACACGCTGGAAATATCGTAAAAGGTCTGCGGATCGAGGCCGATCTTCTGCGCCATGGCAAAGGCTTCGCACGTTGCCACCATCGTTGCGCCGAGCAGCATATTGTTGCAGATCTTGGCCGCCTGCCCATTGCCCGCACCGCCCGCATGTATCACCGCCTTGCCCATGGCCGACAGGATCGGCTTCGCCTTCGCATAAGCATCGTCCTGCCCGCCGACCATGAAGGTCAGGGTGCCGCCATTGGCCGCAGCAATGCCACCGGAAACCGGCGCGTCGACCATGTCGAACCCCTTGGCCAGCGCAGCGGCGATGACCCGGCGGGCCGTCGCGACATCGATGGTCGAACAGTCGAGCAACAACGCGCCTGCCTTGGCCGCTCCGAACACGGCGTCGTCATACACCGCTTCGACATGCTTGCCGGCCGGTAGCATGGTGACGACGGCGTCAGCGCCGGTCACGGCATCGGCCGCGCTGGAGGCGCGGAGGGCACCTGCCGCCTCCGCCTTGGCCAGCGCATCGTCCGACAGGTCGAAGGCGCGCACCGAATAGCCATTCTTGACCAGATTGGCGGCCATGCCACCGCCCATATTGCCTAGGCCGATGAAGGCGATTGTCTCAGTCACATCCTGCTCCTTACAGCGATCTTCCCTGGGCCGTCATTTGTGCCCATTGTCTATCCATACCGGCCCATCGCGGGCCGTCCGCGCTTAGCGCCCCTTCCAGACGCCGGCGCGCTTTTCGACGAAGGCGGTCATGCCTTCCGTCCTGTCCTCGGTAGCCGTGAGGATCTGGAACAGACGCCGCTCGGTCAGTAGCCCCTGCGCCAGGCCGGTCTCGAAGGCGATATTGACCATTTCCTTGTTCACCATCGCGGCCATCGGCGGCAGCGCGGCGATCGTCGCGGCGGTCTTGAGCGCTTCGTCCAGCAGGTCCGCAGCCGGCACGATGCGGCTCACCAGCCCGGCACGCTCGGCTTCGGCCGCGTCCATCATGCGCCCGGTCAGGCACATCTCCATCGCCTTGGCCTTGCCCACCGCGCGGGTCAGGCGCTGCGATCCGCCCATGCCCGGCGCCACGCCCAGCTTGATCTCGGGCTGGCCGAATTTCGCCGTATCGCCCGCGATGATGAAGTCCGCCATCATCGCCAACTCGCAGCCACCACCCAGCGCAAAGCCCTGCACCGCCGCGATCCACGGCTTGCGGGTCGCGACCACGCCGGTCTGCCAGCCGGAAAAGAAATCCTCCAGGAAGAAGTCGGCGGCCTGCTTCTCCACCATTTCCTTAATGTCCGCGCCGGCCGCGAAGGCCTTCTCACCGCTGCCGGTCAAGACCGCACAATGCTGGGTCGGATCGGCATCATAGGCGGAGAAAGCCGCGCTCAGATCCTTCAAGACCTGGCTATTCAGCGCGTTCAACGCCTGCGGCCGGTTGAGCGTGATCAGCGTCACGGCATCGCGCTGTTCGACGATGATGGTTTCATAAGTCATGGCAGATTTTCCGTTTCAGGCAGAGGTGTCCATTCCTGTTCCGGCGCGAGCGGCGCGAAAAGGCTGTCGATCAGCGCGTCGTCCACGGCTTCCGGCGTGGCGGGTGTCCATCGCGGCGCATTATCCTTGTCAAAGATTACCGCGCGCACGCCCTCCACGAAATCGGGCCGGCGGATGATATGGCAGGCCAGGCGATATTCGTTGCGCATATTGTCGGCAAAATCGGTCAATGCGGCGCCTTCCACCAACTGGCGCAGGGCGACCTTGACCGTCTGCGGCGATTTCGTGGCAAGCACGGCCAACTGCTTTTGCGCCCATTCGGATCCATCGGCGGTCAGCGCGGCCAATATCTCCTCATAGCGGTCCGACGCGAACAACTCGTCGATCGTTGCGCGCTGCGCCGCCAGACGAGAGTCCGGTGTCATCTCGTTCGCGCGATCCAGCAGCGCCGACAGGGCAGTGGGATTGGCCAATATATCGGCCTTCAGCGCGTCCAGCTTTTCCGATCCGATATAATGGGTCGCGATACCGGTGGCCACGCAATCCGCCCCATCGATCCGCGATCCCGTCGTCGCCAGCCAGGCGCCGATACGACCGGCCAGGCGTGGCAGGAACCAGCCGCCACCCACGTCCGGGAACAGGCCGATGCCGGTTTCGGGCATGGCAAAGCTGGTCCGCTCGGTCGCGACGCGATAGCGGCAGGGCAGGGATAGGCCGACGCCGCCACCCATGACGATGCCATCGATGAAAGCAACGATCGGCTTGTCATAGACGAATAGCAGATGGTTCATGCGATATTCGACATGGAAGAAGCGTTCGGCCTCGATGCAATCGGCCTTGGCGCTGTTCGCGATCAGCGCGATGTCCCCGCCGGCGCAAAAGCCGCGCGACAATTTGGGATCGCCATCGGCTGCGGGCATATGGTCTATCATCACGGCGACCACGGCGGGATCGTCCCGCCATACCAAAAGCGCCTGATTGATCGCCTCGCACATGTCGGGCGTCAGGGCGTGGATCGCTTTGGGGCGGTTCAGCCGGATACGGCCGACGCCATTGTCGATGATGGTCAGGACTTGATCGGTCATGGCCTGCTCCTTCACGCGCGCAGCATGTCGCGGGCGACGATCATGCGCATCACTTGATTGGTGCCCTCCAGGATCGAATGGACGCGTAGATCGCGCCAGATGCGTTCGATCGGATAGTCCATCAGATAGCCATAGCCGCCATGCAGTTGCAGCGCGCGGTCCACCACCGAAGAGCCGGTGTCGGTGGCAAAGCGTTTGGCCATGGCGGCAAAGCGCGTCTTGTCCGGCGCATTGTCCGTCACCTTGACGGCTGCGGCGTAGAGCAGAGTGCGCGCCGCCTCCAATTCCGTCTGCATGTCGGCCAGCGTGAACTGCGTATTCTGGAAATCCGCGATCGACTGGCCGAACTGTTTGCGGTCCTTGGTATAGCGCACCGTTTCGTCGATGGCTCGCTGCGCACCCCCCAGCGAACATGCGCCGATGTTGAGCCGGCCACCGTCCAGCCCCATCATCGCGATGCGGAAGCCTTCCCCTTCGCTGCCGACCAGATTTTCGACCGGTACTCGGACACCGTCGAAATTGACCTGCGCGGTGGGTTGGCTGTGCCAGCCCAGCTTGCGCTCCTGCGCGCCGAAGCTGACCCCTGGCATGTCCTTCTCGATGACGAGGCAGGAAATACCCTTTGGCCCATCCTCACCGGTGCGGACCATGACGACATAGACGTCATTCTCGCCGCCGCCGGAAATAAACTGCTTCGAGCCGGTCACGACATAATGATCGCCGTCCCGCACCGCCTTGGTCTTGAGCGCGGCAGCATCCGATCCGGCACCCGCTTCGGTCAGGCAATAGCTGGCCATGCGCGTCATGGGCACGAGATCGGGCAGATATTTGTCCTTCACCGCCTGACTGCCGAACCGGTCGATCATCCATGCGCCCATATTATGGATGGAAATGAAGGCACTGGTCGACGGGCAGCCATAGGCCATGGCTTCCATGATGAGCGCGGATTCGAGCCGACCCAGACCGATGCCGCCGGCTTCTTCCGACACATAGATGCCGCCGAAGCCCAGTTCGGCCGCAGCACGGATCGTGTCGCGGGGGAAGATATGCTTTTCGTCCCACTCGGCTGCATGTGGCGTGATGGCATCGGCGGTGAAACGCTGCGCCATTTCCTGGATGGCACGCTGGTCGTCGGTCAGGTCGAATTGAGTCATATTTCGGTCCTAAAAGGCGCGCGTGCGTACCGAAGAGCTACGCTCGTGCGCCCGAGTTTAGCCGGCGACCTTCCAGAATCCACCGACATCGTGCGGGGCGCTTGGATCCCCGCAAACAGCCTTATCCCATCGTCGGGATAACGAACGCACTGTCGCCGGTGCCGCCACCGTCCGGCCAGCGCTGCGTGATGGTCTTGACCTTGGTCCAGAATTTCACGCCTTCCATGCCATGCTGGTTGGTATCGCCGAAGGCCGAGCGCTTCCAGCCGCCGAATGTGTGATAGGCGACCGGCACCGGGATCGGTACGTTGATCCCGACCATGCCGACATTGACGCGCGCGGCAAATTCGCGCGCGGCATGGCCGTTGCGCGTGAAGATGGCGACGCCATTGCCATATTGATGTTCGCTCGGCAGCTTCAGCGCTTCTTCGAAACTCTCGGCGCGCACCATCTGGAGCACCGGGCCGAAAATCTCCTCCTGATAGGTGCGCATCGTCGGCTTCACATGATCGAACAGGGTAGGGCCGACGAAGAAGCCTTCCTCATGCCCCTGAAGCGTGAAGCCACGACCGTCGACGACCAGTTCTGCGCCTTCGTCCACGCCCATCTGGATATAGTTTTCGATCTTCGCCTTGTGCGCGGCCGTGACGACCGGGCCATAATGGGCATCAGGATCGGTCGAGACGCCGACGCGCAGGGCCTCGATCGCCGGGATCAGCTTCTCGCGCAGCGCGATCGCCGTCTTCTCGCCCACCGGGGTTACGACGGGGAGCGCCATGCAGCGTTCGCCGGCCGACCCGAAGGCGGCGCCGGACAGGTCATTCACGACCTGGTCGAGATCCGCGTCCGGCATGACGATGCCGTGATTCTTCGCGCCGCCCATGGCCTGTACGCGCTTGCCGTTGTCGACGCCGCGCTTGTAGACATAATGGGCGATGTCCGACGATCCGACGAAGCTGATGGCGCCGATATCGGGGTGATCAAGAATGGCATCGACCATTTCCTTGTCGCCCTGCACGACCTGAAGAATGCCGTCGGGCAGGCCGGCTTCGCTGAACAATTCGGCCAGGCGGACAGGTACCGACGGATCGCGCTCGGATGGCTTCATGATGAAAGCGTTGCCGGTCGCGATGGCGACGCCCGACATCCAAAGCGGGATCATGCCAGGGAAGTTGAAGGGGGTGATGCCCGCGCCGATGCCGATGGGCTGACGGAAGCTATAGACGTCGATGCCCGGACCCGCCCCCTGGGTATATTCGCCCTTCAGCACATGGGGGATGCCGCAACAAAATTCGATGACCTCCAGACCGCGCTGAATGTCGCCCTTTGCGTCGGCGATAACCTTGCCATGTTCGGAGCTGAGCAGATATGCCAGCTCGTCCATATTCTTTTCGACCAGCGCCTTGAAGTTGAACATCACACGGGCGCGACGCTGCGGATTGACGGCGGCCCAGGCCGGCTGCGCCGCCTTGGCGGCCTCGACCGCGCGATCGAGCAAGGCCTTGTCACCCAGCGCGACACGCGCCTGCACTGTGCCGTTGTTGGGATCGAACACGTCGCTGTAACGCGCCGCCTTACCGTCATGGGCAAAGGCGAGCTTATGGGAAATGTCGCGCATCGGAACCTCTCGCTATGATTTGCGCCGATCATGACTTCATGCGATATTGCGCGCAATCAATAAATTTCGCAGACTATGTCTGCATTTTTGCAGGATGATGGATGTTCGACTGGGACGATCTGCGTATCTTTCTGACTGTAGCCCGGCTGAAACGCATGGCGCCTGCCGCACGATCGCTCGGTATCGACGCCACCACCATAACCCGCCGCATGGCACGGCTGGAGCAGGCGCTCGGCACCAAGCTGTTCGAGCAATCAGGCGGCGAGCGGGTTCTGACCCAGCGTGGGGCCGTCCTGCTGCGCCATGCCGAAAGTGTCGAGGGGGCGACGATCGACGCGCTGGTCGATGTGCGCGGCGAACAGCATAGCCTGAGCGGCCATGTCCGCCTGTCCGTGGCGGAAGGGTTCGGCACCTGGATATTGGCGCCCGGCCTGCGCCATTTCCATGAGGAACATCCCGGCATCCAACTGGACGTTGTAACGGCGTCCGGCTTCCTCAACCCGTCCAAGCGGGAAGCGGATATGGCGGTCATGCTGGCGCGGCCACAGAGCGGCTATCTGACCGTGCAGCGGCTCGCCGATTATGGCCTGCATCTCTACGCCTCAAGGGCCTATGTCGAACGACATGGGCGACCGCAGGCCCGGTCCGACCTTAGCGGCCACACATTGATCGGCTATGTCCCGGAATTTCTGTTCACGCCGGAACTAGACTATCTGGACGAGGTGGACACCGGACTGGAAGCGACGCTGCGTTCCAGCAGCATCGGGATTCAGCGGCGACTGGTCATCGACGGCGCGGGCATAGGCGTGTTGCCCGATTTCATGGCCGCACAGGACAGCCGGTTGACCCGCATCCTGGCCGACACTGTGGAAATCAAGCGCAGCTTCTGGCTGGTGACGCACCGCGACATGACGAAGCTGGCGCGGATGGCGGCCGTGTCCGACCTGTTGCGCCGTCAAGTGGCGTTGAAACTCTGAGGGTCAGGGTTTCAGGCTCACCGGATCGAGTTTGGCCACGCCCTTCAACGCCATGTCGTCGGCATGATGGCCGACCGCCAGTGCATAGCTGCCACCATCAAGCCGCCAGCCAGCGCCTTCCTCGAACCGGGCGATCAGGCGCGGATCGACGGTCATCGTCACGCGCCGCGTCTCGCCGGCGGACAGGCTGATCTTGTCGAAGCCGGCGAGACGCCAGGCGTTGACACCCGCGCTACCCTTCGCCTGCACATAAAGCTGCGGCACATCCGCGCCGGATCGGTTGCCGGCATTGGTGACGTCGAAGCTGACGGTCAGCGCTGTGCCGTCGTGCACTTTCAAATTTGCATAAGTGAAGCTGGTATAGCTCAGGCCATAGCCGAACGGGAACAGCGGCTTGCTGCCTTTCATCGCATACCAGCGATAGCCCACCTCAGCACCTTCGGGATAATCGACCGCGAACGGTGCAACGCCCCCGGTCATGCCGTAATTGGCGGTATCGCCGGCCTCGCGTCGGGCGTCGGCGGCACGTAGTTCGGCAAGGCCCAATGGTTCGGGGCGTGGCGCCTGATCGGCGTGCACCGGGAAGGTGATGGGCAAGCGACCCGAAGGCGCCACATCGCCAAACAGGATATTCGCCATCGCCTCGCCACCGCGCTGACCGGGATACCAGGCCTGCACCAGCACCGGCACCTTGGCGATCCAGGGCATCTCGACGGGGCCGCCGGTTTCCAGCATGACGATGGTCTTGCGGTTGGCGGTCGCGACCGCGTCGATCAGCGCGTCCTGATTGTCGGGCAGCCGCATATTTTCGGGGTCTTGCGCCTCCGTCTGCCATTGCCAGCCAAAGACGATGGCAAGGTCGGCCCGGCGCGCTGCCTCCGCCGCCGCCTTGGGATCGCTGCCGTCGATATAGGTGACGTCGGCTTGAGGCGCGAGCGCCTGGATAGCCTTGAGTGGCGAAGACGCATGCCAGGTCATCCGCGCGAAGGATGCCGCCGCGCCCTTGGTCAGCGGAATTTCGACCGGAGCCCCGCCGACCGAACGGACCTGAGACGATCCGCCGCCCGACAGCACACCGACATCGGCGTGGCCACCGATCAGGACGATCCGCCGCGCGCTCTTGGCCAGCGGCAGCAGATTGCCCTCATTCTTGAGCAGGACGATGCCTTCCTCCGCCGTCCGCTGGGCGACATCGGCATGGGCGGCATAGTCGATCTGGCGCGGGCTTTCCGGTACCGGATCATCCATCAATCCGCTGGCGATCACGCCATGCAGGATACGCGTTACCATATCGTCCAGCCGAGCCATGGGGATGCGCCCGGTCTTCACCGCGTCCTCGAACGGCTTGCCGAAATGGATGGCGTCGTCCAGTTCCTGACCCGATTCCTGATCCAGCCCGCCTAGCGCTGCCTTCTCGGTCGAATGGACCGCGCCCCAGTCGGACATGACCCACCCCTTATAACCCCAATCCTTCTTCAGGACCGTGTTGAGCAGCCAGTCATTCTCGCAGGCATAGTCGCCATTCACCTTGTTATAGGCGCACATGACGGAGGCCGGATCGCCGATTTCCGTCGCGATCTGAAAGGCCAGGAGGTCGCTCTCGCGCAACGCCGCCTTGTCGATCCGCGCATCTAGAACGGTCCGCCCGGTTTCCTGGGAATTGAGCGCGAAATGCTTGATGGTCGATACGATATGGTTGCTCTGGACACCGCGAATATGTTCGCCGGCCATCACGCCCGCCAGCAGCGGATCTTCGCCCAGATATTCGAAATTGCGTCCGTTCCACGGATCGCGGGTCAGGTTGACGCCACCTGCCAGCAGGACGTTGAAGGTTTTCGCCCGTGCCTCCGCCCCGATCATCGCGCCGCCGGCATAGGCGATGGAAGGGTTGAACGTGGCCGCAGTAGCCAGGCTGGCGGGCAGGGCGGTCGCCGTGTCGCCCTTGCGCTGCTCGATCTGGTTGGCGACGCCCAGGCTCGCGTCGCTTTCGCGCAGTGTCGGGATGCCAAGCCGTGGGATGCCCGGAATATGGCCGGCCGACGGGATCATCGCGATCGGTTGCGGCGGCTTCGCCATCGGCGGGAAATAGCCGTGGACGATCGCCAGCTTCTCTTGCGTGGTCATGGCCGCGACCAGCGCCTTGGCTCGCGCCTCCGCCGACAGCGCGCGATTGCTGCCGGCTGTCGTTGCGGCCAACTGGGCTTGCGCGGCGGGAACGCAGGCGGTGCCAAGCAGGAGGAGAGCGATCAGGGCATGGCGCGTCATGGGCGGTCTTTCATCTATATGATGCAAAAGTGGCGGCGGATGCCCTTGGGGGAGGGGAGGGCGTCCGCCGCCTGAAGGGCGACCGGCTGGGGAAGGAAAGCCGGTCGCTGGCCGTTGTCAGAAGTTCGCGCGGGCGCGCACGCCCCAGGTGCGCGGCGGCTGAAGGTTGGACAGGAAGATCGGATCGTAGCGCGGTGCGCCGAATGCGCCGGCACCGGTACGGATCTTTCCATTTTCGATATTCTGGACGAAGGCCTCGACCGAATATTTCTCATCCGGCGCGGTGAAGCGGATCGACGCGTCGGACCGGAAATAGGCTTTCTGCCGATCCCAATCGGTGCCGTTGGTGCCCCGGCTGGGCATATTGTCGGCCGGGTTGTTGGCATTGACGAACGGATTGGCGTCCCCGTTGAAGTAGCTCAGCCAGCTCTTCGTCTCATAATGGGTGGTGAAGCGCGGGGTGATACGCGCGCCGCTCGCCATCACGAAATCATGCTCATAGCTAAGCGTCGCGGAAAAGCGCGGCGCATGGGCCAGTTCATTGCCTTCAAGCTGGGCGATCGAGGACAGCTTGCCGCCATCGTAAAGCCGACCGTCGACGCTTGCCAGCTCCTCCAGCTTGGTCTTCTGGAGCGTGCCGGAAAATTGCAGCCGGTCATTGTCGGTCAGGTTGGCGACCATTTCCGCTTCCAGGCCATAGGCTTTGGCACCCTTGGCATTTTGCGTGATCATCTGGCTGCGTACGACATTGCCCTGATCGTCGCGGAAGGTGACAGCCTGGTTCACCTGATAGCCCTTGAAGTCGCTATAATAAGCGGCAAGGTTCAGCGTCACGCGGCGGTCCAGGAAGCGGGACTTCAAGCCCACTTCATAGTTGGTCAGCGTTTCCGGATCGGTCAGGCCGGCATTGTCCTGAATATTGCCCGACTTGAAGCCGGTGCTGATGCTGGCATAGCCCAGCACATCCTGCGCCAGGTCCGCATCGACACGGGCCAGATAGGTCAGCTTGTCCCATTTGCCCTTCACATCGTTGCTGGAGATGGAGAAGCCCGGCAGTAGCGTGGCCAGTTCCTCCGCCGTGGCACCCGGATAGGCGCCGAAAATGCCACCGGTGCAGCGGCCGCCGGGCAGCTTGTCGGCATCGGAACAGCCTTCGCCCGAATAAGTCACGTTGCGGCCGCCAATATCCTGCTTCTTGTCGGACGTGTAGCGCAGGCCGCCGGTCACGCGGATCGCGTCATTGACGTGCCATACCGCCTGACCGAATACGGCGCGGCTGTCGATCTGGCGATTGGCCTGGATGAAGCTGCCGGCCCAGCTGAAGGTGCCGTCGCGATAGCCGTTGCGCTGATCGATGTCGAAGCGGATGCGGTTCTTTTCGTGGCTGTAATAGGCACCCAAAATCCAGTCGATCGCCTGCTCGCCGGACGATTTCAGCTGGATTTCATGGCTCTGGAAATCATAGCGCGACGACAAAGTCCGGTTTTCGCCGAACGCGCCCAAGGGCAGATCATTGCCGCTGGCATCGACCTGTCCCGTCGGCGGCATCGCGCCTCCATCGGCGTCGGTCTGGGTCGATCCGCCGATCCGCGACCAGCCGGCGATGTAGCTCAATTGGATGCCGTCGGTCAGGTCGTAATTCATGCTGCTGCGCACGCCCACCGAATAGCGATCGGTGTCGGGCGCGGTGTCGCTCAGCGTCGACCAGCGCTTGGTTCCAGCACGCGGCGTCTGGAGCAGGCCGATGACCGGCGCGCCATTGTCCAGGAAGCCTTCGGCCGACAGGTTCCAGCTGAACTTGTCGCTCGGCTGCCAGAGCATCGACACGCGGCCGGATTGCTGGTCGGCAGCATAATATTTCTTGCCGCTGGTCACGAAGGCGGACTTGTTGATGCCGGTCACATTGGGCGCCGGCTGGAAATCGGCATAGCCGTCATGCCGGTCGGTGACGAAGGCGACGCGGAAGGCCAGCGTGTCGCTGACCGGGATGTTGATCGCGCCGCGCACGCCCAGCCGGTCGTAATTGCCGGCGGTGACTTCGACATTGCCTTCGAATTCGCCGAGCTTAGGCTTGGCGGAAATCAGGCTGAGCGCGCCGACCGTGGCATTGCGGCCGAACAATGTGCCCTGCGGACCGCGCAGCACTTCCACGCGCTCCATATCATACATCAGCACGGACGCGCCCTGCGAACGCGGCGAATAGATGCCGTCGACATAGATGGCGACTTCCGGGTCGGCCACTTCGGTATAGGCGCTGTCGTTGCCGATGCCGCGCAGCGTCAGCAGCACGGCCGACTGGTCGCCCTGCTGGTTGAACTGAAGCGAGGGGACGAAACGCGCAAGGTCGGTTACGTCCTTGACCTGTTGCCTGTCCAACTGCGCCTGACCGAAGGCGGATACGGCGATCGGGGTCGATTGCAGGGTCGTTTCGCGGCGGGTGGCGGTGACGATGATATCGCCGTCATATCTGTTTTCGGGCTGCTGGGCGGCCTGCGGCGCGGTGTTGTCCTGCGCGTAGGCGGGGGCCATCGCCAGCGTCATGGTCGCAAGCGCAGTGCTCGCGACGAGCGCAATGCTCTTCATCATCTCTCTCCCTGGACTCACATCATTGTGTGTGCCGCGTAATGACCAAAGCCTGACAACGATGTCAACATGGTTTTGACAACGATGTCGGATTCGCGCACACAGCATGCCCGCTGCTTCCCATTCCTGCCCATGTCCTGTAAGGATCGACCGAAAAGTCCACTCGATGGTTACCGCTACGTCAACCTTGGCCATTCCCGATGGCGATTACATCGCGACCCGTCTTTTCCGGCTGTCCATCGGCGTGTTTTTCATCGGCGGATTCCTGACGTCATCGGTCAGCCTTCTAGTGCCGCAACTCAAGTTGCTGCTGCATCTCGACTATCGAGAGGCGCTGCTGGTGCAATTGGCTTTCCATTCCAGCTATCTGCTGTTCGCATTGCCCATCACCTGGGCGATCGTCCGCAACGGTTATATGCGCGCTATCGTCACCGGGCTGGCGGTGATGACGCTGGGTTGCCTGGCACTGACCATGGCACAGACCGTCCTGTCCTTCGCCATGGTGATGGGCGCGCTGCTGCTCCTGTCGGCGGGGCAGACCTTTCTTCAGATCGCATCCAACACGGTGGTCGCGGTGATCGGCCCGGCGCGCGGCGCGGTTCGCCGCCTTACTTTGCTTCAGGGCTTCAACGCGCTCGGCACGGTAATGGGACCATTGATCAGCGCGCCGTTGTTGCTGAGCGAACTAGATGCCGACGCCGCGCGGGGCATCGATCCGACGCTGCCATTTGTCGGGACCGCCTTGGTCACCGCGGTCCTCAGCCTGGCCTATATGCGCTATCGCAACTTGCTGGTGCGGGGCGAAGCGCAGCCCTTCGCCGGGATAAGGCAGATGTTCCAGTTGATCCGCCTGCGCCGTTTGAAATGGGGAACGGCGGCGATCTTCTTCTATGTGGGGGCGGAGGTTGCGATCGGTGCGCTGCTGCCCACCGTCTTGATGCGTACCGATCGGCTAGGGGTGACGCCGGTGGCCGGCGGTCAACTGGTCAGCCTTTATTGGGGTGGTGCGATGGTTGGCCGCTTCATCGGCGCCTGGGTGATGACACGCATGGCTGAATATCGTCTGTTGCTGGCGGCGGCACTAGGGGCCGTGGCGTTGACGCTGGCGGCGATCATCCTACCTGGTGCGCTGGGTGCTGGCGCCCTGATCGCGGTCGGCCTGTGCAACGCGATCATGTATCCCACCATCTATGCCCTTGCGCTGCCTGCGGATGATCGGCAGGCGCCGGTCGCCTCCATGTGGCTGTGTATGGCGGTGGTCGGCGGCGCGATCATTCCCCTTGCCACCGGCGCTCTCGCCGACGGGATCGCGTTGCTGCCGGCGCTGCTCGTGCCCGCCGCCTGCTATGCTTTCATTGCCCGGTTCGCCGCCCTGTGCGCGCAGCCGCAGGAGCCCATATCATGAAGACCGTTACCATCAAGGATGTCGCGGCCCGTGCCGGTGTGTCCCCCAAGACCGTCTCGCGCGTCATCAACGGGGAAGATCATGTTCGCGCCGAAATTCGCGAGGCGGTGCAGCGGGTCGTGGCCGAATTGGACTATCGCCCCAATGCCTTCGCACGCAGCCTGTCCAGTTCGCGCTCCTATCTGCTCGGCCTTTTCATCGATGATCCCGTGTCGGGCTATGCCGCCGATGTGCAGCATGGCGCGCTGATCCGCTGTCGGGAGCGCAGCTATCATCTGGTGGTGGAGCCGGTCGACCTGAGCCGCCCCGGCTGGCAGGACCATGTCCGCGACAGCATCGCCAGCCTGCGGCTGGACGGCGCGATCATCGCCCCGCCGATTTGCGACGCGCCCGAACTGATCGACCTGTTCCGCCAGTCGGCCGTGCCCCATGTACTGATGGCCCCGTCCGTCGAGCCGGAGGATAGCGGCGCGGTGCGGATGGACGATCATGGTGCGGCGCGGGAAATGACCGACTATCTGATCTGCCTTGGCCATCGTCATATCGCTTTCGTGCAGGGGCCGGAAAATCACAGCGCCTCCATCCGGCGGGAGGAGGGATTTCGCGCGGCCATGGCGACGGCCGCCATAGCGGTGGACGAGCGTTTCGTGCTGCGTGGCGATTTCAGCTTTCGATCGGGACTGGAACTGGGCGAAGCGCTGTTGCGCGGGCCGGATCGGCCCAGTGCCATCTTTGCCTGCAATGACGATATGGCGCTCGGTCTGCTCATCACTGCGATCAAACGGGACATTCAGGTGCCCGACGATCTGTCGATCGCCGGCTTCGACGATGCCGCTTCTTCGCGTGCGGCTTGGCCGCAAATCACCACCATTCGCCAGCCCAAGGCGGAAATGGCCGCCGCAGCCGTCGATATTCTGGTCGATCCGTCCTTCCGCAGGACTATTCCGCACCCGGACGCACATCTGATGCTGCCCCATGCGTTGGTCGTGCGTGGCAGCACGGGGCGATGCGGGACGGACGCGGACAGGGTTTGACGCAGGTAGCGGCTATCGCTAGGCCGCCGCGATGATCGTCCTGCTGTCGCCCGCCAAAACACTCGATTTCGAACGCGAACTCCCGTCGATAGCGACGACGAGGCCGCATTTCGCTGACGAAGCGCGCAGCCTTGCCCATTCCGCCGCGAACCTGACGCAGAAGCGGCTGGCCGAACTCATGCACATCTCGCCGCGTCTGGCCAAATTGAACGCAGACCGGTTCCGCGACTTTCCCGAATTGCCGGAACGGCCCGCTCTCTATGCCTTCGCCGGTGACGTCTACACCGGCTTCGAAGTCGATACGCTGGACGAAGCCGGGGTCGCCTTCGCGCAGGATCATGTGCGGATATTGTCGGGCCTCTATGGCCTTCTGCGCCCGCTGGACGACATCCGGCCCTATCGGCTGGAAATGGGCACACGCTGGGCACCGCGTCAAAAAAAATTGACCGACTGGTGGGCTGACCGCATTGCCGATCATCTGCGCCGCGAATTGACGGAGGAAGGGTCCGCCACGATCCTGAACCTCGCCAGCCAGGAATATTACGCCGCGGTCGACGGTAAGCTGGCAGGCGTGCGCGTGATCGAGGTGGAGTTTCGCGAGCCGGGGCCGAACGGCCCGCGCTTCGTCAGTTTCAACGCGAAGCGCGCGCGGGGCATGATGGCCCGCTGGCTATGCGAGCATCATGTCACCGATGTGGAGGCCATGCGCGGTTTCGACAGCGACGGCTATCGCTTCGATGCTGAAGAGAGTGATACGGATCGCTGGCGCTTCACCCGCGCCTGACATTCTACTGGACGGATGATTGCTTCAGCTTTGCGCGGGGTTTGCCCGCGATGCGCAGCGCGATCCACCCCGCCAGCATGGGAATGGTAAGAAGGCCCACGGCGATAAGCACCAGATGCTCGCTCTGCAGGTCGAACTGCGCCAGCTTTCCGCCGGCGAAATAGCCAGGCAGCAAGAGGGCCGGCACCCAGAGCAGGGCCGACACGATATTGGCCGTCTGGAAATGGCGTTGCGGCATCTTCACCACCCCGGCGACGACCGGAACGGTGGAGCGAACCGGCCCCAGAAACCGCCCGATCAGCACGGACATGAAACCATAGCGTCGAAAGAACAGGCGCGCCCGCGCGAAGGCCAGCTTATGGCCTTTCAGCCAGCGATGGCGATAGATCGCAGGCCCGATCCGGCACCCTAGCGCGTAGGAGGTCCAGTCCCCCAGGATCGCGCCGACCACCGCACAGGCAAAGACCGGCGCAGGCTCGATGATGCCCGCCCCGATCAACCCGCCGATCGCGATCATCGTCGCGATCGCCGGCACGAACAGGCCGATCACCACCAGCGATTCGAAAAAAGCCAGCACGCCGATGATCGGACCACTCCAGCCGGCATAGCGGGTGACTGCGTCAAGGAGGAGGTCTGATGGGTCGGACATGCTCGATCAGTTCGATGAGAAAGGACGCAGGGTAGCGCCGTCCGATGAGCCTTTGGTTAACAAAGGGCAATGGAGAAAATCCATCTGCCGTAACTGGGCCACGGCTCGGATGCGCCCGAAGCGAGCATGTCGCTTCGGGCGCATCCATATCCCTCGTCACACCAGCTGGTTGGTCCGCACCAGTTCGCGATACCAGTCGGCGCTCAGCTTGGGCGCGCGCTTCTGCGTCTTGAAGTCGACATGATGGATGCCGAACAGCTTGGTATATCCGTCCTCCCACTCGAAATTGTCCATCAGGCTCCAGACGAAATAGCCCTTTACCGGCAATCCCTCACGCGTCGCGCGCTGAAGGTGCGTCAGATAGTTGCGCAGATACATGACGCGGTCGGTGTCATAGACCTTGCCGTCTTCGGCGACCTTGTCGTCGGCCGAGCAGCCATTTTCGGAGATGTAGAGGCCCTTGGGCTTCCACATGTCGTTGATCGCCCGCATGCCCCAATAAATCACCTCCGGCGTGACATAGAGCCAGGGGGAGGGCATGCGCGGCGCCTGACCCGGATGAGGCAATATCTTGTAGCCCGACGGCGCGGTCGGGTCGGCGCGGACGGTGTTGCCGGTATAGACATTGACCGACAGGAAATCGAGCGGCGCGCCGATCAGCTTCATGTCGCCATCCTTGACCTTGGGCGCATCCTTGCCCTGCGCGGTCAGATAGCTGTCGATATAGCGGCCTTCCATGATGGCGGTCAGGAACATGGCATTTTCTTCGCGCACGGCTTTCTTCACCGCCTCGATATGCTCGGGTGTCTCGATCGCGGGGACGTAGATATTGGGATTGTCCGCGATGCCGACCTGCGTGCCGCTCTTCGTCGCCGCCCGGATCGCCTGGACGCCCAGGCCGTGGGCCAGCACGCCATGGTGCCGGATCTGGTTCACTTCACCCATCGGTAGCTTCAGGCCCGGCGCCTTGCCACCGGTCATGTAGCTGAGGTCCGTGAAGCAGCGCAGTTCGTTGACCGTCATGAAATGCTGCACCCTGTCGCCCAGCTTGCCGGCGGTATAGCCCGCATAATCGGCAAAGGCATAAGCCGTGTCGCGGTTCTGCCAGCCGCCCGGCAGGGCTTGGGGCAGATCCCAATGGAACATCGTGACATGCGGGGTGATGCCCGCCGCCAGCAATCCGTCGACCAGCCGGTTATAATAGTCCAGCCCCTTGGCATTGGGCTTGCCCTTGCCATCGGGGAAGATGCGCGACCAGGCGAGGGAGAAGCGATAAGCCTTGACCCCCAGCGCCTTCAGCAGGGCGATGTCGTCATTATAGCGATGATAGCTGTCGCAGGCGACATCGCCCGTATCGCCATTGGCGACCTTGCCCGGCGTGTGGGAAAACACATCCCAATTGGTCTGGCCGCGCCCATCCTCCTTCACGCCGCCTTCGATCTGGTAGGCTGCGGTGGCGCAGCCCCAGAGGAAGTCGGCCGGGAACGACTGCGCACCCTGCGGCGCCGAAGCCGACCCAGCCTGCGCGCGCGCAGTGCTGCCGCCCGCCAGAGAAGCGCCCAGAGCAGCCGCGCCCAGACCCATGCCCAATTCGCGGCGATTGATACCCGTCATCGTCGATAGTCTCCTTACTGGCCTACGACCTGAACCAGGCCGCTCACAGCCTGGCCGGTGGGCAGTTTCGTCTTGCTCGTCAGCGTCTTTGCCTTGTCGTCCCAGACGAGGTCAGCCTTTATCCCGCCCTTGCGATAGGCGTTGGTGGTGCCGTCATCGTCATAAAGGGTGAAGCGCGCATCGGTGCCGGGATAGACGCGGATGCTTTCCAGCGCCTGCTTCTCCGCCGTGCTCTTCACCTGCACGCCCATCGGCACGATCGACCCGGCCTTCACGAACAAGGGAATGCGCTCGATTGGGGCGTCGACCTCGATCGTCTGGCCGCCCTCGAACTTCTGGTTGGTCCAATAATCATACCAGGCGGTGCCCGCGGGCAGGTAGACGGGCCGCTTCGTCTGACCCTGCACCGTCACCGGCGCGACCAGGAAGGCGGGACCGAACATATATTGGTCGCCGATGTTCGATACTTGGGGGTCGTTCGGGAAGTCCATGAACAGCCCGCGCATGAAAGGCGCGCCGGTGTCGTAGGTATGCCGCCCCAGCGCATAGATATAGGGCATCAGCGTATAGCGCAGGCGCAACCAGTCGGCCAGGATCGGTTCGGCCGCCTTGCCATATTCCCACAGCGCGCTGCCCGGCCGCTGGCCATGGATGCGCAGCGTCGGGGTGAAGACGCTATATTCGAACCAGCGAACGAACAATTCGGAATAGTCCGCATAATCGGGGCTGGCCGCCGTGGAGCCGGCCGGATCGACCAGGACCGGATTTTCCGCCTTCGGTCCCTTGGGCCATTGCCAGCCGCCAATGTCGCTGCCCCAATAGGCGATGCCCGAAGCCGTGAAGTTGAGGCCGGTCGGGATTTGCCGGTGCAGCGCTTCCCAGGTCGATTTGATGTCCGACGACCAGAACAGGCCGCCATTGCGCTGCGCACCCAGATAGGCCGCACGCGCCAGGATCATGTTGCGGAAACCGGGGCGGTCGCGCTCCGACCCTTCGGCCACGCCGGTCGTATGCACCAGCGGGAAGAGGTTATGATAACGGTCGCCCGACCCCTTGGAATAGAAATAGCCGTCCGGCACCAGATCCGGCTCCGTTTCGTCCAGCCAGAACCAGTCGAAACCCTGGCTCGCGATATTGTCGCGCAGTTTGCCCCAGAACCATTCCCGCGCTTCCGGATTGGTGCTGTCGATCAGCGCGCCTGCGCGATCGGAGCGGGAAGGCAGGCCATCAACCGGATTGCCGTCCTTGTCCTTCAGGAACCAGCCCTTGGTCGCGAGCATGTCGAAATAGCGCGATTCCCGTTCGAAGCGCGGCCATACGCTGATGATCGAGCGCATACCCAGCGATTTGAGCGTGTCGTTCATCCCCTTGGGATCGGGGAAATAGGTGCGGTCGATGTCGAGTTGCCCCATGCGGGTCCAGTAGAACCAGTCCAGCACCATCACGTCGAGCGGCAGGTTGCGCTGGCGATAGCCATTGGCGATGTCGAGCAGTTCCTGCTGGCTTTCATACCGCGCCTTGCTCTGGATCAGGCCGAAACCGGCCTTGGGCGGCAGCGGCGTTTCGCCGGTCAACTTGGCATAGCCGGCATAAAGTTCGTCGGTCGTCTTGCCGGCGATGACGAAGAACGAGACGCGCTCTCCCACCTGGCTTTGCCAATGGGTGCTGCTGTGCAGGCCGGGCTGGATCAGCGTGCGGGCCGGATTGTCCCAGACGATGCCATAGCCCTTGTTCGTGACCATGAAGGGGACGCAGACCGTCTCGCCGGCCGGCGCATCATAGCTGTGCGAACAATCGATCTGCTTGCCGCGCAGATCCATATAGCCTTCCTGATTCTGACCCAGGCCATAATAATGTTCGTCCGCCGGGGAATCGAAGCTGGCACCGACCTTGAAGGTCTGCTCGCCATTCACCGTCACGGGCGCCATTTCCCAACCGGTCATCTTCGTCAGCAGCGTGCCGCCGGCATCCTTGACCGACAGGCTGACCGGCGGCAGCGACGGCGCGAAATAGCGCTGCATCTGCGTCGGCGCGCCGGGCCATTGCTTGGCGCCGATCGTCAGGGTGAGGGCCGAAGAAGTGAAGACGTCCCCGCTCGCATCGGTGCTGTGGGTCCAGCCAGTCGCGTTGGGCTTGGCGTTAGGTCCTTCGCCCGGTGCGGCGGACGCCAGCACGGGATCGAGCGCGATCGTCACGCGCACGATATTGGGCGCATAGGGTTCCACCGCGACGCGGCTGCCATGCCGGTCCAGCAATGCCATTGGTTCCGCCAGCGCAGGTGCCGCCATCGCCAGGACGGACGCGCCCAGCGCGATCCCCGCCACTTTTGCCTTGAAACCCGTTGCGATCATCCCTGTAATCCCTTGTCTTTGCATTAGATGAGGCCGCGTCCGTCGATGCGGATGGCCGGAACGAAATGGCCGGTGCGTGGCATATCGACATGCAGGCCAGCGCCATCCTGTCGGAAGGGCAGCGGGCCGCCGCCCAGCAGCGTCACCTGGCCGATTGTGCCGTCCACGCGGCCGCGCGCCAGTGAGCGGATGGTCGTAGATCCCTGCGCCCGGCCCAGGAACAGCGCATAAAGTGCGCCCTTGTTAGTGGTGAAGCGGATGTCCTGCGCGGTGAAGGGCTTGGCCTTCTCCTCATTCTGCATCCCCGCGATCAACTGGGTCGGCCCCTCGCCATAAATACGCCAGGGCCGCGATCCGAAGATCGCCTCTCCGCCATGGGTCATCCATGCCGCCATGCCGTCCAGCACCTTCTCCGTCTCGCTGTCGATCGACCCGTCGCCCGGCTGCGGGATGGAGAGCATAAGATTGCCGTTTTTCGACACCACATCGGCCAGCCGCTGGACGACTTCCTCGGCGCTTTTGTAGCTTTTGTCGTGCAGCCGCGCTTCATTGTAGAACCAGTCGCCGATGCAGGTGTCCGTCTGCCACGGCTCGTCCCACAGATGGTCGGTAAAGCCACGCTCCACATCCTGCACCATGCCAAAGCGGGCATAGGGTTTGAGCTGCTTGCCGGTCAGCACCACGTCGATCTTGCCGTGCCATTCGATCGAGCGGTTATAATAGTCCGCCGCCGCTTCCAGCCCTACAGGTCCGAAGGGCAGTTCATGATCGTCCATATAGACCATGTCGGGCTTGTATTTCGCGACCAGATCGGTCTGGCGCAGCAGCCAGCGGGTGACATAGGCCGGGTCGTCCTGCGGCCCCGTTTCGATCCACTGGCCGTTATGGGCATCGTGCCATTTGTCCATCGCCTCGATCGTGTCGATACCATCGGGCAGCACGGCATGGCCGCCGGTATAAAGTTCCTGCGGGTCGAGGCCATCCCACCATTGGCCCTTGCCGTCCGCCTTGCGCAGGCGGAAAGCGTCGTACCGTTCGCCCTTTTTCGGGCCGATCGGGTCATAGCCATAGGCCGGCTGGTACCAGTGCCAGGCATGAGCGGCATGGTTGGACACGCCGAATTTCATGCCCGCCTTGCGCGCCGCCTTCTCCCAGATGCCGACGATATCCTTCTTCGGTCCGACGCGCAGGCTGTTCCAGGCATGGTAGCGGCTGTCGTAGCAATCCAGATTGTCGTGATGGCAGGCCAGCGCCATGAAATATTTGGCGCCCGCCTTCTGATAGCGGGCCATCAGCGCATCGGGCTCCCACTTGTCGGCGGTCCAGAGATTTTGGATGTCCTTCATCCCCGCGACCGACGGATGGCCGTAGGTCTTCAGGTGATGCTCGTACATCGGGTGGCCCTGCATATACATGAAGCGGCCATACCAGTCGCCTTGCGCCGGCACCGATTGCGGCCCCCAATGCGACCACATGCCCAGCTTCGCGTCGCGGAACCAGTCGGGGTAACGATAATTGCCGACCAGTGAGGGCCAACTGGCCTGTACCGGCCCGCGCATCGTGCCCATGGGGCTGGCGGCGCGCGCCGCGCGGGCGAGGCCGAGCGCGGCTGTGCCGGCCAGGAAGGCGCGGCGTCCCAGCATCGTCATTGGATTTCCCTCAAAGCCTTGTCGATGGCTTGCCGCGCCAGCGGGCGCATGATGGCATAGCCTTCTTTGGTCGGATGGACGCCGTCGGTGGACAGGCCCGGCTTCATTGCACCGTCTGCCTGCGCCATGGCGCTGTGATAATCGACATAGGTGAAGCCGCGGCTACGCGCATAATCGGCCAGCCACTTGTTGATCGCCGCGATCTGCGGGGCTGGCTTCATGGCCGGGCTCCAGGGGAAGGCGCCTGCGGGCGGCACGGAGGCGATCACGACCTTGATGCCATGGGCCTGCGCCAGTTCGGCCATCGTCTGGATATTGCCCAGCACCGTTTCCATCGTCGCCGCGCCGCTATTGCCGGCGATATCGTTGGTCATCGCCATGATGTGGACGACTTGCGGTTTCAGCGCGATCACGTCATTGCGGAAACGCACTAGCATCTGCGCCGTGGTCTGCCCGCTGATGCCCCGATCGACCAGCCCGTCCTGAAACATCTCCGGGTCCAGATTGATCCAGTTATCTGTAATGGAATCGCCCATGAAGACGGCGCGCACCTTTTTGCCCGCCAGCGCCTTATTGTCGGCGGCATAGCGGCACAACTGCCCGAAATCGCGGGTCAGCATGTGGAGGTTCCACATCTTCCATTCCGCTTCACCTGTAGGCTTAGGATGGACCGGGCAGGGATCGGCCACGATGCCGACCGGATCGTCGGCATGGGGATCGCCTGGTACTTTCGTTTCCGTCAAAGCGGGGGTGGCCAGCGCCAGCGCGCAGGCAAAAGTGGTGAGTTTCAGCATCCTCTTCCTCATTTTTGGCGCAAGGCTTGCGCGATCGCCCGCTCCGCGATCGGCGCCATCACCGCATAGCCATTGTCGAGCGGGTGGACGCCGTCCTGCGTATAGGCGGCTGTCATCAGGCCATTCCGGTCCACCAGCGCGGCGTGATAATCGGCAAAGCCATAGCCGCGCTCCGCACAGAAGGTGCGCAGCCAGCTATTGAGCGTGACCAGCTCTTCAGGCTTGCGCTCTTTCACGACGTCTTTAGCCGCTTCTGTGTAGTCGTTCACCGGCAGGATCGAGCCGAACACGACCTTGATATGATGGGCCTCTGCCAGATCGGCCATGGCTTCCCAATTGGCTTCGATCTGTTCGGGGCTTTCCTGTTGCAGGAAGCCTTGTACGTCGTTGATGCCCGCCAGGATCACGACGACCTTCGGCTTCAGTACGATTACATCCTGATGGAAACGCAGCAACATCTGCGCCGTCACCTGGCTGCCGATGCCGCGATTAATATAGGGTTTGCCGGGGAAGCTGGCGGCCAGGTTCCAGCGATCGGTAATGGAATCGCCCAGGAACACCACGCGCTGTTCGCCCTGCTTGGGCGCGGATAACGCGGCATTGGCGGGCGCGTAGAGATAGCGCTCGCCAAAATCCTGCATCAGGCTGGGCATCAGCTTTGCGCGGAACGGGCCGAGCCATGGCCCCCAATCCTTCTCCACCACCGTGCGCCGCTCGGGCGAACTTTGATAATCGCCGGGCGCGGCCAGCGCAGTGCCGGCGCTGAACGCCAGCATCAGGGCGATCGGCCATCTCATGCCGGAATCAACCCGTGCTTGGCGGCAAAGGTGGCGAACAGGGCGGGCCAGGCCGATGCCTGCATCGTCGCGGGCAGGCGGGTGCCGAACCCGTGGCCGCCATCCTCGAAGATGTACAGCGCGACCGGGCGTTTTGCCGCTTCCATCGCCTGGAACAGCGCGATGCTGTTGGCGGGCGGCACCAACCCGTCATCGGTCGCATGGACCAGGAAGATCGGCGGTGTCGCCGCGTCGACCCGCATCTCGACCGAGCGGTGACGCCGCGCCTGCACTGTGCCGCCCATGCCCAGCAGCATATCGCGCGATCCACCATGGGTGAAGGCTGCGTCCAGACTGACGACCGGATAGATCAGCGCGGCCAGGTTCGGGCGCGCATCCTGCGCATCGGCGGCGTCGACCGGGTCATAAACTGTCTCGCCGTGACGGGTCGCCAGCGATCCGGCCAGATGCCCGCCGGCAGAGAAGCCAAGTACGCCGATCCGGTCCTTTGCGACAGCGAGTTGGGCAGCTTTTGCGCGGATCAGCCGCATCGCTCGCTGGGCATCCTGCAATGGGACGTCCTGACGCCGCGCCCAGCCTTCGCCGGGCAGGCGGTAGAGCAGGATAAAGGCGGTAATGCCGCGCGCGTTCAGCCATTCGGCCTGGCTGGTGCCCTCATTATCATAGGACAGAAAAGCATATCCGCCACCAGGTATCACCAGCATTGCGGCACCATTGGGGCGGGCAGGGCGCCGTACGACCAGCACGGGGCGTTCGATGCCCGTCACCCAGCGATCCGGCTTGCCGCCGGGCTTGGCCTGATCGGCGATCTTGCGAACGATGCGCGCGCCAGTGTCCCCCGGCGGCGTGCCGGGCCACAGGTCGATAATCTCGTCGCTGGCGTTTGTCTGCGCGCCGGCAAGACCGGGCAGCGCCGCCAGCCCGGCGACGGCCATCAGTGCGGTACGGCGATCAAGTCCGCTCATTGTCCGTTGTCCATGTCGCGCGCGGGAAGGACCATCATCGGCGACATGGCATCGCCGATCGCGGCGGCGGCGTCGCGCACCAACTGGGTGCAGGCCTGTGTCGTCGCCCGATTGGCGGCGCCATCGACGAAGGGCATGGTCAGCGCCGCGCGCGCGACGCCGCCGACCAGGATCGGGGCGGACAGATCGGTGATGCCGGTCAGCATCGGGCTGGGCGCGAAGGCGCCACCCGCTGCCAAGGTGGCGTTCAGCCGCTCCGTCAGTTCCGCTTCATCCAGGGTTTCGCCCGTCGCCCGGATATCCGCCAGCATCGCCGCGCGCGCATCGGACGACTGGAAGGCGAGCAGGATACGGCCGGAATTGGAGCGGTGCAGCGGCCGGCGATAGCCCACGCGCACGGCAAAGCCCGACAGGCCGGGCGCCTCGATCGCGATGATGACGACCATTTCCGCGCCGGATGCGACGGCCAGGTGGCAGCTCTGGCCCGCCCGGCGCGCCAGATCCTGCATCACCGGAAGGGCGGTGGAGGCGAGGTCGCGGATCGGCGGCTGGCTCATGCCCAGCGCGAAGAGGCGGTTTGTCAGCCGATAGCCTTCTTCGGCCCGGGCGATGTAGCCATGCTCCTCCAGCACCTGCAGCATCCGGAAGATTTCGCTGACCGACCGACCTAGCGCCGTCGATATGTCAGACATGATCAGCGGCTCACTCGCACCGGCGAGAAGCTCCAATATTTCCAGCCCCTTGGTGAGGGCTGGCGCCTGATAGCGCGCCTTGCCAGTCATCTGCTCACCCCCTCCATTTTATAGATGATTCTCTGTGCAGGATCATCCCTCGCTGTCCAATACCCATTAGGCGAAATCCAAATATGAAATCAATTTTTATATTTCATAATTTAAAATGTGGGAGTAATGGGGCCTTGTCTTGGTACCGCTCCCAGCAGCGGGTCGGGACATGAAAGGGAAATATTTCGGCCGTTTGCGGCCGCGAATCACGTCAGCGCTCCGGACAGGAGCCAGGGAGAGGAAGGGTTTCATGACCAAGATGATTCACATGCCGCGTCGCGCTGCGCTGCTGGCCGGCATCTCGATCGCCAGCATCGCGCTCGGCACGGCTGCCCATGCGCAGGATAATGCCGCACCGCAGGCCGCAGCCGCCGACGAAGGCGACATCGTCGTCACCGGCGTGCGCGCCAGCCTGTCGAGTGCGCAGGCACTCAAGCGCAACAGCGACGTCATCGTCGATTCGATCGTCGCCGAAGACATCGGCAAGCTGCCCGACCGCAACGTGGCCGAAGCGCTTCAGCGCATCACCGGCATCCAGATCGAACGCAGCTATGGCGAAGGCAGCGCGGTCGCGATCCGCGGCCTCAGCCAGGTCCGCACCGAAATCAACGGCCGCGACGTGTTCACCGCCAATGGCGGTCGTACGCTAAGCCTGGAGGATGTGCCCTCCGAACTGCTCGCCGGCGTCGATGTCTACAAAAATCCGTCGGCCGACCTGATCGAAGGCGGCATCGGCGGTCTCATCAACCTGCGCACGCGCAAGCCCTTCGATTTCGACGGGTTCAAGGCATCGGCCAGCGCCAGCGTCAACTATTACGACCTGTACGGCAAGTCGAAGCCGCAGGCGAACCTGCTGCTGTCTGACCGTTGGGACACGGGCATCGGCGAAATCGGCATCTTGGTCGACCTCGCCTATCAGAAGACGGCTTTCCGCCAGGACCAGATCAGCAGCCAGCCTTTCTTCCTGCTCGACCAGTCGGTCAATGCGCAGGGTCAGCCCAATAACGCCACCGACTATGCCACCGCGCAGGGTCTGGGGCGCTTGGGCAAGCCGACCTATCTGCCCCATGGCGTCGGCATCGGCCAGTATCTGGGCGATCGTCGCCGTATCGGCGCCGACGTCGCGGTCCAGTGGAAGCCCAGCGACACGCTGCTCGTCACCGCCGAATATGTGCGGTCAGACTATAAGTTCCAATATGGCGACTACAGCTTCTTCGCCTATACCGGCAACAATCCGATCACGCCGGATTACGGTACGCCCTTCACGTTCGACGATGCCGGCAATTTCCGCAGCGGCACCTTCGCCAATGTGCCGATCGATTCCAACACCAGCCTGGAACGGCGCAAATCCGTCACCAACGACTTTTCGCTGAACCTGAAATGGAACCCGACCAGCAACCTGACCGTCACGGCCGACGGCCAGTATATTCGCGGCACCACCAGCGGTCAGCGCTCGATCGTCATCCTGCATTCGAACGCAGAACGGCTGCATCAGGTGGTGGGCAACGGCGTGCCGACGATGGAAATCCTGCCGGACAATAACCCAGCGAATGGCAATGGTTCGGTGACGGATATCGCCAATTATGCCCCGCTGGGCGGCGGCTATCTGGACCATATCGAACATTCGGTGGGCAAGGAATATGCCGGCCGTCTGGACGCCGAATATCGCTTCGATGCCGGCATCCTGCGCTCGCTGTCGGCCGGTTTGCGTTATACCGACCGGTCGGCTGTCACCGACAGCAGCACCTATGCCTATTATGGCACCAGCGCGCTGGCCAACGACCTGTACGAAGTGCGCAAGTTCCGCGGCGACCTCTATCGTGGTTTCCAGGGCGTGCCCCAGGGCGCGGTCTTCTTCGACCGCAACCTCGTGCTCGACTATGACGCCACGCGTCAGGCGCTGGCCCCCTATGTCGATCCGTCGCAGCGTGACGCGTTGCTCAATGGCGTCAGCTATGTGCCGAGCGATCGCAACACGCAGGGTGAAAAGACCTACACTGCCTATGGCGTGGCGAAGTTCGATTTTGCCGATGCGGGCTTCCCGCTGGACGGCAATATCGGCGTGCGCGTGATCAAGACGAAGGTGTCCACGGACGGCTTCAGCGTACAGACGCCGCAGATCCAGTTGCCCAGCGGTCCTGCCAATGGTCCGATCAGCTATGTGCCGATCAGTGTCAACAGCAGCTATACCAAGGCGCTGCCAAGCATCAACCTTCGCTACCACTTCACCGACCAGCTTCAGCTGCGTCTGGCCGCGTCGAAGGGGCTGACCCGCCCGGACTTCTCGCAGCTTAATCCGAACATCAACATCGTCGAGCTGAATCCCGGCAGCAACATCCGCACCTCCAGCTCTGGCAATCCTTATTTGAAGCCGCTGGAAGCCACGCAGTTCGACGCGTCGCTGGAATGGTATTTCTCGCGCACCGGTTCGCTCTATGCTGCCGGTTTCTACAAGAAGGTGGATGGCTTCATCGCCAATATCGCGACCGACGAAACCTATGATTTCGGCAATGGTCCCTTCACCGTGTCGGTCAGCCGTCCGCTCAATGGCGACAATGGCAAAATCAAGGGCGTGGAAGTCGGCGGCAACACCTTCTTCGACTTCCTGCCGGGCATCTGGTCTGGCTTCGGCGTGCAGGCCAACTTCACCTATGTCGACAGCAAGGCGCCCAGCCCCGCTGCCACAGACAATGAAGGCAATGCGCTGATCGTGCCGCTCGAAAAGCTGTCGAAGTACAGCTACAATCTGATGGGTTTCTACGACAAAGGGCCAATCTCGGCACGCGTCGCCTATAACTGGCGTAGCAAATATGTCGTGACCACGCGCGGCAATGGCAGCGGCGAACTGCCGATTTTCAACGCCGCGCGCGGGCAGGTCGATGCGTCGCTGACCTATACGGTCAACGAGAATTTCGCGCTGACCGTAGATGGCGTGAACCTGACCGATACCGAGAACAAGACCTATTACGGCATTCCCAGCCGTCCGCAGTCCTCGGTGCTGAACGATCGTCGCGTGAGCATCACCGCCCGTCTGACCTATTGATCCGACGTGCGGACGTTTCTAGCGTCCCTCCCCTGGCAGACCGGACCCGTAAAGGGCCGGTCTGCCTCTTTGGGTAGAAGAGAGGATGGTCTGATGCATAGGCAGGGTAACGGCATCGCACCGAGCAGGCCCGAACGCAGCAGCCCGATGGCCATGGTCCTGACCACGGGGCTTTTCTTCCTGTGGGGCGTGGCGAACAATCTGAACGATGTGCTGATCGCGCATTTCCGGCATGTGTTTTCGTTGTCGGATTTTCAGTCCGGACTGGTCCAGTCGGCCTTCTATCTGGGCTATTTCTGCTTCGCCATTCCGGCCGCGCTGGCCGCCGAGCGACTGGGCTACAAGGCCACGGTCATCATGGGCCTGTTGCTGTTCGGTGGCGGTGCGCTGCTGTTCCTGCCGGCGTCCGCGCAACTCAGCTACGGCTTCTTCCTTTTCGCCCTGTTCGTGATCGCCAGTGGCCTTGCTTTCCTGGAAACCGCCGCCAATCCCATGGTCGCGGTAATGGGACCGGCGGACAGTTCGGCGCAGCGGCTCAATCTGGCGCAGGCGTTCAATCCATTGGGGTCGATCACCGGCGTAGCGCTGGGCGCGACGCTGATCCTGTCCGATACGCCGGCGCAGGGCGCCGCGGGCGCAGCGGCCGTACGACTGCCTTATCTGGCCATCGCGCTGGTCGTGCTGGGCTGGGCGGCGATCTTGGCCTTCACCCGTTTTCCACGCGCCGCCACCCAGGCAGAGGGGCGCACCGGTCCGATCTTCGCGGGCTATGGCGCGCTGCTGCGGCGGCCTCGCTATCTGGCTGGCGTGGGCGCGCAATTTTTCTATGTCGGTGCGCAGGTCGGCATCTGGAGCTATCTGATCCGCTATGCCGAAGCCGTCGTTCCGGGCATCGGCGCGCAAAAGGCCGCCTGGCTGCTCACTTTGTCGCTGGCGCTCTTCATGATCGGCCGCTTCGCCGGGGCGGCTTTGCTGGCGCGCTTCGATGGCGCGCGGCTGATGGCGCTGTTCGCCGGTATCAACATCGCCTTGTCGCTTGCGGCGATCGGCGGTGGCATAGTCGGCCTCGTGGCGCTGGTCGCGACCAGCTTCTTCATGTCGATCATGTATCCGACCATCTTCGTCCTGTCCCTGCGCGACCTCGGCCCGCTGACCAAGCCGGGGGCGTCGATGATCGTCATGGCGATCATCGGCGGCGCGGTGCTGACCATGGCGATGGGACTGGTATCGGACCTGACCGGCACGATCCGCGCGGCAATGCTGGTGCCGGCGCTGTGTTTTGCGGTCGTGACTCTCTTCGCGCGCGCCAACCGACGGGAAGCGGCCGCATGACCGTTGCATCCTATCCGACGCTGGGCATGGGCACAGCGCCCATCGGCAATCTCTATCGCGTGGTGGAGGACGGCGAGGCGCAGGCGACGTTGAACGCGGCCTGGGACGCGGGCATCCGCTATTATGACACGGCGCCCCATTATGGCTTCGGCTTGGCCGAACGGCGGCTGGGCATGATGCTGGCTGCGCGCGACCCCGATGGCACGGCGATCGTTTCCACCAAGGTCGGCCGCCTGCTGGTACCGACCGATGCGCGGGGCGAGCGGCATGGCTTTGTCGATGCCGATCCCTATGCGCCGGTGTTCGACTATCGCTATGACGCGGTACTGCGCTCGTTCGAGGGCAGCCGCGCGCGGTTGGGTCGCGACCGGATCGACCTGTTGCTGGCGCATGATATCGGCCGGCTGACCCATGGCGATGATCATGGCCGCCACCTGCGCGCTTTCCTGGATAGCGGCTATCGGGCGATGCACGATCTGCGCGATGCGGGCGCGATCGGTGCGATCGGCATCGGCGTCAATGAAGTCGCGATTTGCGACGAACTGCTCGACCATGTCGAACTGGACATGATCCTGCTTGCCGGCCGCTATACGCTGTTGGATCGCAGCGCAGAGCGATTGCTGGCGCGCTGCGCCGATCTGGGTGTCCGGATCATCGTGGGCGGTCCCTATAATAGCGGCATATTGGCGCGCGACCTGAGTGGTCCGCTCCATTTCGACTATGCCGCGCCCAGCGAGGCGATCCTTGGCAAGGCGCAGCGATTGGCGCAGACCTGCGCCGAATTTGAGGTGCCGCTGCCCGCTGCCGCGCTGCAATTCCCGCTGCGCCATCCTGCCGTCGTCAGCGTCATTCCCGGTCTTGTCGGGCCGGATCAGGTCGCCGACACCATGACCCGCCTGTCGGTGCGATTGCCCGATCCGCTCTGGCCCGCGCTCGACGCTTCACTGAAAGATTCCTCCATGTTGCAGGACGATGCGCGGCTGATCCTGCTGCATCCTGACGATAATGTCCTCATCTGTGTTCGGCCGATCGAGGCGGGCGATATCCTGCCAGCCTCGGGCGGCACCATCCCGGCGCGCGAAGGCATCGCCATCGGGCATAAGGTTGCGCGCAATGCGCTGCATGCCGGGGACAAGGTGATCAAATATGGCGCACCGATCGGGTCGATGACGGCCGACGTGGCAACCGGCGACTGGGTTCACATGCACAATATGAAAAGCGACTATATCAGCAGCCATACCCGCACCGCGCTGGAGCCGGGGGCATGATCCGCGCCTGGCAAAGGCAGGATGGGCGCAAGGGCATCCGCAATGTCGTGGCGGTCGCCTATCTGGTCGAATGCGCGCATCATGTCGCGCGGCGGATCGTGGACAAGGCGGACGATCCCGACGTCCAGCTGATCGGCTTTCCTGGCTGCTATCCCAATGCCTATGCCGCCAAGGTGATGGAGGCGATCGTCACCCATCCCAATGTCGGCGGACTGGTGATCGTGTCGCTGGGTTGCGAAAGTTTCAATCGCGAGCGGTTGCTGGCGGTGGCGCGGGCCAGTGGACGCCCCGCCGAATTGCTGGTGATTCAGGAGACGGGCGGAACGGCGGCGACGATCGCGGCGGGCGTCGAAGCCGTCGGGCGCGTGCGCGCCGCCATTGCCGGCGTGCCGCGTGTCGCCATGGGCGTCGAGGAGTTGGTCGTCGGCACCATCTGCGGCGGGTCGGACGGGACCAGCGGCATCACCGCCAATCCGGCTGTGGGCCGAGCCTTCGACCGATTGGTTGCAGACGGCGCTGCCTGCATCTTTGAGGAAACCGGCGAACTGGTGGGATGCGAAACGATCATGGCCGACCGCGCCCGCACGCCCGCACTGGCGGTCGCGATCGAGCAATGCGTACAGAAAGCCGAACGCTATTACACCATCATGGGCTTTGGCAGCTTCGCGCCGGGCAATGCGGAAGGCGGCCTGACGACGCAGGAGGAAAAGTCGATGGGGGCCTATTCCAAGTCCGGCTCTTCCACCATCGACGGCATATTGAAGCCGGGCGATGTGCCACCGACCGGCGGCCTCTATCTGCTGGACGTCGTGCCCGATGGCGAGCCGCGCTTCGGCTTTCCGAACATCTCCGACAATGCCGAGATCGTGGAACTGATCGCGTGCGGCGCGCATCTGACGCTCTTCACCACCGGGCGCGGATCGGTGGTGGGGTCGGCGATTTCGCCGGTCATCAAGATCTGCGCCAATCCCGACACCGGCCGCCGTCTGGCCGCCGACATGGACGTCAATGCCGGGCGCATCCTGGAAGGGGAGGCGACGCTGGAACAGGTCGGTACGGAGATATACGACAAGGTGCTCGCCGTCGCGGCGGGTGAACGCAGCATCTCAGAATCCCTTGGCCATCAGGAGTTTATTTTGACTTACAAGGCTTTCGATCCCATCGGTCCCGACTGCTTGCCCACCAAGACCGCGATGGGGGCGCGCGCATGAGCGGGCGTCTGGAGGGCAAGGTCGCGCTGATCACCGCTGCGGCGCGGGGCATCGGTCGGGCCACGGCACAGCGTTTCGTGACAGAAGGCGCCCGCGTGATCGCGACCGACCGGGATGTCGATGCGCTCGAAGGGCTGGAGGGCTGCGAACTGCGCGCGCTTGATGCGACCGATGGTGCGGCGGTACGGGCGCTGGCGACTGAGGTCGGCCCTATCGATATCCTCGCCAACATTGCGGGCGTGGTCCATGCGGGCAACATCCTGGAATGCAGCCAGGAAGATTGGGATTTCGCCCTCTCGCTCAACATGACCGCCATGTATCACACGATCCGTGCCTTCCTGCCCGGCATGGTGGAAAAGGGCGCAGGCGCGATCGTCAACATGTCCTCCATCGCCAGTTCGGTGAAGGGCATCCCCAACCGCTTTGCCTATGGCGCGAGCAAGGCGGGCGTCATCGGCCTGACCAAGGCAGTCGCCGCCGATTTCGTGGGGCAGGGGGTCCGTTGCAACTGCATCTGCCCCGGCACGATCGACACGCCCTCGCTGCAACAGCGGTTGCATGACACCGGCGATTATGAGGCTGCACAGGCCGCCTTCATCGCGCGCCAGCCCATGGGTCGTCTGGGTCGCGCCGAGGAAATCGCGAATCTCGTCCTCTATCTTGCCAGCGACGAAGCCGCCTTCACCACCGGCGCGGTGCATGTGATCGACGGCGGCTGGATCAACTGATGCGGCATGTCCTGCTGATCGACCTGACCGACGAGGCGGAAGCCATCGCCCAATATGAGGCATGGCATGCCGCCGGTGCGCTGCCCCCGGCGATCGGCGCCAGCATCCGTGCCGCCGACATCGGCGCGATGGACATCTATCGCAGCGGCAACCGGCTCGTCATGCTGATGGAAACCGGCCCCGGTTTCGATCCGGCGGCCAAGGCTGCCGCCGATGCCGCCGACCCCGCGGTGCAGGCCTGGGAAGCGCAGATGGACAGCGTTCAGCGCCCGCTGCCCTGGGCCGCGCCCGATGCCAAATGGACGCTTGCCACCCGCATCTTCTCCCTCGACGAACAGCCCTGAAAGGCCCCATCATGACCCTTCCCCGGCTCTTGCTCGCCGCAGCCCTCCTGTCGTCCGCTACACCTGTCTTCGCGCAGGGCGACACCCCGCATATCGAGACGCGCAACGGCAAGCATGCGTTGATCGTCGATGGCGCGCCTTTCCTGATGCTGGGCGGGCAGATCAACAATAGCAGCAATTACGCCACGCCGCTGACGAAGGTCTGGCCGGTGCTGGACCGGATCGGCGCCAACACGGTCGAAGCACCGATCGCCTGGGAGCAGTTGGAGCCGAAGGAAGGGCAGTTCGACTATAGCTTCGTCCAGACCCTGCTCGACGAAGCGCGCCGGCATGACAAGCGCATCGTCCTGCTCTGGTTCGGCGCGTGGAAGAATACGGGCCTGGCCTACACCCCCGACTGGGTGAAGCTCGACAATCGCCGTTTCCCCCGCATGAAGACGAAGGACGGCAAGGATCATGGCGTCCTGTCGCCCCATGGCGCCGCGACGCTGGAGGCGGACAAGCGCGCCTTCCTCAAGCTGATGGCCTATATTCGCGACCATGACGCGCAGAACACGGTCATCATGGTTCAACCGGAAAATGAGGTCGGCAGCTACAAGAACCCACGCGATTACAGCGCCGCCGCGCAGAAGCTGTTCGACGGACCGGTTCCTGTAGCGCTGACCAAAGGGCTGAAGAAACAGGCCGGCAGCTGGGCCAGCGTCTTCGGCGATCAGGCCGACCGCACATTCAATACTTGGTACACGGCGCGCTATATCGAAGAACTGGCCAAGGCCGGCAAGGCGATCAAGCCGCTGCCCATGTATGTCAACGCTTCGCTCGGTGATCCCTTTGCCAAGCCCGATCCGATGGCCTTGTCGAGCGGTGGACCGCAGGGCGACGTGATCGATATATGGAAGGCGGCGGCGCCCTCGCTCGATCTGGCTGCGCCCGATATCTACGACCGGGCGAGCCGCAACGTTTTCAAACATCTCGACCTCTATACCCGGCCGGACAATGCGTTGATGGTGCCGGAAATCGGCAATGCGGCCGAATATGCGCGCTATTTCTGGGCAGCCTTGGGACGCGGCGCGATCGGCTTCGCGCCGTTCGGCATGGATGCCACCGGCTATTATAATTATCCGCTGGGCGCCAAGAGCTTCGACGACAAGACTTTGGACGCCTTCGCCGCCAAATATCGCGTCGTGGCATCCGCGCCCTGGGCGAAGATTGCCTTCGACCATCCGGTCTGGGGCACGGCCAAGCCGGACGATGGCGCACCCATCAGCACGACCATGGGCGACTGGACCATTACCGCCAGCTTCGGCCAGTGGCAGTTCGGCCAGCGCGAATGGTTCCCCAAGGCGGACCTGCCTGCATGGGCGACCGAACCGACCGGCGGCGTGGTGGTGGCGCAGCTATCGGCCAACGAGTTTCTGTTTGCCGGCGATCATGTCCGCGTCGCCTTCGATGCTAAAGAAGGCAGTGGGCCGGGCGGCATGGTCGTCAAGGTCGAGGAAGGCCATTTCGATAAGGGCGCCTGGGTGATGGATCGCATCTGGAATGGCGACCAGACCGATTATGGCCTGAACCTGATCGACCAGCCGGTCTGGATCAAGGTGACGATGGGCCGGTACAAGTGAAGCGCGTCACGCCTATTTTGAGGAACGCGAAGGTGAGCGGTTCACTCAAGTCGCAACGAAGCTGAATTATATGCCGTTCCCCGGCGCAGGCCGGGGTCCAGTTTCATGCTCCGAACTGGACCCCGGCCTGCGCCGGGGAACGGCAAGATGAAGGCTTGTCGGTATAAGATGAATTGCCCTTGGCCCATGCCGCCACGGGTGTAGCGTGCCGGTCATGAGCCGTCATTCCGCTCAAGCCATTCGTTTCGATGGAGCGGAGCCATACTGCGCTAAACCCGCAGCGATACCCTTGCCAGCCTATCCGACGCCGTCAGGAACAGGCTGGCGCCGTCCTTGCCGAAACAGATGTTGGCGACCGCCTTGCCGGTGCCGATCAGGCCCAGCGCATCGCCTTCCGGCGTGAAGATATGGACTCCACCCGGTCCGGTCGCGAAGACATGGCCACTTCGCGCCACCTTGATCCCATCGGGCAGGCCCGGCTGGCCTTGCGCCAGTGCCGCGCTGAAATCATGGAACAGGCGTTGCCCGGTCGGTCGTCCATCCGCACCGATGGCATAGGCGCGCACTTCCGGCTGCTTTTCGTCCGACAGCGCCAGATAGAGCGTCCGCCCGTCCGGTGCGATCGCCACGCCATTGGGACGGCGATGCGTGTCATCGATCAACGTCACCTTGCCATCGGGGGAGAGCATATAGAGGCCGTTATGCGGCAATTCGCGCAGGGCGGACTTATCCCCATCCGTAAAACCATAAGGCGGATCGGTAAAATAGATGATGCCCGACGGCGCGATGCACAGGTCGTTGGGGCTGTTGAAGCGCTTGCCATCGAACCGGTCGGCCAGGATCGTTCGCTTGCGGGTCCGAAGGTCGATATGCACGATCGCGCGTGTCCCGCTGTCCGCGGCGATCAGCGCGCCTTTCTTGTCGATGGTCAGGCCGTTCAGCCCGGCTTCGCGCACCCCCACTGGGATCACGCCCTGAAAACCGGCCGGCGAGAGGAAGGGCTTTGCGCCTTCGCCCTGCCGCCAGCGATAGACGATGTTCGCGGGCGGATCGCTGAACAGCAGATAATCGCCCTGCGGCACCCACACCGGCCCTTCGGCCCATCGGAAACCCTCGGCCAGAAATTCGACCGTTGCCGATGGTGGAAGGATGGCGTCCAGCTTGGGGCTGAGCCGCTTCACGAAGCCGGCCGGGGCAGGGGCCGCCATCGCCGCGACCGGCAGGCTCGCCAGACCCGCAAGCAATGTCCGTCGTGCGATCATGCGCCGATCCTGACGCCGCGGCCTTCGGCGGCACTGCGGTAGATCGCCTCGATGATCCGCAGGTCGGCCAGCCCTTCTTCGCCCGCGACGATTGGCGTCGCGCCGCTGATGATGCATTCGGCCATATGGTCCAGCTGTCCGGCAAACTGGGTCTTGCCTGTGGCGGGCAGAGTGCGGGGCGCCGTCACGCCATCTTTGCGGATCGTCATCATCTGTCCGGAATAGGAAGTCGCCGGTTCCATGTCGATCCAGCCCTGCGTCCCGCTGACCCGATAGCCATTGTGGGACGAGCTATAGCTGGAAACGCAATTGGCGACGATGCCGGATGGAAAGCGCAACAGGAAATTGATCTTGTCCTCCACCGTGCGGAATCGCGGATCGGATTTGTCGGTAGATTCGACCGCGCTTACCGCCACCGGCTCTTCCCCGGTCAGATAGCGCGCGGCATTCAGGCTGTAGATGCCGATGTCCATCATCGACCCGCCGCCGGACAGGGGCCGGTCGAGCCGCCACTGGTCCGGCCTGATCGGAAAACCATGATCGGCGGTGATGATCTGCGTCGGCCCGACATGCGCCGATCGGGCCAGGTCGATCGCCAGCCTGTTATAGGGTTCGAAGCGCGACCGATAGCCGATCATCAGCTTGGTGCCGGCCTTCTTGCAGGCGGCGATCATCGCCTGACATTCCGCCACGGACACCGCCATCGGCTTTTCGCACATCACATGCTTGCCGGCCTGCGCGGCGCGGATGCTATATTCGGCGTGCAGGCTGTTGGGCAGCACGACATAGACGACATCGATATCCGGATTGTCGCGAATGCGGTCGAATTGGGCATAGCTGTAGCGATGCGTTTTGGGGATGCCATAGTCCGCGCCATATTGGTCCAGCTTGGCAGGTGTGCCGCTGACCAGCGCCACCAGCCGGGCATGGTCGCATCCGGCGAAATTGGGCATGATCTGGCGCGTGGCGTAGGAACCCAGTCCGACGATCGCATAACCGATCTTGCGCGTCGGCGCCGTTGCCGCGCGGGCAGCCAGCCCGGTCAGCACCATGCCGGCGCCAAGCCCGGCCAATATTTCGCGACGGGAACCGGTCGTCATGCCATCCCTCCCAATAACGAACGGTGGTTCAATCGGCGATACGGATCAGGGCCGGACGCAGCCAGCCCAGATTGCGGGCAGCGATCGCCGCCTGGGTGCGGTTGCGGACATTGAGCTTGCGCATCAGCGCGGTCATATGGACCTTCACTGTGGCCTCCGCCATGCCCAGCTCATAGGCGATCTGCTTGTTCAGCAATCCCGAATGAACGCAGCACAGAACCTTCATCTGAGTCGGGGTCAGGCGAGGCGGTTCGGCGCCCCTATGGTCGATACGTCCAAATTCCTGCTGATCGAGACTATCGTGCAAATTCATCGCGAAGTGCATCCGTCCTCTCCCTGTTCGGTCCGCCATAGGGTGCGCCAGCTTTTTGGCCTGCTGGCTGCATCGGACTCGGTAACGCTAACAATAGTGGAATCAGTCAGACAGCTTCAAGTAAAACATGCGATGGCTTCACGAAATATCTAGGCTGATGCTAAATATCCTCTATAATCTGTCTAACAGATTTTAAGCCGCCAGGAGCGGAATCGCTGTATTTCAGCGAAAGATGAAGGGGGAGAGGATGGCGCTATCAATCCGTCGTTCGGCGATGTTCGCCGATTTGGGTGTCTCCGCTGGTCGCAGGGGACAGGCGCGATGAGTCCGGCGGACTATCGGCTCGTCCTGGCCGCCATCGTGGGCATCGCTTTATCCATCGTCCTTATCATCCGGGGGCGTCTCCACCCCTTTGTCGGCCTGCTCTGCGGCGCCTTCACGGTCGGGTTGCTCGCGGGCCTGCCGATGGAGGAAACGGCCAAGGCGGTCGAAAAGGGCGCAGGCGCCATTTTGGGCGGGACCGGGCTTGTCGTCGCGCTGGGCCTTGGCCTAGGCGCGATGCTGCAATTGTCGGACGGTGCCGGTGGTCTGGCGCGCGCCGCACTGCGACTGTCGGGCGTACGCGGCGCGCCTTGGGCCAGCCTTTTCACCGCGATCGTCATCGGCCTGCCGCTCTTCTTCGAAACGGGCCTCGTTCTGCTGCTGCCCATTGTCGCCTCGGCGGCGGCGGCGCTGCCAGCGGGGCAGAATGGCGACACCGCCAAATTGCGCCTGATGCTACCCGCGCTGGCGGGCCTGTCGGTCGTCCATGCACTTGTGCCGCCGCACCCCGGCCCGCTATTGGCGGTCAACGCGCTGGGTGCCAATCTCGGCCTCACGCTTCTCTACGGCCTCATCATCGGCATCCCGACCGCGATCATCGCCGGCCCGTTGCTGGCGCGCTTCACGGCGCCGGGCGTCAAACTCAACCCGCCCTTGCTCGATCCGGTCAAGATCGACGTCGTGGCCCCCTCGGTCGGTCGCACGCTGACCGCCGTGCTGCTGCCCGTGGTGCTGATCGCCGCCGGCCAGGCCGTGGCCTTATTGCCGCCCGCCATCGCCGCCCATTTCCACTGGCTTTCCTGGATCAGCGATCCCGTCGTCGCCCTGCTCGTCGCGGTGCTGGTGGCGCTGCCCCTGCTGTTCGGCCGCCGCATCACCGACCGCACCATCCAGAACGCGATCTGGACCGAAGCGATGACGCCCGCTGGCGGCATCATCCTGGCGATCGGCGCGGGCGGCGCGCTCAAGCAGGTGCTGGTGACGGCCGGCCTGTCCGACATGCTGGTGCGCATTGCGCAGGGCGGCGCGATCTCGCCGATCCTGCTTGCTTGGGGCGTATCCGTCTGCATCCGCTTGGCTACCGGATCGGCCACCGTGGCGACCATCACCACCGCGGGCGTGATGCAGGGCTTGGTCGCAGCGTCGGGCGTGGAACCGGAATGGATGGTCCTTGCCATCGGCGCCGGCTCGCTCTTCTTCTCCCACGTCAACGATCCAGGCTTTTGGCTGGTCAAAAGCTATCTGGGCACCGACATGCCCGGCACCTTCCGCACCTGGTCGATCATGGAGACGGTGGTGGCGATCGTCGGGCTGCTATTGGTGCTTGTCGCCAGCAGCATCTTCTGACTAGGCAGACATTATGAGCCAGGCGCGCCTTTCCGATCATGTCTATGCGCAGATCGTCGATATCATAAAGTCGGACGATCTGGAGGTCGGCGCGCGCCTGCCGGCCGAAGCGCGGCTGGCGGAAATGTTCGGCGTATCGCGCGCGATTGTGCGGGAAGCGCTGATGCGGCTGGCGTCGGACGGGATTACGGAGGCGCGGCGCGGCGCCGGATCCTTCGTCAAGAGCCGCCCGTCCGATCGGCTGTCCATGTTCATGCCGTCCACCGAATTGCCCACGACATTGGGCAGTTATGAAGTGCGTTTCGTGCTGGAGACGGAGGCGGCGCGCCTTGCCGCGACCCGCCGCACCGTGCAGGAAATGGCCTATGTCGAAGAAGGCATGGAGATGCTGCGCGCCGCGCTCCTGTCCAGCGAACCGGCCCATGTCGAGGATATGGAACTGCATCGCCGCATCGCCGAAGCGACAGGCAATCCCGCTTTCCTGATCGCCTTCGATGCGTTGCATGGCGATGTGGACAAGATCATGCGGGCTGGCGTCGATATCAGCCGGTCCCGTCCACCCGACGTCATCGCCACGATGCTGCGCGAACATGAGCAGATCGTCGCGGCCATCCGCGCGCAAGACCCCGAAGGCGCGGCGCTCGCCATGCGTTGGCATCTATGGGAAGGGCGCCGTCGCCTGATGCCCTGATTTCGGGATTTTATGGTGCGGCTCAGCGCAGCCAGGCCATCACCCTGTCCCGCAACGCTTCCGGCGCGATATCGGTGGTCAATATCATCGTGCGCGCATCAGGTTCCGGCCGCTCCAATGTCGCAATCTGGCTGTCCAGCAGGGTCGCAGGCATATAATGGCCAGGCCGGTTACCCAGCCGCGCCAGCAATTGCTCCCGACTATTGTCCAGCAGCACGAACCGCACATGGTCGCCGATCGTGGATCGCAACCGGTCGCGATAGCTTTCCCGCAGCGCGGAGCAGGCCGCGACCGCCGCGCCATATGTCTCACTCGCTGTCGCAGTCGCGCTGCCCAACCGGTCGAGCCAGGGCCAGCGATCCTCGTCCGTCAGCGGCTGTCCCCCGCGCATCTTGGCGATCGCGTGCGGTGAATGGAAACTGTCCCCCTCCAGAAACGGGCAAGCCAAGGCGTCTGCCAGCAGCGCTCCCAGCGTCGATTTTCCGCAACCGCTGACGCCCATGACGATGACGGCCAGCGATTGCGACCGGGCAGGATTGGCTGATGAAGGCAGTGATGACGGCACGGGGGCGTCCCTTGCAGGCGAACGAGACCCGGTGGGCATCGTGGTGACAGGCTTGCCTATAAAAGGGCGGACAGGGGGCTGGAAACTACGACCTTTGTCGCAAGTGCCAAAGCCTGCCCCGCCTTCTAGCCCTGCACGCACGATAATATTTGGAGAGGCGGCTATGATCCGACGCACTATGATCGCGGCTTTGCTGGCAGCGACGACCCTGACCGCACCTGCCTGGGCCGCCGGTCCTTCCGTCTTCCCGACGGCCCCCGACGAACCCCATGCCGTCACGGTCAAGGCAAAGGGCGACGGCAAGGCGGATGACAGCGCTGCGATACAGCAGGCGTTCGATCAGGCTCGCGACAAGACCGGCCATGGCCTCGTTTTCCTGCCGTCGGGCACCTATCGCATCACCCGATCGCTGATCGTGCCGGCGGGCGTGCGCGTCTATGGCGTCGGGCCGACCCGGCCGGTCATCCTGCTGGGCGCCAACACGCCGGGTTTTCAGCAAGGCGTATCGACCATGGTCATTTTCGCGGGCGGCGACCAGTATAAGGTGGGCAAGGTACCGGTTCCGGTGCCAACCGTCGTACAGCGCGACAAAATCGTTCGCGATGCCAATTCTGGCACTTTCTATTCCTCGATGAGCAATGTCGATATCGAGATCGGCGCAGGCAATCCGGCGGCGGCCGGCGTGCGCTTCCGCATGGCGCAACATGCGTTCCTCAGCCATATGGACTTCCGCTTGGGCACGGCCTTTGCCGGCGTCTATCAGGCCGGTAACCTTATCGAAAATGTCCATTTCCAGGGCGGTCGCTATGGCATCGTCACGGAAAAGACGTCACCCGCCTGGCAGTTTACCCTGCTCGATTCCACCTTCGACGGCCAGCGTGACGCGGCGATCCGCGAGCATGAAGTCGACCTGACCCTGGTCAATGTCGCGATCCGCAACACGCCCGTCGGGATCGAAATCGATCGGGGCTATGGTGACAGCCTTTGGGGCAAGGATGTGCGCTTCGAAAATATATCGAAGGCCGGCGTCATCATTTCGAACGAGAAGAATGTCTTCACCCAGATCGGCTTCGAAAATGCCCTCGTCGAAAACAGCCCCGTCTTCGCCCGTTTCCGCGACAGCGGCAAGACGATCGCGGGCAAGGGCAAGGCCTATAAGGTCGCCAGTTTCTCCTATGGCCTCGCCATCCCGGATCTGGGTCAGACCGGCGACTATAAGATCGAAGCCGACATTCGGTCCTTGCCCGCCATGCCCGCGCCGCGCGAAGCCGCCATCCGCGACCTCCCGCCGATGGCGGAATGGACCAATATCCGTTCTTTAGGCGCGATGGGCGACGGCAAGGCCGACGATACCGCCGCGATCCAGAAGGCGATCGACAGCCACCGGATCCTCTATTTCCCGACCGGCTTCTACAAGGTGACGGACAGACTGACGCTGCGTCCGGACAGCGTACTGATCGGCCTGCATCCCGCCATAACTCAGCTCTATATTCCCGACGACAATCCCGCCCATGCCGGCCTCGGTCCTGTGGTGCCGATCCTGGAAAGCCCCAAAGGCGGCGACAATATCCTGTCGGGCCTTGGCCTCTTCACCGGCCGCATCAACCCGCGCGCATCCGCGCTGCTGTGGCGGTCGGGCGAAAAGAGCCTGGTCGAGGACGTCAAGATCATGGGCGGCGGCGGCACTCCGACCGCCGATGGGAAGATGCTGGGCGCGCTGCGGGTCAATACCGGCGATCCTCTCACTGACGGGCGACTTGACGCGCAATATCCCAGCATCTGGGTGACGGACGGGGGCGGTGGCACCTTTGCCGACGTGTGGAGCCCCAACAGCTTCGCCCAATCGGGCCTGCACATCACCAACACCAGCACGCCCGGCCATGTCTATGAAATGTCGGTCGAACATCATGCACGCAACGAAATCGTCCTCGACAATGTCCAGAATTGGGAGTTCCTGGCGCCGCAGACGGAACAGGAAGTGGATGACGGGCCGGACGCCATCTCGCTCGACATCCGCAATTCGAAAAATCTGCTGTTCGCCAACTATCATGGCTATCGCGTGACCCGCACCTATGCGCCCGAAAAGAGCGCGGTGAAGCTCACCAACTCCAGCGACATCCGGTTCCGCAACGTCCATATCAATGCCGAAAGCGGATTTGCAACGTGCGACGATGAAGGCTGTGGCACCTTCCTGCGCGCCAGCAAATATCCGTTCGACAATGCGATCGAGGATGTGAGCCGCAAGCAGGTCGTGCGCGAGCGGGAATTTGCCAGCCTGAACATCGGCGCGGCCGACCGCAAGATCCCGGCCGCCGCGCCCGGCAGCGCCAAGGTCGAGAAGCTGGAGGACGGCTTCTGGTCGATATCCGGCGCGGCGGTGGATGCGAAGGGGGCGCTCTACTTCATCGACCGCCGCTTCCAGCGCATCCATCGCTGGACCGAGGCCAAGGGGCTGGAAATCGTGCGCGACAATGCGCTCGACCCGGTCAATCTGGCGATCGACGGGTCCGGTCATCTGCTGGTCCAGTCCTCTCTGGGAGCGAAGGGCGGCGTCTATTCGCTCGATCCGGACGGGCCGAAGGATCAGATGACCCTGATCCAGCCGACTCCGATGCGCACGGGCGCCGCGGCAAAGACGCTGTTGCCGGTCAACTGGTGGAATAATGGCGAGTTCCGGGATCAACTGGATCACAAGACCTATGAATTCACCACGCTCGCCGAAATATTCGCGCGCGATGTCGGCACCGCCAAGACGAAGGAATATCTGTCCCCCGACGGCAGCCTGTCCTTGCCCGCCTTCCGCACATGGCAGCAGGGGCCGGTCGACCATACGGGATGGCGCTGGTCGGATAGCCTGAACGCGAACGGGTTCGTCGGCGGCAAACCGGGCGAACGCCTGTTCGTCACCAACGGGTCGGAGAATGTGACCTATAGCGGCACCGTGGGAGCGGGCGGCACGCTGACCAACCTCAAGCCCTTTGCCAATCGCGGCGGCGAGAGCGTCGCGGTCGACGGCCAGGGCCGTGTTTATGTCGCCAATGGACAGGTCTTCATCTATGGTCCCGATGGCAAGGAAACGGGGCGGATCGACGTGCCTGACCGTCCTTTGCAGATCCTGTTCGGCGGGCCGGACAAGCGGACGCTCTTCATCCTGACGCATCACGCGCTCTATGCGGCAAAGCCCTGAAATCAGGGCTTGGGCAGGCATCTACGACCTATGTCGTAAGTGCAGCCGACCGGGCGCGGCGATAGGCTTTGCATAATCGCCCGCCATGGGCGGCACCGGCTCCGGGAGGGTAGCCGGATATAAAGGGGAAGGATCAATGAAAGTGACGATCGCAATCCATCGGCAATTGGCCGGCGTCAGCCTGGCGGCGGTGGCGACCATGGCCCTTGCCGGTCTGGCGCAAGCCCAGACGGCACCGGCGCCGCAAGCCCAGAGTATCGCGCCGCAGGATCAGGCCGATGCCGCCGCGCCCCGTGCCGCCGATATCATCGTCACCGGATCGCGCATCACCACCAGCGGTTTCAACGCGCCCACGCCGACGACCGTGATCGGCGAAGAGCAGATCGCCAACAATGCGCAGCCCAATATCTTCAACACCATCGCGCAGCTGCCCTCGCTCCAGGGATCGACCGGCGCGGCGACCGGCACCTTCAGCACGTCGAGCGGCCAGCAGGGCCTCAGCTCCTTCTCGCTGCGCGGCCTTCAGCCCATCCGCACCCTGACGCTGCTGGATGGCCAGCGCGTCGTCGCCGCCAACGTCACCGGCGTGCCGGACATCAGCATGTTCCCGCAACTGCTGGTCAAGCGCGTCGATGTCGTGACCGGCGGTGCTTCGGCTTCTTACGGCTCGGACGCGGTCGGCGGCGTCGTCAACTTCATCACCGACACGCGTTTCGAGGGGTTCAAGGGCAATATCCTGGGCAGCATCACCAAATATGGCGATGATGAAACCGCTCTGGTGCAGGCGGCCTATGGCAAATCCTTCATGGACGATCGCTTGCATCTCGTGCTGAGCGGCGAATATGATCATGAAGGTGGGGTGGGTGCCGGCGATTTCGGCACGGATCTGGCCGGCAGCCGCAACTGGTATCGCGCCACGACGCTGATGAACACCGGCATCACAAATAACGGCCTGCCGCAGTTCAACTATCGCGACTATGCGCAGCCCTATCAATATGCGCGTTATGGCCTCATCAACAACGGTCCGTTGCAGGGTATCGCCTTCGCCCCGGATGGCACGCCCTATAATTTCAACTATGGATCGAACGGCAGGCCGACCGGCACTGGCGCTGTCACCAACTGCTATCGCGGCAACAGCTTCTGCGAAGGCGGCGACCTGACGGGCGCGCCGGGTTCGGGCGCCTCGCTCAAGTCGAAACTGGAGCGCATCAACGGCTATGGCCGGATCGGCTTCGACTTCGCGCCGGATAATGAGGCCTATGTCACGGTCAATGTGGCGCAGGTGAAGACGAACAATCAGCCAAGCCCCGGCTATGGCCGTGCCAGCCTGACCGTCCAGTGCGCCAATCCCTATCTGCCCCAGTCCGTCCGCACCGCCTGCGCCACGGCGGGCATCACCTCCTTCGGCTTCGGGTCGAGCAACGCCTCCTTCCCCGATCCGCAAGTCTATACCGATCGCAAGCAATATCGCTTCGTCGGCGGGCTGAAGGGCAAGTTCGATCTGGGCGGCACCGACTGGAATTATGACGCCTATTATGAACATGGCATCACCATTTCCGACATCCGGGTTCGCGATATCGTGTTGCAGAACCGTTATGTCGCCGCGACCAACGCGATTACCCTGAACGGCGCGATCGTCTGTGCCGATCCGGTGGCGCGCGCCAACGGGTGCCAGCCGATCAACATCTTCGGCAATTTCGCGCCGTCCGCGTCGGCGCTCGCCTATGTCGCGCCGCATGAAAACGGCCCGTTCCAGCATACGAAGCTGACGCAGGACGTCGCCAGCCTGAACTTTTCGGGCAACCCCTTCGACCTGTGGGCAGGACCGGTATCGGTCGCCTTCGGTGGCGAATATCGCCGCGAATTCTACCGGGTGAACGCCGACCCTTACGGCGCCGGCGTATCGCCGCTCAGCCCCAACAGTCCGGCCTATCCCGCCGACCCGCTGCTCAATGCGCAGCTGGGCAGCAACTGGGCGGCCGGCAACTACAAGAACGGCCGTGGTAAATATGAAGTCTATGAAGGCTATGTCGAAGTGGATCTTCCCATTTTCGACAGCCAGTCGATCGGCCGTGCCAATCTGAACGCGGCGGGGCGTGGCACCCATTACAGCACGTCCGGGACCGTATGGACCTGGAAGGTCGGCGGCACCTGGGACACGCCGCTCAGCGGCCTGCGCCTGCGCGCAGTCACCTCGCGCGACGTGCGCGCGCCCAACCTGTCGGAATTGTTCGCAGCGCCCACGGTCACGACCCTGCCGAACTTCAACGATCCCTTCCGCAATCAGGCGGTTCAGGTTTTCCAGAATGTCGTCGGCAACACCAATTTGCGTCCGGAAGTCGCACGGAACACCGAACTGGGCGTCGTACTGGCCCGCCCGGAATGGCTGCCCGGCCTCAGCCTGTCGTTCGACTATTACAACATCAAGCTGAGCGGCGTGGTTTCCAGCCTGTCCGCCGACCAGATCGTGCGTTTCTGCTTCGAAGGCAATCAGGCCTTCTGCGGCGGTTTCCAGCTGGACGGGGCGCAGGGCACCAACTTCGTCAATGTCCAGCCGTTCAACCTGGCCTCCTGGAAGACCAGCGGTTTCGATATCGAAGCAAGCTACCAATGGCAGCAGCCGCTCGGCCTGCCGGGCAGCTTCACCGTTCGTGCGCTGGGCACCCATATCCAGAAATTCGTGGTCAGCGCCGGGATCGCCGGCGTCGATCCGGTCGATCAGGCCGGCGCGAACAATGGCGCTACGCCCGACTGGAAATGGCTGGCGGTACAAACCTATGATAGTGGCCGCCTGACCCTGACGGTGCAGGAGCGCTGGTTCAGCGATGGTACTTTCGGCAATCAATATGTCGTTTGCCAAACCTCCTGCCCGGTATCGACCGGCAATCATCCGACGATCGACCGCAACAAGATGAAGGGGGCATTCTATGTGGATGTCGGCGCCACCTTCAAGCTTAACGATCAACTGAGCATCTATGGGAAGGTCGATAATCTGTTCGACAAGGATCCCGTCGCATCGCCCCAGACCAATACCGGTCTGGATGTCAACCCGGCGCTCTACGACACGCTGGGCCGCATCTATCGCGCAGGTGTTCGTTTCAACTTCTGATTGCTCCCCGATGTCCCCCCAAAACTCGTCCCGGTCCTGCACGGCCGGGACGTTTCTTTTTCGCAGCCTGTTACGGGTCTGCCGATCGAAGGAAGCGATCGTCGCCGGCCCCCTGCACCATGCCATCGCGGACGGGCAGGGGGCGACGATCAGGTTCAGCTATGCGTGACCGCACTCCATTTCTGGTCGGACGCGGCGTTGGCGATCACGGTTTCGACGAAGGCCATGGTCCGCAACCCCGCCTCGATCGACGGGAAACCGTCGGCTGCGTCGCTGTTGCCCGTCCGGATGCGCGCGGCAAAGCTGCGATAGAGATTGGCGAACGCCTCAATATAGCCCTCGGGATGACCCGCCGGCGTGCGCAGGCGCGGCAGGGTGGATGGCGCCAGGCCCGGCCCACCGGCCCGCACCAGCTCCGCGGGGCGATCCAGCCAGCGCAGCGTCAACGTGTTCGGTTCCATCTGCGACCATTCCAGGCCGCCCTTCTCGCCATGGATACGCAGTTTCAGTCCATTTTCATCGCCCGCCGCAATCTGGCTGGCCTTGAGCGTGCCGCGTGCGCCGCCGTCCAGTCGCAGCAGCACGGCGACATCGTCGTCCAGCCGCCGACCCTCGACATGGATGGTCAGGTCCGCGCACAATTCGCGCACCCCCAGCCCCGAAACATGCTCGGCAAGGTGGAAGGCATGGGTGCCGATATCGCCCAGGCACCCACCAAGGCCCGCGCGCGCCGGATCGGTGCGCCATTCGGCCTGCTTGTTGCCGTCGCGGTCGATCGGCTGGCTCAGCCAACCCTGCGAATATTCGACCTGCACCAGCCGGATCTTGCCCAAATCGCCGCGTGCCACCCGCGCCCGCGCCTCTTCCACCAGCGGATAGCCGCTATACGTGAAGGCAAGACCGAACTGGCGGCCGGACCGCTCCGCCGCCTGCGCGATCAGCCGGGCTTCCGCCGAACTGAGCGCCATCGGCTTTTCGCAAAAGACGTGAAAGCCCGCGTCCAGCGCCGCGATGGCCATCGGCGCATGCAGATGATTGGGGGTCACGATGGAAACTGCGTCGATCCGCTGGTCGGCCGGCAGCGCGGCTTCGGCCACCAGCAGCGCATCGAGCGAATTATAGACCCGCGCCGGCTCTATGCCCAGCGCGGCGCCCGACCGCCGGTTCCGCTCGGGATCGCTGCTGAACGCCCCGGCGACCAATTGCCATTCGCCGTCCAGCGCGGCGGCGGCGCGATGGATCGCACCGATGAACGCGCCTTCGCCTCCGCCGACCATGGCCAGGCGCAAAACTCCTGTCGTCATCTCTCTCCTCCTTTGTCTCATGCAACGTTAGCGCAATCATTCTGGTCTTGATCTCACATGATTTACCGGTAAATTAATAGCAAGAATAAACAAGATGGAGAGTCGAGGATGCGCAGGGTAGCGAACCTCAATCTGACGCTGATCGCGGGCATCGCGACGGCTATCATAATAGCAGCCAGCACCGCGCAAGCCGGTGCGCAGACGCCGCCGCCGGCTTTCGGCGCTTGCCGCGCTTGCCATAATGTCCAGAAGGATGGAAAAAGCGGCATCGGCCCGAATTTGAACGGGGTAGCGGGTCGCCCGGCGGCATCCTTGCCCGGCTTTACCTATTCGGCTGCGCTCAAGGCGTCGAAGCTGCGCTGGGACGATGAGAGCCTGGACGCCTTCCTGGCCGCGCCGATGAAGAAAGTGCCCGGTACCCGCATGCCGATCGGCACGGCTGATCCTGCCAAGCGCGCGGCCATCATTACCTATCTGAAGAGCTTGAAATGACGCAGCAATATGGCATGCGCGGCCCCGCCGTCTTCCTCGCCCAGTTCATGGGTGATACGGCCCCCTTCGACACGCTGGACAATGCCGCGCGCTGGATGGCGGCGGCGGGTTACAAGGGCATACAGGTGCCCAGCAACGATCCGCGCTGCATGGATCTTGCGCTGGCAGCGGACAGCCAGGATTATTGCGACGAACTGGCCGGCCGCTGCCGCGAGGCGGGCGTCGAGATTTCCGAACTGTCGACCCATTTGCAGGGGCAGCTGGTCGCGGTCCATCCGGCCTATGACGCGGCGTTCGACAATTTCGCGCCGCCTGCCTTGCGCGGCAAGCCTGCCGAGCGGCAGGCCTGGGCGGTCGATCAGCTGAAACTGGCGGCAAAGGCCAGCCGGCGTCTGGGGCTGAAGGCGCATGCGACCTTTTCGGGCGCCTTGGCCTGGCCCTTCATCTATCCTTGGCCGCAACGTCCGGCAGGTCTGGTCGAGGAAGCCTTTGCGGAATTGGGTCGGCGCTGGCTGCCGATCCTGGATGCGTTCGAGGAAGAGGGCGTTGACCTCTGCTACGAACTGCATCCGGGCGAGGATCTGCATGACGGCCTGACCTTCGAGCGCTTCCTGGACGCGGTCGGCGGCCATAAGCGCGCCAATATTCTGTACGATCCCAGCCATTTCGTGTTGCAGGCGATGGACTATCTTCAGTTCATCGACATCTATCACGACCGCATCAAGATGTTCCATGTGAAGGATGCGGAATTCAACCCGACGGGCAAGGCCGGCGTCTATGGCGGCTATGCCGACTGGGTCGATCGCCCCGGTCGCTTCCGCTCGCTGGGTGATGGGCAGGTCGATTTTACCGGCATCTTCTCGCGCCTGACCCAATATGGCTATGATGGCTGGGCCGTGCTGGAATGGGAATGCTGTCTGAAGCATCCGGAAGATGGCGCGCGCGAAGGCGCTCCCTTCATCGAGGCGCACATGATCCGGCGGCCGGAACGGGCTTTTGACGATTTCGCCGGCGGCGGCGATCCCGCCAACAATCGCCGCTGGCTGGGACTGGACTGACAGTAGCGCACATCAAAAGCCCCGATAACAGGCATCGGACGGGGCAAAAAGGGTAGAGGAACGGGCATGACGGGCATAAACCGGCAAAGGCTATTTTGGCTGAGCGTATTGGCGCTGTTCACCGCGTCGATGAGCGCCTCTTTGCGCGCGGCGGTGGCAAGCAGCCTGAAGGCGGAATGGATCGACCCGATCGCACCGATCGCGGCGGGTGAGATGATCGGCGCAGCGCTCGGCTCGGCCTTTCTCGGCTTTTCGATCACGGTTTTCGTGGTCAGCGCGTTTCTCGACACGCTCGGCATCCGCCGCGTCCTGATCGGCTGCGGCGTCGCCTTCCTGATCGGCACGACGCTGATCGTGGGCGCGGGCGCCTTTGCCAGCGGCATGGCGGTCTATCATCTGGTGTGGCTCGGCATGCTGCTGTCCGGCATCGGCTGGGGCTTTGCCGAAGCGTCCATCAATCCGCTGACCGCGCGCCTCTATCCCGAAGACACGACCCATCGCCTCAATGTGCTGCACGCCTGGTATCCCGGTGGCCTGATCGTCGGCGGGCTGGCCGGCGTGTTTCTGGCATCCGCCCTGCCGTGGCAGGCGATTATGGGTCTTGCCTATCTGCCCGCCATCGGCGTCATCCTGATCGCCGCGACCACGACATTCCCCGAAACGCCCAAGGCCGTGGGCGACGCCGGCATGAAGGAAATGATGCTGGAAGTCGTCCGCCGCCCCAGCTTCTTCATCTGGTTCGGCGCCATGTTCCTGACCGCTTCGTCCGAACTGGCGCCGGGCCAGTGGATCGACGTCGCGCTCAGCAATCGCGTGGGCATGCGCGGCATCCTGCTGCTGGTCTATGTCAGCGCGCTGATGTTCGTCTTCCGCCATTTTGCGGGGCGGATCGCTGGCCGCCTGTCCAACCCCGGTCTGCTCTGGGTGTCCAGCCTGCTCGCCGCGATCGGCCTGTTCCTGCTGTCGCAGGCGCAATCGCCGGTTTCCGCGATCCTGGCTTCGACCGTCTGGGGCCTTGGCGTCTGCGCCATGTGGCCGACCATGCTGGCTTCGGTCGCCGAACGCTATCCGCGCGGTGATGCCTGGGCGCTGGGGCTGGTTGGATCGGCCGGCGCGCTGGCCAGCTTCTTCGTCCTGCCGCGCCTGGGCGAAATGTTCGACCAGGCGAAGGTGGAGATTGCCGGCGGTCCCGAGGCTTTCACCCGCCTGACCGGCGAAGCGCTGCGCACGGTCGAGGATGCCGCCGCATCGCAGTCCTTCGCCCGCCTGACCTTCGTGCCGTTGATCCTGCTGGTCGTCTTCGGCGGCGTCTGGCTGGCGGAACGGCGCGCCGATCGCCGGGCAGCGCGCGTGACGGAGCGCGCGGCATGAGCCTGTCGCGCCGCGCGATGATCGCGGCCGGCCTTGCGACCGCAGCAGCCCCCGCCATCGCCGCCGCCGGAAAGGGCCGTTCCAACGCCGCCCATTTCTCGCTCGCCTACGCCCCGCATGAGGGCAGCTTCGCCAGCCGGGGTGGCCTGCTCGAACAGATCGCCTACGCCGCCGATCAGGGGTTTACCGCTTGGGAAGACAATGAAGCGCGCAGCCGCCCCGTCGCACAGCAGGAAGCCATGGCAAAGGCGCTCGCGCAGCGCGGCATGACCATGGGCGTCTTCGTCGCCTCCATGCCCAAATGGGCCGATTTCCGCCCACTCTTGGGTAGCAATGACGATGCCGAGCGCGAAGCTTTCCTGGCCGATGTCCGTAGTTCGGTCGAGGTCGCCAAACGCCTGAACGCCAAACACGCGACCGTCGTCACCGGCTTCATGGATCGCAAGCTGCCGCAGGATATCCAGACTGCCCGCATCATCGACTGCATGCGCCGCGCCGGCGATATCGTTGCGCCCCATGGCCTTGCGCTGGTGATGGAGCCGCTCAACACCCGGACCAATCATCCCGGCGTCTTCATGCAGTCGATCGCGCAGGGCTATGCCGTCGCGCGCGGCGCCAACAGCCCTGGCGTCAAGATTTTGGCGGATCTCTATCATGAACAGATTCAGTCGGGAAACCTGATCCCGACGCTGGACGCCTGCTGGGAAGAGATCGGCTATATCCAGTTCGGCGACAATCCGGGCCGCAAGGAACCGGGCACGGGCGAGATCAACTATGCCAACATCGTCCGCTGGCTGCGCGGCCGCGACTATGGCGGCGTGATCGGCATGGAACATGGCAATTCGGTAGCCGGGCGCGAGGGCGAGGATCGACTGATCGCCGCCTATCGCGCCATCGACAAAGCATAAAAGAGGAGGAGGCGAGAGGATGAAACCCATTCCTATCGGCGTGGCAATGGCGGTCGGCCTGATGGCGGGCACATTGGTCCATGCGCAGGACAAACCCGGAAAGCTGGGTTTCAAGGACACACCGATCCTGCCCGGCGGCAAGTGGCATGTCCATGATCCCGATCGTCCGGCCCCCACGGTCGTCACGCCGGCCGCGCAACCGGGCGGCGCGCCGTCCGACGCGATCATCCTGTTCGACGGGAAATCGCTCGACGCCTGGCGCAGCGAGCGCAAGCCCTGGACCGTGGCGAAGGGTGTGATGACGATTCCGTCCCGCGCGGAGAGCGGCGGCGAAAACGCCCTCATTTCCAAGCAGGAATTTGGCGACGTCCAGTTCCATCTGGAATTTCGCTCGCCCAACCCGCCGACCAAAAGTTCGCAGGATCGCGGCAATAGCGGCATATGGTTCATGCAACGCTATGAGGTGCAGATTCTCGACGGCTATCAGAACCCGACCTATGCCGATGGCACGGTCGGCGCGGTCTATGCGTGGAAGCCGCCGCTGGTGAACCCGTCGCGCAAGCCGGGCGAATGGCAAAGCTACGACATCATCTTCGAGCGGCCCCGCTTTGCTGCGGACGGCAGCGTCGCACGCCCGGCCTATGTCACCGTGCTACTCAACGGTGTGATGGTGCAAAATCATCAGGCGATGCTGGGCACCACAAAATGGCGCTCGATTGCCCAATATCAGGCGCATGGCGACAAGGCGCCGATCCAGCTTCAAGATCATGACTCGCCGGTGTCGTTCCGTAACATCTGGGTCCGGCCGTTGCCGCAGGACGCCATCGCACAGGACAATAAGGGGGCAGGACAATGATGGACCGCAGACAGGCGCTGGCCGGCGTACTCGCCCTATTCGGCGCGCAGGTTTTTGCGCCGCTCGCCCGCGCCGCAGGCCTCGCGCCGGCCGGCGTGATCAGTGAGGGCGCACCCAGCATCCAGGTCTTCACGCCCGACCAGCGCGCGCTGATGACGGCGCTGAGCGAGCGCATATTGCCGACCACAGACACGCCCGGTGCCATCGCGGCAGGCGTGCCCGCCTATATCGAAAAGCTGCTGGCCGACTGGGCGCTGCCGGAAGATCGCATCCCCATCCTGTCGGGCCTTGCGGAAATCGATTCCCGCAGCCGCCAGGACTATAAGCTGCCCGCCGTCGATACCAAGCCGGAACAGCAGGATGCGCTGCTGACGCTGGCGATGAACGATGCGCTGCCAAACGGCATCGAATTTTTCGAAGCGTTCCGGCAACTGGTCATCACCGGCTATTATACGTCGGAAATCGGCATCACGCAGGAACGCGAATATCTGCCCGTACCCGGCGAATATAATGGCGCCTTCCCCTATGCTCAGGTCAACAAGGTCTATTCCGCATGATCATGAACCGTCGCTCCATGCTGCTGGGCGCAGGTGGCCTTGCCGCGCTCGCCAGCCAGAACTTCCTTGCCGGCGACGCGCAGGCCGCGCAGCTTCGCAAGGTCGGCCTGCAACTCTATACCGTGCGGGAGCTTTTCTCCGCCGATCCGGTGGCGACCTTGGAGAAGATCGCGAAGGTCGGCTATCGGGAGGTCGAATATGGCGGTGGCGGCTATGACGCCATGGACCATAAGCTGCTGCGCAAGACGATGGATCGTCTCGGCCTGACCAGCCCGTCCTTGCATATCGGCTATGACGCGCTGCTCGGCGATTTCGACGCCAGCGTCGCCATGGCCAAGACGCTGGGCGCGGACACGGTCATCCTGCCCTATATGGTGGACAAGCATCGCAACGCGGCGGCGTGGGACGCGGCGCTGGTCAATATCAACCGCTTCGGCGCGCAGTTGAAGGCGGCCGGCCTTGGCTTTGCCTATCATAATCATGATTTCGAATTTACCGTGAAGCCCGATGGCGTCAGCCTGTTCGACCGGCTATTGAAGGCCTGCGACCCCGCACTGGTGAAGATCGAACTGGATCTCTACTGGGCGATCCATGCCGGGGAGGATGCGCAGGCGCTGATCAAGCGTCTTGCCGGCCGCATCTATGCCTATCATGTGAAGGATATGCGCGCCGATCGCAGCATGACGGCGGTGGGTGCGGGCACGATCGACTTCGCCAGCCTGTTCAAGCTGAACGCGGTGGCCGGGGTGCGGCATTTCTATGTCGAAAATGACCAGTGCCCGGCGCCCTTCATCCCCGACATCACCAAAAGCTTCCAGACGCTGCGCGGTCTGCGCTTTTAAAAACTCCATCCTTGGGAGAGGATCATATGGCTTCGACGGACAGATTCGATGCGATCGTCATCGGTACGGGCATCAGCGGTGGCTGGGCCGCCAAGGAATTGACGGAAAAAGGGCTGCGCGTCCTGATGCTGGATCGCGGCCACATGGTCGAACATGGCGAAGGCTATACCTATGACGGTCGCCCCGCCTTTGACGTGCCGGCGCGCAACATCATGCCCGACGCCCTGCGGGAAAGCGACTATTTCATCGCCAAGCACGGCTATGTTCAGCCCAGCAACCAGGCTTTCTACAATAACGACCGGCTGAACCCCTATGATTATGAGGAGGGCAGCAAATTCTACTGGATTCGCCCTGGCGCCGTCGGCGGCAAGTCGCTGATCTGGGGGCGCTGGAGCTTCCGCTGGAGCGCTGCCGATTTCGAGGCGAACAAGCGCGATGGTATCGGCGGCGCCTGGCCGATCACCTATGACGACCTTGTGCCGTGGTACGACTATGTCGAAAAATATGCCGGCGTATCGGGCTCGCGCGAGAATCTGCCTTATCTGCCGGATAGCCAGTTCCAGCCGCCCATGCCCATGAATATCGCGGAAAAATGGATGAAGCAGCGGCTGGAAAGCGAATTTCCCGGCCGCAAGATGATCAACGCCCGCCTGTCCAACATGACCGAAGACAAGCCGGAACAGGGCCGCACCAAATGCCAGGTCCGCAATCAGTGCGGCAATGGCTGTTCCTTCGGCGCCTATTTCTCGACCCAGGCGGTGACGCTGCCGGCGGCGCGGGCGACCGGGCGGCTGACGCTGCGCTCCGATGCGGTCGTCACCAACCTCGAATATGATCCGGCGACCAAGAAGGTGACGGGCGTGCGCTTCGTCGACACCAAGACGGGCCAGGCCGAAACGGTGACCGCGAAGCTGGTCTTCCTCAACGCCTCGACCCTCGGCTCGGTGCAGATCCTCATGAACTCCCGCCAGCCGGACGGGACGCGCAGCCATTTCGATTCCAGCGGCACGCTGGGCCGTTATGTCATGGACCATATCTTCCGCGTCGGCGTGAAGGGCGACATTCCCGGCATGGAGGAATTTATCGAATTCGGTCGCCGTCCCGGCGGCGTCTATGTCCCGCGCTTCCGCAACAATGGTCAGGATGGCGATGTCGGCTTCAAGCGTGGCTATGGCTATCAGGGTGCCGCCTATCGCGAACCGTCCAAGCCGGTCGGCTTCGGCGCATCGATGAAGCAGGGCATGCGTCGTTACAGCGGCTGGAAATTCCAGATGGGCGCCTTCGGCGAATGCCTGCCTTACGAAGACAATCATGTCGCGCTGAACCCGGACAAGACCGACCGGTTCGGCGTCCCGCTGATGCGGTTCAACGTCACCTTCCGCGAAAATGAGCAGCGGATGATGATCGACGCCCGCGAACAGGGCGAAAAGATGCTGCGCGCCGCCGGCCTCAAAAATGTCGAAAGCAGCGTGCGGGAACATGTGCCCGGTGACGCCATCCATGAAATGGGCGGCGCACGCATGGGCGACGATCCCCGCGCGTCGGTGCTCAACAAATGGAGCCAGGCGCATGACGCGTCCAACCTGTTCGTCACCGACGGCGCCCAGATGGCGTCGATCAGCTGCGTCAATCCCTCGCTCACCTTCATGGCGTTGACAGCGCGCGCCGTGGATCATGCGGTCAAGGGGTTGAAGGCCGGCACGGTCTGAACGACATCCCGTCCCTTTCGCCACTATGACGCGATCGACAAGGCGCTATCAGGAGGGGCGAGGGGGACATGGATGTGACGGTAAGACGACGGCAAAGGGGGGTGACCATCCGCGCAGTGGCGGAACGGGCCGGTGTGTCCGCCATGACCGTTTCCAACGTCATCAACGGTGCCGGTCGCGCGGGCGCAGCGACGATCGAGGCGGTGCAGGCGGCGATCGCGGACCTCGGCTATGTCCCCAACCTTGCCGCCCGCCGCCTGGCCAAGGCGCGGGCGACGACCGTGGGCCTGATCTACGATCGGCGCACGCCCTTTCTGGACGCGGTGTTGGTCGGTTCGCTGCGGGCCACCAATGCCCATGGCTTGCAACTCATCCTGCGCGATGGTGAGGATGTCGCCCGCGACGGTGCCGAACGGATCGCGCAGGATCTGGTGCGCAGCGGGGCGGATGCGCTGCTGCTCGTCCCGCCCTTTGCCGAACAGCTGAGCGGTTCGGCCGCCCTTGCGTCGCTGGGCGTACCGCTGGCGACGATCGCGACCGGCATGGCCATGCCGGACGTGACCACCGTCCGTATCGACAATCACGCGGCGATGCTCTCCATAACGCAGCGGGTCATCGCCAACGGCCACAGGCGGATCGCCTATATCGCCGGTCCCGATCCCTATAGCGTCGTCGCCGCGCGTCTCGACGGCTTTCGCGCGGCGCTCGCCCGGCATGGCCTGTCCGAAGATGCGGCATTGATCGTCGAGCATGGCGACTTCGACTATCTGTCGGGCATCGCGGCCGCACAGTCGCTGCTGTCCAACCCGGATCGGCCCACAGCCATCATCTGTAGCAGCGACGATCTGGCCGCCGGCGTCATCGCCCATGCCCAGACTATCGGGCTGCGCCTGCCGCGCGATCTGACGGTGACGGGCTTTGACGATACCATCCTTGCCTCGCGCATCTTTCCGCCGCTGACCGTGGTGCGTCAGCCGGTCGAGGAGATGGCGTTTCGTGCGACCCAATGCCTGATCGCGGCGCTGGGCAAGGGGGCCGAGCAGACGATCATCAGCGACGAGCTTTTCGACCATGTCATTGTCGAGCGCCAATCCGTGGCGGCGGCACCCGAACATGAATCTATGAAGGAGTGAGGCAATGAAGGCCAGCAGAAGGGAATGGACAGCCATGGTGGCATTGGGTGGTGCGGGTATGGCGCTGACGCCGGCAAAGGCGGCGGGTCAGCCGCAATTGGTGCATCATGTCTTTTTCTGGCTGAAACAACCCGGATCGCAGGCGGATCGCGACCGATTGATCGCGGGGCTGCGCACATTGCGCGATATCCCCGTCATCCGCAGGCTGGAAATCGGCGTCCCCGCCAGCACCGAAAAGCGCGACGTCGTCGATTCCAGCTATGATGTGTCGGAACTCATGTTCTTCGACAATGCGCAGGATCAGAAAAGCTATCAGGATCACCCGATCCATCAGGCCTTCGTGAAATCCTGCGAAGGGCTGTGGCAGAAAGTCGTCGTCTACGACATGGCGATCGTGCCTGACTAGGGCTGGCGTCTATCGGCACACCGCCCATTTGTCGCAGCTTATGCTGTCGGCGCCGGGCAGGCTGCGCAGATAATCCTGCGTCCAGCGCCGCCCGCCTACGACAACATTGTCCAGCGTCGGCGGGTCGACGTCCACGGTCACGGACGGCTTGGCTTCTCGCCCCACGCGGATATTCACCAGCCGCAGGTCGTGGATCGGCGCGTCGGGCAGGCCGCGCACGATCAGCACCCGCTCGGTCGATCCGATCACGCAATCGCGCGCCGACACATGGGCGACCTGCGGCACATGGCCGCCGCCGTCGCCTTCTTCATAAAGCATCCAGATCTGGATGAAGGCCTTGTCCACTGCGCCGGCCTGGATACGGCGCAGATGGATATGGTCGATCAGTCCACCGCGATAGCTGTTCGATTTGATGATGAGCGCACGGGTCAGGTTCGGGCTGTCCATCCGGCAGTCATGGATGAAGACATTGCGCACGCCGCCGGTCAGCTCGCTGCCGATGGCAACGCCGGCATGGCCATCCTTCATCAGGCAATGGCGGATGACGATATTCTCACAGGGCTTGCCCAATCGCCGCCCGTCCGCATTGCGCGCCGCCTTGATGGCGATGCAATCGTCGCCCGTGTCGAACACGCACTGTTCGATCAATACGCCGTTGCAGGATTCCGGGTCGATCCCGTCATTGTTCGGCCCATGGCTGGCGCAGGTGACGCGGCGGAAGGTGACGTCGGTACATTCGACCGGATGCACCTGCCAGAAGGGCGCGGCCTCCACCCTGATACCCTCCATCAGCACCCGGCGGCAACGATAGGGCTGGAAGAAGGAGGGACGCAGCCGGCTGCCCTCGCCGAATATGCGCTCGGCCACCGGCACGCCACGTTCGGCCATGTCGAACAGGCGTGCGCGATCGGCGGCCTGTCGTTCCTTGTCCGGCGTGTCGCCATAGCGCCCCGCCCAGGGGCCTTTCCAGGGCCACCATGTCCGGTCGTCCGCCGATCCGTCGATTACGCCGTCGCCGGTCAGCGCGATATCCTCCGCCTCGAACGCATGGATGAGCGGCTGATAGCCCATCAATTCCACGCCTTCCCAACGCGTATGAACGGGTGGAAGATATCTGGCCGGATCGGGGATGAACGTCAGCCGTGCGCCCTTGGCCACATGCAGTTCCATGCGCGATTCCAGGCGTATGGGACCAGTCAACGTTACCCCACGCGGCACGATGATCCGGCCGCCACCTGCTGCGGCACAAGCGGCGATGGCGCGGGCGATGGCGCCGCTGTCGTCCGTTCGCCCGTCCGACACCGCACCGAAGGCGGCGATCGGAAAGCGACGGTGCGGGATTCGCGGCGGCTGGATGGCGTTCGCAATGGCTCTGGCCTTCGCCTCGACATCATCCAGCGACGTCGCGGCCCATCCCGGTCGCAGCGATAGGAGGGAGAGAGCACCGGCCATCGCACCGCGGCGCGACGATGCGAATGATATCGTCACCGGGTGGTAGCCAGATCGACGCTACCGGCCCTCAGGCCGTCGGCGGTGGCGGTGACGGTCAAGCGCCCTTTGCCCGCGCCCCGGACCAGCGCGACCGCCAGCCCGTCCTGCACAGCACGATCGGGCGAGGGGAAGGGGGTATGATCGACCGAGGAACCGTTGTCGGTCGCAATCAACTGTCCCGCGCCCTTGACTGTGAAATGCAGGCGGTGGCTGGCGGAGGGAACCGTGATGCCGTTCGCGTCCACCACCCGCGCGCGCACATAGACCATGTCGTCGAACGTCGACCCGACGGTCGGCGCGTTCGGCGTCAATTCGACGCGCACCGGCTTGCCCGCGGTCCGCAGGCTGTCGGACACCGCCTCGCTGCCCGGATCGCGACAGGTGGCCCGCACTTCGCCGGGCGCATAACGCACCGCCCAGCGGCGCGGCGAGGCATCCTGATGGATCGGCAAGGAGCCGAGCGAACGGCCGTTCATAAACGCCTCGACCTGCTGGCAATTGCTGTAGACCTCGATCGTCTCGTCATGCGGGCTGCGATCCTGCGGCGTCCAGTCGTCGAACAGGGCGACCTTTGGCTTGGGCGTGGCGACGGCGATCATCGTCGGCAGCACGGGCTGGTTCGGCCCGCCCGCGCCATCGGTCGACGGACCGGCCGCCGCCGGATCGGCATTGCGCACGACATGCAGCACCGGCTTGTCCGACCACCAGCTTTCACGCTCCATGCCGCTGATCTTCTGGCGGCCGGTGCGATCCAGCAGACCCGCCGGATTCTGGATATTGGGCCAGCCCGACCGGTTCGCCTCGCCCAGATAGTCGATGCCGGTCCAAAGGAACATGCCCGAAAAGGGCGCATAGTCGCGCACCGGCACCCAGTTGGTGCGATTATGGGCATTTTCGGTGCCGACGATGCTGCGCTTGGGGTTCTGCTTGCTGGCCGCGATCAGCTCATTTTCGCGATAATTCTGCCCGACGACGTCCAGCATGTCGGCCAGCCCATTGTCATAATCCTTGGTCACGTTCGGTCGGAATAGCGCCATCGTCACCGGGCGTGACGGATCTGCGGCATGGACGATGTCCAATATGCTGCGCAGCGCCGCCTTGGCCTGTACCGGATAGGCGGTGTCGTGGATTTCGTTGCCCGCGCTCCACAGGGCGATGCTGGGATGATTGCGGTCGCGCCGTACCATGTCCAACGTATCTCGCTTATGCCAGTCGCCGAAGAAGAGATGATAATCCTCCGGCGTCTTGGCGACATTCCACTGGTCGAACAGTTCGTCCATCACGATCAGCCCGAGTTCGTCGGTCAGGTCGAGAAATTCGGGGCTGGGTACATTATGGGCGGTGCGGATCGCATTGACGCCCTGCGCCTTGAGCGTCGTCAGTCACTGGCGCCACACCGCCAGCGGTACGGCAGCCCCTACCGCGCCGCCATCATGATGCAGCGCCACGCCCTTCAGCTTGAAATTGCGGCCATTCAGCCAGAATCCGGTTGCGGGATCGAACCGGGCTTCGCGCACGCCGAAGCGCACATCCTCATTATCGAGCAGCGTGCCATCGGCGGCCAGCACCCGAATGGCGGCGTGATATTGCGCCGGATCGCTGATGTCCCAACGACGCGGGCGGGGCAGCGCGACCTCGACCGGAACGATCACCGTACGACCGGCGGCCACGCTGGCGGCCGTCGTCACGGTCCGGGCGACTTCGCGGCCATCGGGATCGGTCAAGACCAGTTCGATCTTCACCTGCGCCGCATCGCCGCTATCATTCTGCACATCTGCGGTGACGGCAATGGTCGCCTGGCTGTCGCTGATGGCCGTCGCCCGGACATAGGCGCCGCCCTGCGATATATGCACATCCCCCGTTTCGATCAGGCGGACAGGACGATAGATGCCCGATCCTGTATACCAGCGCGAAGACGGCGCAGCGGACGTGTCCGCACGCACTGCTATAACGTTGCGGCCATCCGCGCGTAGATGTCGGGTCAGGTCGTAACGCTGGCTGACATAGCCCATTGGGCGATAGCCGATATGATGGCCATTCACCCAGACGCCACTACGCTCCATGATGCCATCAAATTCGATATAATAGCGCCGCCCCGGCTTGGGCGTCAGGGTCAGCGGCTTGCGATACCAGGCTACCCCGCTCGGCAGGAAGCCATTCTCGCCAGCGGCTTTCGCATTGGGGTCGAACGGGCCGGCGATGGCCCAGTCGTGCGGCACGGTGACGGCCTGCCATGACGCATCGTCCAGCGTCGCCGTCTCTGCGCCTTCCGGATCGGCCTGGATGAAACGCCAGCCGTCGGGCAGCGGCGTCACGGCGCGCGGCGCCGCGTGGGCTGCGCCGATCGACGCCAGAACCGTCGCCAGCGTGTAGACTTTCCTCATGCCGACCCATGTGCGCACAGCCATCTCCTCTCCTGCTGACCAGCTTCACCGGCCTAGGTGCATGGCTAAAGACTATTCCACTATTTGCAATATGGTTTCAACATGCGGAGTATTTTGAGGTGGCGAGGCCAATGGAAGGCGGCGCCGGCGATTCCTTTCCTGACGGACGGGAAAGGCCGGCGCGGATCAAATCAGACGAACTGATGCTTCTGTTCGCCCAGCTTTTCGATGCCAAGGCTGACGACGTCACCGGCCTTCAGATACCAGGGCTCCGGCTTCTGCCCCAGCCCTACGCCCGGCGGCGTGCCGGTGGTGATGATGTCGCCGGGCAGCAACGTCATGAACTGGCTGACATAGGCGACGATCTGCGCGACGGTGAAGATCATCGTCTTCGTGCTGCCGTCCTGTTTGCGCGCGCCATTGACGTCCAGCCACATGGACAGCGCCTGCGGATCGCCCACTTCGTCGGCGGTGACAAGCCACGGACCCACCGGGCCGAAGGTCGGGAAACCCTTGCCCTTGTCCCATGTCGCGCCGCGCTCGATCTGCCACGCGCGCTCGGACACATCGTCCACCACGCAATAGCCCGCAACATGGTTCAGGGCGTCGGCTTCGCTCACATTATTGGCGGTGCTGCCGATGATGACGCCCAACTCGACTTCCCAGTCGGTCTTTTGCGATCCGGCCGGAATGGTGACGGGATCATTCGGGCCCTGAATGCAGCTGACCCATTTGTTGAACACGACCGGTTCGGCCGGGATCGGCAGGTTCGATTCGGCGGCATGGTCGGCATAGTTGAGGCCGATGGCGACGAACTGTCGCGTGCCGGCGACCGGCGGACCATAGCGGACCGGCCCTTCGATCAGGGGCAGGCTTGTCGGATCGATGGCGGCCAGTCGCGCCAATCCCTCCGGACCGATTGCCGCGCCGTCCAGATCGGCGACATGGGCCGACAGATCGCGTATATAACCATCGCCATCGACCAGAGCAGGGCGTTCCTGACCGGCATCCCCGATACGGCATAATTTCATGTGTGGCGTCCTTTCAGATGAATTTTCGACGAACTGGCATAAATGATTGCGCTACCATCATTCCGATGCCCTATGTAGTGGAATTGGCGCACAAGAAGCTGGGTGGAGAGAGACATGGATGAGCATCGCACCGCGCGGCCGCGCATCCTGGATTCGCATCACCATTATTGGCGGATAGGGGGACCGGGGCAAGCCTGGCCCGATGCAGGCTGGCCATTGATTCACCGCGACTTCCTGCCGACCGACCTGCGCGCGGCGACGGACGGGCTGGATCTGGTCGGCACCGTGCTGGTGCAATCGCAACCGGACGATCGCGACACCGACTGGATGCTCGCACTGGCTGCCGAGGATACTTCCATTCTGGCTGTCGTGGGCTGGGTCGCGCTGGACGATGCCGGCGCTCCCGCCCGGATCGCGCAACTGGCCCGGCATCCCAAGCTGGTCGGCCTGCGTCCGATGTTGCAGAGCATGGACGACAGCGATTGGATTTTGCGGGACGCCTGTGCCCCTGCGATCGACGCGATGCTGACCCATGGCTTGCGCTTCGACGCGCTGGTGCAGCCTCGTCATTTGCCGGCGATCGGCCGTCTGGCCCAACGCTGGCCGGACCTGCCGATCGTCATCGACCATGGCGCCAAGCCTTTCGCGGCCCAAGGACGTCTCGATCCCTGGCGTGACGACCTCGCCGCACTGGCGCGCTTTTCGAATATCTGGTGCAAGCTGTCGGGCCTGCGCACGGAGCAGGCGCCGGGACAGTCGGCCGATGCGCTGGCGCCCTATGTCGCGCATATCCTGGCGCAGTTTGGCGACCGGACGATGTGGGGCAGCGACTGGCCGGTGCTTTTGCAGATGGGCGATCGGTATAGCGATTGGGTCGACGCCACAGTGCGACTTGCCGGCCCGCTCGACGCGGACGGCCGCGCCCGTTTGTTCGAGGGCGCGGCCCGCGCCTTTTATGGCCTGCTGGCGGACTGATTGGCAAAGTGCAGGCTGTCCTACAGCGCACCATCCGGGATATGGACGATCCAGAGGACACAGCGCCAGCCTGTTAATATAATATCCTATCGTCGCATCGATATTTCAGGATTTACGGGAAATATGCGAAGTTAAGGCAGGCCTTTCCTATTGTCCGGCCCGCCGCAGGACGCAGCGGGCCTTGCCTTCATTCACTGGCGACGCTGACCCGCTCCAGTCGGGGCGAGAGCAGGTGCACGGCCGCCAGCGCCACGAAATAGGCGCTCGCCGCCACGGCGAACAGCGGCGTATAGCTGCCGATACTGTCGAGCACATAGCCGGCATATTTGGCCATCGCCATGCCGCCCATCGCGCCCACCGTGCCGCCGATGCCCACGACCGATCCCACCGCACCGCGCGGGAACAGGTCCGACGGCAATGTGTAGAGATTGGCCGAGAAAGCCTGATGCGCCGCCGTCGCTATGCCGATGATCAGCACCGCCACCCACAGATTGTCGATCGACTGGGCAAAGAAGACCGGCAGCACTGCGCAGGCGCACAGCAACATGGTCAGCTTGCGCGCGGCATTGACGCTCTTGCCCGCCTTCATCAAACGGCCGGACATCCATCCACCCGCAACGCTGCCCAGGTCCGATAGTAAATAGATGGCAACCAGCGGCGGCCCGAAGCTCAGCAGGTCGAGGCCATAACGGGTACCCAGATATCCGGGCAGCCAGAAGAGGAAGAACCACCAGATCGGGTCGATACAGAATTTCCCGATGGCATAGGCCCATGTTTCTCTGACGGTGATCAGGCGGCCCCAGCCGATCGGCTGGACCGGATCGGCCGGATCTTGGCGGATATAGGCCAGTTCCTCGGCCGAAATCTTCTTATGGGCCTCAGGCTTGCGATAGAGCGCCAGCCAGGCGATCAGCCAGAGGACGCCGAAAATCCCGGTAGCGTAGAAAGCGACCCGCCAGCCATAGGCGACGGTCAGCCAGGGCACCAGCAGCGGCGTCACGATCGCGCCGATATTGGCCCCCGCGTTGAACAGGCCGATGGCGAAGGCGCGTTCCTTTTGCGGAAACCATTCGGTCACCGCCTTGATCCCCGCCGGGAAATTCCCGGATTCGCCGACGCCCAGACCAAAGCGCGCCATTGCGAACTGGGTGACGCTATGCACCCCGCCATGCGCCATATGGGCGATGGTCCAGATGACGACGGCGATGGCATAGCCAAAGCGTGCGCCGACCAGATCGACGATCCGGCCGAAGCCCAGATAACCGACCGCATAAGCCGCCTGGAACCAGAAGACGATATTGGCATAATCCGTTTCGGACCAGGCCATTTCCGCCGACAAAGTGGGTTTCAGCACCCCGATCATCTGACGATCGACATAGTTGATCGCGGTCGCCGCGAACAACAGCGCGACCACGACCCAGCGATAACGGGTCGGCGGGCGATCCTCGATCTGTATGTCCTTCATCATCCTGCTCCTGTTGCGGCTCTTGACGTCCGCTGTTTATCGCGCTGGCTGGGCTTCTATCCGGCAGTTCAGGGTGCCAAGCGGGCCGAAATCCGTTTCCACCTGCTGCCCGGGTCTGACAGGATGGACACCGGTAACCGCGCCGGTGGAAATCCACCAGCCCTCTTCGACCGCGATGCCGCGCTGCGCCAGATTTTCCAGCAGGAATCGCACCGATCCGATCGCGCCATGGTTGAAGGCCGCGGCCGTGCCTGCGCCGATCTCCACCCCGTCGATGCGAGTAACGATCCGCTGTTGTGCATAGGCGCCATCGTGCCAGTCGGGTACGGCCGGGCCGATCAGCAAGCCGTTATTATTGCCGAAATCGGATACCGTCACTGCCGGGCCATGACCGTTGATGCCCTGAAAGGGCGAACTGGCAATCTCGATCCCGATATGCACGGCATCGACATGGTCGGCGGCTTCCTCCAGCGTGAATTGCCGCTGATCGGGGGCGGGGGCTTTACCGATCCGAAACAGAAATTCCGCCTCGACCGCGCCGAACCCTTCGGCGAAGACAAGGCCGGTCGCCAGCCCATCCACCTGCGCTACCGTCGAGGCGAAAATCGGTCCGGCGAGCCGGTCGCAGCCATAGCGAGCATCCAGCGGCGGCAATATGCGCCCGACCTTCCAGCCGGCAACCGGTTCCGTTACCCGCGCCATGGCTTGTGCCTGAATATCATAGCCCGCATCCAGCGTTTCCGGTGGGGTGCCGGGATAGTCGGTCAGGCCCGTTGCGGCCCGACGTGCGGCCAGAAAACGGTCCGCGATGGTCCCTGCTCCGTTGCTTGCGTTCATGGAACGTCCTTTTCTGTCATTTGCCTATGCGGTAATGGAAACCGGTGTCATTGGCAAGCGGACGCTTCTGGCGTCGCATCGATTGTGCGGTATAAGGCGGCATGGCAAAGCAGAAGCAGGATGAGGGGCAGGCGCCCAAGCTGACGATCAACGACATCGCCCGCATGGCCGGCGTGTCGAAAAAGACCGTCAGCCGGGTGATAAACCGTTCGCCGCTATTGAACCGGGAAACCCGCGACAGGGTGGAAACGATCATCCGCGATACCGGCTATGTCCCCAATCCGCAGGCGCGCGCGCTTGCGCTGGGGCGCAATTTCCTGATCGGCCTGGTCTACGACAATCCCAACGTCCAGATGATCCTCAGCATGCAGAAGGGGATATTGGAAGCGCTGCACGGCACGGAATTCGAACTCGTGATTCGGCCGGTCGATCGCGGATCCAATCTGGTGATGGAGGATATTCGCAGCTTCGTGACGCGCCAGCGCCTGTTCGGCGTGGTCATCCTGCCGCCCATGTCGGAAAATGACGCGCTGGCGCGCATGCTGGATGAGGAAGGGTGTCGCTATGTCCGCATGGGTTCGGCCGTGCTGGACGATCCTGAGCATATGGTGGCGTCGAACGATCGGGAGGCGGTGGCCGATGCGGTGCGCCATTTGATCGCGCAGGGGCATCGACGGATTGGTCTGATCGCCGGGCCGCACGGCTTTCGCTCCGCGCAGGAGCGGCGGGAAGGTTTTGAACTGGCGTTGAAAGAGGCCGGGATCAGCCTGCCACGCAGCCTGGTAGCGGACGGCCAATATACGTTCGAATCGGGTCTGTCCGCGTCCGAAAGCCTGCTCGACCTGTCACCTCGACCGACCGCGATCTTCGCCAGCAACGACGAGATGGCGGCCGGCGTCCTCTATGCCGCGCGCCTGCGCGGGATCGCCGTGCCGGAAGAATTGTCGATCATCGGCTTCGACGATACGCCGGTCACGACCCGCGTCTGGCCGCCATTGACCACGGTTCGCTGGCCGATCGTCGCCATGGGCCGCGCCGCCGCGCTCAAATTGATCGGCACCGCCATCGGCGAAGATGCAGAAGTCAACGAGCCGTCGATGTTCAGTTCGACATTGATCCGACGCGGATCGGTTGCACCGCCAGCGACAAGCTGATATCGCCGCTTCATGACACCGGTGTCCAATGGGGCATGGCGGAGAGGAGATTCAGATGTTCGAGAAGACCTATTATGCGACGCATCCCGATATGATGGAGTGCGTATCGAACGATGAATTGCGGGATCGTTATCTGATCGGCGGGCTGTTTCGCGATGGTGAGGTGGTGCTGAACTATACCCATGCCGAACGGTTCGTGATCGGCGGCGTGGCGGTGGTGGATGCGCCGGTGACGCTGCCGGCGCAGAGCGAGCCGGCTTCTGCGGCGGGCCATCCTTTCCTTGAGCGGCGCGAACTGGCGATCGTCAATGTCGGCGGCGTCACCGGCACGGTCACGGTCGATGGCGAAGTCTTCACGCTGGGCAACAAGGATTGCCTCTATGTGACGATGGGCGCGAAGGATGTTGAATTTGCGGGGGCTGGCGCGCGCTATTATCTCGCCTCCTGCCCGGCGCATAAGGAGTTCAAGACGCAGCTGATCTCGGTGGCGGATGCGACCACGCTGGAACGCGGCTCCCTGGAGGAATCGAACGAGCGGACGATCTATCAGATGGTCATCCCCGGCATCTGCGAGAGCGCGCAGCTGGTGATGGGCCTGACGGTGCTCAAGCCCGGTTCGGTGTGGAACACCATGCCCCCGCATATCCATGAGCGCCGCAGCGAGATCTATTTCTATTTCGAACTGGACGGGCCGAGCGACCGCGTCTTCCACTATATGGGCGAAGGCGAAGCGATGCGGCACATCGTCATGGCGAACGAGGAAGCGGTGATATCACCGCCCTGGTCTGTGCATATGGGATCGGGCACCAAGGCCTATGCCTTTATCTGGGCGATGGCGGGCGAGAACCAGGATTATACCGACATGAACGTGCTGGATATCTGCCAGCTGGCGTAATCGACCGCCCCCCTAACCCCCTTGCCGTCATTCCCGCGAAGGCGGGAATCCATCTCCCGGTCGTGCGATCTGTGGCTTGGTCAGGAGATGGATACCCGCCTTCGCGGGGATGATGCGGAGAATAGTCCATGACCCAAATCTTCGATCTTTCCGGCAAGGTGGCGATCGTCACCGGGGCCAATACCGGTATCGGCCAGGCGATCGCGCTGTCGCTGGCCGCGGCGGGCGCCAATATCGCGGCGGTGGGGCGCACCCCGGCGGAAGAGACGGTAGCGCAGGTCCGTGCGCTGGGTCGCCGGGCGGACATCATATCGGCCGATCTCAGCAGCATCGAGCCGGTGCAGCGGGTGGTGGACGAGACGATCGAGAAACTGGGCGGGCTCGACATATTGGTCAACAATGCCGGGATCATCCGCCGGGCCGACAGCGTCGACTTTACCGAAGCGGACTGGGACGCGGTGATCGACACCAACCTTAAAGTTTTGTTCTTCCTCTGTCAGGCGGCGGGTCGGCACATGATCGCGCAAGGCAGCGGCAAGATCGTCAACATCGCGTCCTTGCTGTCCTTCCAGGGTGGGATCCGGGTGCCAAGCTATACCGCGTCCAAGAGCGGGGCGGGGGGACTGACGAAGCTGCTGGCGAACGAGTGGGCGGCCAGGGGCGTGAACGTCAACGCCATCGCGCCGGGCTATATCGCGACCAACAACACCGCCGCCTTGCAGGCCGACGAGACGCGCAACCGGCAGATACAGGAGCGCATCCCGGCCGGGCGCTGGGGCGAGGCCAGCGATATCGGCGGCGCGGCGGTGTTCCTGGCGTCGCGCGCGGCGGACTATATCCATGGCCATGTGCTGGCCGTCGATGGCGGGTGGCTCGCGCGCTGATGTGAACACACGGGAGAGGAGAGAGGCATGCCCAATCGGCGGGGCTTCATCGGCGCGGGGCTGACCCTGATGGCATCGCCAGCCTTTGCGGCGGCATCCGATCCGGTCGTCACCACCAGCCATGGCCGGATAAGGGGCGTGCGGGAAGGCGGGCTGCATGTGTTTCGCGGGGTCCGTTACGGGCAGAATACCGCAGCACGCCGGTTCCGTGCACCGATCGCGCCCGCACCTTGGCGAGATGTGAGGCCGGCCGTCGCCTTCGCGCCCTCCTGCCCACAAAAAGCCATGCAGGCCGCGACCAGCGAGGATTGTCTTTTCCTCAATATCTGGACGCCGGGGACGCAGCGGCAGGCGAAACGCCCGGTGCTGCTCTATATCCATGGCGGCGCCTATTCCAACGGCAGCGTGGTCGATCCGCTGAATGACGGGCGGCATCTGGCCGGGCGCGATGTCGTGGTGGTCACGGTCAATCATCGGCTCAATGCGCTGGGCTATCTCTATCTGGCTGCGCTCGATCCGCGCTTTGCCGATAGCGGCAATGCGGGGCAGCTGGACTTGATCCTGGCGCTGCGCTGGGTGCGGGAGAATATTGCGAGCTTCGGCGGAGATCCGGCGAACATAACGGTCTTCGGCCAGTCTGGCGGCGGCGCCAAGATTGCGACGATGATGGCGATGCCCGCCGCCAAGGGGCTGTTCCACCACGCCATCACCATGAGCGGGCAGCAGGTGACGGCCAGCGGCCCGATCAACGCGGCGCGGCGGACGGCCGCCTATCTGACGAAACTGGGCGTGTCGCCGACCGATCTGACGCCGTTGCTGACCATGCCGGTCGCGCGTCTGATAGACGGGCTGGATGCTGTCGATCCGATATTGGGCGGCGGTCTATATATGGGGCCGGTGCTGGACATGCGCTGGCTGAAGCGACACCCTTTCTGGCCCGATGCCGCGCCGCAAGGCAATGCCATCCCGATGATGCTGGGCAATACACGGGACGAGACGCGCGCCTTCATCGACCCGGACGGGCCGCTGATAAGGGGGCTGGACTGGGCCAACCTGCCCGGCCGGATGGCTGGCGAACTGCGCATGGACCTGCCTCCGGAATGGATCGTCGCGCAATATCGGGCGCATCATCCCGACTGGTCTGCGGAGCGCATCTTCTACGCCGCGACCACGGCCGGGCGCAGCTGGCCGGGGCAGGTGATCGAGGCGGAGGCGAGGGCGCGGGCCGCCGCGCCGACTTGGGTTTATCAGGTCGATTTCCAGTCGCCGACCCAACCCCGACGGGGTGCACCGCACACCATGGATATCGCGCTGGCCTTCGGCACGCTGGACGCACCGGGTTCCTTTACCGGGACCGGAGCGGGTGCGCGGGCCGCATCGGCGGCGATGATGGATCGCTTTTTGGCGTTCGCGCTACGGGGCGATCCCAATGGCGCGGGTCTGGCGGACTGGACGCCATATCGATTGGACCGACGATCCACGATGATCTTCGACATCGACAGCCATATGGCTGACGATCCGCGCGGCTGGGAACGGGAAATATTCGCGCAGGTACCTTATATCCAGCCGGGCAGCTGACAGGAAATCCCACGCTTAACTTCGCACATTTCCCGCAATTTTCGACATTTCATATCCTATGTCGGATATTTTATTGCCAACCATCGTGGTTGATCGCGACAGGGGCAGCCTTGGCTGCTGCGCGCCGACACCGCGCATCATGGCATTATGGGGCTGGATAGGACAGGGTGCTGGCGACACTGGCCCAGCATGCGCGCGCTAAAAAGCGGAACTTCCCCAAGCCACTTATCCTCACTCCTTCACAGGATAGGCAATAATCAACGCCAGCGGTTCGCGGCCGGTCTGTTTGATCCCCACGACGGCGCCATCGTAGAGATAGGCGGCCATGCCGGGGGTCAGATTGCGGGTCTGGCCGTCGGAACTGACGTCGCCGGTGCCCGACAGGACATAATAGACCTCGTCATGGGCGATGGGGTGCAGGCCGATGGCGGCGCCGACATGCAGGATTCGCTTGCGGAACTCCATGCGGCGCGGTTGGGGCACGGCGTCGCTGATACGATAGGCGGTGCTCATGCCGATCTTGCCATGGGGTGTGGCTTCTTCGCGCGCGACGTCCTTCTCGTCGATCACCGCCATGGGCGGCGCAGCAGAGGTAGCGGCCGCGGCGGCCAGCAATAGCGGCAGGATGGTCATTTCTTCCCTCCCGGCTCGCCCTGCCGCATCATCTTGTCGCGGTCCGACAGATGTTCGGCAATCTCCGCCTTTTGCCCCGGATAGCGACCCGATTTCGGCTCCATCGTGTCGAGATTCCAGTCGGCCTCGACAAAGGGGGCACGCGTCTGCGCCATTTTCGGATAGCCGCCGACCTGCCGTTCATCATCGATGATCTCGCCCCGCCCTTCGGCCACGAAGAAGAGGACGCGCAGATCGTCGGCGTCGCGGTCCCAGGGGCGGGCGCCGGCATGGCCAAGCACATGGGTTTCGACATCACGCGTCGGCAGAACCTGCGTCCCGGGCCACCAGATGGGCGGCGCCGGCAATTCGTTCAGCTTCGCGCGGGTTTCGCCATAGCGGCCGAACATCGGCAGCGGCTGGCCGAATTTATCGACGGCGATATTATCCTTGCCATGATAGTCGAGGTCGCCGTCGCCGCCCAGCGTCAGGAACGGCATGCCGGGAGCGGTCGACACGCCGCCGCGCAGGACATTGCCGACTGCCGATATCTTGCCGGTCTGATAGGGATGATCGCCCCATTCCAGCGCCATCAGATTATAATGGACCGCCCGCTCGCCCGGATCATAAAGGATATTGTTGACCAGTTCGACCTGGCCGCCGCCCTTCACCAGCGGGTTGCGTTCCTTGTTATGGGCATAGATGTTACGCCAGATCATGATCTGGCTGGCATTGTCGTGAATCAGCGTGCCCTTGCTATGTTCGCCCTTGGGGTGGCTGGCGTCGGCTAGGCCTTCTGCCGCGATATTGTAGGAGAAGGTGATGGCGTGGCTGGTGCCCTTGCGCCAATCGTCCGGCGTCCTGCCCTCGAAGCGCGGGCCGGATGCGGACATATTCTCGTCGATCGCCCAGGTGAAGCTGCAATGGTCGATGATGACATGATGGGCGGCCACGGTGGACAGGGCGTCGGCTTCCCAACCGCTCAGCTTGGGCTGGCCATCGACGCCGGTGCGGATGCGGATATGGCGCATCACGACATCATGAGTCGCGATGTCGATGCCGGTCTTGATGAGGGTGATGCCGGGCGACGGCGCCGTCTGGCCGGCGATGGTGACATAGGGTTCGGTGATTTTCAGCGTTTCGCGGCCTAAATCGATGATGCCAGCCACTTCGAACACGATGATGCGCGGGCCCTTTGCCTCCAGCGCGGCCTTGAAACTGCCCGGGCCGTCGGGTGCGAGGGTGGTGACGCGAATGATGCGTCCGCCCCGTCCGCCGGGGGTGGTGGCGGCCCAGCCGACTGCGCCGGGAAAGGCGAGGGCGCTGCTCTGGTTCGTGTCGGCCTGTCCGGCTTTGACGTTGGCGGTGGGCGGTGCGGCCATGGCGGGCACAATGGGGAGCAATGCGAGCGCACCCAGCAGAGCAAGAGATGGCGTGGCCGAAGGCAGGGTCATGACTTTTCTCTCCTATCCGTACATTATTGGCATCGTGACGATATGGCTGCAAGAATTTTTGACACCGGTGTCCGATTAAGGTGAATGAGCCAGCGCCAATCAGCTGTGCCCTGAGGAAAAACTCGAGGCCCGCCCCCATAATTTGCTATTATATTCAATATTATATCAGATACGTCCTGTCTGTTGCTCCGGATCATATTGACAGTCCGTCGCAGCACGCGCATCAATGACACCGGTTTCCAACCATGGTCGTGATCGCTGAAAAGGCGACGGGCGATGGGCCGGGCATGATCCCGGCAGGACCATGACGCACGACCGGCTCCATCGCCGGCGTGCGGGCATAGTGGGAAAGGGAGAGGAAAGCTGATGCGTGCAAAGCAATTCACAAGGGGCGAGCGGTCCTGGTTGGCAGGGACGTCGCTGGCCGCCATGCTGCTGGCGATGCCGGGCGCGGCGCTGGCGCAGGACGCAGGGCCGGTCGATCCGGCGCCACAGGCGGCCGTCGGCGATGAAGCGGCCGATATCGTCGTCACCGGCTTTCGCCAGTCGCTGGGCGCGGCGATCAACCTGAAGCGACAGACGGTGGGATCGGTCGATGCGATCGTGGCGGAGGATATCGCCAAATTCCCCGACCAGAATCTGGCGGAATCCTTGCAGCGTATTCCCGGCATTTCGATCCAGCGCGATGGCGGCGAAGGGCGCGCGATCACCGTCCGCGGTCTGGGCGCGCAATTTACCCGCGTGCGCGTGAACGGGCTGGAAACGGTCGCCACCTCGACCGACGGCGCCAGTTCCAACCGCGACCGCGCCTTCGACTTCAATGTCTTCGCGTCGGAGCTGTTCAGTTCGCTGGTGGTGCACAAGACGGCTGAGGCCTCTTTGGACGAAGGCTCGCTTGGCGCGGTGGTGGACCTCAACACCGGCAATCCTCTGGCGGGCAAGGACGGCTTCACCTTCGTCGGCTCGGCGACCGGTTCCTATAATGACCTGAGCAAGAAATGGGGACCGCGTCTGGCGGGCCTCATGTCCTGGAAGTCGGCTGACGGGCAATGGGGCGTGGCGCTGTCCGCCGCCTATTCCAAGCTCGACACCAAGCAGATGGGCAACAATACGGTGCGCTGGTCGCAGGCCCGGTTCGACAGCGTCAATGGCACGCGTTGTTTCTACCAAAGCGCTGCGAGCAACACGGGCGTGGCCAATGCAGGCGGCGTCTATACCAACGGCCGGGTCGCGGCCTGCGATCAGGCGGCGCTCGCCTTCCACCCGCGCATCCCACGCTATGGCGAAATTGCCCAGGAACGCGAGCGGCTGGGCGTGACCGGGTCGATCCAGTGGGCGCCGTCCGACGCGACCAAGGTATCGATCGACGGCCTCTTCTCCCGCTTCCGCGAGACGCGCGAGGAGAAATGGGGCGAAGTGCTGCTCCGATCCAACGAGCGGTCGATCGACGTGGTCAACCCGGTCTATGACGGCAAGGGCAATATGGTGTCGGCGACGCTGAACGACGCCTGGGTCCGCACCGAACATTATCTGCGCAAGTCGCAGACGAAATTCTATCAGCTGGGCGGAACCTGGGATCAGGATGTCAGCGATGCCTTCCGCTTCACTTTGCTTGGCGGTTTTTCCAAGTCGGATGCGTCGATCCCGGTCGAAACGACCTTGGTGTTCGACGATCGCGATGCGCAGGGCTACAGCTACGACTATAGCAATATGCGCCGGCCGGTGCTGAGTTTCGGCACCAGCGTCACCAACCCGGCCAATTTCCAGCTGGCCGAAATCCGCGACCGGCCATCCTCCACCGTCAACAAGTTCCGTACCGCGCAACTGCGCACCGAATGGGATGTGACAGAGGGGTTCACGGTGAAGACGGGCGCGCTCTATCGCCGCTTCTCCTTCGATACCGAAGGCTTCACCCGCGACACCGTGGTGTGTGGCAATGGCGGTGTCGACCGCGTGCTGGGCACGGTCAACTGCTCGCCCAGCAGCGCCTTCGGGCCGAGCGCCATCTACGGCCTGCCGGTGACGTCGGCGCTGGCGGAGCTGTTCACGCTGAAGGGCGCGGGCGCGCCGGCGGGCACGACGACGCAATGGCTGGTCCCCAATCTGGCGGCGGGCACCGACTATACCAAACTATATGAGCGGGCGCTGACGGTCGATGCCGGCAATACCCGCGGCGTGGTGGAAAAGACCACCGGCGGCTATATCCAGTTCGATGCCAAGGGTGAGATTTTCGGCCTGGAATATGCCGCCAATGCCGGCATCCGCTATGTGAAGACCGAGCAAAGCTCGCGCGGCCTCAACAATGGCACGATGGTCAGCGTGTCGCGATCCTATGAGGATTGGCTGCCCGCCGCCAACATCGCCTTCTTCCCGCATCGCGACGTGATCGTGCGCGCGTCGGTGGCGGACGTGGTGACGCGCCCGTCGCTCGGCAATCTGACGCCGGGCGGATCGGTCGATGGCTTCAATTATCGGGTCAGCTTCGGTAATCCGTTCCTCGATCCGTTCCGGGCCACGGCCTATGACGTGGCGGTCGAATGGTATTTCGCGCCACAGTCGGTCTTTTCCGTCGCGGCGTTCAAGAAGGATGTACAGAGCTTCCCGATCAGCCAGACCATCACCGGCACCTTCGCGTCCACTGGCCTGCCTTTGTCGGTCATCCCGCCCAGCTCGCCCGCCGCGCTCCAGCCGGAACGGACGGAAGGCTGGGCGATCAGCACCATCGTCAACGGCACGGGCGCCAGCCTGAAGGGGATCGAACTGTCGGTGCAGGCGCCCTTCACCTTCCTGCCCGGCTTCCTGTCGCATTTTGGCGGGATCGTGAATGCGACCTTCGTGGATTCCAGCGCCAACTACACCGTGTCCGGCCCGGCGATCGTGCCCGGAGGTGGCAATATCGCCTCGGTCCGCAACGCGACCCTGTTCGGCCTGTCCAAGCGCGCCTTTAACGGCACGCTCTATTATGAGGACGCCAAATTCTCTGCCCGCGTGTCGGCCAGCTATCGCAGCGGCTATATCGACCAGAATAGCGGGACGGGCAATGTGTTCGAAGGCTATAACAGCACGGTCAATGTCGATGCGTCTGTGCGCTACAAGCTGACCGAGGGACTTGAATTGTCGCTGGAAGGGATCAACCTGACCGACGATTATCGCGACCGCTACACCGATCTGGACGCCAATCGCAATTATGAGCAGCTGCATTTCGGCCGCACCATCCAACTGGGTGCGCGGTTCAAGATGTGACGGTTCATGGGTCCGGGCCGCTTCTGCACGGGCGGTCCGGACATTTCATTCAAGGAGAGAGCATGACGATCAGCCGGCGCGACGCCATGACGGGCGTATTGGCCGCAGGCAGCGCAATGGCGCTGACCCGCACCGATCGGGCGGAGTCAGCGCCTGCTGCTACGGCGCCCGCCACCGAATGGAAACGCGGACCGGACAACCAGCGTATTGCCGACCTGGGCGACGGGCGCTTCCTCAATCCGCTATTGTCGGGCGACCGGCCCGATCCCGCCATCCTGAAGGATGGCTCGGATTATTACATGACCTTCTCCAGCTTCGACAGCTATCCCGGCATCACCATCTGGCACAGCCGCGACCTCATCAACTGGCAACCGCGCAAGGCGGTTTTGAACAAGAATATCGGATCGGTCTGGGCGGTCAGTCTGGAGAAATATAAGGGCCGCTATTTCCTCTATATTCCGGTCAAGGCCGAACCCAACAGCATCTTCGTCATCCATGCCGACAGCATCGACGGGCCGTGGAGCGACCCCATCGACCTGAAGCTGCACCAGCATATCGACCCCTGCCATGCGGTGGGCGAGGATGGCAGTCGCTGGCTGTTCCTGTCGGGCGGCGACCGCATCCGCCTATCCGACGATGGCCTGTCGACCGTGGGCGAGGTCGAGCATGTCTATGACCCCTGGCGTTATCCCGACACATGGGATGTCGAGGGTTTCGCGCCGGAGGGGCCGAAGATTCACCGCCATGGCGACTGGTTCTACATGCTGACCGCCGTGGGCGGCACCGCCGGGCCGCCGACCGGCCATATGGTGATCGCGGCAAGATCCAAATCGATCCATGGCCCGTGGGAGCAGCATCCCGATAACCCGCTGGTCCACACGCAAAGCGCCGACGAACGCTGGTGGTCGCGCGGCCATGCCAGCCTGGTGGAAGCACCGGACAAAAGCTGGTGGGCGGTCTATCATGGTTATGAAAATGGCCTGTGGACGCTGGGGCGGCAGACCCTGCTCGATCCTGTGGAATGGACGCCGGACGGCTGGTTCCGCATGAAGGGCGGCGATCTGGCGCAGCCGATCGCCAAGCCGCGCGGCGGGCAGGCATTGGCGCACGGCATGGCGCTGTCGGACGATTTTCGCGACCTGAAGCTGGGCGCGAAATGGAATTTCTTTCGCCCGGCCCCGGACGAAGCGCGCCGGGCGCGGGTGGAGAAGGGCGCGCTGATCCTGACAGGGCGGGGGACCGCGCCGGTCGATTCATCGCCACTGCTGCTGATCGCGGGCGACCCGGCTTACGAGTTCCAATGCGACATCGAAATTGCGCCGGGCGGCACGGCGGGGCTGATCCTCTTTTATGACGACAAGCTCTATTGCGGGCTGGGTTTCGACGAGACGCGCTTCGTCACTCACCAATATGGCATGGAGCGCGGCCGGCCGGCCAACCCCTATGGCCGGCGGCTGACGTTGAAGGTCAGCAACCGCCACCATATCGTCTCCTATCACCTGTCGCGTGATGGTGGACGGACATGGAGCCGGTTCGACCGGGGCATGGAAGTGTCGGGATATCATCATAATGTGCGCGGCGGCTTCCTGATGCTGCGACCGGGGCTGTATGCAGCGGGACCGGGCGAGGCGAAGTTTCGCGATTTCCGGTTCCGGGCGTTGTAATATAGGGGACGTCATGCTGAACTTGTCTAGCTGCGCTGGCCCTCGGCTCAGCATCTATTGTGCCTCCCGGCACCGTCTGCCTGTTGGTTCAGCATGATGATTGGTAACGGTGGTCGCTCCTATAACGGAATGGCCGTCGTATATTTCGTCATCGACAGGGCGAAATGGGACGCTGCGCCCGCCACCGAAGGATGGCCGAGCAGGGTTTGCATCAGGAAGCGGTTATAATCCTCGACATCGGCGACGACGATCCGGATCAGATAGTCCCATTCTCCGGACATGGAGAAACATTCCACGATCTCCGGCCGCCCGTCGACGAAATGTTCGAAGGCGGCGCGGGCTTCGCGGGCGTGGCTGCGCATGCGGATGTTGCAGAGGACGTTGACGCCCCGCCCGACCTGCGCCGGATCGACCAGCCGCACGGTGCGGGTCAATATGCCCGCCGCCTCCAGCGCCTTGATCCGCCGCCAGCATGACGCGCTGGACGCGCCGACCCGCTCGGCCAGATCCTGATGGCTAAGGCTGGCATCGGCCTGGAGCGCGGACAGGATGCGCCGATCCACCTCATCTATCTGACCATCCTGTTTCATATACTGTCCATATATGATGAATATTCATCGTTTATAGCTGAGAATCCGGCAAGAATGAAACGTAATTTCCGGTTTCGCGTGGCATGATGCGTCTATGGCGCAAACAGAAATGATCGCCCCACCGGGCGCCAGAGAGGATTGGACCATCCCGCAGGACTGGGCGGCTTACACCGCGCAGGACCATGCGATGTGGGACCGTCTGTTCGCGCGCCAGACGCAGATGCTGGCCGGCCGCGCCGTACCGGAATTTCTGGAGGGGCTGGACATATTGCGGATGACCCGGCCGGGCATTCCCGACTTTGCCGAACTGTCCGACCGGCTGATGCAACGGACCGGGTGGCAGGTGGTCGCCGTGCCGGGGCTGGTGCCCGACCGGCTCTTCTTCGAACATCTGGCCAATCGCCGCTTCGTCGCCGGCCGCTTCATCCGCCAGCCCGAACAGATCGACTATCTGGAGGAGCCGGACGTCTTTCACGACGTTTTCGGCCATGTGCCCTTGCTCGCGAACCCGGTCTTCGCCGATTATATGCAGGCCTATGGCGAAGGGGGGCTACGCGCCCATGCGCTGGGGTCGATCGAGCGGCTGGCACGGCTCTATTGGTACACCGTGGAATTCGGCCTGATCCGACAGGATGATGGCCTCAAACTCTATGGCGCCGGCATCGTTTCCTCCCATGGGGAGTCCGAATTTGCGCTGGACGATCCGTCGCCCAATCGCCTCGGCTTCGACCTCAAGCGGCTGATGCGTACCCGCTATCGCATCGACGATTATCAGCAGAGCTATTTCGTGATCGACAGTTTCGAGCAACTGTTGCGGATGACGGCCGAAACCGATTTCGCACCGCTTTATGCGCAGCTTGACGGCCTGCCCGATCTCGACACCGATACCATCTTGCCGACCGACCGCGTCTTCACCCGCGGCAGTCAGGCCTATGCGAACAAGAAAAAGGAAGAGGACGCCCTATGACCACCGACACCAACCCGCTGGGCCTCAACGGCTTCGAGTTCGTCGAATTCACCTCGCCCGATCCAGAAGCGATGGCGGCGCAGTTCGAGCAACTGGGCTTCGTCGCCAGTCACCGCCACCCGCGCAAGAATATCACCCGCTATCGTCAGGGGCGCATCAACCTGATGCTCAATCGCGACGATGCCGGGCGCGTGGCGGAATTTCGCGGCGTCCATGGCCCATCGGCCAGCGCCATGGCCTTTCGCGTTACCGATCCCAAGGCCGCGCTCGCATGGGCGCTGGCCAATGGCGGCAAGGCCACGGCGGAGGATGACACGGTGATCGAGGGGATTGGCGGCGCCTATCTCTATTTCATGCCGGCCGACGGCGATCCCTATGCCGACTGGGCCGAATTTCCGGGCTGGGAGGAGAAGGCGGCCGACAACAACGTCGGCCTCGACCTGCTCGACCATCTGACCCATAATGTCCGGCGCGGCCAGATGCGGGTGTGGAGCGAATTTTATCGTACCCTCTTCGGCTTCGAGGAACAGAAATTCTTCGATATCAAGGGGAAAGCGACGGGCCTGACCAGCCAGGCGATGATCGCGCCGGACAAGGCAATCCGCATTCCGCTCAACGAAAGCCAGGACGACAAGAGCCAGATCGAGGAGTTCATCCGCGACTATCATGGCGAGGGTATCCAGCATCTGGCGCTGACCACCGACAATATCTACGACACGGTCGAGAAATTGCGGGCGCGCGGCGTCCGGCTTCAGGACACGATCGAAACCTATTATGAACTGGTCGACAAGCGCGTGCCGGGTCATGGCGAGGATCTGGCGCGCCTCAAGAAGAACCGCATCCTTATCGACGGCGATGTCGAGGAGGAAGGCATATTGCTGCAAATCTTCACTGAGAATATGTTCGGCCCGATCTTCTTCGAGATCATCCAGCGCAAGGGCAATGAGGGCTTTGGCAACGGCAATTTCCAGGCCCTGTTCGAAAGCATAGAGTTGGACCAGATCAGGCGGGGCGTCGTTAGCGTCGATGCGTGAGATAATCTGACACCGTTCGCGCTGCGCCTTTCGAAATGCTCAGGGCGAACGGAGGAGAGTGACGATGGATTATCTGACCGGGGATTATCTGACCGGCTTCGGCAATCATCATGCGAGCGAGGCGGTGGCGGGCGCGCTGCCGGTCGGGCGCAATTCGCCGCAGCGCGTGCCCTATGGCCTTTATGCCGAACAATTGTCCGCGACCGCCTTCACCGTGCCGCGCGCGGACAATCGGCGCAGTTGGCTCTACCGCATGCGGCCGAGCGCGATGCACGCGCCCTTCCTACCCTATGCCAAAGCGAGCCTGCTGCGCAGCGCGCCCGACGCTGACGCGGTCGCTTCGCCCAACCGGCTGCGCTGGAACCCGCTCGACCTGCCGGCCGACCCGGTCGATTTCATCGATGGCCTCGTCACCTATGCGGTCAATGGCGATGTTGCGGCGGGTATCGGGTGCAGCGTCCATGTCTACGCCGCCAACCGATCCATGGTCGATCGCGCCTTTTTCAGCGCGGATGGCGAATGGCTGATCGTGCCGCAGCAGGGGCGGCTGCGGATCGTCACCGAAATGGGCGTGCTGCCCGTCGCCCCGCTCCAGATCGCGCTGATCCCGCGCGGGGTGCGGTTTCGCGTCGAATTGCTGGACGATGATGCGCGCGGCTATGTCTGCGAAAATCATGGCAGCCCGTTCCGGCTGCCGGACCTTGGGCCGATCGGCTCCAATGGCCTCGCCAATGTCCGCGATTTCGAGGCGCCGGTCGCAGCCTATGAGGATGTGGAACGCCCCCATGAACTGGTGCAGAAATATCAGGGGCAACTCTGGTCGACGATGCTCGACCACAGCCCGTTCGATGTGATCGCATGGCATGGTAATGTCGTGCCCTATCGCTATGATCTGACACGGTTCAACACGATCGGCACGGTCAGTTTCGACCATCCCGATCCGTCCATCTTCACGGTGCTGACATCGCCCAGCGACAGCGCCGGCACCGCCAATATCGACTTCGTCATCTTCCCGCCGCGCTGGATGGTGGCAGAGGATACGTTTCGGCCGCCCTGGTTCCACCGCAACGTCATGAGCGAGTTCATGGGCCTCATCACCGGCCAATATGATGCCAAGGCGGGCGGTTTCGCGCCGGGCGGGGCCAGCCTGCACAATATGATGTCCGCCCATGGGCCGGATGTCGCCAGCCATGACGGGGCCGTCGCAGCGGCTTTGCAACCGCATAAGATAGAGGAGACGATGGCGTTCATGTTCGAAAGCCGATTGCCGTTCGCGCCGACAGGCTGGGCGATGAAAACGCCTTTGTTGCAAGGCGATTATGACGCATGCTGGACAGGCTTTCGCAAGGCGCAACTGCCGCCGGGGGACGCGGCATGAGCTGGTGGACGACCGACGAGACGCATGATCCCGCCCGCACCAGCTGGGTGGAAAGCGCTAACGGCCATCCCGATTTCCCGATCCAGAACCTGCCCTATGGGGTGTTTTCGTCCGCCAGCGGAGAGGCAGGCATCGGTGTCGCCATCGGCGACCGGATATTGGATCTTTTCGCCTGCGCCGCCGCCGGCCTGCTGCCCGCTCCCATCGCGCCGCTCTGCACGGCCGGGACGCTGAACGGGTTGATGGCGCTCTCCGTCGCCGACCGGCGAGCGCTGCGCCGCTTGCTCAGCGATCTTCTGTCCGACCCGGCCTATGCGGATCGCCTGACGCCGATGCTGCATGCTGCGGCGGATTGCGCCCTGCATCTGCCCGCGCATATCGGCGATTATAGCGACTTCTATGTCGGCATCCACCATGCCACCAATATCGGGCGGCAGTTCAGACCCGACAATCCACTCCTGCCCAACTATAAATATGTGCCGATCGGCTATCATGGCCGGGCGTCCTCGATCCGGCCGTCGGGCGTGGCGCTGCGCCGGCCGGTGGGGCAGCGCAAGCCGCCAGAGGCCGACGCGCCCATGGTCGGTCCGTCCGCCCGGCTGGATTATGAACTGGAGCTGGGCGTGTGGATCGGCGCCGGCAACGCTCTGGGTACCGCCATCCCGATCGCGCAGGCGGCGGACCATGTCGCGGGCTTCTGCCTGCTCAACGACTGGTCGGCGCGCGATTTTCAGGCCTGGGAATATCAGCCGCTCGGCCCCTTCCTGTCCAAAAGCTTTCAGTCGACCATTTCCCCCTGGGTGGTGACGAGCGAGGCGATGGCGCCGTTCCGCCCGGCGCAACCGCCCCGGCCGACGGACGATCCGGCGCCCTTGCCTTATCTGTCCGATGCGGACGATCAGGCGCATGGCGCGCTGGGCCTGACGCTGGAGGTGCTGATCCTGACCGAAGCGATGCGCACGCGCGGGGAGGCGCCGTTCCCGCTCAGCAGCGGTCCGGCCAGCAACATGTATTGGACGGTGCAGCAGATCGTTGCTCACCATGCGTCCAATGGCTGCAACCTCAATCCCGGCGACTTGCTGGGCAGCGGCACCATCTCCGCACCGGACCGGTCGGGCTATGGCAGTCTGATCGAATTGTCGGTCGGCGGCAAGGAACCGGTGGCGCTGCCCGGTGGCGAAAGCCGCACTTTCCTGGAGGATGGCGACGAGATCATCTTGCGCGCGCGCGCATCGGCGCAAGGCTTCGTGCCGATCGGCTTTGGCGAATGTCGGGCAATGGTGATGCCGGCGCTCTAAGCGCGGCTTCGTAGGCGGCGATCAGCCGGTCGAAATGGGCGTCCTCATTGAAGCGGGCGCGGACATCGGCATGACCCGCCACGCCCAGCCGCCGGCACAGCGCCGGATCGTCCCACAGGCGGCGCATCTGCCGGGCCAGATCGGCGGCATCCCCGGGTGCGAAATGCAGCCCGGTCACGCCTTCGCGCACCGTGTCCTGCAAGGCGCCGATGCGGGATGCGATGACCGGCACGCCATGGGCCATGGCTTCGGCGGCGACGATCGCGAAGGTTTCGAACCAGAGGTTGGGCACCACCAAAGCCCGTGCGCCGCGATAGACGGCAGCGAGCGACGCCGGCCCATCGGTGATGGTTACCGGCACCCCATGCGCCTGTAATGGCGCGGGATCGCTGCCGGCCGGCCCAGCGACATGAATCGGCAGGCCAGACAGTCGGGCAGCCTCGATCAGCACATCCAGCCCCTTTTCCGGCACGAAACGACCGGCAAAAGCGAAATAGCGGCCGACTGCGGGATCGACGGGGTCGGGCGCGGCGGGGATGGCACATTCGTTGACGCTGATCCGGTCGATCGGGATGGCCGCGTGGCGATGCAGCCAGTTGCGGCTGAAGTCGGTCAGCACGATGAAACGACTGACATGGTCATAGAGGTTTCGCCGCTGTGCCACAGCATGGCGCAACGCGAAGGCGGCGCTTTCGGGCAGGCTGTTCCGGCAATTGCGTTGGAGCGCGTGATGCGCCCCCTGATCGGTACAGCGGTTGCAGACTGCCGCGCCGTCATGATGGGTGGCGATCGGGCAAGTGATACGGAAATCATAGCAGCTATGGACCACCGGCACCCCGGCGCGCGCGCAGAGCGGGAACAGCCAGGGGGTGAGCAACGGATAGAGTTCATGGCTATGCACGATATCCGGCCGGTCCGTCTCCAGCCGCGCCGCGAACTCCCGCAGCGTGGCGACGGGGTAGAGGCCATGGGCAAAGGCCGTGATCTTTCCTGAAACGCCAGTTGAAAGGTGACGACTATCCTTCTCGAAATATCGACTTTTAACCCGCGTCTGCGCGACAGGGCGATGGTCGCGTCCCAGGCATTGTCGGCCCCGCCGCCCTGACGATGGCGGTTGAAGACATGCAGGATCTTCATACCACCTGAGCGGGCGCGAACAGGTCGGCACGATAGCGGGCGCCGATTAGCGCGACATCGCCAGCGTGCATGGCGCGATCAACATGCTGGGCTTGGCCAAGCGCACCGGCGCGAAAATCCTGTAAGCCTCCACCAGCGAAGTCTATGGCGATCCGGAGGTTCACCCCCAGCGCGAGGATTATTGGGGCCATGTGAACCCCATCGGCCCGCGCGCCTGCTATGACGAGGGGAAGCGCTGCGCCGAAACCCTCTTCTTCGACTATCATCGCGAAGGGCGGGTGCGGATCAAGGTCGCGCGCATCTTCAACACCTATGGCCCGCGCATGGACCCGGCCGACGGGCGCGTCGTGTCCAACTTCATCTGCCAGGCGCTGCTGGGCCAGCCCATCACCCTCTATGGCGATGGACAGCAGACTCGCTCCTTTTGCTATGTCGACGATCTGATCGAGGGGCTGATCCGGCTGATGGGCAGCGCGGACGCGATCACCGGCCCGATCAACATCGGCAATCCCGACGAATTCACCATGGTCGAACTGGCCGAAATGATCCTGGCGCTGACCGGATCGCGATCGTCCCTCATCATGCGGCCCTTGCCCGCCGACGATCCGCGCCAGCGCCGCCCGGACATCGGCCGCGCCCGCGATATGCTGGATTGGGAACCCACCGTGCGGCTGCGCGAAGGACTGACCCGCACCATCGCATATTTCGACGCGCTGCTGGCCGGCGCGGCCAGCCCGGTGCTGCCACTCTCCATGCCGGGCGACATCATCCTGCCGCCCGTCTATCCGGTCAACCGGCTGGGGGCGTAAGCGCCGGACAGGCGGACCGGCGCGATGCCGCCCATGCCACCGCATTTTCCAGCATGGTGACATAATGGGGATCGGCATAGGTTGCGGGGCGATGGCCGATGCCGGAATAGAAGACCCGGCCCTTGCCGACGCAACGGGTCCAGGCGATCGGATGGTCGCCCATGGCCAGCGCGCCCGGCTTGTAGCTGCCCTCGTCCAGCGTCGCGATGACGGCGCTGCCGGGGCGGGGATTGGCCGTGAAGCTGTACCATTCGTCGTTCATCACCCATTGGTCGGGCAAGCCGGCCGCGATCGGATGGCTGCGCCCCTCGACCACCACTTTGGCGTCCTGAAATTGCGGGTCCATCGGGTGTCCGGCAAATTGCGTGCCGACCAGCGTGTCGACATACCAAGGCCAGAAAGTGGACGGATCGCCCGATGATCCATGCACCGCGACATAGCCGCCACCCTGTTCGATATAGGATTTGAACGCGGCCCGCTGCGCCAGCGTCAGCACGTCGCCGCTGACATTGTTCCAGATGATGGCGTCGAACTGGCGCAGCAGGGCCGGCGTCATCACGCCACCCTTGTCGCTCACCACCACGGCCCATCCCTTGCGCTGCGCCATCACCTGAAAGGCGGCGCGGGCGGCATCGACCGAGGGACCATCGCGAAAGCCGTTGATCTTTTCGAAGATCAGCAACCGGGGCTTGCCCTTGGGCAGCGTGATGGTCGGGCGGTCGTCGTCATAACGGGCACAGCGCGCCACCTTGTCCGCTGCCGTCACCGGCAGGGCACGCAGCTTCGCGTCCAGCGCTGTCATCTTGTCGGCGGGCAGATTCTTCATCTTCGCCAGCGCCTTCAGGTTCAGGATCGCGGCGAAGGTCGGCGCTTTCGTCGAGAAGAAGCGCGGGGGCAGGGCGGTGAATATGTCCGGGGCGTCGGTTTCCAGAATAGCCTTGGCGGCAGGGCTGAGCAGCAGGTCCACGATCGGCGATTCGGTCGAAAAGGGCGCATCGCGCAGCGCGCAATCGGTGACAGGCTTGGCCGAAACCGCCGCCGGCAATAGAGCCAGCATCAGGGCCGCACCGACGGCCAAAGCATTTTTCATGTCCCTCTCCCACGCTTGTTTCGCTTGTCCTAGCCTGCCTGGCGGCGCGCGGAAAGCCGATCCGTACGCCACTTCATGACTTGCCAAAGCAGCCTCTATCGCTCAGAGTAATGATAACGCTACCAGACGCAAGCGAACAGGGAGAGCATGATGAAACCACTGTCCAACTCGGTGTCGCATTGGCGACGACTGGTATCCCTCTCCGCTATCGCCCTGGCCTCGCTCCCGGCTTCGCTGCTCGCCGCCGATAGCGTGTCCATCAGCAAGGACTGGCGCTTTACGAAGGGCGATCCGGCTGGCCTGACCACCGACTTGCGCTATGACGTCCGCCCGCCGATCGAGGATGCCGGCGACGGCAAGCTGGCCGACACACCCGCCGACGCAGCCGTGAAGGTGGACGACAGCGGCGCCAACGTGCTGAAACCTTGGATCCTGCCCAGCGCCAATCCGTTCATAAAAGACCCCGCCAAACATCATGCCCGCCCCGCCGGCAATCCCGGCGGCGACGTCCCTTATGTGCAGGCCGGTTTCGACGATAGCGGCTGGACCCATGTCGACCTGCCGCACGACTGGGCGATCGCCGGCCCCTTCATCAAGGACGGACCCTATGGCGGCATGGGCCGCCTGCCCAGTTGGGGCATCGGCTGGTATCGCAAGACGCTCGATATCCCGACGAGCGCCAAAGGCCAGTCCATCTTCCTCGATGTGGAAGGCGCCATGTCCTACGCCACCGTCTGGCTCAATGGAAAGCTGGTGGGCGGCTGGCCCTATGGCTATAACAGTTTCCGCCTCGACCTCACCCCCTATGCGGTGCCGGGCGGCAAGAACCAGCTGGCGATCCGCCTCGACAACCCCGCGGCCTCGGCGCGCTGGTATCCGGGCGGCGGCCTCTATCGCGACATCTATCTTACCACCGCCAACAAGGTCCATGTCGGCCAATGGGGCAGCATCGTCCGCACGCCTCAAGTCAGCAAGGACCACGCCACCATCGATCTCAGCCTGACGCTCGACAATGACGGCGACAAGCCTGCGCAGGTAGACGTCTCGACCGCCCTTTACGCGCTGGACGCGAAGGGCAAGCGCACCGGCCGTCCGGTGGCCAGCATCGCGCGCCAATCCGCCAGCATCGCGCCGGGCGAAAAGGCCGTGCTGAACGGCTCCGCCACCCTCGCCAATCCCCGCCTCTGGGGGCCGCCGCCGACGCAGCAACCCAATCGCTATGTCGCCGTCTCCACCGTGACGCAGGGCGGCAAGACCATCGATACCCACGAAACCCGCTTCGGCGTGCGCGATATCAAGTTCGATCCCGACAAGGGCGTGATCGTCAATGGCGAGCATATCCCGCTGCGCGGCGTCAACAATCATCATGATCTCGGTGCGCTGGGCGCCGCCTTCAACGCCCGCGCGGCCGAACGCCAGCTGGAAATATTGCGCGACATGGGCACCAACGCCGTGCGCATGAGCCACAACCCGCCCGCGCCCGAACTGCTCGAACTCACCGACCGCATGGGTTTCCTCGTCATGGACGAAGTGTTCGACAGCTGGGAAAAGAAGAAGACGCCGCACGACTTCCACCTGATCTTCCCCGACTGGCATGAGGCGGACGCCCGCGCCATGCTGCGCCGCGATCGCAACCACCCCTCCATCATCCTGTGGAGCGTCGGCAACGAAGTGGGCGAACAATATGATGGGGAAGCCGGCGCCAAGATCGGCCGCGAACTGGTCGCCATCGCGCATGAAGAAGACCCGACCCGGCCGGCCACCGGCGCGATGAACTTTGCCAAGGCGGACATGCTGTTGCCGACCACGGTGGACGTCATCAGCCTCAATTATCAGGGCGCGGGCATTCGCGGCATCGTCGGCCAATATCCCGCTTTCCGCGCCAAATTCCCGGACAAGGTCATCCTCTCCACAGAAAGCGCGTCGGCTCTTTCCAGCCGCGGCGAATATATGTTCCCGGTCGCCGGCGCCATCAGCGGACCGGTGCGGCCATGGTCGGGCGGCAATCCCGACACGCATCAGGTGTCCGCTTATGAACTCCATGCCGCCGATTTCGGCTCGTCGCCCGATCGCGTATGGGCCGCTGACGACCAGAATCCCTATGTCGCCGGTGAATTCGTCTGGACGGGTTTCGACTATCTGGGCGAACCGACGCCCTATTATACCTCGCGCAGCAGCTATTCGGGCATCGTCGATCTGGCCGGTTTCCCCAAGGATCGCTTCTGGCTCTATCAGGCGCGCTGGCGCCCGGACCTGAAATTCGCCCATATCCTGCCGCATTGGACATGGCCTGATCGCGTCGGCCAGATCACGCCGGTCCATGTCTTTTCCTCGGCGGACGAGGGCGAACTGTTCGTCAACGGCAAGTCGCAGGGCAAGATCAAGAAGCGCGATTATGAATATCGCTTCCGCTGGGACTATGTCGTCTACGAACCGGGCGAGGTGAAGGTCGTCACCTGGAAGAAGGGCCAGCCCTGGGCGACCGAGACGATCCACACCGTGGGCGAGGCGGCGAAATTGTCGCTGACCGCCGACCGCTCGGGTATCGCCAGCGACGGCCGCGACCTCAGCTTCGTGACGTTGAAGATATTGGACAAGGACGGCAATGTCGTTCCCGCCGCCAAGCAGAAGGTCGAATTTTCGATCGAAGGGCCGGGCGAAATCGTCGCCACAGACAATGGCGACCCGACCGATCTGACCGCCTTTCCATCCAAGAGCCGCGATGCCTTCAACGGACTTGCTCTGGCGATCGTGAAGAGCGACGCCAAGCGCGCGGGCAAGATCATCCTGCGCGCCCGCGCTCAGGGGCTTGGCGAAACACAGATGGAGATCGTCACCCGCTGACGGGCGGGGCGCTCGATTCTGACGGGACCAGCGAGAGGGCGGGGCTGTCCATATCGGACAGGGCCTGCCCCTCGATCAGGTCGATCAGTTGGCGTGTCGCCATTTCCGCCATCTCGCCGAAGGGACGAGCGACGGTAGTCAGCGAAGGCGTCAGCATCTCCGCCACAATGCTGCCGTCGAACCCGACCACGGACAGAGCGGCGGGCACGGCGATGCCGCGTTCGCCCGCAACCTTCAATACGCCGGCGGCCATGATATCGTTGGCGGCGAAAATGGCGGTTGGCGCGGGCGGTGCGGCCAGCAACTGGCGGGCGGCGGCAATCCCGGCGGCCAGGCTGTAGTCGCCCTCGACCTCGGCCATCGGCACCATATCGGCCTCCGCCAGCGCCTCGACAAAGCCGGCCCGGCGCTCGATCGCCGATATCATGTCCTGCGGGCCGGTAATCATCGCGATCCGGCGATGGCCTAGGTCCAACAGATGGCGCGCCACATCGCCGGCCGCCTGCCGCTCGCGCGACAGCAGCACCGCGCCATAACCCTGGATGGCGACCGCAGAAATGGCGACGGCCGGCACATGATCCCCCTGTAGCGCGGCGGGCAGTCCGACCATGTCCGACACCGGCGGCATCACCACCAGCCCGTCGACGCGCGAACGTCGTGCGAAGTCCAGCACATCTGTTGCCGCACCCGGATCGCCGACCGGCACGCTATGGCATATGACCTCATAGCCGCGCCGGGTGGCTTCCCGCCCCACGCCGCGCTGTACGCTGTCCAGCACCAGGGCGTTGCGATCATTATGCACCATGCCGATCAGCAAGGACCGCCCTTTGGCCATGGCGCGGGCGCGCAGGCTAGGACGGAAATTGAGCGTATCGATCGCGCTCTGGATACGGGTGCGCGTATCGTCATTCACCTTGGGCGAATGGTTGAGCACGCGCGACACGGTACGGATCGATACGCCCGCCAGCGCGGCGACGTCGATGATGGTCGGTTCGCCGGGGCTGGAATCCTTGGGGGGCATGGCGGCTTTCGCTGATGGGTCGGACGGCCCGCTCTATGTCAGTGCGGGCGTCCTGACAAATCAGGCCGCGCTTGCCAGCGACCGGGGCGAGGCCTCGGGCAGACGATAGGCCTTGCGCACCAGATTATAGGTCAGGTCTTGGGCCAGTTCCTGTGCCTCCCAATCGCGTAGCCGCCCTTCGGCCACCAGCCGTGCCAGAAAAGCGCAATCCACCCGCCGCGCGACATCGTGCCGCGCCGGGATCGACAGGAAGGCGCGGGTATCGTCGTTGAACCCGACCGTATTGTAGAAGCCCGCCGTCTCCGTCGTCATCTCACGGAAGCGCATCATCCCTTCCGGACTGTCATGGAACCACCAAGCCGGGCCTAGTTTCAGGCAGGGATAATGGCCCGCCAGTGGCGCCAGTTCGCGGGCATAGGTGCTCTCGTCCAGCGTGAAGAGGATGATCGACAGGTCCGCTTCATTACCGAACGCATCGAGCAGCGGCTTCAATCCTCCCACATAATCGGTGCGCCCCGGAATGTCGGCACCCTTGTCCCGGCCATAATGGTGATGCAGCCAGCTATTATGGTTGCGGCAGGCGCCGGGGTGGATCTGCATCACCAGCCCGTCGTCCAGGCTGAGCCGCGCCATTTCGGTCAGCATCTGCGCGCGGAACAGTTCGGCGTCCTGCGCCGTCCAGTCCTTGCCGACGATCCGGTCGAACAGGGCGGCAGAGTCGGCGGCGGACAGGTTCGTCGTGCGTGCGCTCTGATGCCCATGGTCGGTGGAGGTCGCACCCCTGGCGATGAAATCCTGCCGCCGCTTCGCATGCGCGCGCAGATAGCCGCGCCATGTCATCACATCCTCACCCGTCAGATCGGCGAAGGCGACCATGCTGGCATGGAAATCCTCATGCTCCGGATCCACCACCGCGTCGGGCCGATAGGCGGTGACGACTTGGCCGGTCCAGCTCGAGTTGCGGATGGCGTCATGATGGTCCAGCCGCTCATGCGCGCCTTCGGTCGTAGCGATGAGTTCGATGTTGAACCGGTCGAACAGCGCGCGCGGGCGGAAGGCAGGGGTGGCGAGCAAATCGCCGATGCGGTCGAAATAATGATCGGCCGTGTCCGCGCTCAGCACCTCTTCAAAACCGAACACTTCGGCAAAGACATGGTCCAGCCACATCCGTGAAGGCGTGCCGCGAAACAGATGCTGGCTGCTGGCGAATATGCGCCACGCCGCGCGCGGATCGGCATCGCCCGGCACGCCATGGGCAGGAACGCCCAATGCCTCCAGCTTCACGCCCTGGCTGTAGAGCATGCGATAGAGATAATGATCCGGCGCCAGCAGCAGCGCAGTCGCATTGTCCCAGGCATCGTCGGTCGCGAACCAGGCGGGATCGGTATGACCATGCGGGCTGACGATCGGGAGCTGCGCGACGCCGTCATACAGTTTGCGGGCGATGGCGCGGGTGCCCGGATCGGCCGGGAACAGACGATTGGGGTCGAGCGTCAGCGGGGGCACGTTCATCATCTCCTTTGGACTTGTGCCAACGTTGGCACAAATGCTATCACGGCGCAATGGAGACGATGCCAGACACCCTAGATCAGCCTGTTCAGACCCTGCCAGATGCCGTGCGGATCGCACCGGACGACGATGTCGCCGTGGCATTGCGCGCGCTGGCGGAGGGCGAAACCATCCATGTCGCGGGGCAGTTCGTCACGCTGGCCCAGCCGATCGGCCGGGGCCACAAGGTCGCGCTGCATGCGGTTGCTGCGGGTGATCCGGTGCGGCGCTATGGCTGGCCGATCGGCAGCGCGACGGCGGCGATTGCGCGGGGCGCCCATGTTCACAGCCACAATATCCGCACCAATTTGAAGGCGGAGGAGCCGTACAGCTTCACGCCATCGCCATCGGCTCCTGCCACCGCAGACAAACGCTGGCAGTTTCAGGGCTATCGCCGCGCCGATGGCAGCGTGGGCACCCGCAATGAAATCTGGGTGATCCCGACCGTGGGTTGCGTCGCCCGCACGGCGGAACGGATCGCGAAGCAGGCAGCGGATCGCCATGCCGGACAGGTTGATGCCGTACTGGCCTTCCCCCATCCGCTGGGCTGTTCGCAACTGGGCGACGATCTGGACGGCACCGCGCGGGTGCTGGCGGCGCTGGCGTCCAATCCCAATGCCGGCGCCGTTCTCATCATCGGTCTTGGCTGCGAGGAAAACCAGCTGTCCAAGCTGCTGGAGCGCATCCCGCCGGCGCGCCGCGACCGCATCCGCAGCGTCGGCGCACAGATCAGCGCCGACGAATATGAAGCGGCGGAAAGCGCGATCGATGAGCTGGTCGTCATCGCGTCGCAGGACCGGCGCGAACCGGTAGGCATTGAGGCGCTGCGCCTCGGCCTCAAATGCGGTGGTTCAGATGGGTTGAGTGGTATCACCGCCAACCCCTTGATCGGCCGCGCCGCCGATGTCGTCACGCAAGCGGGCGGGCAGGCGATCCTGACGGAAATACCGGAAATTTTCGGCGCGGAACGGCTGCTGATGCAGCGCGCGGCCGATGAGCCGGTGTTCGATGCGCTGGTCGCTCTGGTCAACCGCTTCAAACGCTATTTCATCGACCATGGCGAACCGATTTCGGAAAATCCCAGCCCCGGCAATGTTGCGGGCGGCATCACCACGCTGGAGGAAAAATCGCTGGGTGCCGTGCAGAAAGGCGGCCATGCGATCGTGACGGACGTCCTGGCCTATGGCGAAACGCTGCGCCGACCGGGCCTGACCCTGCTGGAGGCGCCGGGCAACGACGCGGTGTCGACCACCGCGCTGGCCGCCGCCGGCGCGACGATGACACTCTTTTCCACCGGGCGCGGCACGCCATTGGGCAGCCCCATTCCGACGCTGAAACTCGCCACCAATCACGACCTGGCACGGCGCAAGCCCGGCTGGATCGATTTCGATGCCGCTCAGGTTTTGGATGACGGCCTCGACGCCGCCACCGATGCGCTGATGGCGCGCATCTGTGCCATCGCGTCGGGCGAACCAGCCCGCAACGAAGTCAATGGCGAGCGCGACATCGCCATCTGGAAACGCGGCGTCACCCTCTGATTGCTCGGGAATTGTCCATGACTCGCTTATCGTCCGCCACATTGGCTGCCTTGCCTGCGACTGTCGCTCGCCCCGCTTATGACCGGAGCCAAGTGAAGCCCGGCGTCGTCCATTTAGGCATCGGTGCCTTCCATCGCGCGCATCAGGCGGTGATGTTCGACGATACGCTGGCGGTGGGCGATCTGCGCTGGGGCATCCGCACCGTGTCCTTGCGTTCGCCCGGCGTGCGCGACCAGATGGCGCCGCAGGACGGTCTTTATCATATATTGGTGCGAGACGGCGCTGAAGTCGCCGTGCGCACCATCGGCGCAGTGTTGGACGTGACGGTCGCGCCGGAAAGCCCCGACACGGTGGTCGATATGCTGGCCGATGCCGACACCCATATCGTGACGCTGACCGTGACGGAAAAGGGCTATAAGCTGGACCCCGCCAGCGGCGCGTTGCGCACCGACGATCCGCAACTGGCCGCCGACCTTGCCAGCCTTAACGCCCCCGTGACCGCGCCCGGCTTCCTCGTCGCCGCTTTGGCTAAACGCCGCGCGCGCGGCCTGCTGCCCTTCACCGCTATCTCCTGCGACAATCTGCCGCGCAACGGGCAAAGGCTGCGCGGCGCGGTGATCGCGCTGGCGCAATATCATGATCCAGCGCTGGCAGAGTGGATCGCGCAGGAAGGCGCCTTCCCCGAAACCATGGTCGATCGCATCGTGCCGGCCACGACCCCGGACGATATCGCTGCCTTCGCCCGCGATCATGGCGTAACGGACGAGGCGCTGGTCAAGACCGAACCCTTCACCCAATGGGTGATAGAGGATCGCTTCTGCGGCCCGCGCCCCGATTTCGGCGCCGGCGTTCAGATCACCGCCGCCGTCGCACCATGGGAGGAAGCCAAGCTGCGCCTTCTCAACGGTGCGCACAGCGCTATCGCCTATCTGGGCGGGCTGGCGTGCATCGCCCATGTCCATGAAGTGCTGGAACATCCCGCCATGCGCGCCTTTGTCGAACGGCTATGGGACGAGGCGGAAAGCACCCTGTCGCCGCCCGCCGAACTGGATGTTGCCGCCTATCGGCGTGACCTGATGACGCGCTTCGACAATGGCGCGCTGATGCATCGCACCCATCAGATCGCGATGGACGGGTCGCAGAAACTGCCCCAGCGCTTGCTCGCCACCATAGCCGATCGCCGCGCGGAGGGACAGGATGTGGATGCGCTGGCGCTGGGCGTGGCGGCCTGGATACGCTGGCAGGCGGGGATCAGCGATGCGGGCATCACACATGTGGTGGATGATCCGCTGGCCGACAGCATTGCCGCCTTGCTGGCAGAAGCCGCCGATGCCGCTGGCCGCGTAACCGCCATCTTGGCCTATGACGCGATCATGCCTGCCGCGTTGCGCGACGATGCCGTCTTCGCCGACCAACTGATCGCCCATTTGACCAGCCTCGAAGAAAAAGGCGCCATGGCCACCGTAGCAGCCATGGCGCCCATTCCGGCCTGATTGGATCAGGCGGCGTCGACCAGCACGATCTCGCTATCCTCGATCGCGGTCACGCGGATGACCTCGACATCGCTGATGGCCACGCCGTCACGGGCATTGGCGCGGACATCGTCGATCTGGATCGCGCCGGTGGCGGGGACCAGATAGGCCTTGCGATCGGCGCCGATCGGATAGTCGGCGCTTTCCCCGGCCTTGAGCGTCGCAGCCACGATCCGCGCATCGGTGCGGATGGTCAGCGCGTCATTGTCATTCTCATAACCCGACGCCAGCGTCACGAAATGCCCCGACCGTTCGCCCTTGGGGAAGGGGCGGGCGCCCCAGCTGGGCGCTTCGCCCTGACGGGTGGGGATGATCCAGATCTGGAAGATCTTCGTCGTCACATCTTCGCGATTATATTCCGAATGGCGCACGCCCGTGCCTGCGCTCATCACCTGCACGTCGCCCGCTTCGGTCCGGCCCTTGTTGCCCAGACTGTCCTCATGGGTGATCGCGCCTTCGCGGACATAGGTGATGATTTCCATGTCGCGATGCGGGTGCGGCGGAAAGCCGGTATGCGGCGCGATCGTGTCGTCGTTCCACACGCGCAGATTGCCCCAGTGCATACGGGCGGGATCATGATAGCCGGCGAAGGAAAAATGATGCTTGGCGTCGAGCCAGCCATGATTGTCACCGCCAAGGCTATCGAAGGGGCGCAGTTCGATCATCGTCTTATCTCCTGATCGGGCGGAGGTCGCCGGGATGGCGTCGCCCTATTGAAGACGTCTTTACCCCTTGCCATCTTTCCTGTTCAGATGGATAAAACTGATCCTTATGTTCGAGGAAATGGAATAGTGAATAATCCCGGCACGCCGACATTCGACCAGCTGCGCATTTTTCTGGCGATCGTGGACACAGGCAGTTTCGCCGCCGCCGGCCGCAAACTCAACCGCGCCGTGTCGGTCATCAGCTATGGCATTTCCAATCTGGAGGCGCAGCTTGGCCTGTCCCTGTTCGACCGGGAAGGGACGCGCAAACCGCAACTGACCGTCGCCGGCCGCGCCTTGCTGGCAGAGGCGCGCAGCATATCCCATGGCCTGGATGGACTGCGGGCGAAGGTGAAAGGCCTGCTCGACGGGCTGGAGGCGGAGGTCGATCTGGCGGTCGACGTCATGCTGCCGTCCGATCGACTGGGTAAGGTATTGCGCGCCTTTTCTCAGGCCTTCCCGACTGTGCAGTTGCGCCTCCATGCCGAGGCGCTGGGCGCCATTACCGCGATGGTGCTGGACCGGGCGGCCGTGATCGGCATTTCCGGGCCGCTCTCCGCCGGTGTCGAGGGAATAGAGAGCATGGCCGCCGGGCTGGTGCCGATGGTGCCGGTCGCCGCGCCGGATCATCCGCTGGGCCGCATGGATCTGATCGCGCCGGGGGCGGGGCGCAACTATACGCAGCTGGTGCTGACCGACCGATCACGCTTCACCGAGGGGCAGGATTTTTCCGTGAGCAGCCCCAAGACCTGGCGCCTCGCCGATCTGGGCGCGAAACATGCGTTGCTGCGCGAAGGCATTGGCTGGGGCAATATGCCGCTGCCAATGATCGAGGGGGATCTGGTCGCGGGCACGCTGGTGCGGCTGGCCATGCCCGACCATAGCGGCGGCACCTATCGCTTTTCGGGCATCTGGCGCCGCGATACCCCGCCGGGGCCGGCCGCCAGCTGGCTGCTCGACCAGTTCGTCGGGCTGGGCCGGGACGACATAGAGCCGGACGGCATGAGCGACGTCTGATCCGTCACCCAGCCGCCCGGCTTTCTGTTCGTTCAAAACCTTAATGTCGGAAGGCCACCCCAACTCCGTTCGCTTCGAGCCTGTCGAGAAGCGGCTAGCAGCGCAATTGGCGTTTCTCGACCTTGGCCTGTCCTGAGCGCCTGCCTCGCAGGCAGTCGAAGGGCTCGAAACGAACGGAGGTTGTGAGGCCGTTCCTTTTAGCGCTGGATGAAGGCCAGGATATCGGCGTTCAGCACATCGGCATTCACCGTCAGCATGCCGTGCGAATAGCCTTCGTAGATTTTCAGCGTGGCGTCGGGCAGCAATTCCGCCTGCAACACGCCGGCATTCTTGTACGGCACGACTTGATCGTCATCGCCATGCAGCACCAGCGTCGGCACCGTGATCGCCTTCAGATCGTCGGTCTGGTCAGTCTCCGAAAAGGCCTTGATCCCTTCATAATGGGCCAGCGCGCTGCCGTTCAGGCCCTGCCGCACCCAATTGTCGATGACGGCGGGCTTCACATCGACGCCATCCAGATTGAAACCGTAGAAGGGACCACTGGCGACATCGCGGAAGAATTGAGCACGATTGGCGGCGAGGCCAGCGCGCAGCCCGTCGAACACATCCATCGGCAGGCCGCCGGGATAGCGTTCCGTCTTCAGCATGATCGGCGGCACCGCGCTCACCAGCACCGCCTTGGCGACGCGGCCCTGCGGAAGGCCATGGCGGGCGACATAGGCAGCCACTTCGCCGCCACCGGTCGAATGGCCGATATGGATCGCGTTCTTCAGGTCGAGATGTTCGACGACAGCCGCGGCGTCGGCGGCATAATGGTCCATGTCATGACCGAAATCGACCTGGGTCGACCGGCCATGGCCGCGGCGATCATGGGCGATGACGCGATAGCCCTTGGACAGGAAGAACAGCATCTGCGCATCCCAGTCGTCTGAAGACAGGGGCCAGCCATGGTGGAACATGATCGGCTGGGCATCCTTGCTGCCCCAATCCTTGTAGAAGATATCGACGCCGTCAGTGGTGGTGATGAACTGGCTCATGGGATGGCTCCTTGCTGGGTCTCGGCCGGATCGTCCGGGCTGAGACAATGTCTAGCGCAACTTCATCGTTCAGATCATATGTATAAAATCCACACTATCATTCGATATTATTGAAAAGCTGGCGGCGGTCCCGAGGATCGCCGCCAGCTGTCCAACTCGCTGTCTCGCTTATGCGGTCAGGTCGAACCTGTCGGCATTCATCACCTTGGTCCAGGCGGTCACGAAGTCGCGAACGAACTTCTCACCAGCGTCGGAGGATGCATAGACCTCCGCCAGGGCGCGCAATTGCGAATTGGCGCCGAAGGCAAGGTCGGTACGGGTTGCCGTCCACCGTTGCTCGTTGCTGGCCCGGTCGGTACCAACGAACGTCTCGTCGCTCTTGTCGTCCACCTGTTTCCAGGCGGTACCCATGTCGAGCAGGTTGACGAAATAGTCGTTCGTCAGCTGCCCGACCCGATCGGTCAGCACGCCATGCTGCGACCTGCCATGATTGGCGCCCAGCACGCGCAAGCCGCCCACCAGCACCGTCATTTCGGGCGCGGACAGGCCCAGCAGCTGCGCCCGATCGACCAGCAACTCTTCGGTCGGCACATTGTAGCGCGTCTGAAGATAGTTGCGGAAACCATCGGCCTTGGGCTCCAGCACGTCGAAGCCGTCGGCATCCGTCTGATCCTGCGACGCATCGGTACGGCCCGGCGTGAACGGCACCGTGACGCTATGGCCGGCCGCCTGCGCCGCCTGCTCGATGCCGACGCTGCCGCCCAGCACGATCAGATCGGCAACCGACGCGCCGCTGTCGCTGGCAATGCCGTCATACACTGCCAGTACCCGCGCCAGTTCGGCCGGTTCGTTGACGTCCCAGTCCTTTTGCGGGGCCAGACGCAGGCGACCGCCATTGGCGCCCCCGCGATGGTCCGACCCGCGATAAGTGACCGCAGACGCCCAGGCGGTCTTGACCAGATCGGCGACCGACAGGCCCGACGCGGCGATCTTCTGCTTGAGCGCGGCGACGTCCGCCTCGCCGAGCGCAGGCCCGGTCGCGGCAGGGATGGGATCCTGCCAGATCAGGTCTTCGGCGGGGACTTCGGGGCCGAGATAACGGACCTTCGGCCCCATGTCGCGATGGCACAGCTTGAACCAGGCGCGAGCGAAGGCGTCGGCGAAATAGGCGGAGTCTGCCCGGAATTTCTCCATCACCGCGCGATAGGCCGGGTCTACCTTCATCGCCATGTCGGCGGTGGTCATCATCGTGGGCACCTTGACGCCGGGCGTATGCGCCTTGGGCGCCAGCGTCTCTTCGGGATTGCCGACCGGCTGCCACTGCTTGGCGCCTGCTGGGCTGCGGACCAGCTCATATTCATGGTCCAGCAGCATGTCGAAATAGGTCATGTCCCAGGTGATCGGCGTCGGCGTCCAGGCGCCCTCGATCCCGCTGGTGATGGTGTGATCGCCCATGCCGCTTTCATGACCGCTCTGCCAGCCCAGGCCCTGCTGCGCGATATCCGCGCCTTCGGGTTCTGCGCCGACCAGCGATGCGTCGCCTGCACCGTGCGCCTTGCCGAATGTATGGCCGCCTGCCGTCAGCGCGGCCGTCTCCTCGTCATTCATGCCCATGCGGGCGAATGTTTCGCGAATGTCGCGGCCCGACTGGAGCGCGTCGGGATTGCCACCTGGCCCTTCGGGATTGACGTAGATCAGGCCCATCTGGATCGCGGCCAGCGGGCTTTCCAGCGCCATGTCTTTTTCGGGCTGGATGCGGGTTTCATTGGCCTCGTCACCGACCCAATTTTCTTCCGTGCCCCAGTAGATGTCCTTCTCCGGTTCGAACACGTCCACGCGTCCGCCGCCAAAGCCGAAGACGGGGCCACCCATCGATTCAATCGCGACATTGCCGGCCAGGATCATCAGGTCGGCCCAGCTCAGCTTCTGCCCATATTTCTGCTTGATCGGCCACAGCAGACGGCGCGCCTTGTCCAGATTGCCATTGTCCGGCCAGCTGTTGAGTGGCGCGAAACGCTGCGACCCCGAAGAGGCACCACCACGCCCGTCGCCGGTGCGATAGGTGCCGGCGCTATGCCAGGCCATGCGGATGAAGAAGGGACCATAATGGCCATAATCCGCTGGCCACCAGGGCTGGCTGTCCGTCATCAATGCGGTCAGATCCGCCTTCAGCGCATCATAGTCGATCGACTTGAACGCGGCGGCATAATCGAAATCCTTGTCCAGCGGATTGCCCGACAGGCCGTTCTGCTGGAGGATATCCAGCGACAGCTGATTGGGCCACCAGTCGCGATTGGTTCGGCCCAGCAATGTGCGCCGCGCGGCCGGATCCTTCATCGGACAACCCAGCGGGTCAGAGGTCTTGGCATCCATGGGTTATACTCCTGTCATTTCCCTGCGGCATTTTTGTAGAAGGGCAGACGGCCCGATCCAAACCGGGAATCTTGCTCTGTCTGATCGATAATATCGGTCGAAGGCGTGACGATGACGGCCACCGGTCGATGGTCGCAAGCTGCACGGATGGGCATGGCGAAGCGTCCCGTCATCACGAGGCGTTCAATGCAGAAAGGGCGAAGACGTTCCAGTTGCGAAAGGAACGCGGATATCAGTTGCGCGGCGTGAGGCCGCCCAAGGCGATATCGACCAGTTTCTCGGCAACCTCGTCCGGCTTCAATGGCCCTTCCGGATCATGCCAGCGTGCCGGCCAGTTCAAAGCCCCAGCCAGCGCGAAGGAGGCGAAGCGCACATCCACCGGCGCGATCGATCCGTCGGCAATCCCCTGCGCGATCATGCCGCGCACCGCTTCGTCAATCTCCCGCTTGCGCGCGCGGAAACGGGTGGCGCTATCCATCGACAGCACTTCCTCACTGGTGCGGATCACGCATCGGCCGAAATCGTCCATATTGATGCAGGCATAGCGCAGCAGGAAGGCGCGCAGCCGGTCATGCCCGCTGCCCGGTGCCCCGGCGGCCACATCCGCCGCCTCGCGCAGCATGGACAGGCCGCGATTGACGCATTCGACCAGCACCTGCTCCTTATTGCCCAGATAATGATAGATGGTCGGCTTGCTGATGCCCAGGCTGGCCGCGACATCATCCAGCGAAGCGGCATGATAGCCGCGTGCGTTGAACATCCGCACCGCCGCCAGCAGCACGGCCTCCCGCTTTTCCGCCCGGTCCTGTTCCCTCTCCGACTTGCTGCGAAAGGGCGAGGTGAGGGCGGGGGCAGGCGTGATGGCGACGGACTTGGGCAATAGCGGCTCCTTGGGCGCTGCGAGCATTGACAAGAAACACCGGGACAATCAATATACTCACCAGTAGATAAAATACGAGAGAGTATATGCTGACGGAGATTCAGGCCGCTATCCGCGACACCGTGCGTGATTTCGCACAGGATATGATCCGTCCGCACAGCGCTCGCTTCGAATCGGAAGGCGGCTATCCGCCCGCCTTGTTCCAAGAAATGGCCGGCCTCGGCCTGTGGGGCATGACCGCACCCGAAGCCTTTGGCGGGGCGGAGGCCGACGCCGTCTCCTACGCGCTGGCTCTGATGGAGATCGCAGCGGCGGACGGCGCGCTGTCCACCATCGTCTCGATCCAGAACAGCATCCTCGTCTCGGGCCTGCTCAAGGATGGCAGCGATGCGCAAAAGGCGCGTTTCCTGCCGGACCTGATCGGCGGACGCACGATCGGCGCCTTCGCCTTGACCGAAGCCGACGCCGGCTCCGATGCCTCGGCCGTGCGTACCCGCGCGGTGAAGGTGGACGGCGGCTGGCGCATCAGCGGTGCCAAGCAGTTCATCACGTCGGGGAAGATTGCCGGTCTGGTGATGATCGTCGCCGTCACCGATCCCGACGCCGGTAAGAAGGGCCTGTCCGTCTTCATCGTGCCGACCGACCGTCCCGGCTATGGCGTCGACAAGGTCGAGCATAAGATGGGGCAGGGCGCGTCCGACACCTGCGCGCTGCGCTTCGACGATATGTTCGTGGAGGATGATCTGCTGATCGGCCAGCCGGGGCAGGGCTACGCACTCGCGCTCGCGAACCTTGAAACCGGCCGCATCGGCATCGCCGCCCAGTGCGTCGGCATGGCGCAGGCTGCGCTGGACATCGCGGTCGCCTACGCCAAGGATCGCAAGAGCTTCGGCAAGGCGATCATCGATCATCAGGCGGTGGGCTTCCGTCTGGCCGACCTCGCCACCCGGTTGGAGGCGGCGCGCCAGCTCGTCCTGCATGCCGCCCGGACCAAGGATGCGGGCCTGCCCTGCCTGTCCGAAGCCTCCATGGCCAAGTTGTTCGCCTCCGAAGCGGCCGAGGCGATCGTGTCCGGCGCGATGCAGACGCTGGGCGGCTATGGCTATCTGGAGGAATATGGCGTGGCCAAAATCTATCGCGACGTGCGCGTGTGCCAAATTTACGAAGGCACGTCGGACATTCAGCGCATGGTGATCGCGCGCAGTCTTTAATTACGCCATTTCAGGAGAGAGATCATGCAGGACGATCCCGTCGTCATCGCCAGCTATGCCCGCACGCCGATGGGCGGATTTCAGGGCATATTGTCGTCGGTCAAGGCGACCGATCTGGGCGCCGCAGCCATCAAGGCCGCCGTCGAGCGCGCCGGCGCGTCGAGCGACGCCATCGACCGCATCTATATGGGCTGCGTTCTGCCCGCCGGCCTTGGGCAAGCCCCCGCGCGTCAGGCGGCGCTGGGCGCTGGCCTTGGCCTCAGTACGGAAGCCACCACCGTCAACAAGATGTGCGGTTCGGGCATGCAGGCCGCGATCATGGCGCATGAGGCACTTAGCTGCGGCGCGGCCGACATCGTCATTGCCGGCGGCATGGAAAGCATGACCAACGCGCCCTATGCCCTACCCAAGCATCGCGGTGGCGCGCGCATCGGCCATGACCGTATCATCGACACGATGATGATGGACGGGTTGGAGGATGCCTACGAACCAGGCAAGGCGATGGGCGTCTTCGCCGAAGAAGCGGTTCGCGACTATCAGTTCACGCGTGAGGATCAGGATGCCTACGCCATCCGCTCGCTCGAACGCGCCAATGCGGCGATCGGCAGCGGCGCCTTCGCCCGCGAAATCACGCCGGTTACGGTCAAGAGCCGGGGCGGCGACACGATCGTCGATACCGACGAGCAGCCGGGCAAGGCCAAGCCGGACAAGATACCTTCGCTGAAACCCGCCTTCGTCAAGGATGGCACCATCACCGCCGCCAATGCTTCCTCCATTTCGGACGGCGCAGCGGCACTGGTCATGACCCGCGCCAGCGTGGCGGAGAAGCTAGGCCTCAAGACGGTGGCTAGGGTCGTCGCGACCGCCGGCCATGCGCATGAGCCGTCCAAATTCACCACCGCGCCGGTGCCTGCCATGCGCAAGGTGCTGGACAAGGCCGGCTGGACGGTCGCCGATGTCGACCTGTTCGAGGTCAACGAAGCGTTCGCCGTGGTCGCCATGATCGCCGCGAAGGAACTGGGCATTCCGGACGATCGGATCAACGTCAATGGCGGCGCGACCGCGCTGGGCCATCCGATCGGCGCATCGGGCGCCCGCATATTGGCGACACTGATCGCGGCGCTGGAAACGCGCGGGCTCAAGCGCGGCGTGGCGAGCCTCTGCATCGGCGGTGGCGAAGCGACCGCCATGGCCGTCGAACTGATCTGAACGGAGAGGATTGAAATGGACATTAAAGGCGTAGCGGCGATCGTCACCGGCGGCGCATCCGGGTTGGGCAAGGCGACCGCCACAATGCTGGCGCAGCAGGGGGCGAAGGTCGCGATTTTCGACCTGAATGAGGATGCCGGACGCGCGACGGCGGAGGCGCTGGGCGGTGTCTATGTCGCTGTCAACGTCGCCGACGATGCCAGCGTCGCGGCCGGTCTGGACGCTGCGGAGGCTGCGCATGGCGTCGCCCGCATCCTCGTCAACTGCGCGGGCATTGCGCCGGCAGTCAAGACGGTGGGCAAGGAAAATGTGCCGCACCCGCTCGATACTTTTGCGAAGACGGTGACGGTCAACCTGATCGGCAGCTTCAACGTCATTTCCAAATTCTCCGCCCGGCTCGCTGCGGCGGACGAGGTGGACGGCGAACGCGGCGTCATCGTCAACACCGCCTCGGTCGCGGCCTATGACGGGCAGATCGGCCAGGCGGCCTATAGCGCGTCCAAGGGTGGCGTGGTCGGCATGACCTTGCCGATCGCCCGCGATCTGGCCCAGCACAAGATCCGCGTCATGACGATCGCGCCGGGGATCTTCCTGACGCCGATGCTGGAGGCATTTCCGCAAAATGTGCAGGACGCATTGGGCGCTCAGGTGCCGCACCCCAGCCGGCTGGGCAAGCCCGCCGAATATGCCCAATTGGTGGAAAGCATCGTCCGCAACCCGATGTTGAACGGGGACGTTATCCGGCTCGACGGCGCGATCCGCATGGCGCCCAGATAACGGAAAACCCCCGGCCCGGCGTGCAGTCCGGAACGGGGGCTGGGGAGACCGGCCTTCAAGGCCGGATCTGGAAGGCCCTCACCCTCCGTCCGCATCCAGCGGGCGGAGGGCATTTTCTGTGACCCTATTCCTCGATCATCAGCGCGCCGAAGGGCGGCAAGACGCCCGGCGTGGCCCCATTGACGGCGGCGAGCAGCTTGTTCGTCGGTGCGATCTCTTCGGGCCATGCGGCCGGTTCGCCCGACAGGTTGAACAGGCAGAGCAAAGACTGGCCATCGGCCTGACGGCGGAACAGCAGGCGCTGGTCGTCGGCCACCACTATCTCCAGACTGCCGTGGCGCAGCGCAGGGTTCGCCTTGCGCAGGGCCAGCATGGCGCGGGTGTGGTTGAGCAGGGAGGCGGCATCCCCCTCCTGCGCATCGACGGCGCGAGCGATATTCTCGTCGCCGACCGGCAGCCAGGGTTCGGCGGTGCTGAAGCCCGCTTGCGCCGCGTCGGCCGCCCAGGGCAGGGGCGTGCGCGCACCGTCGCGCGACAGGGTGAGCGGCCAGTTGGCGATCGCTTCGGGGTCTTGCAGTTTCTCAAATGGGATATCGACCTGGGTGATGCCCAGTTCCTCGCCCTGATAAAGGATCGCATTGCCCCGCAGCGCGACCAGCAGCATCGCCTTCAACCGACCGAAGGCGGCGCGATCGTCCGGCGAACACCAGCGTGACAAGGCACGCGGCGCATCATGATTTTCGAACGCCCAGCTTGGCCAGCCAAGGCCCGGCTCGTCGGGCCAACGCTCGACCGTTTCGGCGACCAGCGCAGGGGTCAGCCTGTCGGCATAGAGGAAGTTGAAGCCATAAGCGCTGTTGAGATGGCTTTCGCCCGCCGTATAGGCCTTCATCTCCGTCTCGGAGAGGTCGCCGCCGACTTCGGCCACCGTAAAGATCGCGCCATATTCGTCGCACAGGGTGCGGATGCGCTTGATGAAATCGACCACGCCGGGGTGCGACTGGCTATATTGCTTGATCTGATAGTCGAAGGAGCGGGTGCGCGGCTTCCCCGTATCGGGCGCAGGCGGATTGTCGCGCAGCAGCGGATCGTGCATCGAATGGTTGAGCGCATCGAGACGGAAGCCATCGACGCCGCGATCCAGCCAGAAACGCATCGCGTCCAGCAATGCATCCTGCACCGCCGCATTATGGACGTTGAGCTGCGGCTGGCTGCTCAAAAACTGGTGCATATAATATTGGCGGCGACGCCCGTCCCAGGTCCAGGCCGGGCCGCCGAACACCGATTGCCAGTTATTGGGCGGGGTGCCGTCGTCCCTGGGATCGACCCAGACGAACCAGTCGGCCTTGTCGCCCGTGCGGCTCGCCCGGCTTTGCGTAAACCAGTCGTGCAGATCGGACGTATGGGCAAAGACCTGATCGATCGTGACTTTCAGCCCCAAATCGTGGGCGCGCGCGACCAGCGCGTCGAAATCCGCCAGCGTGCCGAAGATCGGATCGACATCGCAATAATCGGCGATGTCATAGCCGAAATCGCGCATCGGGGAGGTGAAGAAGGGCGATATCCAGATCGCATCCGCGCCCAGCTTTGCGACATGGTCCAGCCGCTGGGTGATGCCATTGAGGTCGCCGATCCCGTCGCCATTGCTGTCCTGAAAGCTGCGCGGGTAGATTTGGTAGATCACCGCGCCCTTCCACCAGGGCTGATCGGTCGATGTCGTCGCAAGCGTCATGAAGGCGTTTCCGTTTTCAGGGTTTGGCGGCGCAGACGGCATAGCCGAAAGCAGGGAGCGAGAGGGCAAGGCTGCCCGGCGCCTGGGGAGCGGCCGGACAGCTGCCGGCCAGCGACGTGAAGCCGCCGCTGGCTGTGTCGACCGCGATATTGCTCGTAACAGGCGCTGCGGACGTATTGAAGGCGACCACAACCTCGCGGCCCGTGTCGGGATCGAAGCGGGATACGGCGAAGAGGCCGGGCTTGTCCGATCCGGCGCGCAGGAGAGTCGCGCCGCGCGACAGGGCAGGGGTATCGCGGCGGATCTGCGCCAGCCTGGCGATGGCGCGATAGAGTGGATGATCGGGATTGAAATTGTCGGTCGCCGTCGTTGCCTGCGTACCGACCAGCCGGTCCGCATTATATTCGGCGACCCTGGACGCGACCATGTCCTGCCGGGCCTGCTGGTCGTTGCCGGTGCCCGCGAACCCCTGCTCGTCACCATAATAAAGCGTCGGCACGCCCCGCAAAGTCAGCAGCATCGCATAGCCCAATATGGCGCGCGCCAGTTCCTCGTCCGCGCTCATGTCGGGCTTGGCCTGACGCAGGAAATAGGCAAAGCGGCCCGCATCATGATTGCCCAGGAAGGTCGGCAGTTGCAGCGCCGCCGCCTTGCCGCCTTCATACAACGCATCGTCATCCCCCAGCCGCGCGAGCATCTCGGTGCCGGTCTTGCCGCTGGCCGCATCGACGGCGGCGCGCATGAAGGCGAAGTCCAGCACGGCGGGGAAGCCGGCATTGCGGGTCCAGCTGGCCAGCAGCGCCGGATCATAGGCGTCGGTCGCAACCTCGCCGAAGATATGGAAATGAGGAATGCCCTTCGCCGCCGCATGGGCGCGGATGGCGGGGATGAAGGCGCGCCAGAATTCGGCATTCACATGCCGCGCGGTGTCGATGCGATAGCCGTCGATGCCGAACCGGTCGATCCAGCCCTTGTAGATGGCGATGAAGCCGGCGACCACGCGCGGGTCTTCGGTGGCAAGGTCGTCGAGGCCGACGAAATCGCCATATTGCGAACTCTCGCCCTTCCAGTCGGTGTCGCCGCGATTGTGATAATAGATGGGATCGTTGAGCCAGGCGGGAACTTTGATCTTTTCCTCCCCCTTGGGCACGACCGGCGTGTAGGCGAAGGCGGGATCGGTCAGCTTCGCCCAATTGGCGGCGCTGCCGTCGCGGTCGCCGGCAAAACCGTCATTGATCGGCTTGCCCGCTGCGCCACCCCGGCGCGACCAGGGATAGTCGGCCTTGCTGCGATAGGGCGCCGCGCTGCTCGGGCTTTCCCGATATTGGATCACATCGGCCGTATGGTTGGCGATGATGTCCATATAGACTTTCATGCCGCGCTTGTGCGCCGCATCGACCAGCGCCTTGAAATCGGCATCCGTGCCGAAATGGGGATCGACGGTGGTAAAGTCCGTCACCCAATAGCCATGATAGCCCGCGCTTTCCTGTCCCTTGGCGCCCTGCACCGGCTTGTTCTTGAATATCGGCGCCAGCCAGATCGCGGTCGCGCCCAGGCCCTGAATATAGTCCAGCTTCGCCGTCAGCCCCTTCAGATCGCCGCCATGATAGAAAGCGCGCGATGTCGGATCATAGCCGGTCTGAAGCGGTCCGCCCTTCAGGCCACCACGATCATTCTTCGGGTCGCCGTTGGCGAAGCGATCGGGCAGCACGAAATAGACGATTTCCTGTTCCGGGCCACGGGCGCGCAGATCGGACAGCGTATCCGCCTGCGCATGTCCCACGCCGATCAGGGCCGCAGCCATCCCGGCGGCCGTCACGAGGAAAGTCGTGGCCGTTCGACCCATCATGGGCATCCCTTTGCTTGAACCTTGAAAAAGGCCCGGCGACGCGCAGCCGCCGGGCCACTCTACACATCAGAAGCGGTAGTTGAAGCCCGCCATGAAGCGGCGGCCATAGCTTTGATAGTTGCGGACCTGGATCGATGCGCCGGTATCCACCGACACGAAGGGTTCGTCGGTCAGATTCTGGCCCTGCACGAACAGCGACAGGCCATCGAGCGCGCTGCCCTTCTGGAAATCATAGCCGACCTGCGCGTCGACGATGGTTTCGGCGAGCGCCCGGCGCAACTCGCGCTCGCCACCAAAGCCGACGAACTGGCCGACGAAGGCGGAACGATAGCGGGCCGAAGCACGGGCGTTGAAACCCCATTTCTCGAAGAAGAGCGTGCCGTTGGCGACCCAGCGCGAATAGTCGGGCAAGTCTTCCGATGCGGCGCCGACGCCCGGCTTGATGCTGGTCTTGGTATAACCCACGCCACCGGTCAGGCCGAAACCGTCCAGTGCCGGCATGATAATGTCGAACGGCACCGTTCCGGCGACTTCGAAACCGTACAGCTTGCCGCCCTTGCCGTTGACCGGGCGGGTCAACGTGCCATCGGGATCGGTAACGCCCGGCGGCAGAACCACGGGCAGGCCGGTATAATCGAACGCGGCCGTTTCGCGGTAGACATAGCTTTGCAATTTCTTGGCGAAGAGTTGCAGGCTGACATAGCCCTTGGTGCCGAAATATTTCTCGAAATTGAGGTCCGCCGCCCAGGCACGATAGGGGCGCAGATAGGGATTGCCGCCGGTGCCGGTGATGACGCCGCTGGCCGTGTTATAGCCATAGTCCAGGCTGACCTTCATATCCTCGAACCGGGGCCGCTGGATTTCGCGCGCGGCGGCGAGGCGGACCACGAAATCGCTGGGGAAGCGCAGCGACATATTCATGCTGGGCAGCACATCCCAATAAGTGTCGCCTCGCGTCGTTGGCACCAGCGAAGCCGCCGCCAGGTTGACGAAGCCGCGCGACTTCTGTTCCGTATTCTGCGCCAGCACGCCGAAATTGCCGCTCAGTTCGGCCGATCCGACGTCCGATTTGATATTGGCCATCAGATAGGCCGACATGACCCGCTCGGTCACGGAATAGGCCTTGGCCGGCACGTCCTTGCTGGGATTCAACGTCTTGATATAGACGCCGTCGGCCAGCAGCTTGAACGGATCATAGGACAGGATCGGGCCGACGCCGATGAAGCTCAGGTCCGTCGCCGCCAGACGATATTGTTCCGGCAACACCAGCGACGTCGCGCCATTGGCCAGATTGAGCACATATTCTTCCGGCGTCTTCGACTTGGTGCGATCGACATAGCCCAGGCCCGCGGTGATCTTTGACAGGAAGCTGCCTTCGATCTCCTTGCCGAACTCGACCTGATAGCTTTTGATCTCATCGTCGATGATGCGGTTGTTATAATAGCCTTCCTGATGGCCGAGCGGCGCGCCGCCGCCCCAGCCGAGCGGGTCGGTCAGCACCATCAGATTGGGGTTGCTATAGTCCAGCTGATGGCTGGTGAAACGCGTGCCCTTGCCGTCGCTGACGAAGTCCAGCCTGTCGGTCGCGCCATTGCCGGGGCCATAGCCGGTGCCGGCATTGGATTCGAGCGACAGCTCGTTGCGGTCGGTGCGCGAATAGCCGAAGTCGAAACTGGCCGACCAGCCATCGTCGCCGGTATATTTGGCGTTGAACCCGCCCGAAAAAATCTTCGACTTGCGTTCATAGCCATGGTTGTTGACCACGGCTTCTACGCCAGTGAAGGTGCCTTTGCTGATGAAGTCGCCGTCGGTGCCGATGCTGGCGGGCACCAATGTCGCGCCGCTCCAGTAGAGCGGAAATTCGACGCCGCGCTTGATCTGCTTTTCCTTGAAGTCGCCGTAAAAACCATCGAACGTCAGCAGCAGCGTATCGGTCGCCTGCACCTGCACCGCGCCCTGAATGCCCAGACGCTTCAATTGCGTGGATACGCCGAACGGCTTGATGCCGCCGATCACCTTGTCGCCATTGGGCCCGTCGGCATAGCCCCAGGCCTCGAACTCCTTGGACTGATAGGGTTCGTCATTATAGGCGGCCGACAGCGACACGCCGATACGGTCGCCGGCAAACTGGCCGACATAGGTGCCGGTCAGGCGATAGCCCTTGTCCTTGCTGTCGGCATTCACCTTGCCAAGGTCGGTATAGACGCCGCGCGCGCCGACCGAGAACAGTTCCTTGCCATAGTCGAGCGGGCGGATGGTGCGGATATCGACCGTGCCGGCCAGACCCTGATTGATGAGGTTGGCCTGCGGCGACTTGAACACATCGACCCGGCTGACGACTTCGGAGGGATATTGGTCGAATTCGACGTTGCGCTGTTCGCCGGTCGATGTCTGCGGCCGGCCGTTGAGCGTGGTCGAGGACAGGTCGGCGCTGGCGCCGCGGATAGCGATCGAATTGGCGCGACCGAACAGGCGCTGCGACGTCAGGCCTGGCAGGCGGGCGATGGATTCGCCGATCGATGCGTCGGGCAGCTTGCCGATATCTTCGGCCGACACCGATTCCACGATCTGCGCGGCATTCTTCTTCACATTGACGGCGCTTTGCAGCGCGGCGCGGAAACCCGTGACGACGATCGTATCGCTACCGCCTTCCTGCGGTGCCTCCTGCGCGAAGGCGGGGCTGGCCGTGGCCATGATGGCCAGAAGCGAAGCGCCCAGCAAATGGACGCGGTTATGATGTTGAGCCACTTTATCCTCTCCCCCAAAGACACCGGACAGACCCTATTCGCCGATGCTGGAATCCCTCGCCGCCGGCATGGCTGTTCAGCGCCATGTCCCTGCGGGTTCGCCTTTCATACGCTGCCCGCGATCCTCCCCGCCAGCAGGCATACGTATGCGCATATTATGCGAGGCCATGGTCTGTGACCGGATTGTCACGCTTACCCCTGTCGCGAAGGCCGCAATTGCCTTGTTTTCTCAGGCCATCTACCATGGCCGGGGCGCATCGGTCCTTCGCGCCGGGAGAGGAAAGATGGGGCGTCCGCCCGGCAACAAGCCGACCAGCTTCGACATCGCCTATCTGGCTGGCGTCTCGCAGCCCACGGTCAGCCGCGCGCTGCGCGGATCGCGATCGGTCAGCCGCGCCACCCGCGAGCGGATCGAGGCGATCGCCCGCGACCTCAACTATTCGGTGGACAAGAACGCGTCTTCACTCCGGTCGCAGCGGTCCAACACCATCGCCTTACTCTTCTTCGAAGATCCGACCCCGGACGAATCGAACATCAATCCCTTCTTCCTCGCCATGCTGGGATCGATCACCCGCCAATGCGGCGCGCGCGGGCTGGACCTGCTCATTTCCTTCCAGAAGATGGAGGATGACTGGCATGTCCGCTATCAGGACAGCCATCGCGCCGACGGGCTCATCCTACTCGGCTATGGCGACTATACGCTCTACCAACGGCGACTGACCGAACTGGTCGATCATGGCACGCATTTCGTGCGCTGGGGGTCGGTGGGGGCGGACACGATCGGCCCGACGGTCGGGTCGGACAATGTGGGGGCAGGCAGGCTCGCGGGCGATCATCTTTTGGGCCTCGGCCGCCGCCGCATCGCCTTTCTCGGCCAAGCCGACGAACATTATCCTGAATTCGCCGATCGCTATGTCGGCCTGTGCGATGCGATGGCGGCGCAGGGTATCGCGCCCGATCCGGCGCTTCAGGTTGATGCGCTGACGGCGGAAGATGCCGGCCATGCTGCCGCCCGAACGCTGATCGGGCGGAACGCGCCCTTCGACGCGATCTTCGCCGCCAGCGACCTGATCGCGATCGGCGCGATGCGCGCACTGGCGGAGGCGGGCCTCACCGTGCCGGGCGATGTCGCCATCGTCGGTTTCGATGATATTCCAGCCGCCAGCCTGACCACGCCGCCGCTCACCACCATCATGCAGGACATGAAAGGCGCGGGGCAATTGCTGGTCGATACGCTGGTCGCACAGGTGGAGGACAGGCCGCTACCACCCACCATATTGCCGGCGCGATTGGTTGTCCGGCGCAGTACCGGCGGGTAGCTAACCCACAAGCCCCTGCGCACGAATATTCATGGCAGGCCCCAATTCGTGACGCAGGCTCTCCACGGCCATCTGCACCTTGGGCAGCAGATGGCGGCGCTGGGGATAGACGGCCCAGATCGGCTCGTCCGCCGGCTGGCAATCTTCCAATATCAATTCGACCATGCCGTGCTTCAGATAGGGCAATATGTAGAAGTCGGGCAATTGGCAGATGCCCAGGCCCGAAATACAGGCCTCCATCACGGCATCGCCGCTATTGCAGCGGAACCGTCCCTTGGGGTGGTGCACCGCCGCCTTCCCGCCGACGGCGAAATGCCAGGTCGTGCTGCTCCCCGCGATACATTCATGCGCAGACAAGTCGCCGACCGTCCTCGGCGTGCCTGGGCGGGCGAGATAGGCGGGGGCCGCGCAAGTATGCAGCGTGCGGGATGCGACCCGTGTCGCGATCACGCGGGGATCCGCGACATGGCCGGTCCGGATCGCCAGATCATAGCCCTCCGCCACCAGATCGACGACGCGATTGGACAGGTCGATCGTCACGTTCAGCTTGGGATGGGGCATGGCGAAACGGCGGATGATGGGTGCCACGAACCTTTCACCCATGGCCGTCGAGCATGTCACGCGCAACTCCCCCTGCGGTTCGCCCTTTTCCCCGATCAGCGCGATCGCATCGTCCCGCTCCTGCGCGATCCGTTCGCATCGTTCGAAAAATATCTGTCCGGTGTCGGTCAGACGCACGGTTCGGGTCGTGCGATGGAATAGTTGCGCCTGGACCCGCTGCTCCAGCGCCATGATCGATCGGCTGACATGGGTGGGCGACATGCCGATGGCGCGCGCGGCGCGGGTGAAGGACCGGGCCGTCGCCACCGCGATAAATTCGTCTATCCCGTCCCAAGCCGACATATTATCCCTCAGATGACATAGTCTATTTCAAAAAATCCCTATTAACGCATAAGTGGAGCAATGATAGAGCGGCTGCATCATCGCAAAATCAAGGAAGTCGCATGAAGACCCGTGCCGCCGTCGCATTCGAAGCCAAGAAGCCGCTCGAAATCGTGGAAGTCGATCTGGAAGGCCCCAAGGCCGGCGAAGTGCTGGTCGAAATCATGGCGACCGGCATCTGCCATACGGATGCCTACACGCTGGACGGTTTCGACAGCGAAGGCATTTTCCCGTCCATCCTGGGCCATGAAGGTGCGGGCATCGTGCGGGAAGTCGGGGCGGGCGTCACCTCGGTCAAGCCGGGCGACCATGTGATCCCGCTTTACACGCCCGAGTGCCGCCAGTGCAAAAGCTGCCTCAGCGGGAAGACCAACCTGTGCACCGCGATCCGCGCGACCCAGGGCAAGGGGCTGATGCCGGACGGCACGACCCGCTTCAGCTATAAGGGGCAGCCGATCTTCCATTATATGGGCTGCTCGACCTTCTCCAACTTCACCGTCCTGCCCGAAATCGCGCTGGCCAAGATCCGCGAAGACGCGCCGTTCCAGTCGAGCTGCTATATCGGTTGCGGCGTGACGACGGGCGTGGGCGCGGTCATCAACACGGCCAAGGTGCAGGTGGGCGACAATGTCGTCATTTTCGGGCTTGGCGGCATCGGCCTCAACGTGATTCAGGGTGCGCGCCTTGCCGGCGCGAACAAGATCATCGGCGTGGACATCAATCCCGATCGCGAAGAATGGGGCCGCAAGTTCGGCATGACCGACTTCCTCAACAGCAAGGGCCTGTCGCGCGAGGACACGGTGGCAAAGATCGTGGAACTGACCGACGGCGGCGCCGACTATACGTTCGACGCCACCGGCAATACCGATGTTATGCGCACCGCGCTGGAGGCCTGCCATCGCGGTTGGGGCACGTCGATCATCATCGGCGTGGCCGAAGCGGGCAAGGAAATCGCGACCCGTCCTTTCCAGCTCGTCACCGGCCGCAACTGGCGCGGTACGGCCTTTGGCGGCGCCAAGGGCCGGACCGATGTGCCCAAGATCGTCGATATGTATATGACCGGCAAGATCGAGATCGATCCGATGATCACGCATGTCATGGGCCTGGAGGAGATCAATACCGCCTTCGACCTGATGCATGCCGGCAAGAGCATCCGCTCCGTCGTCGTCTTTTGACGCTGGAGCGAAACGGACACGCCATGGGACTCGAAACCCTCTCCACCAACCGCAGCTTCGGCGGCGTGCAGGGCGTGTACAAACACGCCTCTGCCGCCACCGGCACCGACATGACATTTTCCGTCTATGTCCCCGACCATGCACCCGGCGCCAAGCTGCCGGTGGTCTGGTATCTGTCCGGCCTGACCTGCACGCATGCCAATGTGACGGAAAAGGGTGAGTTTCGTCGCCTGTGCGCGGAACTGGGCCTCATCTTCATCGCGCCGGATACGTCGCCGCGCGGCGAGGGCGTGGCGGACGATCCCGACGGCGCCTATGATTTCGGCCTTGGCGCCGGCTTCTATGTCGACGCGACACAGGCGCCGTTCGCGCCGAACTACCAGATGTGGACCTATGTCACGCAGGAACTGCCGGCGCTGATCGCGCAGGCTTTCCCGACGGACATGGATCGCCAGTCGATCATGGGTCACAGCATGGGCGGCCATGGCGCGCTGACCATCGGCCTCACCTTCCCGGATCGCTACAAGGCCGTGTCGGCCTTTTCCCCCATCGTCGCGCCAACCCGGGTGCCTTGGGGGCAAAAGGCGCTGCCCGGCTATCTGGGCGACGACCAGACCGCATGGCGCAAGCATGACGCCGTCGCGCTGATAGAGGATGGCGCGCGCATTCCCGACCTGCTGGTCGATCAGGGCGACGCCGACAACTTCCTGACGAACCAGCTGAAACCGGAATTGCTGGAGGAAGCGTGCAAGGCGGCGGGCATCGCGCTGACGCTGCGCCTGCAACCGGGCTATGACCACAGCTATTATTTCATCTCGACCTTCATGGCGGATCATCTGCGCTGGCATGCTGATCGTCTGGGAAGTTCGTGACGGTCATATCGGAAGGCCGCCAGTCGTCATCGCTTATAAGGATGAAAGGAAACCGATGAGCATTGATCTGCTGGGCCGCTATTATGCTGCCTTCAATCGTAGCGATGCCGCCGCCATGCTCGACCTTCTGACCGACGACGTCGTGCATGAGCCGTCCCAAGGGGCCGTGCGCGAAGGCAAGCAGGTTTTCGCCGAATTTCTCGACCATATGAACCGCTGCTACAAGGAAGAGGTGATCAACCCTGTTTTCCTCGTCACGCCGGATGGGGGGCATGGCGCGGCGGAGTTCATGCTCGCGGGACGCTATCTGGAAACGGACGGCGACCTGCCGCCGGCGCGGGGGCAGGACTATCGGCTACGGGTCGGTACTTTCTTTCAGTTCCGCGACGGCCTGATCGCGCGGGTCAGCAACCATTATAATCTGGCCGACTGGCTGGCGCAGGTGCGATAGCCTAGTCAGGCGTGCCTTTTCGCGCCATTCTGGCATAGCTGTCATCCATGACCGTCAGCCTTTCCATCGTCGATGCGCGCAGGATCGCGCTGGCTGCCCAGGGGTTCGGACGCACGCGTCCGGCATCGCCGACCAAACTCCATCTGCGCAAGACTACCGATCGGCTTGGCCTGCATCAGATCGACAGCGTGAACATCCTTGCCCGCGCCCATTATATGCCCGCCTTCTCGCGGCTGGGCGCTTATGATCGCGACTGGCTGGATGCGGCGGCCTGGGGGCGGCCGCGCGATCGGCGCCTGTTCGAATATTGGGCGCATGAAGCCTCGCTGCTACCGGTCGATCTGCATCCGCTGCTGCGCTGGCGCATGGCGCGCGCGGACCGGGGGGAGGCAGGGTGGAAGGGGCTGCGGGTCTTCGCCAATGAGCGGCGAGCGGACGCCATGGCCCTGCTCGACCGCATCCGTGCGGAAGGCCCGCTCGCCGCCGCCGACTTCGAAGGCGGGCGCAGCCGCAGCGGTTGGTGGGAGTGGGGGGAAGCGAAGCAGACTCTGGAGTGGCTGTTCTGGGCCGGCCATGTCACCACCGCGACACGCCGTGGCGGGTTCGAGCGGCTTTACGATGTGCCCGAACGGGTTATACCCGCCGCCATCATCGACCTGCCCACGCCGCCGCCGCATGACGCCCGAAAATCGCTGATCGACCGATCCGCCAGAGCATTGGGCATCGCCACGACGGCGGAATTGCGCGACTATTTCCGGCTTCAGCCCGATGACACGCGCGCCGCCATCGACGAACTGCGCGACGAAGGCGTGCTAATCCCGGCCCGGATAGAAGGGGCGAGCCAGACCGCCTATCTCCATCGGGACGCGCCTGCGCCCCGCCCCGTGCGGGCTGCGGCGTTGCTGTCGCCCTTCGACCCGCTGATCTGGGAGCGGTCACGCACTTTGCGCCTGTTCGATTTCCATTATCGCATCGGCATCTACACGCCGGTCGACAAGCGCACCCATGGCTATTACGACCTGCCGTTCCTGCTGGGCGACAGCATTGTCGCCCGCGTCGATCTCAAGGCGGATCGAAAGGCCGGCATATTGCTGGTGCAATCCCATCATCTCGAAGCCGGCGCACCGCCCCACACATATGACGCATTGCAGGCGGAATTGCACTTGCTCGCCAACTGGCTCGGCCTGTCCTACCGGGGAGCGTAAAGCGCCCCTCGATAGGATCGATCTCCTCAGCGATAGCCCGCTGCGACAAGGATGGCGAGCAGGTTCATCCGCTTCACCTTCAGGGAAGGCGCCGCGCTGACGTCGATCCATTCGTCCAGCGAATGGCCGCGCCCGCCCGTCGCCGCGCGCGAAATGGTGATGCCGGGGATGCCCAGGTTCATCGGCACATTGGCGTCGGTCGAAGAGAAGCTGAGCCGCGCGCTCACGCCCTCGGTCGCATAGGCGGCGATGGTTTGCTGCACCAGCGGGCTGGCCGCGTCGGTGTTCCCCGCGGGCCGATCGCCGATCAACTGCTTATCCACGCTGATCGCGCCATCCTTGGTCGATCGCGCCGCATTTTCCGATGCCACGCCGGCATCGACCTGCGCCAATACAGCCTGCTCCAGCTTCGCCAGTTCCGCCGCGCTTTCCGATCGCATGTCCAGCTGCAGCCAGCTTTCGCGCGGGATCGCGTTGACGGAAGAACCACCACCCACAACGCTGGCGCTGAACGTGGTCTTGGGCGATTTGGGCACCGGAATCTTGTAGATATTGACGATCGCCTGGCTCATCGCCGTCATCGGATTGACGATGCCGAAGGCGCCGAAGCTGTGGCCGCCCGGTCCCTTGAACGTCAGCTTGTAGCGCTTGGACCCCACGCCACCATTGGTCAGGCCATCGACCGACCCGTCGTCGATCGAAAAGAAGCTGGCGATGCGATCCTTATATTTACCCTTCAGGAACAGATGCTTCACGCCGCGCAGGTCGCCCAGCCCTTCCTCGCCCACGTCGCCAACGAACAATATGTCCATCGGCGCCTTGATCTTCGCAGCGGCCAGAGCCTTGATCAGGCTGAGTTGGGTGGCAAGGCCCGCGACATCGTCGCCGATCCCCGGCGCATGCAGCGTGTCGCCCTCGCGCCTGACCGTGACATCGGTGCCTTCGGGAAAGACGGTGTCGAGATGCGCCGCCACGACGACCAGCTTGCCGCCCGGCTTGCCGCTGCCGCGCAGCAGGCCCAGCACATTGCCTTCCTCGTCGATTTCCACGTCGGCAAGGCCTGCGGCGTGGAACATGTCGGCATAGGCCTTCGCGCGGACCGCCTCCTTGAAGGGCGGGGCCGGGATCTGGGTCAGGGCGATGATATTCTCGACCCACTGCCCATGTTCCTGCTCCAGCGCGGCGAGCGCGGTCTTGACCGCCGGACGTGCCTTCATCGTCGCCATCAGCTTCGTGTCGGCAGGGGAGGGTGCGGCGCTGGCCGCTATCGCAGGCAGGGCGATGAGCGAACCCGCCAGCATCATGTTCAACAGCGACCGATTCATTCTCATGCCCCTTATAATGGATGACGGCGCCGACAGGGCGCCGTCATCTGTATCTTAGATCAGAAGCTGACCTTCGCGCCCACCGTCATGTAACGGCCGATGCTGTCATAATGGATCGAACCATAGGTGGTCAGCGGCGGATCGCGATCGAACAGGTTGTTCACATTGGCGAACAGCGTGAAGCGATCGGCGATGGTCGCCTGCGCGCCCAGATCGACATAGACGCGCGCGGCAATGTCGTTGTTGGCGATGTTCAGCAGGTGGTTGAACTTGCCGCCGCCGACATAGCGAACGCGGGCATCGATCGACACGTTCTGGCTGGTGTAGTTGATGCTGCCCGTCGCGCGCCAGTTCGGCGTGCCGAAGTTGACATTGTCGCCCACGTCGCCGGCCCGGTCGACCGTGCTGGTGCCGTCGTTGATGATGACCTTGGGCACATAGGTGGCCAGACCGCGGAAGCGCATCGTGCCGCCCAGGCTGTCGCTGACCTTGTTCAGCGGCAGGGTGTAGGTCGCCTCGATATCCACGCCCTTGGTCTTATATTCGGCCAGGTTGATATAGGTCGTGTAGAGGGTGGTCGGCGCACCGGCAGCATTACGTTCGATCTGGCTGCACAGCACGGTGTTGCCGTTGGCGCAGTTGGTGATGACGTCCTGCGCACCCAGCGAGGTGATCGCGTCCTTCAGCTTGATGTTGTAATAATCGACCGACAGGTTGAAGCCCGGCAGGAACGTCGGCGTAAATACCGCACCAAGAGTCAGCGTGCTGCCGATTTCCGGCTTCAGATTGGCGTTGCCGCCGCCAAAGCGGGTGATCGCATAGGTCTGGCCGCCTTCCACGACGGTGGTGAAGCTGGTCGTGCTGGTAGTGAACAGTTCGGCCAGGCTGCCCGAACGGATGTCACGCGAACGCGACACACGGATCAACAGATTGTCGAAGATGCGATCGGTCAGGCCCAGCTTCCACGACCAGATGCCGCCGCTGGTGCTGTAGCGGCTGTAACGGGCCGCGCCATTGACGTCGATCTTGCTGAAGGGCTGGTTTAGCAGCGGGATGGCGACTTCGCCGAAGCCTTCCTGCACGTTGAACCCGCCATCAAGCGGTGAGAAGTTGAAGCGGCTGAAGCCCTTGGCGGCCGAGGTTGCGTCCAGGCTGTTGGTGACCTGTTCTTCCCAGCGCGCTTCGGCGCCGAAGGCGACCGACACGGGGCCGGCCCAGGTTTCGAACAGATCGCCACGCAGGCTTGCGCCGGCGCTGTCGAGCTTGGTCGTGTAGACGACGCGCGCGGTATTGCCGAACACATAGTCGATCGCGTCCTGGCTGGCCGTACCGGTGCCCAGGATGTTGAGCGGGCGGCAAGCCGTATTGGCGTTGGTCAGCGCCGCGCGGCAGACGATGTTACCGCTGGAATCGCGCACGGCGTCCAGAGCGGCGGTCAGGTTCGCGCCGGTGATCTGGTTGTGATAGCTCTGCATGTTGCGCATTTCGCCATGGCTGTAATAAGCCGAATAGCGCCACTTGCCGTCCGCAAAGCTGCCGTCGACGCCGACTGCGCCTTCCACATTCTGGCGATAATAGTCGAAGGTGCGATAGCCATAATCTTCGAACACGCGGCCGATCGACACGCGGGTTTCGCCGGCAGCGGCCAGCTGGCTCTGGATCGCGGGGGACAGATAGGGATTGGTTGCAGAGATGCTGTACGAACCGCTTTCCGCATAGAAGGGATATTTCGCCCAGATGCGGCTATAGCTGCCGTCGGCCCAGAATGTTGCATCGCCCATTTCGAAGCTGGCGCGCGCATAGCTGTTGACGCGCTGATAGGGGTTGGTCAGCGAATATTCGTCATTGGTCGCAACGCCTTCACCGCCGACCATCGTGGCGCCGTTGACCATGCTGCCATATTGGAACGGGCGAATGGTGCCGTCCGCATTGAAGGTCTGGCCCTTCAGCTTGCCCGTGGTGATCAGGCCGCCCAGGCTGGTGTTGGCGGCATTGACGTCGCGCACCAGGATCAGCTGCGAGCTGCCGACAGGCGTGAACAGGTTGGAACTGCCGACATTCTTGCGCGAATTGCGGTCAAGGATGCCCTTGTCCTGCTGATATTCGCCGCCGATCATGAAGTGGCCGCGACCGTCGGCGAACTTGGTGCCGAACGTGCCGTCGAAGCTGTAGCGATAGCCGTCCCCGCGCGAGGAAATGCCGTTCTGCGCGCCGATGGTCAGGCCTTCCAGCTCATCGTCCAGGATGATGTTGACCACGCCGCCGATCGCGCCCGAACCCCAGGCCGCCGATGCGCCGCCGGTGACGACTTCGACTCGCTTCACCAGGCCCTGCGGCACGGTGTTGAGATCGACTGCGCCCGTGAAGCGGCGGTTGTTGAGCAGGGTCAGCGTGCGCGTGACGCCCAGACCGCGAAGATCCATCGCGGACGAGGATGAATTGGTGTTGGCGACCGTGCTGGCCGGCGACTGGGTCGCGCGGAACTGGGGCAGGTCGTTCAGCACCTGCGCGATGCTGGGCCGCGCGCCCTGACGCAGCTCGGTGTCGCCGATGATGGTGGTCGGCGTCGGCGCCTCGAAACCCTTGCGGTCGATGCGCGAACCCGTGACGACGATCGCCGGTTCGGCTTCGTCGGCGGCATCGGCCGCAGGTGCATTCGTCTGCGCCATCGCCACGCTGCCATGCGCCAGCGATAGGATCAGGCCGGCAGTGCCAGCCATCAACAGGTTGCGAAACCCGGTCTTATAGTCAGTCATATATCGTCCCTTTTCGTCTTCTTGCTTTTTTGTCCGCGACCTGAGCGGCTCTCTTTTATGCGTTTGAAATCTGGTCAGTCGGCCCGGCGGAACAGCACGTCATAGGCACGGCTCTCGCCAAAGCGCAGGGCGATGACGGCGCCATTGGCGTCGCGCTGGAACTTCACCGTGATGCGGCCGGCGTCGGGCATCGCTTCGCCCGTGAACACGTCGGCATAGGCGGGACTGAGCGTCTGGTCGGCCCAGCGCGGACCGCTATAGACCAGCCCCTCGCCCTGCTGGCGGAAGGTCAGGCAGGCATGGGTATCCACACCGCAAAACTTCCCGACATAGGGTTTGGCGTCGAAGGTCGTGACAGCCTCCACCTTGCGATAGGCGATCTTCTCGCCTTCGCGATTTTCACGCACCAGACCGTTCTTGCCGAAGGCGAAGATATCCTCGCGCTGTGCCCATCGGCCGGGGCCAACCGGGGTCAGCAGCTTGCCGTCGGCGCGCAGGCGGCCTTGCTCGTCGCTATCGAACTTGACCGGGAAGCCGTTCACGCCGTCGGCATAGACGCCCGAAGGCAGCGGCCCCTTGGGCGTGTAGGACTTGTCCTTCCACGCCGGCAGGAAGACATCCGCAACCTCGCGGCCCAGCACCGGCGTGTCGGCATTGCCGGTATTGCACAGCAGCGACACGGCCAGCTTCTGCTTGGGATAGCGCGCCATCCAGGCGCGATAGCCGCCGGTCGAACCGCTATGGCTGACTTCCTGCTGGCCATGATGGTCCAGGTTCACCAGCGCCAGCGCATAGGCGATCGGGGTGCCGTCGTTCAGCTTGGTCGGCGTCTGCATCTGCGCGGTAAAGCCAGCACCAAAAGTGCCAGCATCCAGCGCCGCCTGCCACTTCACCAGATCGCCCACGGTGGTCAGCAGGCCGCCATTGCCATAGGCGTCCTCAATCACCTGATCGTTGCGATAGACGCCGTCCTGATAGTCATAGGCGCCGGTCCGGCCGGCGACCACTTCGCCATGATCGTCGCGCCAACTGGTATGGGTCATGCCCAAGGGCTTGAAGATGCGCTCGCTGGTGAAATCGGCGAGCGACTGGCCGCTGACCCGCGCGACGACGATCGCCGCCAGATTATAATTGCTGTTGCTGTAGAGATAATGCGCGCCCGGTGCGAAGTTGAGTTCGCTCTGGCGCGACGCGATCTCCAGCACATCGTCATTGCTGGCGGTACGGCTGTTGCGCGGCCAGCCTTCAATCGCGGCGACCGATCCCCAGTCGCGCAGGCCACTGGTGTGATGCAGCATGTGGCGGATGGTAACGGGCGCGCTGTAGGTGGGCAGCTCGGGCAGATATTTGCGGATATCGTCGTCCAGTGACAGCTTGCCCTCGCGCGCCAGCATCAGGATGGCGGCGGCGGTGAACTGCTTGGAGTCCGACCCGGCCTCATAGATGCTGTCCGGGGTCGCGGGCACGCCCTTTTCCAGGTCGGCCATGCCATAAGCGCGAGTCGCGATCGCCTGTCCGTTGCGCGACACGGCGACGGCGCATCCGGGCGAATCCTTGCTGTTCCATTTGGCGAACAGGGCGTCGAGGCGCGCCAGCGCAGCGGGCTCGGCCGGTGCGGCAACCTGTGCCAGAGCGCCGCCTGACAGCGGAACGGCCATGCAGAACAATATCCCCGCGAACGCGGAGCGACCCGTCATCATAGTTCTGATTCCCCTTGGAAAATGGCGAAGCGCTTATTTGCGCGTCATTTTTTTGCGACCCGAAGGCTGTGGATTGTCATCCCGCCATTCGTCTTCCCCATTATCCTAACCGGAGTCGCTGTCATGAACCTGACACAATGGGTCGGACACGGGCCGATGCGTAATCAAAGGCAAGATCGGCGCCGACACACTTCGCATTTGCAATCCCACGCATGATGCGTATCGCAATTTAATGTCCATCGCGGGAAGGCGCCCGCGGGACGGAGGGTTTGTCAGTTCATGCGTTTGTTGCTGGTGGAAGATGATGAGCGGCTCGCCCGCGGCATGGTCGCCTCGCTGGAGGCGGCCGGATTTGCCGTCGATATTCTCACGACCGGCGAAGACGCCCTGAAGCTGGCCGACCAGGAACCCTATTGCGCCATCATACTTGATCTCGGCCTGCCCGATATGGACGGGCTGGATGTGCTCAGCCAGTTGCGCGCGCGCGGCGCTGCCACGCCGATCATCATCCTGACCGCGCGGGACATGATGGATGATCGCATCCAGGGTCTCGATCGCGGCGCCGACGACTATATGGCCAAGCCCTTCCACCCCCGCGAGCTGGAATCCCGCATCCGCGCGCTGGTGCGGCGCAGCCAGGGGCAGCTGGACCCGATGCTGCGCATCGGCACGCTGATGTTCGACCGGTCGAGCCGCACCGTCTATCTCGATGACAAGATGCTGGACCTGCGCCGCCGCGAACTGGCGGTGCTGGAAACGCTGATGGGCCGACCGGGTAAGGTCATCGCCAAGGAACGCCTGTCGGCCGAAATCTTCAATTTCGACGATGCCGTCACCCCCAATGCGCTGGAAGTCTATGTCGGCCGGCTGCGTCGCAAGCTCCAGCCGTCCGGCCCCGCGATCCGCACCGTGCGTGGGCTAGGCTATATGATAGAGGCTGCCTGATCCGCATAATCTGCTAACAGCGCGCTGATGCGGAACCTGCCCCCTTCGTTGCGCCTGCGCCTGACCGGCGCGGTCATGATGCCGCTCGCGGCCCTCGTCCTGCTATTCGGCATCATCACCGCCTGGGTGACGCATGATACGGAGGCCGACACGGTCGACCGCGTGCTTGTCGGTTCGGTCCGCACGCTCAGCCTCGTCTACAACAGCCGATCGCCGGAACGGGAAAGCCTATTGCCGCTCGCCGTCCACTTGCTCCAGCGCCGTGCGCGACCGGTCGTTCATTACAGCGTCTATCGCGGGAAGGAGTTGCTGGCGGGAGACGCCGCGCTGCCGCCCCCGCGCGATTATGGCGAAACATGGAATGGCGTGATCGACCCGCATCCGCCGGCCACCTTCGTCAACGCCTATCGGGCCAATCCTACGGTGCGCGGCTATCTCAATCCCGCCGATGCCAGGCAGGTGACGCAGGCCGCCTATCTGCGCGACGGCATATTGCACGGCAAGCCTGCCCGCATCGCCACGGAAATCCGCCGCCCTGCCGGCGAAACCGGCCTGATCGTCATTCAGATCGCCGACTATATCGACGATCGCCGCGCTTATGAGCATCAGTTCATGATCCGGGTGTTGATGGTCGGCCTTGCAGTGCTGGTCGTTACGGGCCTGCTCTTCTGGTGGGCGATCCGCTGGGGTCTGCGCCCCCTGATCGACCTCACCAGCCAGGTGGAAACGGCGCAACAGGATGCCTCGCCCGCTTTCCGTCTGGAAAGCAGCGGCAGCGATCCGACCGAAATCCGTCCCTTCGTCGATGCCTTCAACGGCCTCATGACCCGACTGGAGCGCGCGAGCAATTCGCTGCGGCAATTCACCTCCAACGCCTCGCATCAGATGCGCACGCCGCTTGCCGTCGCGCGCGTCCATCTTGATGTACTGGAACGCTACGGCCCCCATTCGCCGCAGGGACAAGCGGCGCTGACGGATATTCCGCACGCGATCGACTCCCTCGAACTGCTGCTGCGGCAGATGATCGCACTGGCCCGCAGCGAGGATCAGGGGGACATGCAGATGCGCCCCGTCGATCTCGCGGCCCTCGCCGCCACCGTGACTGCCGATCGCGCCGCGCAGGCGCCCGCCACTCTCGATATCGCCTATGACAATCGCATGGACGGTCCGGTCATGGCGCTTGGCCAGGCGGCGTTGGCGGGTGAATTGCTGGGCAATCTGCTGGACAATGCCATCCGCTATAACCGCCCCGACGGTGCGGTCGCGGTCAGCGTCTGGCTGGACGATCAGGAGGCGGTGGTCGAAATCGACGATAACGGCCCCGGCATCCCCCCCGATCAGCGCGACAAGGTGTGGGAGCGTTTCTATCGCATCACCGGCCGCACGTCGGCGCCGGGCACCGGGCTTGGCCTGCCGATCGCCCGCGCGCTGGCCGACCGGCTGGGCGCAGAGATAGAATTGCGGGATGGGCGAACGGGGCAGGGACTGTGCGTCCTCATTCGTTTCCGCCGAGCCCCGGCCTGACGGACCCGATATCGTCATGTGACAGGTTCATGTCAGCCGCCTTGGCTAAGTCTCCATGGGTCTGCCGCTTATCGGCATCGTCCAAGGGGACCGCCTTCATGTCTGCCATCTTTTCCCGCCGCGCGTTGCGCACCCTGCTCTGCGCCGGTGCCGCCGCCATTCTGTCCGCCGCCCCGACGGTCCATGCCGAGGAAGAGGAAAGCGGCGGCCAGTTGAGCACGACCACTGTTCACAGCACGCCCATAGCTGGCGATTTCAGCTTCGCGGCAGTGGGCGACCTCATCTATCTGCGGCCGATGCTGGCGACGATCGAAAAGCAGTCGCCCGACATGCTGCGCATCCTGCGCGGCGCCGACATCACCTTCGGCAATTTCGAAACGACGGCGCTCGACCTCAAGACGTTCAAGGGATCACCCCAGGCCGAATCGGGCGGCACCTGGATGCTTGCCGATCCCGCCGTGCCGGCCGACGTGGCCAAGATGGGCATCGACATCGTCGGCCACGCCAACAACCACACCACCGACTGGGGCGTGGAGGGCATGGCCGAGACGCTGGACCTGCTCGACGCGGCGCATCTGACTCATGCGGGCACCGGCCACAACATGACCGCCGCGCGCGCGCCGGCCTATCATGACGGTCCTTCTGGCCGGGTCGGCCTGATTTCGGCCACCACCAGCTTCACCCCCATGTCGCCGGCCGCCGATCCGCTGGGCAAGGTGCCCGGCCGTGGTGGCGCCAACGCCATCCGCAGCACCGAAATCGGCCTTGTGTCTGACGCGGACCTGGCCACCATCGCTCGCCTCGCCGGCACCAAGCCCGGCACGCCGGTCAAGATGAAAGGTCGCGAATATCGCGCGACCGCCAATCCGGCCACCCCGATGAAGATCGAATATGATCTTAATGCCAGGGACGTGGCAGCCAATCTGCTGTCCATTCGCCAGGCCAAGCAGAACGGCAATTTCGTCGTGTTCTCGCTGCACAATCATGAACCCGGCAATGCCAGCCAGATCACCGCCAACTTCGCCCAGCCGCTCGCGCATCAGGCGATCGACGCCGGCGCGGACGTCTATGTCGGTCATGGCCCGCACCAGTTGCGCGGTATCGAGATCTACAAGGGCAAGCCGATCTTCTATTCGCTCGGCAACTTCGCGATGATGAACAATTCGCTCGATGACCTGCCGGCCGATATGTACGACCAGTTCGGTATCACGCCCGGCACCGTCACCGCGCCAGAACTGCTCCAGGCGCGCGGAGCAAAGGAATTTGGTGATCCCAACCTGTATGAAACGGTGATCGCGGTCAGCCAGTTTCGTGATGGCAAGCTGAGCGAAATCCGTCTCCACCCGATCGACCTCGGCGTCAATGTCACCGGTGCAGGCCGCGGCGTGCCGCATATCGCCGACGCCATCGTCGGCGCCCGCATCCTGGAACGGCTCCAGCGCCTGTCGCAACCCTATGGCACGCAAATCACCATCGAACGCGGCGTCGGCGTCATCCGGCTGAACAACGCCAAGTAACGCGCCTCCCGGCCTGAAACATCCGCCTCCGCGCCTTCCATCGGGCGGAGGCGGGAAGGGGCCGTTCGCCCATTTCCAAATCGCCTGCCATGCGCCTATCATTGGCCGATCGGAAACGACGGATAACAGGGGTGATCATGCAAAGGAAACCGAGCCTTGGGGTCTGAAGAGAGCGGCCCGCTGGCCTATTTCCTGCGCACGGATGACGACCGCTTCATGCCCACCGCCCATGTCGGCGGGGCCTGGAATGTCACCGAACAGCATGTCGCGCCGGCGATCGGCCTGCTCGTCCATGCGGTCGAGGCGGATCATGCCGCACGCCGCACCGACCTCTTGCAGGTCGCCCGCCTGTCCTACGACATATGGGGCGTCATCCCGATGGAGGCGGTCGATATAGAGGTTATCGTGCTGCGCCCCGGCCGGACCATCGAACTGGTCGAGGCGCGCCTCAGCCATGGTGGCCGGCCAGCCATCATCCTGCGCGCCTGGCTGACCCAGGCCTATGACAGCAGCGCATTGGCGGCGGCCAACTTCCCGCCATTGCCATCGCCCGAAGCCATGCCCGCCGGCGATCCGTCCGCCCTGTGGGACGGTGGCTTCATCGCAAGCGTGCAGGTACGGCACGAAGCGGAGGGGCAGGGGCGTGCCCGCTGCTGGGTCCGCTCGCCTTTCGCCCTGCTCGATGGCGAAACCGTATCGCCCATTGCGCGGATGATGGGGCTCGCCGATATCGCCAACGGCCTTGCGCCGCTGGCCTCGCCACGGGACGCGGTCTTTCCCAATCTCGATCTGACCGCTCATATCTTCCGGCAACCGGCGGGCGACTGGTTGGGCTTTGACGTATCGGTATCCGCCGGCGAAAGCGGTATTGGCCTTACCCACAGCATCTTGCACGACGCGGTCGGCCCCTTCGCCACCGTGTCGCAATGTCTGACGGTACGACCCCGACCGTCAGCCTGACCGCGCCTCAGCCGATCGCGGCCACCAGCGACCGGGGCACTCGCAATAACGATCCATGCCGTGCGCCTGCCGGCATGGTCAGGCGATCGCTGACATCGTCCCACACGGCCATGTCGCGCGTCATCGCCGCGCCCCACCGCCCTTCCTTATAGACGTCATAATAGCAGACCAGCGCATCGCCGATCCGCGTCGCCATCGGCCCTTCGACCCAGGCGGGGGAAAAGGGTTTGGACAGCGGTCCGAACGGCCCGGTCGGGCTGTCCGCCTTTGCAACCTGCAAATATTTGCGCTGCGGTTCGACCGTCTCGTCCTTGACGATCAGATAAAGCGCATCGTCCGGGCCGCGCGCGAAACTGCCGTCGATTACGCTGAAACCGGGATCGTAGAGCGGCTTTGCGGCCGAGAAGCTGACGAAATCTGTCGTACTGATATGCCACAGCCGGTGATTATAGCCCGATTCCGATGCGCCCGCCGTCTCGGTGAAGCGGCCGCTCACCGTGCTGGACCAGAAAATCTCGGTGCGGCCGGTGCGCGGATCATGGATCGCCTCGGGCGCCCAGCAATTGCGCGTCCCCGGCACGTCGGCCATCACCGGGATCGCCTGCTGCGCCGACCAGTGGATCAGGTCGCGACTGGTCGCATGGCCGATCGTCACGCCTTCCCAAGCGGTGGTCCAGAGCAGATGATAGACCCGTCCATCGTGAAAGAGGAAAGGATCGCGCAGCAGCTTCTTTTCCCCCACCGTCGGTACCAACAGGCTGCGCCCGCCTACCAGCGTGCGGAAGGTGAAGCCATCCTCGCTCACCGCCAGCTTCAGCCCATCCGCCTCGCCGGCCTTCCCCGTGGTGAAATAGGCGAAGAGCAGCAGATCGTCCTTGCGCGCCGCTCGCCCGGTCGCGCAGGCGGCCAGCGTCATGGCGCCCAGCCCAAGGGTGAAGTCCCGGCGTCTCATCGATAGGCCTTCGCCATCTCGCCATAAAGTTTGAGCAGGTCGTTGGCGACATAGTCGCCGCCCTTGCCCATGGGACCGGTCGGCTCGGGCTTGGGCGCGGCCTGCGCGCTCACGAGGCCACCAGGCGCTTCGGCGCTGTTCAATCCTTGCGCAATCAGGTCCGGCTTGGCGCCTTCGCCCGCATTATGGCCATCCTGGTCGAAGATCGCCTCCTGGTGTCGCGTCGGCTCCCAGATAAACGCCCCCCAGCCATGTTTGCCCGGCAGGGCATGGACCAGATCGTTGATATAGCGCTTCCGGCTCGAATATTCCGCGACCAGCAAGCCCTTGTCGGGATAGCGTTTGACGAACTCGCTGAAGCTGGTTGCCCAGTCGCCTTGCGCCCGCTGCTGGTAGCAGGAAAAGCCGATCACGTCGAAATCGACCTTGCGCGCGATCAGCGCGTCGGTCCATTCGCGCACGATCGGCCAATGGCGGCCCAGATGATTGTGCAACTGGATCTTCACATCCGGCTCCGCTCGCCGCGCACCCGCAATGCCGGCGCGCAGCAATTGCGCGAACCCGTCGAACCCGCCCACTGCGCCGACTTTGGCATGATTGGCGTCGGTCACCGGATTGCCGGTCGACGTGGACAATTTCACCCGCCCATGGGGCCAGAGCATGCCGAAGGTCGTCTCATTGCCGATGACCGCCATATCGACCGGCGCGCCGCCCGCGCGCATCGCGACCAGCGTGTCGTGCGTATGCGCCTCGACCGCCTTGGCCAGTTGCGGCAGATCGTAACCGGCCCACGCGGCGGGCACGCCCTGATGCTCCGGGTCCGCCCATGTGTCGCTATAATGAAAGCTCAGCACCAGATAGAGGCCGGCCTCGCGAATGCGCCGACCCAGCTTGATCGTCTGCGCCAGCCCCGCCCAGGCCTTGTCCGGTTCGCGCTTCGCATAGCCCTTGGCCGGATCGACGAAAATGCGCAGCCGGATCGCATTGAAGCCGGCATCGCGCAGCAGCAGGATCGGGTCTTTCTGCACCCCATCGATGAAATAGCGCGCGCCGGCCGCCTCATCCTCTGGAATCCAGCTGATATCCGCGCCGATCAGATAGGGGCCGGGCCGTGCGCCATTCTTGGTGCCGCCAAAAGCCACCTGCGGCAGCGCCATCCCCAACGCCGCAAGGCCGCTGGCCGCCAACATAGTCCGCCGATCGGGCATGCCTCTCTCCTGTTGTTATTGTGGCGGGTTGGGCCCCCGCTCCAGCCTCGTCTTATCGCGCGAGCCACCCGCCATCGACGGCCAGCACATGGCCATGGATATAATCCGCCGCCCGCGACGCCAGGAACACGGCCGCGCCGCCGATGTCGCTGGCCTCGCCCCAGCGTCCGGCCGGGATGCGCTCCTGTATCTGCCGGTTGCGCGTCTCATCGGCCTGCAAGGCGGCGGTGTTGTTGGTTGCGATATAGCCCGGCGCGATCGCGTTGACGTTCACGCCCCTGGCCGCCCACTCGTTCGCCAGCAGCTTCGTCAGCCCCGCCGCCCCGCTTTTCGACGCGGTATAGCTTGGCACCCGGATGCCGCCCTGGAAGGACAGCAAGGAGGCGATGTTGACGATCTTGCCGCTGCCTTGCGCGATCATGTGCCGACCCGCCGCCTGACAGAGGAAGAACAAAACTTTAAGGTTGGTGTCGATCACCGCGTCCCAGTCTTCTTCGGTGAAGTCGACGCTGTCGGCCCGGCGGATGATCCCGGCATTGTTGACCAATATGTCGAGCCTGCCCAGTTTCTCGATCGTCTCGTCCACCACCCGCTGCACCGGCTCGATGCTGCTGAGATCGGCCGATATGATCTCCGCCCGGCGGCCGAGCGCATGGACCTGCGCCACCGTCTCTTCCGCCGGGGTGCGCCCCACCGCCGCGATATCGGCGCCCGCCGCGGCCAGCGACAGCGCGATCGCCTGGCCGATACCGGTATTGGCGCCGGTGACGATCGCCACCTTGCCGGAAAGATCGAAGATTTGGGTCATGGACTATTCTCCGCATCATCCCCGCGAAGGCGGGGATCCTTCTCCCGGTCGTGCCATCTGTGGCCTGGTCAGGAGATGGATACCCGCCTTCGCGGGGATGACGGCAAGGGGGTTAGGGGGGCGGTCGATTACGCCAGCTGGCAGATATCCAGCACGTTCATGTCGGTATAATCCTGGTTCTCGCCCGCCATCGCCCAGATGAAGGCATAGGCCTTGGTGCCCGATCCCATATGCACCGACCAGGGCGGGGAGATTACCGCTTCCTCGTTCGCCATGACGATGTGCCGCATCGCTTCGCCTTCGCCCATATAGTGGAAGACGCGGTCGCTCGGCCCGTCCAGCTCGAAATAGAAATAGATCTCGCTGCGACGCTCATGGATATGCGGGGGCATGGTGTTCCACACCGAACCGGGCTTGAGCACCGTCAGGCCCATCACCAGCTGCGCGCTCTCGCAGATGCCGGGGATGACCATCTGATAGATCGTCCGCTCGTTCGATTCCTCAAGGGAGCCGCGTTCCAGCGTGGTCGCATCCGCCACCGAGATCAGCTGCGTCCTGAACCCCTTATGCGCCGGGCAGGAGGCAAGATAATAGCGTGCGCCAGCCCCCGCAAATTCCACATACTTCGCGCCCATCGTCACATAGAGGCAATCCTTGTTGCCCAGCGTGAAGACTTCGCCATCGACCGTGACCGTGCCGGTGACGCCACCGACATTGACGATCGCCAGTTCGCGCCGCTCCAGAAAGGGATGGCCCGCCGCCGAGGCCGGCTCGCTGTGCGCCGGCAGCGTCACCGGCGCATCCACCACCGCCACGCCGCCGATCACGAACCGCTCCGCATGGGTATAGTTCAGCACCACCTCACCATCGCGGAACAGACCGCCGATCAGATAACGATCCCGCAATTCGTCGTTCGATACGCACTCCATCATGTCGGGATGCGTCGCATAATAGGTCTTCTCGAACATCTGAATCTCCTTGGAACTTTGCGCTTTTATAGCGGCCGCACCATCAAAAGGAAGGATTTATTCCCTGAATGTGGAATGATGTCTTAACATACGGACACATCACGGCGCTAGCCTGACATGCACCGGCGCCTCGCGATCCACGCTGATGATGCCGTCCTTTTCCGTCAGTTCGGCAATCTGCAACACACTGCGCCGCTTCCAGTCGGGGTTGGCCTTGGCCGCACCCTCGCCATCCTGATGCACGAAATACAGGATATAGGCGCGTTTCCCCGCAACGATGATATCGGGATGCTGCCCCTTGGCGCGATCGGTCGGCTGCAAGCCCGGCGTCGCCAGGATATGTCCGGGCTGCGTCGTCCAATGCGCCCCATCGTCGGACCGCATCACCAGCAGGCCCTTCCATGCATCGGAAATCAGCCAGTAACGCCCCTTCCACCGAAATGCCTTCGGCCCTTCGCCCGGCGTCTGGGTCAGCCGGTCCTTGACCGTCCAGTGGACCAGATCGTCGCTGTCGGCGGTAACGATGGCCTTGTTCTGCCGCTCGTCATTGAAGAACAGCCGATAACCCCCTGCCTTCTTTCCTTTGCCCGGCAGCGCCAGCACGCTCGCATCGATCACCCGGTCGGACCCCAGATCCAGCCGCTCGCCACAGGTCCAGCTTTTCAGGTCCGGGCTGGTCAGGTGGACGATGAAGCGCGGCGCATTCCAGTCGCGGAACACGCCCGGCACCACCGTCAGCCACATATGCCACTGTCCCGCCAGCCATTGCACCTCAGGTGCCCAGAGCGTCTCGCCGGTGCAGGCCTTGGGAATATCCGCCGTCCCGCCATAGCGCCAATGCGCGCCATTCTTCGACCGCGCGACACCGATCGCCGTGCCATGCACCCAGCGCACATCCTTGGCATCGTCCATAGGCAGGTCCGCGCGCCGATTGGTATAGAACATCACCCATTCGCCCGTCTTGCGATCCCGCACCGTGGAGGCATCGGCCGCGCCGTCATGCACCGGATCGCGAAACAAGGGCTTGGGCGCGACCGGCCCACTCGCAGCGGCCGCCAGCATCAGCAGCGCACCGATCATCGCAGCAACTTCAGGTCGATCGCATCGGCCATGACGCGGAACCCAGCATCATTGGGATGCAGCGCATCGCCCACATCATAGGGCTTGGCCATGCGCGCAGGATCGGCCAGATCGGCAATCGCCTTCGCCAGATCGACAAAGCCGTCCGCCTCGTCATTCTGGCGAATCCAGTCGTTGACTGCGACCCGCACCGCCTCGCCTTGCTCGCTCCAATAGCCCGCACCCTTATAGGGCAGGATGGTGGCCAATATGATCTTCACGCCCCGATCATGCGCCCGCGCGATCATCTGGCGATAGGCACCGACAAGCGCGTCGCGGGTCGGGATCGGCCGCTTCTGCGCAAAGGCCGAGCCGATATCGTTCACTCCCTCGAGCACCACCACATGGGTCACGCCCGGCACCGCCAGCACATCGCTGTCGAACCGCGCCAGCGCATTATTCCCATCGCCCTCGCTCAGCAGCCGGTTGGCGCTGATCCCGGCATTGGCGACCCCCACAGACGTACGCCCCGCCTTTTGCAGCCGCTCCGCCAGCAGATCGGGCCAGCGGCGATTGCTATCGGTCGTGGCGCGCACGCCATCGGTAATGGAATCGCCCAGCGTCACGATAGTCGTGCCGGCCCGGCGATTTTCCACTTCCACACCGGACAGGATGATGCGCGGCCCGATCACCGTCGCATCGGTCAAGCTGGTCGCCCCGGTCTGATCGCCCGGCGCGGTCCAGCCGGTCGCGGCGGAATAGCTGTGGACCGTTGCTTCCGGCGCGCCCTGCGGCAGATGCAGGCTAATCGTCAGCCGGGTCAGCGGCTTGACCGGCAGCGCGATCGGATCGCTCAGCAACGGCGCGCGCGCCGGCACGGTCGCGCCCTGCGCCCCGTTGAAGGTCACGACATGGTCGGACCCCGCCATGATCGCGCCATTCTCATCCGCCAGCGCGACATGCACCGCGCCCAGCAGTAGCGGTTGTGTCGACATCTCGTTGGACAGGCGCAGGCGGATACGCTGCCCGCCGCTGCTGATCCGCACCACCTGTCGCACGGTCCGATCCTGCAACTCAGGGCGCTTCTCCGGTGGCGCTTTCGACACCAGGGGCGCCGCCATCCAGCTCCGCGACCAGCCATCGGCCAGCGCCGGCGTCGTCATCAGCGCGCCCGTCAGCACCACGCCCAGCATCATGCTCCGCTTCATCATCATCCCCTTGTTCACCCCGCCGATCGGGCCACCGGATTGTTGCCCCATAGCTGGTCGTAACGCCAGCCGGACAGATCCTCGACCACCATGGCGGCCGCGGGGGAGGAGGGGGTGGTGGCCCCGCTCCGCAAATGCTCGATCTCGCACATCAATATGTCGTGGGTTGCGGGGCTGAGGCGGAAGCGCGTGGACACGATGATGCCAAAGGCCAGACAGCCAACCGTCCCCACGCCCAGCAGCAACGCCATGGTCAGGATCGCGCCATGGCTCTGCGCCTGCGCGCCCGATACGAAGCCACCCGCCTGCATGATGAAGCCCACGGCCACCACGGCGGCGGCCTGCGTCGCCTTGCGCACGAAAGTCATGACCCCGGCAAAGCTGCCCTCGCGCCGCTGGCCGGTGACGATCTCGTCCACATCCGCCATATAATTATATGTCGCCCAGGGAATGTAATTGAGCGCCCCGCGCCCCAGCCCTACCAGCACGATCGGCAGCCAGATCCACGGAGACGTCGCCGGCACGCCCAGCAGCCACAACGCCAGCAATGCGAACACGCCCACGGCGAAATCCGCCGCCGCGACCTGATAGGCTTTCGCCGGTGACGCGCGCAGCGCCAGGTTGATGGCGATGATCACCGCGGCGAACTGCACGATATACATGGTGCCCAGCAATCCCGACGCGATCGCCATCGACCCCGACATTGCGAAGATCACGAAGAAGGTGAAGGCCGCGTTGAAAATATCCTGGCTGATATAGCCGCCCAGATACATGCCCAGATGCAGCCGGAACGCTCGGATGCGCATGGTCGAGAACAGGTTGCGATAGAGCGCCTTCAACGCCTGTCCAGCGCCGCCCGCACTTTTGCGTTCCGGCGCCACGTCCAGTGCGCCCGGCATATGCCGTTCCCAGCTGAACAGATAGAGCAGCCCCGCCGTCACCATGAACAGGGCGGCGAAGATCAGGCCCATGTAGAAGAAAGTGTCGGCGCTGTCCCGGCCCAGCGCATTGATCAGCCACAGTGGCAGGAAGCCCGCCAGGATCGCCGAAGCCTGTCCGAACAATATGCGCGACCCCGCAAATTTCGCCTTGGTCCGATAGTCGGTCGACATTTCGGCCGCCAGCGTCTCGAACGGGATGATCGCCATCGCATAGACCAGCTCGAACAGCACATAGCTGACCAGATAATACCAGAATCCCTGTCCCGGCAGCCACATCAGCGCGAAGCTTGGCAACAGCGGGATGGCGGCCAATATGAAGAAGCGCCGCCGCCCCAATTTCCGGCCCAGCCAAGTCGATCCGAAATGATCGGAAATATAGCCGATCATGGGCGAGGCAAACGCGTCCAATATGCGCGCCACGGCAAAGATAGTCGCGGCCTGTCCGGCGCTAAGCCCACAAAATTGCGTGTAGAAAATCAGCACCCAGCCGGAAATGACGGCCATCGACCCGGCGCCCAGAACATCGTTGGAGCCATAGGCGAGGTAATTTTGCAGGCGGACGGGTCGGGTGGGTTCAGGCACGTTCAATCTCATCCTCGCCTTGGGTCGCGCCTGTGATTCTTATCCTTGGGCACGGGCATTAAATGCCACATAGTGGACGTCTATCACGCAATATGAAATTAATGCAAGGCGCGATCAGCCTGAACGGGCATGAACCGCACCGCCTCTATCATCACCCCGCTGTCGCTGGCCGACACCGCCAGATCATGCCCGCCGCCCGCCAATTCTCCGGCTAATGTCAGGCTCAGTCGATTGTCCAGCACCCCCATCGCCCAGTCCCGACTTCCCGTCTCGCGCGTCACGGCCAGAGCATGATCCACGCCATCGACGCGCACCGTCAACTCCAACGGATCGCCATCATGGTCGGCATAGGCAGGCAGCAGATCCACCACCATCTGCCAACGCCCGGCGGGCAGGGTGACGGCAGCCTTGGCTCGCCCGCCGATGCCCGTTGCGGCAAGCATATCGCCCTGCCGGCCCAGCCCATCCACCAGCCGCCATCCCGCCTCGACAGCAAAGTCGCGTGGCGCAACCACTGTCCAACTCGCTGTCTCATTTGCCATGCGTTCATGGCCTGGAGCCGGCGCCACGGCATCCACCGGTGGCAGGATGGGCGGGGTCAGACGATAGCTGCGCCATTGCCCGTCAGCCGGCTCCACTGCCATCATGCCCCGCCATTTGCCGCCCGCCACCGCGCGATTATAGTGCCGGGTCAGCGCGCCGATCGCGGCATCGGCTTCATGCGCCACCTGCCCCCGCCGCATCGCTTCGGCCAGGTCGACGTCGCGCAGCCGATCATGCGCTTCGGCCGCAAAGAAGCGCCGGTTCGCCGCCGCAGACGCCCGCACCGGATAAGCCACCAGTTCGAAAAAGGCGTCCCGCCGCTCAGGTGCGACCAGCGGCTCGATCCGCCCGAGCGCCTCTTCCATCGCCGCGAAACCCGCCAGTCGCTTGTCCGCTTCGTCGATCGTCAACGGGCTTTGCCGCGCTTTCTCGGCCGGCAGATGATATTGCAGATGTTCCGGCCGCCGTTCGAAATTCAACCGATGATAATCGCGCAATATGTCTGCGACCGGCCGCGCCACCGTCGCCCCGATCGTGTCCGCCGCCCATCGTTCGACCCACCGGTCGACAGGCTCGGCGCGCGTCCCTTCCACATCCCATGCCATGCGCAGGAAATAGTCGGTGCCCAGTTCCGCCGGCTTCAGATCGCCGACATTGACCACCCACATCGTCCGCGCGCCCTTGTCCCAGGCCCGGCCCATTTCCTGGCGGATCAGCGCCGGCGGCGTAGTCGACAGCCAGAGGTAGGAAAGAGGCGCGCCCAGATAGGACAAATGATAATAAACGCCCGAACCGCCTTTGCGCGCGCGCTCGGCGGCATCGGGGAAATGGCGGATATACCCGAAATTATCGTCCGGCCACATCAGCGTCACATCGTCCGGCACCTTCAGCCCCGCGCGATAGACGTCCAGCACTTCCTTGTACGGCGTGAAGACCTGCGGCGCGGCGCCTATGCCGGCCTTCCCCAGCATCGCCCGTTGATCGGCAAAGATCCGTTCCAGCGTAGCCCGCCGCTCTTCGACCGTTTTCGGCCCGACCATGCCGCTATCATGAATGCCCCGCATCCCCAGCGTCCACACGCTTTCGTAAGCCGCATCGGTCGTTACCCGTTCTTCCCAATAGCGGCGCACACCATCTGGGTTCTTCAGATAGTCGAAATCCGCCGCCGGCGCGGTCCATTCGCCCACATTGTTCCGCAACATCGGTTCGGCATGGCTCGATCCCATGACGATGGCATAGCGATCCGCCAACGCCGCATTGGCCGGATCGGCGTTGAATGGCCGCGTCACCTTGTGCATCGCCGGCCACAATATATTGGCCTTCAACCGCAACAATAGTTCGAAGACTTTCTCATAAGTCTGCGGCCCGAGTGGCTTCTCGCCCGGCGCATGCGTACCGGCCGCCCAGGGCACCAGCCCCCAATCCTCATCGTTCAAGAATATGCCGCGATATTTGACCGAAGGTGGCCCGAACCGCTGCATGCCCTTCGCCACATAGAGCGCATCTCGATGCAGCGGCGCAACGTCCGCCCACCAGTGCCAGGGCGACATGCCGATCGCGCGCGCGACTTCATAGGCGCCATAGGCCGTACCACGCCTGTCGCTCCCCACGATCACTAGCGCCTGGGCCACGCCTGGCACCGGCCGATCGACGGTTAAGATCAGGAAACTCTCCCACGCGCCTTTCAGCCTGCCGACGTCGATCCGCTTGGCTGCCACCAGCCGGTCGATGGCGGCATTACGCCCCAGCGTGCCGATCCAGACCTGCCCCGTGCCGCCTTCGTTCGCGCCGCTGATGGTGGCGATATCCCGGCGCAGGTCCGCAGCGGCGATCCACACCACCTCATGGTCCGCCGCATCGGTGACGATCCGCGCCATCCGTCCCTTGGCTGCCAGCATGAAATCGCCCGCTCGCGCCCGGTCATGCACCCACTCTTCCGCGCGTGCCGGCGTACCCAGCAAAAATGCCGCCAGCCCGATCAGGCCGACGGCATGTCCGCGCAAAAGGCGAAAGAGGTACAGTCCTTCCACAGCCGTCCCCTTGTCGCCGCCTGCCTCAGATATAGGTCCGCAAAAACTCGCCCAGCGCGCAGATGGCCAGGCTCTGGCCATAGGGCATGGAGGTGAGCGCGATATCCTTATAGAATTGCTGGCTACTGCCCATCGCGGTGCCGAAGCTGACCTGCTGCAACTCGCCGGCCGCATCGATATTGGCCAGAACGCCGCGCACCGCCTTGATCCCGACCTCCTCATAATGACGCGGCAGATAGCCTTTCCGTACGCCCTTCAGGATACCGTAAGCGAAACCGGCCGTGGCCGACGCTTCCAGATAGCTGGTCGGATCGACGATCAGCGTATGCCAAAGGCCCGTCTCGGCATCCTGCGTTTCGGCCAGCGTCTTCACCTGCGCCGTCAGCGTGTCGATCAGGAAGGTGCGGAAGAAATCGCCCTCCGGCAGATCCAGTATCTCGATGATCTCGGGAATCGCGATCGTCACCCAGCAATTGCCGCGCGCCCAAAGCGCTTCGGCATAGTTGTGGCGACCGTTGAAATCCCAGCCATGGAACCACAGCCCCGTCTTCGTATCGTAGAGATATTTGATATGGACCAGGAACTGGCGCTTTGCTTCTTCGATATAGGCGGGGCGGTTCAGCAGCAGGCCGATCTTGGCCAGCGGCAGCACCGACATCATCAGCGTGTCGTCCCACATTTCGCCCGGATTTTCGTCATTATAGACGATATGCTGGAACCCGCCTTCCTCGGTCTTGGGCAGGCCGTCGGGCGCCATCAGCCATTCGGCCCAGGTGTCCAGATAAGGGATGTAGCGCGGGTCCGGCTCATATTCGTACAGATAGGCCAGCGTGATGAACGGGGCCATCGTGTTGATATTCTTGGTCGGCGTACCTTCGGCAAAGCGATCCTCGAACCATTGTTTGATGATCTCCAGCGCCTTGTAATCGCCGGTCTGCTCGAAATAGCGCCACATGCCGAACAGGCCGACGCCATGGGTCCATTCCCAGCCGGCCCACCCCTTGGTGTCGATGATCCGTCCATCATCCAGATGGAGCAGGAATTCGCCCGTCTCGTCCTTGATGTTGACGAGATTGTCCATCAGCCGGTCGATGGATTCGACGACCTCGCTGCGTGGAACGTCATGATGGGTAGCGGCCACTTACTTGGTCTCCTTGAGGTCTGAAGGTGCGTTTGGCGCGGCAACCATCTGCACTGGCAGACCGCCTTTCACGGTATGAAGGGTGATAAGGCGTACGCTTTCCAGCGCGTCGCCCGGCTGGCCATCGGACGTGACGGCCAGCGCGATATGGTTCTTGCCCCGGTGATTGATTATGCCCTCGGGGATAGGGAAAGTGCGTTGCGGCCCGACATGAGCGATGAACTGCCCCATGTTCCAGCCATTGACGAAGATCAGCACGCGATAGCGCACCGGCGAACGCGGCTTGGACGCATCGCCGAAGCTGAGGCCAATGGTCGCATCCTGTCCCTTGGGGACGTTCAGCGCGAAATCGGTGCGATACCAGCTGGTCCCGGCCTGAACCTGCGTCGCGGGCAGGCTGACCTTGCCCCACCCCTTGTCGTCGAAACCGGGCAGGTGCCATCCCATGCGTTCGCCATGGAGGCCGCCATTATTGGCCGGCCCGCGCACCGGATCGGGCAGGTCTTCGCCGCCCTGCTTGCCCTGGATCTTCCACTCGATCGGCACGGCGAAGCTGCGCCCGCTGGGGCCGCCCTCCAGCGAGGCGGAGATCAGGCCGCGCGCTTCCTTATGGAAATCGTCGCTGTCCAGATCCCAATTATGGCCGTTGTTGCGCACCATCACCGACAGGACATGCTCGCCGCTCTGCGCGCCGGCGGGCAGGGCAAAGCGCGCCGTCCCGGTGGTGATCGGTCGAGGGAGTCCAGTCGGCGGCTCGGCCTCGCCGATAAACTGTCCATCGATCCAGGCCTGCACCAGTCCCGCGCCACCTGCCCCGTAGAAGAGCGAGAGCGCCTTGGTGTCCGGCGTCCCGCTAAACCGCCCGCGATACCAGACATCGCCGTCATGAAAGCCATAGGCGTCCATGCTCATATTGGGCTGACCGTCCGGGCGGATCGTGGTCGGTGCATAGGATCGCCGGTCGATCGCCTGCCATGCACTGTCGTCGAATGCCGGATCGGCTTCGGGCGATCCCTTGGCCATGCGCCAGTCGGTCAGCGCGGGCAGGACGATATCGGCCGGTCCGCTCAGCGGCTGCACAGCGACAAGGCTGCCTGCCGCGCCAACCGTGGTCGCCACCTTCGCGCCATTCCAGATAACCGCGCGGACGCCCTTGGGTGCCCACACCTCCAGCCCATCGGCTCCATCCGTATCGCCGGTCAGTGCAAGCACGCCGCCCTTTGCCACGGCCGAGCGCACCAGTGCCGGCCCGCGCACCAGCGCATCGCCCTGCCGCCAATAATGGGCGCCTTCCGCCTCGTCGGCGATGATCAGCGTCAGCGGAGGGCGATCGCCACCCTCGATCCGCACCACTGAGCGACCTTGATGGGTATAGCCGAGTTTCAGGTCGCCCTTCGCCGCGTCAAATGCGCTCGAAACCTGTCCCTCCACCACCGTCACCGTGGGGGCGGCGGCATAGCGCAGCACCGTCTCGCCCGGCTCGCCCGCGCGGCCATAGAGCAGCATCACGCCATCCTGCGACGATTGCAGCTCCGACGTCGAATAGACCAGCCGCTGCCCGGTCAGCGTCACCCCCGCGACCAGCCACTTAGCGTCGAAGCCATTCAACTGCATCGGCACGCTATAGCGCCCGTCGGGCAGGTCGGCGGTAAAGCTGAAACTATCGTTCGTCTGCCTGTTAGAAGGCTTGTGCGTCACCATCAGGAAGCGCGCGTCCGTCTCCCGGCTTTTATTGTGGTAGATCTGGATATTGGGTGACGAAATCTCCGGCCGCCCCGCCGGGATCATGCCCGCCAGATCGGGGACGGACGCGATCAGCCCGCCCAGCTGCTTCATCTCCATGGCCTTGTCGCGCAGCGCTCGCGGTTCGGAAATGGCCGACCCATAATCATAGCTGGTGAACACGACCGGCGCCGGCAACCAGCCCCAGCTGGTGCCGCCATAGCTCATGTAGAAGCTCTGGATGCCGATCCCGTTGGCCAGGTTGGTGCCATAAAAGACCCGCTGGAACCGCTTGCCGCGCTGGATGGCGTTGCAGTCATAGCCACCATTCGACCCCCAATAGTCGAACCAGCCGCCACCGAACTCCGCGAGAAACCCCGGCGTATCCGGCGAAGCGGACGCGCCGCCCTTCGCCCCGCCCGGACCATAAAAGCCCCAGTCGGGCGCGGCGACGTCGCGGGTCGGCTTGCCCTCCACGGTGCAGGTGCCGCCGGGATAGCCGTCGAACGCGTACATGTCGTTCGGGCCATGGACGACCTTGTCGACCTTGCTGCTCTCGGGCGTCCAATAGCCATTACGCCCTTGATCATTGTGGAACAGCGGGACGGTGATGCCATCGGCCCGCGCCTTGGCATAGAGATGATCCATATAGCGTCGCTGCGACGGGGTCGTCAGCGCCAGCTCATTTTCGATCTGATGCAGGATGACGCCATAGCGGCGCTTGGGGTCGGCGTTGATCTGGTGCTTGGCGATGATCGGATTGATGTGGCTCAGCCACTCGTCGGCGGCCTTCAGATAATCGGGGTCGTCGGTGCGGGCGCGGGCGCGCTGGTTGACCAGCCAGCCCGGAAAGCCGCCTCGCGACAATTCCGCGTTCACATAGGGACCGGCGCGGGTGATGACGTAGAGGCCTTCCTCCTCCGCCATGGTCAGCAGCCGGTCGATGTCACGGATACCGCTGAAATCATATACGCCCTGCTTCGGGCTGTGATAGCCCCAGTCGAAATAGAGCGCGACCGTATTGAACCCACTGGCCTTCATCTTCTGAAGGATGTCGCGCCACAGATCGGGGGAGGGCAGGCGAAAGGGGTGGAACTCGCCGCCCCAGATCACCATCCTCTTGCCATCGACCATCAGCGAACGGGCGTCATAGGACACACGCCCGAACGTCTTGACCGGGGCGGACAGGTTGGCGGTGGGCTTCGCCTCCTGCGCAACGGCAGGCGTGGCAAGAGCAGACCCCAGAAGCAAGGCGGCGATCAGCGAACGCATGGCTTCAGTCCATGTGAAACAGCAAGGGGAGCGGCCATTCCTTGGGCTGGTTGCCGGGCTGCACCTCCATCAGCGGGGCCATATGGTCCCACCAGCGCTGCATGATCGGATGATCGGGCAGCGTGTCGCGGCTGTTATCCTCGCGCAGCTTCAGCACTGCGAAAAGGCTCAGCGTCTCTTCATCCAGGAAGATGGAATAGTCGTGGATGCCAGATTGCGACAGCAAGTTGGACAGCTCTGGCCAGATTTCGTCATGGCGCTTGCGATACTCGTCCACCACGCCGGGCTTCAGCTGCATCTTGAAGGCGTGGATGGTCATTGCTCTCCCCTCGCTCCCGTTATCAAACCATATTGTGGAACGTTCTACCTATATTTGGTAGCATCGTCCCATATGTTCGTCAACGCCATAGCGGCGTATTCCGCACGGAAAAGCGCTGCACATCCTCCAGCGCGAAGGGCGGCCGCTGATCAGCTGCCATCGTCTCGACGGTCAGCCGGTCGATAGCCAGCCCGTCCACATGCCGGGCCCACAATGCCCAGCTGGGCAGCACGCCGAACATGCTCGGTTCCGGATAGACATCGGGCAGTTCCTGAGGCCGGCGTGCCGCGTCCGCTACCGTTCCGCCACCGCGATAGGACAGGTGCACGTCGCGCAGCGTCACGTCGCGGATCGGATGACCCGCCAGTCCTGCGATTGCAGCCGGGAAGCGATGGTCGATCCCGCGTGCATCCACATCGCGGATCGTCACGCCTTCGATCGCGCCGACACCCGTCCCTTCAGGCCCTCTCCGCCGGTCACCCAGCCGCAGGAACAACGGGGCGGTCGTGACGTCGCGCATCGTCAACCGCTGCGCCACGATCTGCTCCATGACGCCACCGTCCACCGTCTCCAGCGCCAATCCCCGACACCGGGTGAAGCGGCAATCCTCAATCCGTACGTTGCGATATCCGCCATTGCTCTCGGTGCCGAGCTTGATCCGTCCCGTCACCCGATCGCGATCCGGCGCGATTTCCTGCGTGGTCCTTTTCGTCCCATCCACCAACGATCCCATATCATAGCCCGATACGTCGCAATCGCGGATCAGGATATTCTCCGCGGCGATGGCGCGTCCCAGCGCATAGCTGCTCTTCACCACGATCCCGTCATCATTGGGTGAATTGACCCGGCAGCGTTCCACCACCACGTTACGCACGCAGTCCAGGTCGATCCCGTCCCGCTCGGTATCGATGGTCAGCCCCTCGATCCGCAGGTCGCGCGTGCCCGTGGCCAGTATCGCAAAATGCCCGCCCTTCAATATGGTGAAGCCCGATAGATGGATGTCGCGCCCATTTTTCAAGGCGATTGCCTTGTTGCCCAGTCCTTGCATCATGGCGGCATCCGGTTCCAGATGGCCGATTTCGGCAGCGGTCATGCCCTGCATCGACAGCGGGCGCTCGCCCGCCTGTTTCTTCCACCGCGCGCCTGGCCCATCGCGGGTTAGGCCCAAGCCGTGGATCAATCCCGGCCCTATGATCGCCACCTGCTCGACATCGTCGCCCCAGATCAGGCTGTTGCGCCAATGGCTATGCCCGAAATCCTGGTAAAGCTGCTCGATCCCGGCCTCGGGCAGGTCGTAGCGTCCCCCATGGCGCGCCGGATCTGCGGCCTCGATCACCGCCCCTTCGCCCAGCAGCAAGGTCACCCGACTCTTCAACCGGATCGAGAAGCAGAGATAGCGGCCACGCGGCAGAATGACGGTGCCGCCCCCGGCGCGAGACGCCGCCTCGATCGCGGCATTGATCGCCCCGCTGTCGATCGCGATGCCATCGCCCTTCGCACCATGATCGCGCACGTCGAAACGCCGGGCCGCATGCGCCGGAAAGATCGGCACAATCAGCGCGGCGGCGCCCAGTGCCAGTTCGCGGCGGCTCATCCGCATCAATTGCCCGCCGGCCGCTGGTCGCTGCGGATCAGGCTGGGGACGATCGACACCCCGTCCAACTGCGGCCGGCTCGGTATGAAGGCCGATGCAACGACATGCCCGGCCAGGGTCGGCACCTGCGCCCTGATCCGTTCCGCCACTGCCCGCGCCAGCAACCAGGCGCCTGCATTGTCATGATGCGTCTTGTCCTTGCCACCATCATTGAAGATGGTCGGCGCCACGTCCGGCCCCAGCGCTTCATAGATCGCCCGGCTGTCGGCGTTCAGGTCGATCAGCGGTACCTGCTCGTCCGCCGCAACCTTGCGCACGGCCGCCGCATAGGCCCCCAGCGTATCCTTGATCCGCGCGGCCTCGTCGAAATTGCGCCGTTCGGGCGACGTCACCAACACAGGCAGCGCGCCGCGCCGCCGCGCCTCGGCAATATAGGCGCGCAGATAGGCGGGATAGGTGGTCGCCGCGTCGGCATAGGTCTGCGGCCACTCGGCTTTCTGGTCGTTATGGCCGAACTGGATGAACAGCCAGTCGCCCGCCTTCATCCCCGCCAGCAATTTGTCGAAGCGCAGGTCGGTCAGGAAGGATTTGAGCGTAGCACCCGATTTGGCATGATTGGCGACGATCACCGCGTCGTCCAGCATCGCCGGCAGCATCTGTCCCCAACTGGCGGCCGGTTCGGCATATTGGTCGGTCACGGTCGAATCGCCCGCCAGGAAGATGGTAGGCGCATGTGCCGGCTCGATCCGCACCGACTGGACAACGGGCTTGCCCAGAAATTCCAGGGTCAGCTTCTCGTCCCACGTATATTCCAGCATATCACGCGCATCGACCCGCACTGTCCTGCCACCCGGCGCATTGGCCGGGGGCGGGGTCAGGGCAGGGGTGCGCACATTGACCAGAAAGCTGCGCTCAACCGTTTCGCCCGGACGCGTGACGACATGGTTCAGCATCATGCGCCGTGCTTCGGCCTTGACCGTGGTGTCACCCGCCTGTCGTCCGCCCAGCGTCAGCGTGACGCGATAATCGCCCTCAGGAAGCGCGGTGGAAAAAAGGAAGCCCCGTTCGTCACGGCTCGGCTCCACGCCATGACCGCCCGTTTCATAGACGCGGCGGCGATCGGGCGACTCCGGAGTCAGGTCGAACAGCTGCGCCGCCGGAAGCGGCGCGGCGGTCAGCATCAGCGCAAGGATAGCGGACATGCGATAAACCATCCGATCGGGGACAAAGGAAAGGGGGCGCCACAGCGGAGCGGCGCCCCCTCCAGGTCAACGGCCCGTGCAGAGGCGCGCTGAACTTTTAATCCCGTTAAATAGTGTGATGATCCATATATCGGGACATGCCGACGCGTCAATGCCTCCGGTGATGGAACGGCCGATAAAATGATCCACATTGTGAAATGCAAAATCACATGATGATTTTTCTTTCTTTTGTCCGACCACGGATATAGGATGACACTCGAGTTCACATAGTGGAACCATAAGATCGACCTCCGGGGAGGAGGCGGTCAGGACATTGGGGAGGATATTTATGCCTGTACGTTCCGCGTTCGCTCGTCGCAGCTCGGCCCTCGCGATCGCCTCGACCTTGCTGGTCGCCCTGCCGGCCATGGCCCAGGAGCAGCCTGTTGCCGATCAGGCCGCCGATCCGGCAACTGCCGACATCGTCGTCACCGGCTTCCGTGCCTCGCTCAACAGCGCGCTGGGCATGAAGCGCAACGAAGCGGCCGCCGTCGATTCGATCGTGGCGGAGGATATCGGCAAATTCCCCGATTCCAACCTGGCCGAGTCCATGCAGCGCGTGCCCGGCATCGCGCTCGCCCGTGGCGATGGTGGTGAAGGGCGCAACATCTCGGTCCGTGGTCTGGGCGCCGGTTTCACCCGCGTCCGCATCAACGGCATGGAAGGGACGGCGCAGACCGGCTCGTCCGATATCTATGGTGCAGGCAACAACGGCCGCAGCTTCGACTTCAACGTTTTCCCGACCGAAATCTTCTCTGCCCTGTCGGTGCGCAAAACCACCTCGGCCGATATCGAGGAAGGCTCGCTGGGCGCCACGGTGGATCTCTCCGCGCCCAAGCCGATGGACCAGAAGGAAGACTTCGTCCTCGCGGCGACTGCGCGCGGCGTTTACAATGAACTGTCGAAGAAAGTCGATCCGCGTGCCTCGCTGCTCATTTCCAAGAAGTTCGGCGACAGCGGCTTCGGCATTCTCGGCTCGGTCGCCTATCAGAAACGCCATCTTCGCGAAGTCGGCTATTCGGCGGTGGACATCCTGTCGGCCAATGCCAATGGCGGTTTCTGCTCGCCGCTGGGCGCGCCGATCAATACTGCCGGGCAAAATGCGACACAACTTGCTGCGCGCGGCGTGACTGCGGCAAATTGCAGCACGAACAATCCCCGCACCAGCACCGCCGCCGCCTATCAGGCGATTCAAGATCTGCGTCGCGACGATTTGCCAGGAACGCCGGGCAGCGGCGCCTTCCTGCCGCGCCTGCCCCGCTATCTGAACAGTCAACAGAATCAGGAACGTATTGGCGGCTCGTTGACGCTGCAATTCCAGCCGGACGATGCCACCGACATCTCGGTCGATTTCCTCTACTCGCGATTTGAAGTCACCCGTCGCGACAATTACATCGCGGCTATCTCGTTCGCCCGCAACGCCTCCAACCTCGGACAGCCGATGACCTCGGTGCGGGACATCGAATTCGACGACAATGGCTCGCTGCTCTATGGCCTGTTCAACGGCGTAGACGTCCGCTCCGAAGGGCTCGTCGATCATTTCGTCTCGACCTTCAAACAGGCAAACGTCAATTTCAAGCGCCAGTTGAACGACAGCCTGGAAGTCAGCGGTATCGTTGGCTTCAACCAGTCCGTCTGGGACGGGAAGAAGCGGCTTCAGACCTTCATGGATGCGATCGACACCAATGGTTTCTCGATCGACTTCCGCGATGGCGGCAGCACGCCCAAATTGGGCTTCGGCGTGGATGTCAGCAATCCGAACAGCTTCAACTACGCGCCGACTTTGTCGAACGGCACGGTGCTGGGTGGCTTCAGCTTCCAGGGCAAGCCGTCCAAGAACACCACCGACAACATGACCGCGGAAACCAACCTGAAATGGACGGTCAGCGATGCCTTCTCCATCCGGGCGGGCGCACAATATCGGCGCAGCAACTTCCTCTCCACCTTCCTGCGTCCCTATAATGCCGACACGGTGGTCCGTGCATTGCCGGCCGGCACTACGCTGGCGGCCATCACCACCACCATCAACGGCGTCGACAAGCTGTGGGGCAATGGCGCGCCGTCCAGTTGGGCCGCGATTGATCCCGACAAATGGGCCAGCACCTTCGGTTTCGATGACGTGCGCTATTGCGGCGTGGAATGTGGTGCAGGCCGCAGCCGCGTCGTCGAGGAAGTCTCCAGCGGCTATCTGATGGCGAACTTCGATCTGGAGGAGGCGTTGGGCTTTTCCATTCGTGGCGACGCGGGTGTCCGCTACGTCAAGACTGACATGGTAGGATCGGGCTATATCAACATTGCCAGCGCCTCTTCCCCTACCGGCCTTGCCGGTCAGTATAAGGCGGTCCGCAACAGCTATGACGACTGGTTGCCGTCGGCCAATATCGTGATCGAACCGATCGATAACCTGTTGGTCCGTTTCTCCGGTGCGAAGGTGTTGTCCCGGCCTGAACTCGGTGTGTTGACGCCCACGGTGACGATCAACCCCACCACCCGCGTTGGTAGCATCAGCAACCCTCTGCTGAGCCCCATCCGTGCCAATACGTTCGATGCTGCGATCGAATGGTATTTCCGGCCTGGCTCTCTGCTGTCCGCGGCTTTCTTTTACAAGGATATCAAAAGCTATATCCAGAATGTGAACAGCCAGATCAACTTCAACGAACTGGGTCTGCCAGATGCGCTCCTGATCGGCGGCACAGCGGTTGCCACCGATCCGTTCACCATTTCGCAGCCGTTCAACACGCCGGGCGGTAAGCTCAAGGGCATCGAAATCAATGCCCAGATTCCCTTCACCTTCTTCGATGGCTTCTTGAGCAATTTCGGCCTGCTGGCGAACTACACCCATGTTACCTCGAAGATTAACTACATCCTCGCCAGCGCAGGTGGCGTACCCACCGTGACCACCACGGCGGACCTCGTCGGCCTGTCGCCCAACACCGCGTCGGCCACGCTCTATTATGAGGATGACAAGTTCAGCATCCGGACGACCGGCAATTTCCGCGATCAGTTCATCCGCGGCATTCCGGCTTCACCCGGCAGCGATCTCCAGGGCAATGCCAAGACCTTCTACATGGACGCGTCGGCCAGCTATAATGTGACCGATCGCCTCAAGGTCATTCTGGAAGCGACCAACCTGACCGACGAGCAGAACCGTCTCTATATCGACAGCACGCGTCAGGACACTTTGTTCGAAACACGGATCGGCCGGACTTTCACCTTCGGCGTCACCTACCGGATGTGATCTGAATTCACCTTTCTCCCCCAAACTCAAGGGCGCGGCCACCATGGTAGCCGCGCCCTTATTGTGTCTGCCTGTCCTATCGGACGGGTTCCTGATAGAATGGCGTCATACCGCATCTGCTCGCACTATAATTTCCCACTGGCGTTCGAAAATGTCCGAATTGGCGGGAAATGTGCGAAGTTAAGCGCCGGACTTCCTATTCAACGCGGCCCACTATAGCCCACGGCGCCGCTGATCAGCTCGGCCGATCGCATTACCTGCTCCGCCAGGCCGGGGCGCAAGTCGTCGGTCAGATAATGGGCCGCGCTGGCGATCGAGATGGCGATGCAGATCTGCCCCTTGGCATCGCGGATCGGCACGGCGATCGACCGCACCCCATCGCCCAGTTCGCTGTCATGCAGCACTTCGCCCCGCGCCTTGTGCCCCCGCATTTCCGCGACATAGGCCTGGATTTGCGCCGGCGTCACCTTGCCGTCCTTCGCCTCGACATAGAGGCGCTCCCACGTCGCCTCCACCTCATCCAGCAGCAGCGCCTTGCCCAGGCCCGTTTCGGCGACTGGCCTGCGATCGCCCGGCGCGGTGGCGACACGCAAGCGTTGCGTCCCCGTCACCCGCTCCAAATGGCGGGACCAGTCGCCTTCACGCTTGCCCACGAACACACAGAAGCCGGTGCGTTCCGACAGCAACTCCATGAAAGGGCGGGCGACCCGCACATAGTCGATCTGCTCGGTCGCCAGCACGCCCAGCTGCAATAATTTGGGGCCAAGCGCAAAGCCGTCGCGCGTCACCGACAGATAGTTTCGCGACTTCAACGCCTGCACCAGCCGGTGCGCGGTGGTCTTGCTCATGCCCAGCTTGCGAGCGAGGTCGGCCGCACGGATCGGCCCGTCGATCACCTCGTCCATGATGTCGAGCGCGCGCATCAATGTCTGCGTACCCTTGACCGTTTCGGCCCCGTCCTTCTTGTCGTCGCCGTCCTGCATGATCTTCTGCCTATTCTGCCGCCCCATATAGCGGGACGTTCCATATAGAGGAAAGCATATCAGTTAAATTGGACCTTTTGTCAGCTTCTTTGTTGCAGAGACGATGCTGGCGTATTCGTATGCGCACTTGTCCGGCGGGGCGGGTCATGGCAGCGATGCGGGTTCGATGTATCTGACGGAACGCCCGTTCGGTGCGCGGCAGGAGGGGACGGATGGGCATGGACAAGCCGAAACAAGGCTTTGCCGGATTGTGGAATATCAGTTTCGGCTTTTTCGGCATCCAGATCGGCTTTGCGCTGCAAAATGCCAATATGAGCCGCGTTTTCCAGTCGCTCGGCTCCAGCATCGACAATCTGTCGGTCCTGTGGATCGCGGCGCCGCTGACCGGCCTGCTGGTGCAGCCGATCATCGGCCATCTGTCCGATCGTACCTGGCTCGGCCGTCTCGGCCGCCGGCGTCCCTATTTTCTGCTGGGCGCCATCCTTTCAGCGCTGGCGTTGCTGGGCATGCCGCAGAGCGACGGGCTACTGATGGCGGCGCTGCTGCTCTGGCTGCTGGACGCCAGCCTCAATATCTCGATGGAGCCGTTCCGCGCCTTTGTCGGCGACATGCTGCGCAAGGACCAGCATACGTTAGGCTACGCCGTGCAGACCGCTTTCATCGGAGCCGGCGCGGTCGTGGGATCGCTTTTCCCCTGGCTGCTCGACCATCTGGGCGTCGCCAATGTCGCGCCAGCGGGGCAGGTGCCGGACACGGTGCGCTTCAGCTTTTGGGCGGGCGGCGCGGCGTTGTTCGCGGCGGTGCTGTGGACGGTGGTTACGACGCGGGAATATTCACCGGACGACATGCGCGCCTTTGCCGATGCGGAAGAAGCGCACCCGGCAGCGCCCGATCTGTCGAGACGAGCCATCGCCCCGTGCTTCGTCTGGATCGGTGCGGGCCTGATCGTCGCGCTGCTGGTCGATTTGGCGGGCATGGAAAAAGAGGTCTATCTGCTGGGCGCCTTGCTCGCGGGCTATGGCCTGGCCAGCCTGACCGCGATCCTGCTGGCGCGAGCCGGGCGGGGTGGCAATATGCTGGCCCATATCGTCGGCGACATCGGCGGGATGCCGCCGATCATGCGCCGGCTGGCCCTGATCCAGTTCTTCAGCTGGTCGGCGCTATTCATCATGTGGATTCACACCACCCCGGTGGTCGCCCAATATATGTTCGGATCGGCCGACCCCGCCAGCGCCGCCTATCAGGCCGGCGGCAATTGGGTGGGGGTGTTGTTTTCCGTCTATAATGGCGTTGCCGCCGTCGCGGCCCTCACGCTGCTGCCCTGGATTGCGGCGCGGATCGGCAAGGCGCGGACCCATGCGCTGTGCCTGGTCGCGGGCGCGGCTGGATTTGGCAGTTTCCTTGTCCTGCGCGATCCCGACCTGCTGCTCCTGAGCGAAATAGGGATCGGCATCGCCTGGGCGTCTATCCTCGCCATGCCCTATGCGATGCTGGCCTCCAGCCTGCCGCAGGCGAAGCTGGGCGTCTATATGGGCGTATTCAACATCTTCGTCGTGGTGCCGCAGCTGCTGGTCGCCACCGCCATGGGGTCGATCATGAAGGCGTTCTTCCCCGGCGATCCGATCTGGACCATGGCCTTTGCTGCGGTAACGCTGTTGCTGGCCGCATTGGCGACCCTGCGGATCAAGGCATGAGATCGGATGAGGTCCGCTTAACTTCGCACATTTCCCGCTTATCCTGATATTTCCGATCCCAAATAGGACATCATGTTGCGTGAGGCGTTCCGGCCTCACGCCCGTCCTTATAGCGAGCGGGGGCGGTGTAGGACAGGCCGAGTCGCAGAGCGCAACCCGCTTCCAAACCCAGCCGAAGCGTCGCGCGCCACCATGGCTTCCGTTACGGAAAGCGTTGCATCGCGCTACGCATGCAATTTTTGCAACCGCGAGCATATCGTTCGCACTTGCGGAAAAATGACAGGTCGGTCACAAGAAATGTGCCTTTCAGGCATCCTCTCCTAAAAACTTTCAGGGCTGGTCTTCGGATCGGCCCTTTTTTTGTCCGCTTCTGCTGGGCTGTCATCCAGCCCCTGGGGCATGCGCCATGTGACGCCTTCGTCCAGATAAGCCTCCAGTTCGCGCCAATGCCGGTCCCAGCCTGGACCGCGCCGGGCAGGCGGCACTTCCTGTTCGACCATCAGCCGCGCGCGCCGCACCGGGTTGGACGGTCGCTGCTCCATGCGCTCTACTATATCGCGCAGATCCTGGGGCCTGTCCTTGCTCATCATATCCTCCGCGAGACGTCCCGTCCCGTACGCCGCCTTTGCCCGCGAAGCAAAGTGGGAGGCAATGGCCTATCCGTGGTGCGGTGCAACGAATATTGTGTTAATGTCATGCTTCCGTCATAAAGCCCCATGTCATTGCCATCCGGCCCAACGGCCCCGCCCATCGCCCGTATCCAGCAAAATGTGCTGGCCGTAGGGGAACGTCACCTGCTTAACTGGCTGTGCGCCCGCATGCCACGCTGGGTCACGCCCGATCTGCTGACCGGGTTCGGCATGGTCGGCGCCTTCGCCATCTTCGCCGGCTATGCCGCCAGCAACTGGGGTGTCGACTGGCTGTGGCTGGCCATTGCCGGCTATGCAATCCAGTGGTTCGGCGATTCCATGGACGGCAGCCTGGCGCGTCATCGCAAGATCGAGCGTCCGTCCTACGGCTATTTCATCGACCATAGCTGCGATGGCCTTGCGACCTTGCTGATCCTCGCTGGCATGGGCGCCAGCCCCTATATTCGCATGGACGTCGCGCTGGTGGCGCTGGCCGGCTATCTCTTGCTGTCCATTCACGCCTATCTGTCGGCGCGCGTATTGGGCGAGTTCAAACTATCCTATCTGGCCGCCGGGCCCACCGAATTACGGCTGCTGCTGATCGGATTGACCATCGCGATGATGATGCTGGGCTATGCACCGGGCCTGTTTGGTGCCGTGTCGGGTTTCGATCTGTTCGTGGGTATCGTCGGCGCGATCTTGGTATTGCTGTTCATCAAGCAGACGCTGACCACGGCCAAGCGTCTGGCATTGACCGAACGCCGCTGATCAAAGCCGTTCTGGCCGGAGTCGGGCCGATCCGTGCGGGATCGGCCGGCCTGCCGTCAGCGATGCCGATGCTCTCGCGCGCCGCAGCGTGAGATCAACTGGTTAAGGCGCACTTCGTCCTGCGCGCCCGACGCAAATAATTGGCAAAACCAATCCAGACACCGTGCCAGTAGCAGCATGGTTCCTCTCCCTTATTATCAGCGCAGCATAACAGATTCGCAGCGCCGGAAAAGAGGGAGAGAGACGCGATCGACGCTTACTGATCGGCGCCGATCACCCGATAGAGCAGCACGCGATTACTCACCAGCGCCAGGTCCGTGGCAATAGCCGACTGGCGCGCGCCATAAAGTGCGCGCTGGCTGGTAAGCGCCGTCAGGAAGGTATCGATCCCCGACCGATAGCGCTGATCCGCCAGATCATAGGCGCGCTGGCTGGCCATCACCAGCCGGCGCTGCGCCGCCTGCTGCGCGTCGATCGTACCGGCCCGCGCAAGGCCGTCTGCGACCTCCTGAAACGCGGTCTGCACCGCCTTCTCATATTGGGCGACGTACAGGTCACGCTGCGCCTTGCTATAGTCCAGATTGCCGCGATTGGGGCCGCCGAAGATGGGCAGTCTGGCGGACGGGCTGGCCGACCAGGCAAAGCCGCTGCCGGTGAAGAGCGACGACAGCGCCGAACTGGCCACCCCGATCGCCGACGTCAGGCTGATGGTCGGGAACATCGCGGCGCGTGCCGCCCCGATATCGGCATTGGCGGCCTTCAACTGATGTTCGGCCTGCAGCACGTCGGGGCGCTGGAGAAGTATGTCGGAGGTGAGGCCCGCCGGCACCTTCGCGATGCCCGCGATCACACCGTCGAGCGACTGGGGCAGCAGCGCGTCCTCTACCGGTGCGCCGACCAGCAGGTCGAGCGCGTTGCGATCCTGCGCGACCTGCGTGATATTGGCGGCGACATCCGACGCGGCCTGCTCCACTATGGTTTCGGCCTGATGCACGTCCAGCTTGCCCGCCAGCCCGGCGACGTTGAGCGACCTTGTAAGGTCCAGCGTGCGCTGCGCACTGGCCTGCGTCTCGCGCGACAGGGCCAGCAATTCCTGATCCGCCGCCAATGTCGCATAGGCGGTTGCGGTTTCGGCGATCAGGGTGATGCGCGTGGATCGCGCGCCTTCCTCGGTCGCCAGATAGGTTTCCAGCGCCGATTGCGTCAGGTTGCGCACCCGGCCGAACAGGTCGATCTCGAACGCGCTGAAGCCAAGGTCGGCGCTATAGCTGTTCTGGCGATTGTCATTCTGCCGGCTGAAGCTGGCCGCCGCATCGGCAGTGAGCGTCGGCAATTGGGCGGCGCGCTGCACCTTATATTGCGCCCGTGCCGACTGGATGTTGGCGATCGCCACGCGCAGGTCGCGATTATTGGCCAGTGCCCGTTCGATGACCGTATGCAGCCGCGTGTCGCTGACCAGTTGCGTCCAGGGCAGGCCTGCCTTGGCGCCGGCCTGAACTGGGGCATAGGCTACCCCGCTCGGCAGGTTGGCCGGCACCGGCATCGCCGGGCGCACGTAATTTGGCGCCATGTTACAGCCGGCCAGCACCAGCAGCGACGCGGCGGAGAGGAAAGCGCGCATCATGCCGGGACTCCTGCGTCGGGCGCCGGGGCAGGCGGCGTGGACTTGGTCTTGTCGCTGCCGAACAGGCGGGCGATGGTGAGGAAGAAGAGCGGCACGTAGAAGATCGCGAGCACCGTCGCGGTCGTCATGCCGCCGATCACCGCCGTGCCGATCGCGACGCGACTCTGGGCGCCGGCGCCAGTGGCGATCGCCAGCGGGATGACGCCGGCGATGAAGGCCAGCGACGTCATCAGGATCGGGCGGAAGCGCAGTCGCGCCGCCTCCAGCGCGGATGTCCACGCATCCTTGCCCTGTTTGTGGGCCAGTTCGGCAAATTCGACGATCAGGATCGCGTTCTTTGCGGCCAGCCCCATGGTGGTCAGCAGACCGACCTGGAAGAAGATATTATTCTCCAGGCCTCGCGCCCATACGGCCAATACCGCGCCGATCAGACCCAAGGGAATGACCAGCAGGACGGCGAGCGGGATCGACCAGCTTTCATAAAGGGCAGCGAGGCAGAGGAAGACCACCAGCACCGACAGGCCGTAGAGAAGGGGTGCCTGACCACCGGATAGTTGCTCCTGATAGGACAGGCCGCTCCAGGCGTAGCTGGTGCCGGCAGGCAGTTGCTTTTGCAGTTCGACGATCCGGTCCATCGCGTCGCCGGAACTGGCGCCTGCACCTGCTTGTCCCTGTATTTCGAAGGAGGACAGGCCATTGAAACGCGACATCGTGCTTGGCCCCATGGTCCAGTGCGTCGTCGCAAAGGCGGAGAAGGGCACCATTTCGCCGGTGCCGGTCGATCGCACCATCCAATTGTCGATATCGGTGGGCAACGCACGATAGGGCGCATCGGCCTGCATATAGACGCGCTTCACGCGGCCGCGATCGACGAAGTCGTTGACATAAGTGCTGCCCCAGGCGGAGCTGAGGACCGCATCGACATTGGCCTGGGTCAGGCCCAGCACGGCCAGCTTCTCATTGTCGATATCGACCTTGAGCTGCGGCGTATCCTCCAGCGAGGCGGCACGGACGCCTGCCAGCATCGGATCTTTCGATGCCGCTTCGATCAGCTGGTTGCGCAACTCCAGGAAGCGTGCGCGGCTGAGGCTGCCATTATTGAGCAGTTCGAAGGTGAAGCCGTTCGACTGGCCGAGGCCGCGAATGGCCGGCGGGGTCATGCCCAGCACCTTGGCATCGCGGATCGCCGCCAGTTGCTTGGTGGCGCGGCCGGCAATCGCCGTCGCATTGTTCGCCGCCCCCTTGCGATCGTCCCAGGGCGACAGGTTGATGAAGCCTTGCCCCACATTCTCACCCTGACCCTGGAAGCTGAAGCCGGTCATGATGAAGGCGAAGGCGACATTGTCCTTTTCGTCATTCAGGAAATAATTCTGCACCTGGTCGATGACGGCAGCGGTGCGGCTGGACTTGGCACCAGCGGGCAGGGTGACCTGCACCATGACCTGTCCCTGATCCTCGACCGGCAGGAAGCTGGACGGCAGGCGCACGAAGACCAGCACCAGCAGGCCCAATATCAGGATATAGACGCCCCAGAACAGCTTGCGCCGGCCCATCACCTGCTCGGTGCGGCGGACATAGCCGTTCGTCATCCGCTCGAACCAGCGATTGAACTTGCCGGCCCATCCCTTGTCGCGATGCTCCTCGCTCGCGGGTTTGAGGAGGGTGGCGCAGAGCGCGGGCGACAGGATCAGCGCGACGACCACCGAGAGCAGCATGGACGACACGATGGTGATGGAGAATTGGCGGTAGATGACGCCGGTCGACCCACCGAAAAAGGCCATGGGCAGCAGCACGGCGGACAGGACCAGAGCGATGCCGACCAGCGCGCTGCCGATCTCCTCCATCGACTTGATCGTCGCCTCGCGCGGGGAAAGCCCTTCCTCCTCCATGATGCGCTCGACATTTTCGACCACGACGATCGCGTCGTCGACCAGCAGGCCGATGGACAGCACCATGCCGAACAGCGTCAATGTGTTGATCGAATAGCCGAACAAAGCGAGGATGCCGAAGGTGCCGAGAAGCACCACCGGCACGGCGATGGCGGGCACCAAGGTCGCGCGCCAGCTTTGCAGGAAGACGAACATCACCACCACGACCAGCGCGACCGCTTCGAGCAGGGTCTTGATGACCTCCTCGACCGACAGCTTGATGAAGGGGGTGGTGTCGCGCGGATAGACGACCTTGTAGCCATGCGGCAGGCTGGACGAGAGTTCGGCAACCTTGGCCTTGACCAGTTCGGCGGTCTTGAGCGCGTCGGCGCCCGGCGCCAGCTGCAACGCGACGCCCGAGGCCGGATGGCCGTTCAGCCGCGCCGCCGTGCTGTAGCTTTCATTGCCCAGTTCCACCCGCGCCACATCGGACAGATGGACGATCGACCCGTCGGTCTGCGTCTTGACGATGATATTGCGGAATTGCTCCGGCGTCTGGAGGCGTGCCCGCGCCGTCACCGTGGCGTTGATCTGCTGGTTGGCGGGTGCGGGGTCGGCGCCGATCTGGCCGGCGGACACTTCGACATTCTGTGCGCGGATCGCGGTTTGGACGTCGGACGGCATCAGCTTGACGGCGGCCAGCTTATAGGGGTCCAGCCACACCCGCATCGCATATTGCGACCCGAAAATCTGGGTCGCGCCGATGCCGTCGATACGCGCGATCGGATCCTGGAAATTATTGACCAGATAGTCGGCGATGTCCGCCTGCGTCGCGCTATCCGTCTCGTCATAGAGGCCGACCAGCATCAGGAAGTCGGTCTGCTGCTTGGTGACGGACAGGCCCTGCTGCTGCACCGCATTGGGCAGGCGGCTCAATGCCTGCTGCACCCGGTTCTGCACCTGCACCTGCGCGGTGTCTGGATCGGTGCCCTTCTGGAAGGTGACGGTGATGCGCGCCTGCCCCGTCGCGGTGGACGAGGAAGAGAAATACATCAGGCCGTCAATGCCGGTCAGTTGCTGTTCCAGCACCTGCGTGACGCTGGTTTCCACGGTTTCGGCCGACGCGCCGGGATAGGTCGCGCTGATGCCGACGCCGGGTGGGGCAATATCGGGATATTGGGCGATCGGCAGCGACAGCATCGCCCCCAGGCCCGCCAGCATGATGCCGATGGCGATGACCCAGGCGAAGATCGGACGTTCGATGAAATAGCGGCTCAACAAGGGACGGCTCCTACTTCGTCGACTTGACGGCGACGGGCTTGACGACGGCGTCGGGCTGCACTTTGTCGGTGCCCTCCACGATCAGCCGGTCGCCGGCCTTGAGGCCCGCCGTGATCAGCCATTTGTCGCCGATCGCCTGTGCGGCGGTGACGGTGCGGCGTTCGACCTTATTCGCCTTGTTCACGACCAGCGCGGTGGCGTTGCCCTTGGGATCGCGGCTGATACCCTGTTGCGGGGCGAGAATCGCGCCGGGCACCACCGATTGCGGCGCGACCACGCGCACGAACATGCCGGGCATCAGCAGGCCGTCGGGATTCGGAAAGCGGGCACGCAATGTCACCGTGCCGCTGTTCACGTCCACGATCGGTTCGGCAAATTCCATCCGGCCTTCCTGCGGATAGTCGCTGCCATCGTCCAGCTTCAGCCGGATGGTCGCGCTGGCCGGCAAGGTCTTGCCCGCCGCCAGCGATCGGCGCAGCGCCAATATCTGCGAACTGGACTGGGTCACGTCGACATAGATGGGGTCGAGTTGCTGGATCGTGGTCAGCGGATCGGCCTGGCTGGTCGTCACCAACGCGCCGGGCGTGAAGAGCGTGCGGCCGATGCGTCCGCTGATCGGCGCACGCACCAGCGTGAAGTCCAGGTTGACGCTGTTCGTCTGAAGGCTGGCGCGGGCCTGCTGTACCGCGGCCTGCGCCTGCCGCGCGGTGGCGATCACATCGTCGCGATCCTGCGCGCTGACCGCTTCGGTGTCGCCCAGCGTGCGATAGCGCTGCGCCTTCGCCTGAGCCGCCACGGCGGTTGCCTGCGCGCTCGCCAGACTGGCCTGCGCCTCGTCCCGCGATGCGCGATAAAGACGCGCGTCGATCTGATAGAGCGGCTGGCCGGCGGTCACCATCGCGCCTTCGGTAAAGAAGCGCTTCTGGATCAGGCCCGCCACCTGCGGACGCACTTCCGACATCATGGTGGACACGGTGCGGCCGGGCAGTTCGCTCGACACCGTGGTGTTCTGCGCCGTCAGCGTCACGACGCCTACTTCCACCGGCCCCTTTTCCGGCGGCTTTTGCTGTCCGCATGCCGCAAGGCTGAACGCCAGAGCGATGGGAGCGACCCGAAGAATATGCAGGGTGGCGATAGGCATGGCTGAACGTTCATCCTCGTCGACGGGTCTGACTGGCCCCTGCGATGCCCACCGGCGCAACGGTGAAACCGTCCCGGACGCACAAGGGGGAGGGAGGGGATGTGCGCGATCGGGCGGCCCGCTGTACCGGATCCCGACCAAGATGGCAGGGACAGGCATCGCAAGGACTCTCTTGTGTCGGCGGGGGAGGCCGACAGCGTCCTCATCGCGGCTTTGTCCGTCACATGATAGAGCGAGTTATTTTCCAATTGCCACGATAAGTTGCCGATCCGCACTTCTGCGTATCGCTTTGTATCGGCCTGTATCAGCGGCGAAGAGGCGCAGACTTTTAAAGGATCGCGCGTTAGGACGGGGCATGGCCGATGCATCCTCCTTCCGTCCCGCCACCGTACTGGTGGTCGATGACGACGCCGATATTCGCGACCTGATCGTGGGCCAGTTGCGGCAGGAAAATTACCGGCTGCTGGCCGCCGCCAACCTTGCCGAACTGCGCCAGACGCTGCGCGACGAGGATGTCGACCTGATCGTCCTCGACCTCAACCTGCCCGATGGCGACGGCCTTTCGCTATGCCGCGAACTGCGGGCGGACGGGTCGGACGTGCAGATCATCATGGTGACGGCGCGGGGCAGTGCGATCGACCGGGTATTGGGGCTGGAATTGGGCGCGGACGACTATCTGACCAAGCCGTTCGAGCCGCGCGAATTGCTGGTCCGCATCCGCAATCTGCTGCGCCGGGCGCGAACAGGCCCGACCACACGCCCCGCCGCGACCATGCGCTACGCCCATATCGGCCCGTGGCGGGTCGATATGGTACAGCGGCGGCTGATCGCGCCGGACGACCGGCTGGTGATGCTGTCTTCTGCCGAATTTCGCTTGCTCAGCCGCTTCATCGATGAACCCAATATCGTGCTGGACCGGGAGACGCTGCTCCCCGAACGCCGCGCCACCGCCGCGTTCGACCGGTCGATCGACCTTCAGATCAGCCGGCTGCGGCACAAGCTGGCGACGCTGCCGGGTGGCGAAGACCTGATCCTGACGGTGCGTGGCGAAGGCTATGTCCTGGCCTGCACGGTGGACCATTCATGATCCGGACGGCGATCGGGCGCGCCCGCAGCTTCTTCCGATCGATGGCGGGGCAGATTTTCCTGATCCTGACGCTGGGCATGTCGGTCGCGGCGATCGTGGCTCTGCTGGTGGCGGAACAGACCCGGCATCATGATTTCGAGCGCATCCGTCGCCAGCGCGTGCTGGCCAGCGCGCTCGATGTCGCGGAGCGCTTTCGCCGTGATCCACGGCGGATCGAGACGATGATGGCCACGCATAATATCATCGGCGCCTCCCCAGCGCCGGAAGGCATCAGCCTGAACGAACAGGATGCCGACCTCGAAACCCTGCTGCAATCGCGCCTGGGACCGCAATCGCAACCCGAAGCGGGGCAGGTGCCGATCGGCCTTTGCTATCCCGATCGCTACAAGACGAAGGAGTTGCTGGCCGGGCTGGTCGACGCGCCGCGTCCGGACTGTTGGGTCATCCGCTATACCGACGGGATCGGACAAAGGCGGGCGATCGCGCTCAGCTTCCCGCGCATGGCGAAGCCGCCCAGCACCGTCTTCAATCCGCTCTATCTGATCGTCATCATCGCATCGTCGGCGGGGCTGGCCATATTGGTGGGTCGTATCGTGTCGAAACCGCTTCGCCGTCTGGAGCAGGCGGCGGAAGCATTTTCCGTGTCGCTCGATCCGGAGGAAATTCCGGAGAAGGGGCCGGAGGAAGTGCGCGCGGCGCTTTCCACCTTCAACCTGATGCAGCGCCGCGCTCGCGCAGGCTTTGCCGAACGCACGCAATTGCTGGCCGCGATCAGCCATGATCTCCAGACACCGCTTACCCGGCTGCGGTTGCGGCTGGAACTGGTGGAGAATGAGGAGTTGCGCGCGCGCCTGCTGGCCGATCATCAGGCGATGCAGACGCTGGTGCGCGAAGGGCTGGATCTGGCCAGCAGCATAGAGGCTCGAGAGGAATGGTCTTCGCTCGACATCGATTCCCTGCTGACCAGCATAGCCGAGGATGCCGAGGAACTGGGTGCGCCGGTGCGCTTCCTGACCGGATGCGGCGGCACCGTGCGGGTGAAGCCCAATGCGCTGACCCGCTGCATCGCCAATCTGGTCGATAACGCCGTCAGATATGGCGGCAGCGCGGAAATCAGTTGCGCCCGAACCGGTGGACGGCTGTTGATCCATGTGCGCGATCATGGCCCCGGCATTCCCGCCGACCAGCTCGACCAGATGTTCGAACCCTTCACGCGCGGACCCAGCAGCCAGCCGGGTGGCCGCCATGGTACCGGTATTGGCCTCACCATCAGCCGGTCGCTGGCGATGAGTTTCGAGGCGTCCGTGCGGCTGCGCAACGCCGAGGATGGCGGCCTTATCGCCACCATCGACATGAAGGGTTAGACCAGCAGACCCGCGACCAGCAGCAGGCCGGCAATCGGGACACCGGCGCGGGGGATCGCCGGGCGATAGGTCATGCCCAGCAACAGGATCCCGCCGAGCAGCGGCAGCAATCCGATCCAGGCGACCAGCGCCATGCCGCTATCCTGCCACAAACACAGGCTGAGCAGCGACAAGCCGAACAAGGTCCAGCCTGCCAGTTCCAGATGGGCGACGAAGGGCCGTTTCTGCCATGTCGTCAGTAGAAGCGGGCGATGCCGCTGCATCCGCGCCGCCAGCGCGAACAGGGATAGATAGAGCAGGCCGGCGGTCAGCATCATGCTGGCACCACCCTGCGGCGAACCGGGGTGGGCGCACTGCGGCGGCGGATATGTTTCCACACCAGCAGACCGAGCGCCACCGCCGTCGCCATCAGCATAGCGTTGCCTGTCACCAGCATGACATCGCTCGCCCAGATCGGCGCCAGAAAGGCGGCCAGCACGCAGAGCAGCGACAACAGGCCGAGCAGCAACGGCCAGCCCAGCTTCGGCGTGAGGGCAAGGCCCAGCAACAGCGCCGCGCCTGCGCTCCACAAGGCAACCGATACTTCGGCTTCGGCCCGCGCGGTCATGCCCAAAGGCAGCAGGCGATTGGCGACGAGGAAGGCCACCATGCCGATCGGGACGCCCACAAGGCCACCGACGTTCAGCCGTTCCAGCATCCGGTTGCCGATCGACAATGGCGCCCGCTCGCGCCGCTTGACGATCCATAGAACCATCCCGCTCGCAACCGCCAACGTCAGCATCGCGCCGCCCAGGAAATAGAGCCAGCGGGTCAGGAGCGGCGCGAAATGCGCCATGTGCAGGCCGTATATGGTCTGGTAGGTGCGGATGGCCGGGCGTTGCTCCGTCCAGGCCTTCAGCACTGTGCCCGTAGCGCCGTCGAAGCTGATTTCGGCAGGCAGATAGCCGATCGACGCGGTTTCGACCGGATAGACGGTCACCACCGCACCTGTGTCACCCGGATTGAAGATATAGACCCGGCCCACCGGTGCGCCGGCGAAATGGCGCTGCGCTTGCGCCAGCATCGGGCCGATAGGGGCGAGCGGCGCCTTGGTTCCGGTCGGCGCCTTCGTTACCGCGCCGGGGGTCAGGTCGCTGTAGAGCGCCATGAGATTCTCGCCATAGCCCGCCGTCATGCCCCAGGGCATGTTGAGCGACGCCAGCGTCAACAGACCGGTAAAGGTGATCATGATGTGGAAGGGCAGGGACAGGACGCCCAGCGCATTATGGCCGTCCAGCCAGGAGCGTTGCCCCTTGGCCGGGCGGAAGGTGAAGATATCCTTGAAGAAACGCTTATGCGCGATGATGCCGGTAATGATGGCCACCAGCATCAGCATCGCCGCCAGCGACGCGAGCAACCGGCCCCAGGGATAGGGCAGTTCCAGTTCGAAATGCAGGCGATAGAAAAATTCGCCACCCAGCGTGTCGCGCGCGACGGGGGCACCGCTCAGCGGATCGAGCGCGCGGCTGAAATAGGCGCCGCCGCTGTCATAGGTCGCCTCCACCACGTTCGAGCGGCCATCGGGCGCGGCCAGATACCAGCCGGCCGACCCCGTCGTATTCGCCGACAGCCAGTTGGTCGCGGCGTTGATGGCGCGGATCGGATCAGACTGCCCGCTGACTTCCGGGCGCATCCAGCGACTGATTTCCGGCCTGAACACGCTGAGCGTGCCGGCAAGGCACATGATGAAGAGGATATGGCCGAGCAGCAACCCGGTCCAGCCATGCAGCCACGCCATCGCCTGCCGCGCCCCGTCGCGGATCATGGCGCTCGTTCCGCTCATGCCGGCTGTCCTGCGATCCAGCCGACGCCGCCCAGCAGCAGCGCCGCAATCCCCACGCCGGCTAGCGCGCGCCATGGTCCGCGCGCCAGAAAGGCCCAGATGGTAACGGCGGGCGCCACCAGATAGGCGATCAGTGTCGCGATCGTCACCGCCTCCACCCGCGCCATCGGCAGGGTTCGGGCCAATGCCGCCGCCGTCAACGCCGCCACGCCATAGGCGCCGACCGTCCCGGCCAGCGTGCGCAGCGCGACATTGGCGCGATAGCGCCAGCCGCTGCGCACAGGACGGGCGGCTGCCTTGCTCAACCCGCCAGGGTCCAGAATGTGGCCGGAATGGATCGGACAGAAGCGGGCATGCAGACGATTTCCATGGGTGCTTCGGCCGGGTAGCCGAGCAGCCCGATGCAAGTCAATTGCATTAGCGAAGGAGCAGCCACCGTCTTCGCCGCATCCGCTGAGCAGCGTCGCCGTGCCGCGCGGCAAAGCTATTTCGCTCCTCCATGCGTTGGTCCCGCTTTAAACTGCGCCCCAAAGCGAAGAGGAGCGGATGGATGGACATGATCGTGCCCACGGTGGCTGGGCCGGTGCGGGGCGCCGTTCATGACGGCGTTGCCCGCTTCCTGAGTGTCCCCTATGCGGCGCCCCCGGTCGGCGATCGTCGCTTCGCCCTGCCGCAACCGGTGCCGGCGTGGAGCGGTGTGCGGGATGCGCTGGAGCCGGGCGCCACCGCGCCGCAACGCGTGCGCGCGGTACCTGGCGTCGATGTCGAGGCACTGGTGGGCAATGGCTGGAACCCGGGCGACGATTATCTGACGCTCAATATCTGGAAGCCCGCCGGCGATATGACGGGCCTGCCGGTCATGGTCTTCATCCATGGCGGCGGCTTCGTGGTCGGCAGCAAGGATGCGCCGGTGCAGGATGGCAGCGCCTTTGCGCGCGACGGCGTTCTGCTGGTGGCGATCAATTACCGGCTCGGCGTCGAAGGCTTTCTGCCCATTCCCGGCATCCCCACCAACCTTGGCCTGCGCGACCAGATTTTCGCGCTGCAATGGGTGCGTGACAATATCGCGGCCTTTGGCGGCGATCCGGCCAATGTCACCGTCTTCGGCGAATCCGCCGGGGCCATGTCGGTCGCCAATCTCGTCACCTCGCCACTGGCGAAAGGCTTGTTTCGCCGGGCCATCGTGCAAAGCGGCCATGGCGCGATGACGCGCGATATCGGTGTGGCGCAGCGGTTGGTCAAAGCGCTGGCAAAGCGGCTGCGAATCTCGCCGGACGCAGACGGCTTCCGATCGATCGCGCCCGGCGATATGCTGGATGCGATCGAGAAGGTCAGCCAGCCGACGGCGCGGGTCGACCTGCGCGACAAGGATGGGCGCGAGCCGGTGTTCGGCATCAGTCGCTTCATCCCGGTCCATGGCGACGATGTACTGCCGCATAAGGCGCTCGCCGCATTGAAGGTCGGTGTGGGGGCGGAGGTCGACCTGCTGATCGGCACCAATGCAGAGGAGATGAACCTTTATTTCATCCCTACCGGTGTTCGGGAAAAGATCGGCCGGCTGCTCGCCACCTGGTTCGTGCACAAGCATCAGCCGCATGCGCGCAAGCTGCTCAGGGCCTATGGCATGGGGGCGGCTGGCAAGAAGCCCGGCCATGCCTTTACCGATGCGATGCACGATCTCGTCTTTCGCTGGCCCGCTCGCCGCTTTGCCGAGGAGCATCGCGGGCGCACCCATATGTATGAGTTCGCATGGCGATCGCCGCTCTTCGGTGGTCTGGGCGCGGCCCATGCCATGGAACTGCCCTTCGTCTTCGGTACGCTGGCCAGCGTGACCGGGCCGGAGGGGATGTGCGGGGAGGCGCCGCCGCAGGCGCTGGCGGATAGCGTGCATCGCATATGGGTCGATTTCGCCACCGACGGCCGCCTGCCTTGGGCGCCGTTCACCCAAGACGACCGGCTGGTCTATCAACTCGCGGCGGGGGAGGCGGTGCAGGAAGCGCCCATGCCCGCCGCGCCCTACATGCCCTGAAGGACTGACCCCATGTATCTGGAACGATTGAAACTGGATGGACGACGCGCACTCGTGACCGGCGGGGCGAGCGGCATCGGCCTGGCCTGCGTCGAGGCGTTGGGTGAAATGGGCGCGGCGGTGACGATCGCAGACCTGAAGCTGGAGCAGATCGACGCGGCAATCGCGAGCCTGCGGACAAAAGGGCTGGATGCCGAAAGCGTCGTGATGGACGTGATCGACAGCGAGGCGGTAACGGGTATCGCAGACCGGATGGGCGCGATCGACATCCTCGTCAACAATGCCGGCATCGCGCGCAGCGACACGCCAGCGGAGGCGGTCGCGGATGACCATTGGCGAAACGTGCTGGACGTCAATCTGAACGGCACCTTCTGGTGCGCCCGTGCCTTTGGTCGGCACATGCTCAAGCGGGGGCGGGGCAGCATCGTCAATGTGGGGTCGATGAGCGGCTTCATCGTCAACCGGCCGCAACCGCAAAGCTATTATAATGCGTCCAAGGCAGCGGTGCATCAACTGACCAAGAGCCTGGCGGCGGAATGGGCCGACCGGGGCGTGCGGGTCAATGCGGTGGCGCCCACCTATATCCGCACGCCGCTCAACGAGTTCGCAGACAAGGAAGGGCCTATGTATCGGCGCTGGATCGATTCGACGCCGATGGGCCGGCTGGGCGAGGTGGAGGAAGTGGCGTCGGTCGTCGCCTTCCTCGCGTCCGACGCGGCCAGCCTGATGACCGGCAGCATCGTATTGGCGGATGGCGGCTATAGCTGCTGGTAACGTTGCGTACCTAGCTTTCGTCATTGCGAGCGCAGCGAAGCAATCCACATAGCGCTACGTGGATTGCTTCGCTGCGCTCGCAATGACGATGTGCAAGAAATGCCGGGCAACCAATGCGACAGCGAGTTGGACAGATAAAAGCTCGATCCGATCCGCGAAGCGATCGACCCGAACGGCATAATCGACTATCTCCCCAAACCTATCTGAAAGCTGTACCTATCAGATAAGCCCAGATAAGATCCGAAGGACATGATTCCCTCGGGCAGCGGGAGGAGAGAATGATGAAGTTGAAGGCTATGCTATTTGCCGGTGTCGCGATCGCCGCGTCCCTGCCCGCCGCAGCCCAGGCGCAGGGCGCGCCAGCCGCCACGGCAGATGGCAATTCCGATATCATCGTCACCGCGCGCAAGCGACAGGAAACGCTGCTGGACGTGCCGGTCGCGGTGACCGCGATCAGCGGCGACACCCTTGCACGGCAGAATATCAACAGTGTCCGTGAAGCCGCTGCTTTGTCGCCCGGCCTCAATATCTCCAGCGATGGTGCGGGACGCGCCTTCGTGTCGATCCGCGGCGTCGGCGTCACGCTGGTGCAGACGGTGCAGCCGGGCGTGGGCCTGTTTATCGACGGCATCTATCGGCCCAACACCGCCTATCTCAACAACCCGCTGCTCGATGTCGAGCGGATCGAGGTGCTGCGCGGGCCGCAGGGGACGCTTTATGGCAAGAATACGCTGGGCGGCGCGATCAACGTCATCACCCGCCAGCCCGGCAATGATTTCGAGGCGCGCGGCGCGGCCAGCTATGCCGGCCCGGACAATAGCTGGCTGGTGTCCGGCTCCGTGTCCGCCCCGATCGTACAGGACAAGCTGGCCATCCGCATCGGCGGCGCCCATCGCCAGCAGGACGGCTTCATCCGCAACACCACCGTGGGCGGGCACAGCAACAGCCTGAACACGGATTCGGTCAGCGGTACGCTGCGCTTCACGCCGGGCAATGAGGTGGTGGTCGCGGTCAACGGCTATTATGACTGGATCAAGGGCCACAACGTCCCCTATGCTTGGGTCAGCGGCCCGACCGATTATTCCCGCAACAATAATTTCAACACGACCGGCATCACCACCTATAAATATCGCGGCGTCAATGCCCGGATCGAGGCGCCGATCGAGGCGATCGATACCCGCGTCACGCTGCTCGCCGCTTATGATGCGCGCGACACCAATTCACCCGACAGCGACGGCGATTTCGGCCCGGCCAATGTCGTCCGTTCGAGCGGCAAGGATCAATTGCGCACAAAGACGGTGGAACTGCGGTTCGACACCACGCTGAATGAGCAACTCTCGACGTTGTTCGGCCTGTTCTACAGCCGCGAAACGTTCGACGCGGCGGGCGCCAACACCATCGTGCCCTTCGGCCTGGTGCTGCCGTCGTCCGACCATCGGGTCGGGGACACTTATGCGGCCTTCGGCACCGTCTTCTGGAAGCCAACCAGCGATTGGGAAGTCGCGCTCGGCATGCGTTACGATCATGAGAGCCGCCGGGCATTGGGCGCGCCGCGCCTGAAATCAAACGAGGTGGAACCGCGCCTGTCGATCACCCGGCACTGGAACCCCAGCCTGATGACCTACGCCTCGGTCGCGCGCGGCTATCGCGGTGGCGGCTTCAATGCGCCCACGGCCCCGGTCCGTACTTATCAAGGGGATAGCGCCTGGACTTATGAAGTGGGCACAAAATATGCGACGTCCGCCTTCAGCCTGTCGGGTGACATCTTCTTCAGCGATTACAAACATTATATCGGCCTGAACAGCGTCGCGCCGAGCAGCACCGGCGGGCTGGTGACGGTCGATCTCAATGCCGGCCATGTCCATAGCTATGGCGCGGAGCTGGAAGCGCGGGTGCGGCCGACCGACAATTGGACCATCTCCAGCGGCCTGACCTATATGCACGCCCGGCTGGTCGACTCCTCGGAATATACCGACGTCACCAACCGGACCTTGTCGAGCGACCATCTGACCTTCCAGCCCGACTGGCTCTATAATATCAGCAGCGACTATGTCGTGCCGCTGGGCGACAACAAGCTGACCTTCAACGCCAGTCTGAACGGCAAAAGCAAGCGGCTGGCCGCGACGCTGAATCAGACCACGCCGACTTTCCTGAAGGGCTATGCCGTGGTCAACGGTTCCATCACCTTCGCCACGGCGAAGGGCATCGAATTCGCGGTGTTCGGGAACAACCTGTTCAACAAGAAATATTTCGACTCCTATATCGAAAAGACGACGTTGCAGCTGGCCGGCCTGCCGGCATCGGACCTGGGCATTATCGGCGATCTGCGCCGCTATGGCGTCCGCGCCAGCTTCAAGTTCTGATCCGATGAGCGCCCACACGCCCCTGCTGCCGCGCAAGCCCCTGCCGGACGGTTTCCTCGATCGGGTCGGGGCCCTTGTCGGGGACCGGCTGGCCACGGGGGAGGCGATCCGCCTGCAACATGGCCAGAGCGAAGCCCATTTCGAGCCGGTGCTGCCCGATGCGGTGGTCTTCGCCGCGACGACCGAGGAAGTGGCGGCCCTCGTCAAGCTGTGCGTGGGGGCGGGGGTGCCGATCATCCCCTTCGGCGCGGGTACCTCGATCGAGGGTAACACGATCCCGGTCATGGGCGGAATCACCATCGATCTCAGCCGGATGGACGCCATTATTGAGGTCAATCAGGAGGATTTCGACTGTACCGTGCAGGCGGGCGTGCGGCGCGAACAATTGAACGAGCATCTGCGCGATCAGGGCCTGTTCTTCCCGATCGATCCGGGGGCCAACGCCACCATCGGCGGCATGGCGGCCACGCGAGCTTCAGGAACGAATGCCGTGCGTTACGGGACGATGCGCGAAGCCATTCTGAGCCTGAAGGTGGTGACGCTGGACGGCAAGATCATCCGGACGGCGCGGCGCGCGCGCAAGTCTGCGGCCGGCTATGACCTGACCCGGTTGATGATCGGCAGCGAAGGGACGCTGGGCATCATCACCGAAGTGACGTTGCGCCTGCATGCCATCCCCGAAGCGATATCTTCGGCCGTATGCAGTTTCGACAGCTTGCAGGGCGCGGTCGACACGGTGGTGCAGTCGATCCAGATCGGCGTGCCGCTGGCGCGAGTGGAGATATTGGACGATGCGCAGATGCGCGCGGTCAATCGCTGGTCGAAGCTCGACTATCCGGAGCTGACCACCCTGTTCTTCGAGTTCCACGGGTCGCAATCCTATGTGGACGAGCAGGTTCGGACAGTGGAAGAAATCGCCGCCATGAATGGCGGGGGTGAATTTCGCTGGTCGAACCTGCCCGAACAACGCTCCAAATTATGGAAGGCCCGGCACGAGGCCTATTATGCCGCCGTCAACATGCGGCCCGGCGCGATCGGATGGGCGACGGACGTGTGCGTACCGATCAGCCGGCTCGCCGAATGCATCACTCAAACGCGCGAGGATCTGGACAAGGCCAGCCTGCCCGCGACGATATTGGGCCATGTCGGCGACGGCAATTTCCACGTCATCTTCTCCATCGATCCCAACGCGCCGGAAGAGATGGTGGAGGTTGAAGCGATCAACCAGCGGCTGGTCGACCGGGCGCTGGCGATGGACGGCACCTGCACCGGCGAACATGGCATCGGCCTTGGCAAACAACATTGCCTGGTGGATGAACTGGGTGAGGCGGTCGACCTGATGCGCGTCATCAAGCGGGCCTTGGACCCGCAGAATCTGTTCAATCCGGGCAAGATTTTCACCTTCTGAGACAGGCATGTTTAGCCGGGGGGCTAAACTGCCCGGCCGCGCCGGTTCCCCTTGGCGCGGCCGGGCATCACAGGAAAAAGGATGGCCATGACCAGTCTGCCGCTCGTCGATCCGGCGCTTCGCCCCATGTCGGGCGCCCACAGTCCATCCTTCCTGCGCATCCTGCCATCCTTGCTGATCCTGGCGCTGGCGATGGCGGCCGGCTTCACCATGATGGGATCGTTCAGCATGGTGCAGGAGGGCGCGAAGGCGGAAATGGCGCTCAGCGACTTTCAACTGTCGCTGGTGCAGGGCGTTGCCGCCGCCGTGCCGCTGCTGCTCTTTTCCATACCCATCGGGTTATTGGTGGATCGCACCAACCGGCTGCGGCTGTTCATCGGCCTGGCTATGGTCTGGACGGTCGGCACCTTCCTGACCGCCACGGCCCAGAACGTCGCCATGCTCTTTCTTGCGCGCATGCTGGCGGGCATCGGCACCACCGGCGCGCTGACTGCTGCGTTGTCGCTCTGCGCCGACTTCTGTCCGCCGCATCAGCGGGGCAGGGCGCTGCTGATCGTGACCCTGGGCAAGGCATTGGGGCAGGCGGGGGCCTTCGCGCTGGCCGGTTGGCTGCTCAGCCTGTTCCTGCATCGCGCCGCCGGGGCCCTGTTCGCCGACGTCGCCCCCTGGCGCGCCACCCATTATGCGCTGGCCGCGATCAGCGCCGCGCTGGTCCTGCCGATGTTCCTGCTGCGTGAACCTGCACGGCGCGAAGTGGCGGCGGGCATCCATGCCCCCTGGCGTGTCGTGGTCGCCGAACTTTGGTCGCGTCGCGCCTTCCTCGCCCCGCTGTTCATCGGGCAGGTCAGCGTGGTGATGGCCGATGCCGCCGCCGCCATCTGGGCCTCGCCGGTCCTGTCGCGCAGCTATGGCCTCGCCCCGCCCGATTTTGCCGGATGGATGGGCAGCCTCATCTTCCTGACCGGGGTGGTCGGATCGGTCCTGGGCGGCGTCGCGGCCGATATCGGGCAGAAGAGCGGCCGAAAGGGCGGCCTGCTGATCGGGGCGGTGATTGCCGCTGGCCTCGGCATTCCCGCCGCGCTCTTTCCGATCATGCCGGGTATCCCCAGCTTTGCCGTGGCTCTGGGCGCGCTGATGCTGTGCGGCACGATTACCGGCCTCATCACGTCGGTCGCGCTAACGGTGATGTTGCCCAATGAGGTGCGCGGCCTGTGTATCGGTGCCTTCATCGCGCTGGCCGGGCTGATCGGTTTCGGCGTTGCGCCCACGCTGGTCACTGCGATCAGCGGGCTGCTGGGTGGGGAGGCGCATCTGGGTGAGGGGCTGGCGGCGGTAGGCGTGACCGTCAGCTGCATATCGCTCGGCGCCTTCTGGCTGGCCATGCGGCGATCTCCCGTCAAACCTATCTGATAGCTATTGCCGAAAGCTATCAGATAGGTCATGATGCTGGATAAGGAGAGGATGTTCATGGACCGAATCATCATATCGCCCGAAATGATCGCGCTGATTGGGCCGGGAATGGCGACGCCATCGAATGACGCCGGCCTGACCACCGCCTTCATCCTGGGCTTTGGCGCGGTGGGGCAGGCGGCATCCTTCCGACTGGTCGATCGGCCCACGCTTGACGATCTGAATGACGATCGGGGCAATCGCCTGATCCTGCTGGTATCGCCCGATGCCTGTGCGCGGGTGGCGGATGGGGCCGTGCCGATGCTGCCGGGCGTGGCTTATTATCTGCCGGCACCGCTGCGCGCCATCGCGCTCGCCATTCGCGATTGCACCCTGCATGAGGCCGCCGCCACCCCCTATCGCCTGGCCAAGAGTATCGAGTTGCTCTGCGACCTGCTGCGGATCGGACGGGAGGAGGGCTATGTCCCGATCGGTCAGGATGCGCTGCTGTCCCGCGCGGATAGCGAGCGGTTGCTGAGCGCGCGCCGCATGATCGAGGATCGCTGGGCGGAAAAACTGACGCTGGACGGCATCGCGCGCGCCTGCGGCCTCAATCGCGCCAAGCTGACGCGCGGCTTTCGCGATATGTTCGGTTGCACCGTGGCGGATGCGATCATGGCCCAGCGGCTCGACCGGGCGGGCGCCATGCTGATCGCCACCGAATTGCCGATATCGTCGGTCGGCTATCGTTGCGGCTATCTCAACAATGCCAGCTTCACCCGTGCCTTCGCCCGCCATTTCGGCGTTGCGCCGACGCAATATCGTGCCCACAGGCTGGCCGCATGATGGCGACGCGGGCGGTCCAAACAAACGGGGGCGAAGATGGCGGCTCCCTGGTCAACCGGGCCATCCAGGCCGTGCGCGACCATATTCGCGACCATGGGATGAAGGTGGGCGACACGCTGCCGGGCGAGGGCAGCTTCGCCGCCGATCTGGGCGTCAGCCGCGCGGTGATGCGGGAAGCCTTTGGCGCGCTGGCTGCATTACGCCTGATCGACGTCGGCAATGGCCGGCGCGCGCGGGTAGGGGCGATCGACGGGTCGGTGATGGGCGCCTCGCTCGACCATGCCGTGTCGACCGAACAGGTCAGCGTCGCCGATGTGTGGGATGTGCGACGCACGCTGGAACTGCGCATCGCTGCCCTTGCTGCGGAGCGCCGCACGGATGAGCAGGCGGCCCATATCCTGTCGATCGCGCAGGCGATGGCGGATGGCCAGCATGATATGGCGCAGGTGACGCGGCAGGATATCGCGCTGCACACCGCCATTGCCGAGGCCGCGTCAAACCTGCTGTTTGCGCAGATCATGCGATCTTTCGAACCGCTAATGGAAACGGCGGTGCCGCGCGCTTGGGAAACGCGACAGACCGATACGCAGCGGCAGGATATCCTGGCCTGTCACATGGATCTGGCGCAGGCGATCGCCCGGCGCGATCCCGCTGGGGCAGCAGCGGCGATCGACCGGCATTTCGATACATCCATCGGTCAGATGCTCGGCTCCTGAAACGGAGCCGAGCGCCCGTCATTCCTCCGATATGCGCAGCACCGGCTTGACCACCTGACCGCTTTCGCTGGCGGCGATCGCTTCGTTGATGGCGTCGAACGGGAAATGGCCGATCAGACGGTCGAAGGGGAAGCGGCCCGCCCGATAATGGTCCATCAATTCGGGCAGGAAAGCCTGCAAGTCGCTGTCGCCGCCCAATATGCCCATGATCCGGCGGCCGCCGCCCATCAGCGCGGCTTCGTTGAAGCTCACCATATCGGCCGGGCCGGACGCACCGACCAGCCCGGCGATACCCATCGGCGCCAGCAGCGACACCGCCTGTTCGATCAGCCGGTTGATCCCGGTCGTGTCGAAGGCATAGCCAAGCCCCGCCGGGCACAGGTCGCGGATGCGGGCGGCGACATCATCCTTGCCGTTGATCACATGGGTCGCGCCCAGTTCCTGCGCCAGCGTCAGACGCGATTCATGCACGTCGATGGCGATGATGGGGTCAGCGCCGGCAATTTTCGCTGCCATGATTGCGGCCATGCCGACCGTTCCGGCGCCCCATATTGCGATCGGCAAGCCCGCGCGCACCTTCATCGCCCGCAGCACGGCGCCGGCTCCAGTCATCAGGCCGCAGCCGATCGGCGCCAATATGTCCAGCGGCACGCCATCCATCGTGTCGGGCACGCGCACGACATTGCGTTCATGCGCGATGGCATGGGTGGCGAAGGCGGACTGGCCGAAGAAGTGGCCGTTCAGTGGCTGGCCGTCCTGAAACAGGGTGGGGCTGCCGTCGGCGCGCGTGCCCGACCAGTTATGCGGGAAGAATTCGTAGCAATAGGTCGGCGCATCGACCGCACAGCTGGGGCAATGGCCGCAACTGTTGAAGCTCATCACCACCCGGTCGCCGGGCTTTACGGCCGTCACGGCGCTGCCGACCGCCTCCACGATGCCGGCGCCTTCATGGCCCAGCACGATGGGCAACGGGACCGGCAATTGCGCATCGCGCACCGCCAGATCGGTATGGCATATGCCGCAGGCGACGATCCGGACGCGCAGTTCGTCCGGCCGCAACGCGTCAAGCTGCACGTCGGCGATGGCGAATGGCTGGCTGCTGCCGTGGCATATGGCGGCTCTGGCGGTGGTCATGCGGCATCCTCTCAATTTATAACGATCATTAGGATGATGACCGGCAAGGCCGGAATTTGTAAGGCCTTTTCGCGATCGGCGGTGTTTTCTGGTGAAAAATCGCCGGCTGGCCTTACGCGGAAGCGATCTCCATATAATCGATAATATATATTATGTTAAACTCCACCACATCCCGACAGCATTACCACTGTCCAACTCGCTGTCTCATGTCATCCCGTCAGGCGATCGCCAGTACGCTACTCAGAATGATCCGCACCAGTTCCGCCTGACCCCGCGCACCCATCTTGGCGTAGATCTTCTTGGAATAATTGCGGGCCGTCTCGACGGTGAGGTTCAGGTTCGCGGCAGCTTCCGCGATCGGGATGCCCTGCGCGATCTCCCAGGCAAGCCGCGCCTCGCTCGGCAACAGGCCGAACAGTTCGACCAACTGCTCGCATCGGTCCGCCTGCGACGATCGGTCGCCGCTCAGGTAGACGATCGCCGCCGGCGCATTGCCCGCCGCGACGGATCCGCCCCGGAACGGCGCCACCAACATGTCCATGCGTGGATCGCGGCTGAGGTTGACCGCATGCGGCCGCGCATCGGCATCCTGCGCGAACCGTTTGACCAACGCGGTCAGTTCCCGGTCCAGATCTGGCGATGCCGGGGTCAAGCGATCATAACGGCCGCGTCGCAGCAGGCCGTTGCGCTGAAACAACTGATCGACATGGGCTGTCATGTCCAGGATGCGGCACTGCGCATCCAGCGTCAACCAGCCGAAGTTCAAGCGACCAAAAGCTTCCGATGCCAGACTGGACCGCAGCCTTTCCCGCTCAAGCGCCACGAACCCACGCATCGCGATGCGCAGATGCGGCGCCAGCGCAGTCAGCAAGGATGTGGCGGAGGATGACAGATGCCGTCCTCCGCAGCAAAGCCATGCGTTGACGCCGCTCTCCTCTGCGACCCGAACCGCCCGCAAATCTTCTATGCCGATCGGTAGAAGTTCTTCTTCACGCCAGGCGTTACGCGCGGCGTCATCCGGATCGATCAGTTCGCCTAGGGCATAGACCCGCCCTTCCCGCATCGGCCGTCGCGGCTTGGATGATTGAAGATCATTGTCCGTGAAAATATTACCTAGATTCAATGATGTTACTGGCCCGGCATGCAGCGCGACCAACCCGGTTTCATGGGGTGGATCAAAGGTCAGACCGGCATAGAGCACCTGCAAACGGCCGCGTAATCGCTCCAGAAAATCATGCCATAGCGGCTGCTGAAACATGCCGTCATGCAGGCTGGCCAACAAGCTGGAATCGTCCAATCGCATGGACAGCGGCATAGACCCTCCCATATGGGAGGTCCAATGATTGTTGCCGGGTGGCAATGGAACGCGCAAGAAGATTGCGAGGATAGATGGTGGACGCGAAGACCCTGACCCATTTGGAGCGGCTGGAAGCCGAGAGCATCCATATTCTGCGCGAAGTGGTGGCCGAAGCCGAAAAGCCGGTCATGCTCTATTCGGTGGGCAAGGACAGCGCCGTGATGCTGCATCTGGCGCGCAAGGCCTTTTACCCCTCGCCCCCGCCTTTCCCGCTGCTGCATGTCGATACGACCTGGAAATTCCAGGAAATGTACAAGCTGCGCGACCGGATGGCGCAGGAAAGCGGCATGGAACTGCTGGTCTACCAGAATCCCGAAGCGGCCGAGCGCGGTATCAACCCGTTCGACCATGGCCCGCTGCACACCGACATGTGGAAGACGGAGGGATTGAAGCAGGCGCTCAACCTCTACGGGTTCGACGCGGCCTTTGGCGGTGCGCGCCGCGACGAGGAAAAGAGCCGGGCGAAGGAGCGTATCTTCTCCTTCCGCACCGCGTCGCATGGTTGGGATCCCAAGAACCAGCGGCCCGAACTGTGGAACCTCTATAACGCCCGCAAGAACAAGGGCGAGAGCATCCGCATCTTCCCGATCAGCAATTGGACCGAGCTGGATATCTGGCAATATATCCACCTGAACGACGTGCCGATCGTGCCGCTTTATTTCGCGGACGAACGCCCGACGGTGGAGCGCGACGGCATGTTGCTGATGGTCGATGATGATCGCTTCCCGCTGCAACCGGGCGAAGAACCGGTGATGCGCTCCATCCGGTTCCGCACGCTGGGCTGCTATCCGCTGACCGGCGCGGTCGAGAGCACGGCCAAGACGCTGCCCGACGTGATCCAGGAAACGCTGCTGACCACCACGTCGGAGCGTCAGGGCCGCGCGATCGACAAGGATGCGGGCGGCGCCGGCATGGAGAAGAAGAAACAAGAGGGTTACTTTTGACGCGCCACGTCATCCGCGAGCGGGTGACGAAGCGTCAACCCCAGCGCAGGCTGGGGTCGCGTGCTATCCGGCACAACCTTCCCAAGATCAACGCGATCCCAGTTTCCGCTGGGATGACGGGATGAACATATGACCGACCCCATCTACAAGACAGACGCTCTCATCGCGCAGGATATCGACCAGTATCTCAAGGTCCATGAGCATAAGACGATGCTGCGGTTCATCACCTGCGGGTCGGTGGACGATGGCAAGTCGACACTGATCGGCCGCCTGCTATACGACAGCAAGATGATCTTCGAGGATCAACTTGCCGCGCTGGAGGCGGACAGCAAGAAGGTCGGCACGCAGGGGCAGGAGATCGACTTCGCGCTCCTCGTCGATGGGCTTGCCGCCGAGCGTGAACAGGGCATCACCATCGACGTCGCCTATCGCTTCTTCGCGACCGAAAAGCGCAAGTTCATCGTCGCCGACACGCCCGGCCACGAACAATATACCCGCAATATGGTCACCGGCGCATCGACCGCCGACCTCGCCGTCATCCTGATCGACGCGCGCAAGGGCATCCTGACCCAGACCCGTCGGCACAGCTATCTCGCCCACTTGATCGGTATCCGCAACATCGTCCTGGCGGTGAACAAGATGGATCTGGTCGGTTATGATCAGGCGGTGTTCGACAAGATCGTGGCCGACTATGCCGCGTTCGCCCGTTCGATCGGCATCACGTCTTTCACCCCCATGCCGATCTCTGGTTTCAAGGGCGACAATATCACTGGCCCCAGCGCGAACACGCCCTGGTATAAGGGGCCGGCGCTGATCGAGCATCTGGAAACGGTGGAGGTCAACAGCGCAGCCGACGCGGACAAGCCGTTCCGCATGGCCGTCCAATGGGTCAACCGCCCCAATCTGGATTTCCGCGGCTTTTCCGGCCAGATCGCGACGGGCAGCGTCAAGCCGGGTGACGCCATCCGCGTCCTGCCGTCGGGCAAGACCAGCACGATCACCCGCATCGTCACGCTGGACGGCGATCTGGATGAGGCCGTCGCTGGCCAGTCGGTCACGCTCTGCTTTGCGGACGAGGTCGATTGCTCGCGCGGGGATGTGATCGCCGCGTCGGACAACCCGCCCCAGGCCGCCGACCAGTTCGAGGCGACGATCGTGTGGATGGCGGACGAGGAAATGCTGCCGGGCCGCTCCTATTGGCTCAAGATCGGCACCCAAATGGTGACGGCCACGATCCAGCAGCCCAAATATCAAGTCAACGTCAATACGATGGAGCATCTGGCGGCCAAGACGCTGGAGTTGAACGCCATCGGCGTCGCCAACCTGTCGACCGACAAGCAGATCGTGTTCGAACCCTATGCGGCCAATCGGACGCTGGGCGGCTTCATCCTGATCGACAAGCTGACCAATGCGACGGTGGCGGCAGGCATGCTCCACTTCAGCCTGCGTCGCGCGCAGAATGTCCATTGGCAGGCGACCGACATCAGCCGCGATTTCCATGCGGGCCTGAAGAACCAGAAGCCGGCCGTGCTGTGGTTCACCGGGCTGTCGGGTGCGGGCAAGTCGACCATCGCCAATCTGGTGGAAAAGAAGCTGGCGCGGATGAACCGCCACACCTTCCTGCTGGATGGCGACAATGTGCGTCATGGCCTGAACAAGGATCTGGGCTTTACCGATGCTGACCGGGTGGAGAATATCCGCCGCGTGGGCGAAGTGGCCAAGCTGATGACGGACGCCGGCCTGATCGTCATCACGGCATTCATCTCCCCCTTCCGCGCCGAGCGCGACATGGTGCGGAGCATGATGCAGCCCGGCGAGTTCATCGAGGTGCATATCGACACGACGCTGGCCGATGCGGAAGCGCGGGACGTCAAGGGCCTCTACAAGAAAGCTCGATCGGGCCAGCTCAAGAATTTCACCGGCATCGACAGCCCCTATGAAGCGCCCGAAGACCCGGAAATCCGCATAGACACGGCGGCCATGACGGCGGAGGAAGCCGCCGACGCAATCGTCGCCAGGCTGATCCCGTGAGCGAGGCGCCGTCTGACAGGGCCGTAGCCGACGCAACGCTGGCTGCCCATCTGGCCCAAATAGCCGGGCGCCTGCTGCTCGACGTCCGCGCCTCCGCTTTGTTCAGCCCCAAGGCGCTGGGCAAGGCGGGGGATCAGACCGCCAACCAGTTCCTCTGCCACGCCCTGCGCGAACAGCGACCCGAAGACGGGCTGCTGTCGGAGGAGGAAAAGGACAATGAAGAGCGCTTAGCCAAGAGCCGTGTGTGGATCGTCGATCCGGTGGACGGCACGCGCGAATATGGCGAGGAGCGGACCGACTGGGCCGTGCATGTGGGCCTGGCCATCGACGGCATCCCCAGCATTGGCGCAGTGGCGCTGCCGGGCCTGGAGGGGGGCATCGTTCTGCGTACCGATCAAGTTCGGACCGTCCCCCCCGCGCCCGAAAAGCTGCGCATGGTCGTCAGCCGCACCCGGCCCGCCGCCGAAGCGCTGGCGGTTGCGGCGGCGATCGACGCGGAACTGGTACCGATGGGGTCTGCGGGCGCCAAGGCGATGGCGATCATCCTGGGGCAGGCCGATATCTATCTGCACAGCGGCGGGCAATATGAATGGGACAGCATGGCCCCTGTCGCGGTCGCGCGTGCGCATGGCCTGCATTGCTCGCGCATCGACGGGTCGCCGCTCGTCTATAACCGGGCGGACGTCTATCTGCCCGACCTGCTGATCTGCCGGCGGGAACATGCCGACGATGTGCTGCGGCAGGTGGCGCGCTATAATCAGAGCGTTGCAAGGGCCTGAACAGGCCCCCTTCCCTGCAAGCTGTAATAAAGCCGGTCGACATTGGCCGTCCGATCGGCATGATCCCGACTCGCCCGCGCAGTCCTGCGCCAAGGAGTTGATTATGTTGCCCTCTTTATCGTTTGTCCGCCCCCTGATGCTGGCTGGCCTGCTCTCCACGTCGGCCATCGCATTGGCGGCGCCGCCCAGTTTCGATGTCGCCCGTGTCAGCGCCGACATCAAGACTCTGGCCAGCGACGCATTTGAAGGGCGCGGCCCGGCGACCCGTGCCGAGGTGAAGACGATCGACTATATTTCGGCGCAGATGAAGGCGGCGGGGCTGAAGCCGGCCGGCCCCAAGGGCAGCTGGTTCCAGGACGTCCCGCTGCGCATGTCCAACATCACCGGAACGCCGACCCTGTCGATGACGATCGGCGGCGCTTCGCAACCCTTGGCGCAAGGGAGCGAGATCGCCGTGCGCGCGGCCGAGACAGGCCAGACGGCGGTCAAGTTCGCCAACCTGCCTCTGGTCTTCGTCGGCTATGGCGTGAAGGCGCCGGAGCGCGGCTGGGATGACTTCAAGGGCGTCGACCTCAAGGGCAAGATCATGGTCGTGCTGGTCAACGACCCGGATTTCGAGGGCGGCGAAGGCGATTTCGGCGGCAAGCTGATGACCTATTATGGCCGCTGGACCTATAAATATGAGGAAGCCGCGCGGCAGGGTGCGGCCGGCGTTCTGGTCGTGCATGAAAGCGAGCCGGCCTCCTATGGCTGGGCCACGGTCAAGAACAGCAACACCAACACCATGTTCGACATCGTCCGCGCCGATCCCAAGGCGGCGCATACGCAGATGGAAGGTTGGGTGCAGAAGGATCTGGCCGCCAAGTTGCTGGCCGCGTCCGGCGTAGATTTCGAAGCGGCCAAGGCAGCGGCGCGCAAGAAGGATTTCAAGCCCATTCCGCTCAAAGCCACGATGAGCGCCGACTATGCGGTGAAGTCCGAGATCATCACATCGCACAATGTCGCGGGCCTGGTGCAGGGCAGCAAATATCCCGACGAGACGGTGATCTATTCGGCACATTGGGATCATCTGGGCATCGGCGCGCCCGATGCAAAGGGCGACACCATCTATAATGGCGCGAAGGATAATGCGTCGGGCACGGCGGCGCTGCTGGAACTGGCGCGCGCCTATGCCAAGGGGCCGAAGCCCGAGCGGACCGTCCTGTTCCTGGCGGTGACGGCCGAGGAAAAAGGGCTGCTGGGGTCCGAATATTATGCCGACAATCCGCTGCGGCCGCTGGCGACCACAGCGGGCGTCGTCAATATGGACGGGCCGTTCGGGATCGAGAAGACCAGCAATTTCAGCATTTCGGGCGCAGCCAAGCTGGACCTGCTGACCACGTTGACGCAGGAAGGCGAGAAATTGGGTCGCCATTATACGCCGGATGCGCGGCCGGAGGCGGGCAGCTTCTATCGGTCGGATCACTTCCCGATGGCCAAGCGCGGCGTACCGGCCATTTCCTTCAATCCGGGGCGCGAACTGGTCAATGGCGGGGCCGAGCGCGGCAAGCTGTTGCAGGACGCCTATACCAAGGATCGCTATCACCAACCGGCCGACGAATATGACGCCAACTGGGATACGAGCAGCTGGGTCGGCGACCTGACCCTGCTCTACAATGTCGGGCGGCGCGTGGCCGACAGCCATGACTGGCCCAACTGGTCGGCGGATAGCGAATTCCGCGCGACCCGCGATGCGACGACGGCGCAGCGGAAATAGGATGGTATAACCATAAGCTATGCCCCGGTCAGTTCGGCCCGATTGCCGATGCTGACCGGGGAGAGGAATATGGCGGCCTGCTGAGGAGCCGCCATGACCATCTCTCAATCCCTGAACGCCATCGCCACCGTATCGCTGCGCGGAACGCTGGAGGAGAAGCTGAAGGCCGCCGCTGCTGCGGGCTTTGCCGGGGTCGAGATTTTCGAGAATGACCTGATCGGGTCGGCGCTTTCGCCTAGGGACGTGCGGGCGATGCTGGACGATCTGGGGCTGGCCTGCATGCTCTATCAACCCTTCCGCGATTTCGAAGGGTTGCCGGGCGACCTGCGCCGCCGCGCCTTCGACCGGGCGCGAGCCAAGTTCGACCTGATGGAAGAGCTGGGGACCGACCGCATCCTCTTCTGCTCCAGTTGCCATCCCGCCGCGCTGGGCGAGCGGGCGCGGATCGTCGATGATTTCCGCGAGCTGGGCGGTATCGCGCAGGAACGCGGCATCATCGTGGGCTATGAGGCGCTGGCCTGGGGCCGGCATGTCAACGACCATCGCGACGCCTGGGCCATCGTGGAGGCGGTCGATCATCCGAATATCGGCATCATCCTGGACAGCTATCATTCGCTGTCGCGCCAGATACCGAGCGAGAGCATCCGGGCGATACCGGGCGACAAGATCGCTTTCGTGCAACTGGCCGACGCGCCGTTGCTGGATATGGACCTGCTCTATTGGAGCCGGCATTTCCGCAATCTGCCAGGACAGGGCGGGCTGGACGTCGCGGGTTTCGTGGCGGAGATATTGCGTACCGGCTATGACGGGCCATTGAGCCTCGAAATCTTCAACGATCGCTTCCGGTCCAACGCCGCACGGCTGGTGGCGGAGGATGGGCATCGTTCGCTCGACTATGTGCGCGATGCCGCGCAACGGCTGATCGACCAGCCCACCGCCATGCCTGCACCTCAGCCGGTGCTGGGTTGCGAATTCGTGGAGTTCACTGCCGATGGCAGCGATGCCGCGCGGCTGGGCAGCAGCTTTGCGTCGTTGGGCTTCACGCTGGTGGGCGAGCATCGCCACAAGAAGGTGACGCGGTGGCGGCAGGGCGGCGTCAACCTGATCGTCAATGCCGAACCCAAGGGCTTTGCCAGCGCCTATCGCGCGACGCAGGGCACATCCATCTGCGCCATCGGGGTGCGGGTGAAGGACAAAGCGGCGGTGCTGGCCCGCGCCGCCGCGCTGGGCATCAAGGCCTATAGTCCCGAAGGACGACCGGGACGGATGGCGATGCCCGCGCTGCGCGGGGTCGGGGGCAGCCTCATCTACCTGATCGACGATCATGAGGTGGAAGGGCTGTGGGCTCGCGAGTTCGACGCGGTTGAAATGGATGCGGATGCCATCGGTGCCGATGTGCGCAGCATCGACCATCTGGCCGCCGTGGTCCATAATGATGAATTCCTGTCCTGGCAGCTGTACTGGCGATCGCTGTTCGGGCTGGAGGCGCGGGCGGCGCAAGATGTGATCGACCCGTCGGGGCTGGTCCATAGCCAGGCCTTGCAGTCGGCGGACGGGGCGTTTCGGGTCACGATCAACGCGTCCGATGCGCGGGAGACCCTGTCGTCCCGCTTCCTCGACCATGGCTTCGGCGGTGGGTATCAGCATGTCGCGCTGACCACCGACGACATTTTCGCGACGGCCAAGGGCTTGCAGGACAATGGCGCCGCGATGCTGGAGATACCGGCCAATTATCATGCCGACCTTGCCGCGCGTTTCGACCTGGACGAGGTGCTGGCGGCGCGGATGGCGGATGACGGCGTCCTTTATGACGAGGATGGCGAAGGCGCCGGCTTCTGGCAGATGTATAGCCGGGCCTTCGACAAGCTGTTCTTCTTCGAATTCGTCCAGCGGGCCAAAGGCTATGGCGGCTATGGCGCGCCGAATGCCGGGGTGCGGTTGGCGGCACAGAACCGGTTCCGGCCGGATGCGATACCGGCGGCGACCTTGTAGGAATATGGGCGCTTAACTTCGCACATTTCCCGCTGATCGCGACATTTACGAACAGATGTTGGAAATAATAGGATTCACTTACTCCCATTCTCTCGAAGCGAGCGGAATAGCATTTGTAAGACGCTGTAGGACAGCGCCCTGCCCTACAGGATCACCTTGATCGTCGCGCCTGCCACCAGCGCGTCGGGATAGCGGTCGGTCGCGCCGACGCGGTGGATATATTGAAGGTTAGGGCGCAGCAGCAAGCGGCGGGTTGCCTGCCAGCCATAGAAGATTTCGCCGCTCATCTCATGGGTTTGCACCGCGACATTCTGACCCAGTGACAGCTGATCGCGCTGGCGGTCCGCAATGCGCGGATTGACGCGGGCATAGACGAGGCCGAGGCCGAAATTATCCCTGGGCCGGCTATCCCACAGGCCGCGCGCGACGAAGCCGCCGCTGATGAAGGTCGGCACCCGCGCAGTGTGGCGATCCGACAGGGTCAGCGTACCGAACAGGCTGAGGCCGCGATCGCCCGGACCGAACCGGACGATCATCTGTTCGCCCATCGCCCAGGCGCTCCACCGTTCCTGCCGCATCGCGGGCAAGAGGCCGGACAGGACATAGGAATCGCCATTGATATCGTCGCGCACATCGGCGCGATCGGTAGTATCGACCAGCGCGCCGATGCGCAGCAGGCCCGGTAATCCGCCTGGCTTCTGCCCGGTCTTCAACCCCAGCTCGACCGGAAAGACGAAGCTGTCGAAGCGGGGGGCGAGTTTCCACCCTGCCCCGGTCTGGGCGCGGAAGGCGTTGACCTCGAAGCCTGCCACCGTGACGCTGAGATTGGGCGCTATCTCCTGCCGCACGCGCAGGCCCCAGCGGGGGATCGGGAAGCCGGAAAAGCCGCTATTGTAGAAGAGCGTGGTCGGGCGCGGGCAGAAGGCGAAATTCTGGAACTGGCAACCGCTGGGCAAGGTCGCGAAATCGTCGCCCGTATGGTAGAGACCGAATTTCAACGCGGTCTTGCCGCCGTTCAACTTCTGTTCGTAGCTGAGTTCGGCCGGGCGCAGATCCTGGCCGCCACCGAACAATTCCTGCACTTCGAACAGGTTGCCGAGGCGGGTTGCGGTCAGATCCTCACCCTTGCGGTGGATGATCGTGGCGATCAGTTTGCCGCCGTCGAGGCCGAAGGCCTTGCCCGTGTCGATCGAGGCGGAGGCGAGCAATTGCTGGGTATAGGCCGCGCCGCCATCCCGCCCGCCGGTGAGGCTGGCCGCGCTTTCGGAGACATAGGAGAAGGTGAGATCGACGCCCTTGTCCTTCAGCCGCGTGCGCCAGCCGGGCTTGTCGGCCGGGGCGGCTGGCGGCGGCGTCTGGGGGCCGGCGGATGGCCCCTGTAACTGCGCGGCCTTCGCCAGCACCACCGGGGCAGGCACGACGATGGCAGGGGGCGTGTCGGCGATCATGCGGCGGATCCTGCGCTGGCGCGGTCGAAATCGCGGAGCATCCGCGCGGAATCGGGTTCGGTTCCCGTGAAGAGGGCGAAGGCATGGGCGGCCTGCATCACCGCCATGCCGCCTCCGGTCAGCGTCGCGCAGCCCTTCGCCTGCGCGGCGGCAAGCAAGGCGGTCTGAAGCGGGAAATAGATGATGTCCGACACCCATTGATCGGCCGTCAGCCAATCGGGATCGAAGGGCAGGCCCGGATGGCTGAGCATGCCGATGGGCGAAGTCTGAACCACGCCATCGGCGTCGCTGATGGCAGCCTGCGCCGTAGGGGCGGCCGTCACCTGCGCGGCGGGGAAGAGCGCGGCGAGGCGATCGGCCAGCGCCTGCGCACGATCCTGTGCGGGATCGAACAGGGTCAGGCGGGTGGCACCAAGGTCGAGATGGGCATAGCCCACCGCCGCCGCCGCGCCGCCTGCGCCGATCATCGCGACATGGGCGCGCTTGTGCTGGCCAAGGCCGGCCAGGAAATGCGCGCGGTAGCCCGACCAGTCGGTATTGTCGCCATAGGCCTGGCCGTTTTCGAACAGGATGGTGTTGACCGCGCCCAGCGCCTTCGCCGCAGGGGACAGGCTGTCGAGCAACGGCATGACGTCCTGCTTGAAAGGATGAGTGACGTTGATGCCGTCAAAGCCCATCGCCGCCAGCATGGGGATGAGGCGCGGCAAGCCAGAGGCGTCATAGTCCATCACTGCGCCATCGAGGATGCGATAGACCATGGGCAGGCTAAGCGCGCGGGCTTCGCCTTCGTGCATTTGCGGGCTGCGCGATCCGGCGATGCCGCTACCGATCAGGCCGCAGAGTATGGACGCGACCGGTCGGCCCGTATCCGATACGGGGGTCTGGAACATGGGATTTGTCCTTGGTCGAGAGGGTTCAGGCGGCCTTGGGCAGGCGAATGAGTGAGGCGCACAGGCCGGCCAGCACCACCGGCACCGCGAAGATGCCGAAGATCACCGGCAGCGATACCTTCGCCGCGAGCAGGAAGCCGCCCAGCATCGGGCCGATCACCGCGCCGATCCGGCCGACGCCCATGGCCCAGCCGATGCCGGTGCCGCGCGCTTCGGGCGGATAGAGACTGGCGGCGAGCGGGTAGCAGCCGTTGAAGCCGCCCTGTACGAAGACGCCGATCAGGAAGGCGGTACCCAGTGTCGCGGCGAGCGGCATGGCCACCGATCCGAAGATGGTGAGCGCGGCGGCGGCCAGCGCCATATAGACCAGGATCAGGCGGCGCAGGTCGAAGCGCATCGCGACCAAGCCGATCGAGGAAGTGCCGATGAAGGCCCCGACATTGTAGATGGCGCCGGCATAGATGGCATCCTTTGCCGGCAGGCCGGCCTCGACCGCCAGCTTGGGAATCCAGCTGATCACGAAATAAAGGGTCATGAAGCTGAAGGTGATGGCCAGCCAGAGCAGGATGGTGCTCGGCGCGCGGCCTTCGCTCAGCAGGCCGCGCACGCCGGCATTGCGGGCTTCGCGCTGTGCAAGCGGCGGCAGCGTGTCGAGTTGCGGCTGACCGATCGAGGCGAGCAGCTTGTTCGCCTTTTGCAGCGCGCCTTTCGGCTGGCGGCTGAGCAGGAAGGCGATGGATTCGGGCAGCAGCAGCCACACCAGCGGAATGGCGGCGGCGCACAGGAAGGCGGCGCCCAGCAGCATCGCCTGCCAGCCATGGGTGGTGACATGGCTGGCGACGACGAAGCCGGTGATGGTCGCGCCGACCGGATAGCCCGCCTGCAGGAAGCCGACCGCGAAGGTGCGATGCTTTTCGGGCGCATATTCGGCGGTGAGCGCAGCCATGCTGGCCAGCACGGTGCCGATGCCGATGCCGACCACGAAGCGGCTGGCGATCAGTTCGGGGATGGAGGTGGCGATGCCCGACGCGAACATGGCGACGGCCATCATGATGAGCGAAGCCAGGATCAGTTTGCGCCGGCCGAAGCGGTCGGCCAGCGGCGCGATCAGCAGGCCGCCGGCGGCCATGCCGGCCAGCCCCGCGCTGAACACGACGCCCAGGCTTTCGGGGCTGACCTGCCAGTCGGACGACAGCGCGGGCGCGATGTAGGAGAGGATCAGCACGTCCATGCCGTCGAGCATGTTGAGGATGAAGCAGGTCGCAACGACCAGAATCTGGCGCGCGGTCCAATTGCTGTCGGACGGCCGGGCCGAGACATTGTCTACGGTCACATAGGGCCGCACGGACACGGTGCCGCTGGCGGAATAACTGGCCATCTTGGAAACGCCTTTCATCCTCTCGGGAGCCACCGGCCCCTTCACATCAACCAACCCGGTGTCCTATCTGGTTCTATTCTGCGGGTCGGACCGCTATGTTGCGAACGATCCTTGCTTTCCATCATGCCAAACGCGCTTTGTCATGCCTTTATGTTATGGCTTCGGTCGTGGGAGGGCGAGGAGTACCGAGCGTGATATCTCCTCGAACGTCTCGCCGATGATGGCGCGCGGCGATTCCAGATTGCGGTTCATGTAGACGGGCAGCACGCCCGGCTCTTCGAACTCCAGGAAGCGTACCGTTTCGGCATGGGCCTGCATCGCGGTGAAGCTGTCAACCAGCGCCACGCCCATGCCATTGGCGACGAAGGCGACAGCCGTTTCGGCAAAACGGATATAGGTCGCGACCTCCAGTTCCTGCCCTGCCCGCGCGAACATGTCGGCGATGATCCGGCCGTGCGGCGTATCGGGGCGGAAGGATTGCAGTTGCTCGCCGGCGATGTCCGCCACGCTGATCCGGTTCCGGTCGGCGAGCGGGTGGCTGGAGGGGACGGCGCAGACCATACGTCCAGCGCCGATGCGGCTGGACAGGATGTTGGGATGGTCGAGCGGAAAGGCGGTCAGCGCATAGTCGCCACGCTGGAGCGCCAGATAATCGGCCGCCTGCTCTACCGAAAGAATATCGAACTGGATTGTGAGGCCAGGATAGTTGGCGGTGAGGCGGGCCAGCATTTGCGGCACGACCGAATGGCCGAGCGAGGGCGAGGCGCCGACGCGGAAGGTGCGGTCTTCCCCCTTGGCCAGACGCTTGATGACATGGTTGAGGTCTTCGAACCCCTTATAGACATGCTCGATCTCGTCGAACAGGACGCGCGCTTCATGGGTGGGGACCAGCCGGCCGCGCGTGCGGTCGAACAGGCGGAAGCGTAGCTTGTCCTCCATATGGCCGAGCATGCGGCTGAGGCCGGGCTGCGACGTGCCGAGCATCTGCGCGGCGGCGCTGACCGTCTTGGCGATCATGATGGCGCGAAAAATCTCGATCTGGCGCAGGGTGAGCATGGCGCCCCTTAGAGCATTCTGAAGTCGGCTGGAACAGCCGCAGCTCGCAGAATGCGGTCAACACACATAATCAGAGCATCATTTGCGCGCCTGTTGATATGGGATCGCGAGGCCCCTGCCCCCGATCCCATATCGATTCAGAACCGATAGTCCCAGGACAGGGTGAAGTTACGCCCCCGCCCGGCGAAATAATGGGCGTTGTCGTTGGGGCGGACCGTCTGACTGTAATAGTCGATATAGAAGGTATCGAAGATGTTCTGCGCCGCCAGCGTGAGTGCGCCAAAGCCGGTTTGGTAGCGCAGCGACAGGTCGGTCACGTCATAGCCGTCGAACCGGTAGAGCGGGTTGTAATTGCCCGGCGTGCGTTCGAACTGGCGGGCGAGGAAGAATTGGGTCTGGATGCGCGCCGAGATCGGACCATGTGCATAGCTGGCGGCGACGTTCAAACGATCGGGCGAGATGTTGGCGCCATCCAGGTCGCGATCGACCACATCGACGCCATTGTCCGACCCGTCGGTGCGGCCGATCAGATGGGCGTAACCGGTGGACAGGGTCAGGCCCGGCAGCGGTATCTTGACGCTCAGATTGAGTTCCAGGCCCTGAATTTCCACGCGCTGCCGCTGGATTTCGAACGGCGCGCCGATCGCGGTCTGGACCAGCAGCGAACCATTTTTGCTGGTCGACCAGAAATAGGCGGCACTGGCGTCGAGCGGCCCGCGCTTCACTTCCATGCCGATTTCGCGATTGTTGGACACGATCGGTTCGATATTCACATAATCGTCGATATCCACGCCCGGCGTGCCGACAGCGCGGGCGATGCGACCGACGTCCGGCACGGTATAGCCTTCGGCATAGCTGGCATAGGCCCGGATGCCGGTCCAGGGTTCCAGGATGACGCCGCCGTTGACCAGCGTATCGCTGAAGCGCGGCGTGCCGCCCGATACGGCAAAGCCGCCATAGCTGGCGAGCGTGGTATAATCGTCTATGCCGATCTTCACATCTTCATGACGGACGCCAGCGGCGATGCGCAGCTTCTTGTCGAACAGGGCCAGGTTCGCCTGCGCGAAGGGGGCGATGCTGCGATAGTCGGTCGGCGGCACCCAGGTGCGACCGGTGGCGATCAGCCGCTGTTCGGTTAGGTCGTAAAGCGCATCGACGCCGACGATGGCGGTCAGCGCCTCGAAACCGGGGATGGTGCGTTCATAGCTGAGCTTGCCGCCATATTTGCGGCTGCGATTCTGCGACTGATCGAACAATGTGCCGCCGGGCACAATCTGGAAGGTCGCGATCGGGGCGATTTCGCCGCCATAGGTGTCGCGCGAACGGTTGAAGAAGATTTGCGCGATCAGGTTGCCGCCGGCCAGATCGGTGTCGGTCAGGGTCAGCGCCGCGCTTTCCGTCCGGCTGGTGGCCGGTACGCCGGGCGGGGTGCCGCGCACGGATGTCGTCGGCAGGTCGATGCGATAATTGCCGTTGGAAGCGATATAATCGCCCTCCCCCTTCAACTGGAAACGGCTCATGGTCAGGTCGATGCGCGCGGTGTCGCTGAGCGCATAGCCGAAGCGGCCGAACAGCGACCAGCTGCGGCTGTCCTGCGTTTCGCCCTGGGTCAGGTCGGTGCCGACGCGATTGCCATGGCCGTCATAGAAGGTGCCACGCTTTTCATAGGCCGCGCCGACCATCGCATCCCAGCGGCCACCGCGCCAGGCGAGCAGGCCCGCGACCTTGCCGCCGATGCCGTCGCCATGGAAGCCGGTGTCGGCATTGCCCTGCACCAGCATGCGGCCGGAGAGGCCATCGCTCTTGGCAGGGGCTGCCGTCACCTGATTGACGATACCGCCGGTGCCGCCAATGCCCTGCAAGGCGTTGGAGCCGTAGATGAGTTCGACCCGATCGACGAAGAAGGGATCGATGGTGAAGCCGTCGCGCGCGCCGTCGCGCAGCGGCGCGGTCTGCGGGATGCCGTTGATGGCGTAGAGCGGCGATCGACCGCGCAGCGTTTCGCCGGCGCCCGACAATTTCTGACGCGTGGGCGAGAAGGAAGGGGTGAGCGTGGAGACGGCATCGACGATCGATCCGCCGATCGCCACCTGCTGATTGAGCGTTTCCTGATCGATGACGTCGATGGTCAGCGGCAACGCATTGGCCGGCAGGACCGAACGGGCTGCGGTGACGACGATATCGTCCGCTTCGGCGGCCTGGGCGAGCGGCGCGCCGGCAGCGAGGCTGGCCAGGGACAGCATCGTCGTGTTGAACAGCATGGCGGCGCGACTCTTCATATTTCCCCCTAACGGATGCGCCGGTCCGCTAGAGAAGTATCAAGGCTGTTGCAAGTCATTAGCACTGGAAGCAACAATAGAAGCGGCAGAGTGTTGCCGAAAAGGATCAGGCGACCAGTGCCTCCACCGTGGGAAGGCGCACCTGGAAGATGCTCCCCTCGCCCGGCACGCTCCGCTTGAGCGAGAGCGCACCGCCATGTAGCGCGACCAGTTGCCGCACCAGTGCGAGGCCGATGCCAAGGCCCTCCTGCTGATCGCCATTGGGTTTCTTCACCTGGGCGAACAGGTCGAAGATGCGGGCCTGCATATCGGCAGGGATGCCGATGCCGGTATCCGCCACCTCTATCTCCGCCCAGCCATCGACCACCCGCGCGGTCAGGCGTACTTCACCGCCCGCCGGCGTATATTTGGCCGCATTGTTGAGCAGGTTCGAGGCGATCTGGACGATGCGGGCATAATCGGCGTCCAGCCAGACGGGCTGGTCGGTGATGTCGAGGACGAGCCGATGCTGCGCGGCCTCGATTGCCGGCTGGCACGCCTCCACCGCGAAGCCGAGCGCATCCTGGAGCGAAATGCGCTGCGTCTTGAGCGATATCTTGCCCTGATCGATGCGGGCGATGTCCAGAATATCCTCGATCAGGCGGGCGAGATGCTGGACATGGCGGTCCATGCGGCCGCGTATCTCCCGCGCGGCGTCGGTGCCTTCGCGCCGTTCCAGCAGGTGCAGGCCGGCGGCGAGCGCGGCGATGGGATTGCGCAGTTCGTGGCCAAGGATGGCGAGAAATTCATTCTTGCGTCGGTCGGCCGACTGCAAAGCGGCGGCAAGCTTCGCCATTTCGTCGCGCTGCGCCACGATCTGGCGCCGCTGATCATGCAGGTCGAAGAAGACGGCGGCTTTCGACCGCAATATGTCCGCTTCGATCGGCTTTTGGATGAAGTCCACGGCGCCCGCCTCATAGCCGCGGAAACGGCGTTGCAGGTCGGTGGTGCCGGCGGTCACGAAGATGATCGGGACATGGCGGGCGCGTTCGTTGCCGCGCATATATTCGGCCAGTTCGAAACCATCCATGCCGGGCATCTGGACGTCGAGTAGGGCCAGCGCGACGTCATGGACCAGCAGCAGTTCCAGCGCCTCCTCCCCCGACCGCGCCTTGAGGCAGACAAGACCGTCGCGCTGAAGCAGCGCCTCCAGCGCGAGCAGATTTTCCGCCAGATCGTCGACCAGCAGGCAGTAGATGGGGTGCGTCTCGCTCGTCATGTCGCCGCCAGTGTCAGAAGATAGGGGATAAGATCGTCCAGGGTCATCACACGCGCGGACGGACAGGCCGTCAGCGCCGCTTCGGGCATGGTGGCGACCTGCGCATCGGCGAAATCCTGCACGATGGCGGTGCCGCCGGCGGCGCATACGGCCTTCAGCCCCGCCGCACCGTCATGATTGGCGCCGGTCAGGACGATGGCGGCCAGCGCCGGACCATAGGCATCGGCCGCGCTTTCCAGCAGCACGTCGATGGCGGGGCGGCTGTGATTGACCGGTTCGTCCATCGACAATGACAGCGACCGGTCCGCCTCCACCAGCAGATGATAGTCGGATGGCGCGAAATAGACGGTGCCGGGCAGGATCGGCTCCTTGTCCTCCGCTTCCCGCACGGCAATTTGGCATTTCGCCGCGAACAGGGACACCAGCGCATTGCTGCGATCGGGCGGCACATGGACGACGATGAACAAGGGGATCGGATAATCGGCAGGCAGCGCGGGCAATATGCGCAGCAACGCCTGAACCGCACCTGCCGACGCGCCGATGGCGATCGCTTCGACGCCCTCTGCGCTCATGCGTCCTGCCTCTGGTAGATTTTCTCTTCGCGTACGAAATCGGCAAAGGCGGGGGCGTGGGCGGAAAAGCGCAGGCTTTCCTTCGAGCCAAGGCCAAGGAAACCCTTGCGCGCGAGGGAATCACGGAACAGGCCGAGCGCCCGGTCCTGCAACGCGCGATCGAAATAAATGAGCACGTTGCGGCAGGAAATCAGGTGCATTTCGGCGAAGACCGCATCGGTCACGAGGCTATGGTCGGAAAACACCACTTGCGAGCGCAGGCTCTTGTCGAAGACGGCGCGGCCATAATCGGCGGTATAATAGTCGGACAGCGACGATCGCGCGCCCGACTTCTGATGGTTCTCGGTGAACTTACGGATCTGGTCGAGCGGATAGACACCGGCCTCCGCCGCCCGAAGAGCGTCGGGATTGATATCCGTCGCATAGAAAAGCGTGCGCTGGTCCAGCCCCTCTTCCCTGAAGAGGATGGAGAGGGAATAAAGCTCCTCGCCATGGCTGCATCCGGCGACCCAGACCTTCAGCGAGGGATAGGTGCGCAGGTGCGGGATCACCTTTTCCCGTAGCGCACGGAAATAGGAGGGGTCGCGAAACATCTCGCTGACCTGCACGGTCAGATAGTTGAGCAGGCGCGGCAGCGTGGCGGGATCATGCAGAAGGTGATCCTGCATCGCGGAAAAGCTGGCAAAACCAAGCTGGCTGCGCGCCTGAAGCAAGCGGCGCTTAATCGAGGCGCGCGCATAATGGCGGAAATCATAATGATATCGTTGATATAGCGCCTCCAGCAGAAGCTGGATTTCGATATCCTCGACCCCATTCTGCATCGAACCGTCGGGCATCAGCGCGGCATCCATACGCGCACCAGCGAGAGGAGTTTGTCCACATCGATGGGCTTTGCCATATAGTCGTTTGCCCCCGCCTCCAGACACCGTTGCTGGTCGTCAGGCATAGCCTTGGCCGTCAGCATGAGGATCGGTAACGCAGACCAGCGCATGTCGTTCCGGATCGTGCGCGTGGCGGTGAGGCCGTCCATCACCGGCATCATCACGTCCATCAGGACGAGGTCGATCGTCTTGGCCGGATCGTCCGACGCGTCGGCGAGCGCATCTAGCGCCTCCTGCCCGTTGCGGGCGATCTGCACCGCCGCGCCGCGCGGTTCCAGCACGCTGGTCAGCGAATAGACGTTGCGCACGTCATCCTCCACGATGAGGATGCGGCGGCCCTCCAGCGCGGCGTCGCGGTTACGCGCCTTCTGGATCATCTTGCGCTGTTCGGGTGGCAATTCCGACACGACCTGATGCAGGAAGAGGGACACCTCATCCAGCAGCCGCTCGGGCGACTTCGCGCCCTTGATAATGATCGAACTGGAATAGCGGCGCAGGCGCTGCTCGTCGTCGGGCGACAGGTCGTGGCCGGTATAGACGATCACCGGCGGGAAGCCATGATCGCCCTCCTCACTCAGCGTTTCCAGCAGCTTGAAGCCGGAGGTGTCGGGCAAGGTCAGGTCCAGCACCATGCAATCGAACGTCTGCTGGCGCAGTTGCTCCAGACATTCGGCTGCGCTGCCGACGCCGATCGTTTCGACATCGTCGGTCAGCAACAGGCGGGCGACGGCGTCGCGCTGGACCGGATCATCCTCCACGATGAGGACGCGGCGCACGCGGGTCGCAAGCTTGTCCTGCAAACCCTGAAGCACTTCGGCCAGCTGCTCGCGCTTGACCGGTTTCACCAGATAGCCGACCGCGCCCAGCGACAGTGCCGCCTGACTATGATCCGAAGCGGAGACGACATGGATCGGGATGTGCCGGGTCGCATCGTCATGCTTCAGGCGGTCCAGCACGGTCAGGCCCGACTGGTCGGGCAGGCCGAGGTCGAGGACGACGGCGCTGGGCATATAGTCGCGCGCCAGACGCACCGCTTCTTCGGCCGTGCCGGCGATGATGCACTGGAACCCCATGTCGCGGGACAGATCGCGCACGATCGAGGCAAAGACATCGTCATCCTCGATCACCAGCAACAGGCGGCGGCCTTCGGCAATCGCGGCGCGATCATCCTCCAGCGTCCAGTCCGATGCCGGCGTGACGCGGACAGGCGACGGGCTGGCTGTGGGCACCGGCGCAGCAGCCTCCACGCGGGCCGGCGCCGGGACTTCGCGCGACGCGACGGTGGCGGGATCGATCGCCAGCGGTACAGTGAGGGTGAAGAGACTGCCCTTGCCCGGTTCGCTTTCCAGCGTGATGGCGCCGCCCAGCAGGCGGGCCAGCTGGCGCGAGATGGAGAGGCCAAGGCCGGTGCCGCCGTAGCGACGGCTGATCGTGCCATCGGCCTGATGGAAAGCTTCGAAAATATGGCCCTGCTGTTCGGGCGACATGCCGATGCCGGTATCCCGCACCGCCAGCGCCAGACGACCATCTTCCGCCGGGGACAGGGTCAGGCTGACCTTGCCCTGCTCGGTGAATTTGAAGGCGTTGGACAGGAGGTTCTTGAGGATCTGTTCGATCCGCATCCGGTCCGTCTCGATCGCGCGAGGGCAGTCGGGCGCCATCTCGATCTCGAAAGCCAGTTCGCGGCTTTCGGCGATCGGCTGGAACATCTGGCGAATGTCGCCGGCCAGTCTTTGCAATGGCACGGTTTCGGGCTGGACCTGAATATGGCCGGCCTCGATCTTCGACAGGTCGAGAATGTCGTTGATGAGGGTCAGAAGATCGTTGCCCGAGGACTCGATCGTGCGGGCAAATTTGACCTGATCGGCGCTCATATTGCCGTCGGGATTGTCGCCCAACAGCTTGGAGAGGATCAGCAGCGAATTGAGCGGCGTGCGCAATTCGTGCGACATGTTGGCCAGGAAGTCGGACTTGTACTGGCTGGCCTGTTCCAGCTCGCGCGCCTTGACGGTGAGGTTGGCGGCGCCGCGCTCCAGCTCGTCGCGCTGATTTTCCAGCGTCTGGGCCTGTTCCTCCAGCTGGCTGTTGGTCTGTTCCAGTTCGACCTGCTGCTGTTCCAGACGGACCTGCGATTCCTTGAGCGCGCGGCCCTGCTCCTCCAGTTCCTCGTTTGAGACGCGCAATTCTTCGCTCTGCGCCTGCAATTCACCTGACTGACGCTGGGTTTCCTCCAGCGCGTCCTGCAACCGGGCGCGGAAGCGGGCGGATCGCAGGGCGATCCCGATCGCGGGGGCAGCCTGTTCCAGCAAGGTCAAGGTTGCGCTGTCGACCGGCTGGAAAAAGCCCAGTTCCATGACGGCGTTGACCACCTCGTCCGCGGTCGCCGGCACGATGACCAGATGGCGGGGCCGGTCGCGACCCAGCGCCGAACCGATGGTGAGATAGCCATCGGGAATATCCTGAAGGACAAGCGCCCGGCCCTCTGCCGCGACCTGACCCAACAGCCCTTCCTTGACCAGAAAACCGTCGGGCAGATGCGCATCGGACGGGATGCCGATCGTGGCGGCGCGCTGAAAACGGCCGCCTTCGCCCTTGAACAAAGCGCCGCCCTGAAAGCCGAGATAGCGAGCGAAGAAGGTGAGGATCGCCTCACCCAGTTCCTCGATCGACTTTTCGCCGCGCATGGCGGCGGACAGGCCCAATTGCCCGGCCTGCAGCCATTGCTGACGGATGCGCGACCGACTGGCGATGCGCATCAGGATGAAAATGGCAAGGGTCAGGCCCGCGCCGATCAGGCTGGTCACGATACCGCTGGTGATCGCAGTCTGCGATGCGACCGTCATATCCTCCAGCCGAATGGCGCGCAGGCGCAATTCTTCCTGCGCCATATTGTTTAGTTGGGCACGGATCGCGTCCATCTCAATCTTGCCGCGATCGGTGGTCACGACCTCCAGCGCGGCAGCGATGCCCCTGCTGCGGCGCAGATCGACCGTTTCGCGCAGCTCGGCCAGTTTCGCATCGACATGACGCTTCAATACCGTGACATTGGCTTGCTGTGCGGGATTGTCCTGCGTCAGCGTGACGACGCTCTCCATCCGTGCGGCCAACGCCGCGACGGCACTATTATAGGGTTCCAGATAGGCTTGAGTACCGGTCAATAGATAGCCGCGCTGCCCGGTTTCGGCATCCTGCGCGGTCGAAAGAAGCTCGTCGAGCGCGATGAGGACGCTGTGCGTATGCCGCACCGCCGTATCGCTCTCCCGCAGCGTCTGGATGTTGCGATAGGCGATCGTGCCGCTCACCGCGAAAAAGCCGAGGCCGATCAGTAATCCGAGAATCGACCAGACCGAGCCACGCGTCAGCGAGAGCGAACCGAAAGCTGTTTTTATCGTTGCCATGGGCCTCTCGCCTATACTGGTGTCGGGCACCCGACTAGCGATTGTTGCGCTTGCAGTGCAAGAACTGTCCTGCACGGACGATATGATCCTGATCTGCATTAATGCGATTTGTCGCACTTGCCCGTCGAAACGGCTGGGCGTTTAAATTCCATTATCCCCATGGCGTTATAAAGCTTTGCAGATCGCCTTTTCCGACAGAAGTCGATAGAAGAGCGTGAACGGGAGTGCATATGCTGGATGGATCGCCATCGTCGGACCGGGATGTATCCAACGCGCAAAGCTTTCTGATCGAGGCGAGCGAGCGGCTGGCTGCGGCTCGGTCCATGGCGGAAGTCGTGGAAGTGCTGCGCCAGACCGCCCGGTCCGCGATCGGGGCGGAAGGCATTGCTGTCGTCCTGAAGGATGGCGACCTTTGCCATTATGTCGCCGAAGATGCGATCGGGCCGCTTTGGTCCGGCTCTCGCTTCCCCGCCACAAGCTGCGTGTCGGGGTGGGCGATGCACCATGGCGAGACGGTGGTCATCCCCGACGTCGCACTCGACGATCGCGTGCCGCAGGATGCCTATCGCCCGACTTTCGTGCGCAGCCTGATGATGGCGCCGATCGGCCGGCCGTCCCCCGTCGCGGCGCTGGGCGCCTATTGGTCGAAAGCCGGCGCGCATGATCAGGCGACGATCGATCGGCTGGAGGGACTGGCGCGCCTGTCGGCGATCGCGGTGGAAAACGCCCGGCTGATCCACGAGATGGAGGAAAGCGGGCGGCAGCGATCGCTGATCCTGACGGCGGGGCGGATGGGCGCGTGGACCTATGACATGGCGACCGGGGAACTGGATGCCTCTGCTCTGTGCCGCCGCAATTTCGGTCGCGATCCCGAACAGCCATTCAGCTATGCCGATTTGCAGGCCGCGATCCATCCTGACGATCGCGAGCGGGTGAATGCCGCCATCCGCGAGAGCCTGAACAGCGGTTGCGTTTATGACATCGAATATCGGGTGCTGACGCCCGAGGGCGAGGTCCGCTGGATCGCGGTGCAGGCGCAGCCGGCGCGGCTGGCGGATGGGGCGACCACCGGCCTTGCCGGGATTTCGATCGACATGACCGATCGCAAGCGGATGGAGGATGCGCTGCGCACGTCCGCCGCGACGCTGGAACATCTGGTCGAGGAACGGACGCGCGAACTGGTGCAGACGCAGGATGCCCTGCGCCAGTCGCAGAAGCTGGAGGCGATGGGCCAGTTGACTGGCGGCGTCGCGCATGACTTCAACAATTTGCTGACCCCGATCATCGGCAGCCTGGACCTGTTGCATCGGCGGCAGGTGGGCGGTGAGCGCGAGCAGCGGCTGATCAGCGGCGCGCTGGATTCCGCCGACCGGGCACGGACCTTGGTGCAGCGCCTGCTGGCCTTTGCGCGACGGCAGCCGCTGAAACCCGAGCCTGTCGATCTGGCGGCGCTGATCCTGGGGATGGCCGAACTGGTCGGCACGACTTTGGGGCCGCAGGTGCAGGTGCGGCTGGATCTGGCGGCGGACCTGCCATCGGCACTGGCCGACGCGCACCAGGTGGAAATGGCGTTGCTCAATCTGGCCGTGAACGCCCGCGACGCCATGCCGATCGGCGGCGAGTTCGTGATATCGGCGCAGCTCACAGAGCAACTCAAGAAGCAGGCCGATGGCGTGAAGCCGGGCCGTTATGTCGTGGTGAAAGTCGCGGACACCGGCACCGGCATGGATGCCGATACGCGGCGGCGTGCGATCGAACCCTTTTTCTCGACCAAGGGTGTGGGTCGTGGCACCGGGCTAGGCCTGTCGATGGCGCATGGGTTGGCGCTGCAATTGGGCGGCGCGCTCAGGATCGAGAGCGAGCCGGGGCATGGAACGTCGGTGGCGCTGTGGTTGCCGGTCAGCGAAAAGGATGCCGTCGCCTCGTCCGACAACGTGCCTGCGCAAGGCGCCTTCAGCGGCACGGCCCTGTTGGTGGATGACGAGGATGTGGTGCGGGCCAGTACGGCGGATATGCTGGCCGATCTGGGCTTCAAGGTGCTGGAGGCGCGATCGGGTACGGAGGCCATCGACCAGTTGCGGCTGGCGGGGCATGTCGACATCATCGTCACCGACCATATCATGCCGAATATGACCGGCGTGGAACTGGCGCAGGAAGTGGCGTTGATCAACCCGACATTACCGGTGTTGATCGTGTCGGGCTATTCCGACGCGGTCGGCCTTGCGGCAGGACTGCCAAGGCTGGGCAAGCCGTTCCGACAGGCCGACCTGGCCAGCGCGCTGGCAAGCCTGCGTACAAATCCGCTGTTCGCGCCACTCAGCATCGCTGCCGAACCACGCGAAAATTAACCTGCGTCCACCTGCCTGTCCGGGTGAGCCGCGGCGACCGGCGGTTCCGCGCGCAGGCGTTCAACCGTTTCGACCAATCGGGGAAAGTCGCTTAAATCGACGCCGAAACGCTCCGCCGAATAGAGTTGCGGCACGATATGGCAATCCGCCAGCGTCAGCGCGTCGCCAAAGCAGAAGCGTCCGCCATGGTCCGCCACCAGCCTTTCGAGAGCGCCAAAACCCTGAGCGATCCAATGGGCGATCCAGCCCTTCACAACCTCCGGCGAAGCGCCAAGATCGTCGCGCAGGCGGTTGAGAACGCGGATATTGTTGAGTGGATGGATGTCGCAGGCAACGAGCATCGCCATGCTGCGGACCACCGCCCGGTCGATCGCTCCCCTCGGTAGCAGCGGTGGATCGGGATAGCGTTCGTCCAGCCATTCCATGATCGCGCTGGATTGGATGAGAACATGGCCCTCTACCTCCAGCGCGGGGACCAGCCCCTGCGGATTGAGCGCCAGATAATCGGGCGCGCGCTGCGCACCCGTGCGCAGGTCGTGGCTGACCTGATCATAGCGCAGACCCTTGATATTCAGGGCGATCCGGGTGCGGTAGCTGGTCCCAGAACGCCAATAACCGTGCAGGATCAAGGCGGGGTCGTGCGTCTCCATGGATGGACGATAGCCGCTGACCGGCCTGGCGCCAAGCGGAGGATCAGGTCCGCCATGCCGGGTCGATCGCATCCAGCCCGACTTCGGTCGCCGGCGGCGGGCTGGCGATCGCGCCGGGTGTTCTGCTGAAGCGGGGCGCGGGCATGGGTTGCAGGACGCCGCCGGGTCGGCCGAACATGCCACGCGCCTGCGCCTGGGGGTGCTCCGCCGCCTCGTCCGGTGAGAGGACCGGGGTGACGCAGGCGTCGCGTCCGGCAAACACCGCCACCCATTCGTCCCGCGTGCGGCCGGCGAATATGGACGTGAAGCGCGCCTTCGTCCGGGGCCAGGCGTCGCGATCATGCTGGGCCGGCAGATCCGAGGGGTCGATGCCCAATCCTGCGATCAATTCGGCATAGAAAGCGGGCTCTATCGCACCGACCGCCATGAATTGGCCGTCCGCCGTGCGATATATGTCATAGAAAGGCGCGCCGCCGTCCAGCAGATTGTCGCCGCGCCGGTCGCTCCACAGGTTCATCGCGCGAAAGCCATGGATCATCGTGGACAGCAGCGCCGTCCCTTCGATCATGGCGGCATCGACCACTTGGCCCTGCCCGCTTTGGCGCACCTCCAGCAGGGCACAGACGATACCGAAGGCCATCATCATGCCGCCGCCGCCCATATCGGCAACCATGTTGAGGTTCGGTCGAGGATTTTCATCCCCTGGTCCGCAGAGCATCAGGCTGCCCGACATGGCGAAATAATTGATATCGTGGCCGGCCAGATGCGCCATCGGACCGTCCTGCCCCCAACCGGTCATACGCGCATAGACGAGCGCGGGATTGCGGGCGAGGCATATGTCGGGGCCAAGACCCAGCCGTTCCATGACGCCGGGCCGATAGCCCTCCAGCAGCACATCGGCCGTTTCGACCAGAGACAGGAGTTGCGCGGCACCCGCCGGCGTCTTGAGATCGAGGCCGATCATTTCCCGTCCGCGATGGAGCAGATTTTTCTCCGGGTCGATCGGTGGAACCATGGGCGGTGCCCCGGCCCGTTCCACCCGCAGGACGGTCGCGCCCATGTCCGCCAGCATCATCCCGCAAAAAGGACCGGGGCCCACGCCCGCGACTTCCAGAATCTTCACTCCAACGAGCGGCCCGCGTCTGTCCATCCCCATCCCATCCTCTTCCCGTTTCGCTGCCATGCTATAAGCGTGCCCGCCGGCGGATCGCAGCGTTTTTCCGTCGTCGGCGACCGCACCGTCAACACATTGTCATCCCCCGATGCGAGGAAGGCGCATTGCCATCGCAGCGAGAGTGCCATCATGACCTTCGACGACCCCAGCTTCGCCATGGACCGGATCAAGGCGGAAATTGCCGACAGTTTCGACGAGGAACTGGAAATGGAGATCGACGAGGACCGGCTGGAGACGATGCTCGCCGACATGGAGGAGCACCCCGATCGGGAGCAGTTGGAGCGGCGTACCTATTTCCGCGAGTTGTTCCGCCTGCAACATGAACTGATCCGGCTGCAGGATTGGGTGGTGCACAAGGGGCTGAAAGTCGTCGTCCTGTTCGAAGGGCGCGATTCAGCCGGCAAGGGTGGCGCGATCAAGCGTATCACCCAGCGACTGAACCCGCGCGTGTGCCGGGTGGCCGCCCTGCCCGCGCCCAACGAGCGCGAGCGGACCCAATGGTATTTCCAGCGCTATGCCGCCCATCTGCCGGCGGCGGGCGAAATCGTGCTGTTCGACCGCAGTTGGTATAATCGCGCCGGTGTGGAGCGCGTCATGGGCTTTTGTTCGGAGGAGGATGTCGAGGAATTCTTCCGATCGGTCCCGGAATTCGAGCGGATGCTGGTGCGGTCGGGCATCATCCTGGTCAAATATTGGTTTTCCATCACCGACGAAGAACAGCAGTTCCGCTTTGCCATGCGCATCCATGATCCATTGAAGCAATGGAAGCTGTCGCCGATGGACGTGGAGTCGCGCCGTCGCTGGGAGGATTATACCCGCGCCAAGGAAACGATGCTGGAGCATACGCATATTCCCGAAGCCCCCTGGTGGGTGGTCGAGGCGGTCGACAAGAAGCGTGCCCGGCTCAACTGCATCGCCCATCTGCTGGAACAGATCCCTTATGAGGATGTACCCAAGGCGCCCGTGGTGCTGCCCGACCGGGTACGCAACGCAGACTATATTCGCCATCCGGTGCCGGACGACATGATCGTGCCGGATCGTTACTGATTGCAGAAGGCGACGGAGCGGAACGTCAGCGCTCCAGCTTCGTCGCCAGCAGCACCAGGGTGGTCGTCTTTTCGATGCCGTCCAGCTGACCGATATCGTCGATGATGTCGTTGAGTTCGGCCCCGCCCTCCGCCTCCAGCACGGCGATGATGTCATATTCGCCACTGATGGCGTGAATGGCCTGAACATCGTCGATGAGCATCAGGGCGCTTTCCACGTCGCGGCGATAGCGGGGAAGCGTCTTGATCATCATGTGCGCGCGCATGCGGCTGGCGGAAAATTGGGTGCCGAGGCGGATCGTGTAGCCCGCCACGATCCCCTCTTCTTCCAGCCGCGCGATGCGCGAATAAAGATGGCCGCGCGATACGCCCAATTCCTTGGCGAGTTGAGCGATAGGCTGGCGTGAATCCCGCCGCAGCAGCGCCAGCAGCCGCTCATCCACCTCGTCCAGGCGTGGGCCACCATGGGGCATTTAATTGCTCATGGCTTCATCCGCGAACATCGCGGTCTGGGGCGTCGTGCCCGCAGAAATGCGGCCACGATACATGCCAAGATCGTTGATGGCGAAGGTCGGAACACCATCGACGCCCATGGCGATGAGGCCGCCGTCTCCACCGATCGCGCCGACAGCGTCTATGGTCGATTGCGCGGCATCGGCCAGCGTCTGGCCATGCCAGGCGACGCGGTCACACAGCTGACGCGCAGCGCTTTCCCGTATGAAATATTCGCCCGATCCGGTGGCCGAGACCGCGCACTGGCCGTTCTTCGCATAGGTGCCCGCTCCAATGATGGGGGAGTCGCCGACCCGGCCCCAGCGCTTGCCGGTCATGCCGCCGGTCGATGTCGCCGCCGCCAGATTGCCCTGCTGGTCCAGCGCCACCGCGCCGACGGTGCCAAACAAATGGGTGCGATCAACCGCCGCTGCCTGTTTCTTGCGCCAAGCGAGCAGTTGCTGCCAGCGTTCGTCCGTCTTGAAATAAGCGGGGTCGACCTGTTCCAACCCCTGTTCGACCGAGAAGCGGTCGGCGCCCGGCCCGGCCAGCATGACATGGCGGCTCTTGTCCATCACCGCGCGGGCCAGATCCACCGGATGGCGGGTGCGGGTGACGCCGGCGACAGCGCCGGCCTTGAGCGTCGCGCCGTCCATGATCGCGGCGTCCAGTTCGTTGCGTCCCTCCGCCGTGAAGACCGCGCCACGACCGGCATTGAAGAGCGGGTTATCCTCCAGCACGCGCACCGCCGCTTCGACGGCATCGAGCGAAGTGCCGCCCTTGTTGAGGACCGCGCCACCGGCGCGGAGTGCAGAGTCCAGGCCAGCGCGATAGGCCTTTTCCTTTTCGGGCGAGAGGGTGGCGCGTTCGATCACGCCCGCCCCGCCATGGATGGCCAGCGACCAGCGAGGCGGCTGCGCCACCTTACCGCCCTGCGCGCTGTAGATACGCTCGAACAGAGGGCGATCGACCGTGCCCTGCGGCAGGTGCAGGACGGAGTTGGCGCCGATGCCCGTCACCTTTATGCGGGCGACGTTGAGCGGGCCTTTGGGATCGAGGCCGCGCAGGCTGCTGCCATCGACCAGCCAGACGCCGCCATCCGGCGCGGTGGCGTAGATATGGCTGCTGCCGTCCGGTTCGACGGCCAGCGCAGCGCTTTCATCGACGCCAAGGCCCAGCATGGCGGGCTGATCGGCGGGGCGGCCCGCCTGCGCCTTGGCGATGAAGGCGAAGAGGCGGCCGAGGCGATCGCGCTCCTTGAAATGGGTGTCAGTGACGATGCCCTTGAGCAGCGCGAGATGGAGGAAATCGCCCTCGATCGTGTTGGCGGGACCGAAGGGGGCGGCTAGCGCTGCCGGGCTGGTGATGCTGCCATCGTCCATCGCGCCGTAGAGTTTCTCGCCCAGCATGGCGAGACCGGCGCTGGTCCCGGCAATCGGCTTGCCCGCCGCGACATGGGCGTCGAGTAATTCGGCGACCGGCGTGCCCTTCCAGAAGCGGACATAGCGGGCCTGATCGCCGCCGGCGATGAAGATGCCGTCGGCCCGTTTCAGGCTGGCGAGGATCTTGGGATCGGTGGCGGCGGCGCGGTTGGTGAATACGAAGGTTTCGGCAGACTCGATGCCGCCCAGCTCGCGGAAAAATTCCTCGCCGATCTGCCCCTCCTGCGAGGCGCGCAGGATGACGATATGGCCATGGCCCGCCTTGGCGAAGAACCATTGCATGGCGTCGCGATTGCGATCGCCCCCGCCCATCAGCAGCAGCCCGCCCGACACCGGATCAGGCGTGGGCATGGTCAGTTTGCCAAGGCGATAATGGCGATAGCCCGCCTCCTTCGCCTGCGCTGTCACCATGGTGGTCGCCAGAGCGGCGAACGCGATCAAGGCCTTCAGCCTGCGCCGCATATCAATCTCCTTCACTCGATATGCGCATTTTCATGTCACATATTGTCCACAGCGCAAAACAATATGTTCCTGATGGCGATCAGTCTGATTGAAACGGAAAGCCATTTCTGTTGTAATATGCAGAAATATGGGGACATGCGGCATCACGGGCTGCGAACAGGGGGTTATATGGGGTTGTCGGGAACGGTACGTCTGGCGCTGGGGCTGGGATGCAGCCTGCCGGCGTTGATGGGCGGCGCGATGGCACAGACGGCAGCGGAGCCAAGCGGTGACAGCGAGATCATCGTCACCGGATCGCGCATTCCCCGCGCCGCGCAGGAAGGCCCTGCGCCGGTCACGACCATCACCGCCGACACGATCCGCGCCAACGGCTATACCAGCGTGCCCGACATATTGCGCGCCGTGACGCAAAATGGCGGGGAGACACAAAGCCAGCAATCGTTCAGCGGCGCCAGTTTCACGCCGGGTGCGCAGCAGGTCGACCTGCGCGGGCTTGGCCCCAATCATACGCTGGTGTTGGTCAACGGTCGACGTATCGCCGACTTCCCCCTGCCTTTCAACGGTCGCAGCAACTTCACCGACGTGTCCAACATTCCGCTGGGCCTGATCGAACAAGTCGAAGTGCTGAGTGGCAGCGCATCGGCCATTTACGGGTCGGACGCGATCGCGGGCGTCATCAATTTCAAGCTGAAGGACAAGGTCGACGGCACGACGCTCGACTATCGCCATGGCCGCACCGAACATGGCGGCGGCGCGTCGCACCGCATCACTGCGACGACGGGCTGGTCGAACGACCGCTTCCATATCGTCGCGGGCGCGGAATATCTGCTGCAAAAGCCTCTCTGGGCCTATCAGCGCAAGATTCAGGACAGCACGGCGGACAATCCCGATACCGCCGTGCCGCTCGCCCGCCGCACCTTCCTTCGGTACAATCCCGATGCTGACGAATATGTCGATCCGGGCGCGGCGACCTGTGGCGCTCTGTCCTATCTGAATGGCGGGTCCACCTATTATGCCTCGCGCCCGCGCTACGGCGCCTTTGACGATGCGCTCGATGATTATGGTCCGGGCTATTTCTGCGGCAGCAACACGTCGATCGGTTACGGCACGGTCATTTCCCGACGCGAAGGCTTCAACAGTTTTGCGTCGGCTGGCTATGAATTGTCGGACGCAGCGCAATTGTTCGTCGATGCGCAGTTCGGCATCAGCAAGGTGGCGTTGCTATCCGACGTGCTGAGCTGGGGTTACCAGAATAGTTCGGGCAGCAGCGACACGACCTTCTACAATAGTTTCGATGGGCAGCTGGACGATTGGTATCGCCAGTTCACGCCGGAGGAGTCGGGCGGCTTCGGCAATGTCATGACCCGCAACCGGCAGCAGACCTTCAGCATCACGCCGGGGATCAAGGGCAGCTTCGCCGACAAATGGTCCTATGAGCTGTCCTACAACCACAGCGAATATAAGGCGAAGGTCAAATTCCCGCAAATCATCGCGGCGAAGGCGAACGCCCTGTTCCTGGGCGCGCAGCAGGGCGTGGACGAGGATAGCGGCTATCCCATCTTCAACGCCGATCCGGCCCGGCTCTACACCCCGCTGACTAAGGCAGAATATGACAGTATCGCCGTCTACAGCGTCTATAATCCCAAAAGCTGGACCGATAACGTCTCCGCCACGCTGACCAGCACCGAATTGTTCAGCCTGCCGGCCGGCCCAGTCGGCTTTGCGGCGGTCGGGGAAATCGGCAAACAGGGGTACGACCTCAACCCCGATCCGCTGGCGCTGACCGACTATTATTATGGGCTGAAGGACAGCGCGGGCAAGGGCAAGCGCAGCCATTGGGCGCTGGGCGGGGAACTCCGCGTGCCAGTGACGAGCTTCCTCCAATTGTCGGGCGCGGCGCGGTTCGACCATTTCCGCTTTGCGGGCAATGGCATCGGCAAGTTCACCTATAATGGGGGCGCGGAATTGCGGCCGACCAGCACATTGTTGCTGAGGGCTGCTTACGGCACCAGCTTCCGCGCCCCCGACCTGCATTATGTCTTTACCGGGCCGGGTAACACCCATCCGTCGGCCACCGACTATTATAGCTGCCGCACCGAGGAGCCGGACGAGGATCTGGGCGATTGCAGCTATGCCGGCGAAGGCATCGTCGCCCAGCGCAACGGCAATCGCGCGTTGAAACCGGAAACGGCGAAGTCATTGAATGCCGGCATCGTCTGGTCGCCGTCGCGCCATTTCGACGTGTCGGTCGATTATTTCCGCGTGTCGCTCTCCAATCAGGTGCAGGATCTGGACATCGACACACTGTTGCGCGACGAAGCGGATTGCCGGATCGGCACGACCATGGGTGGTGCGGCGGTCGATATCAATTCGCCCACCTGCCAGGATGCGATCACCCGCGTCCATCGCTTCACCGGCGGCGTCAACGAAGGTTATCTGGATTCGGTGTCGATCAACCCGATCAACATCGCGCATGAAAAGACCAGCGGCATCGACATCGCCGTGCATGGCAGCGTGCCGACCGGCTTTGGCGAGTTCAGCCTGTCGGTGGCGCATACCCATGTATTCGACCACAAGTTCCGCCAATATCCGGGCGATGCGTCGATCAACAAGCTGGCCGCGACCAGCGGCTATTATATTCCGCGCGACAAGAGCACGGCCAGCATCACCTGGGCGGTCGAGGGGCTGAAATGGACGCTGGAAGGTCGGCGCTTGGGCAAGCTGCCCAATTATGACGAGAACGCCTATATCAAGGCGAGTTACCTGTTCAATTCGACGCTGCAATATGATTTCACCGATCATCTGCGCGGGTCGCTGTCGGTCACCAACCTGCTGGATCGCAAGCCGGTGAAGGACAGAACCTATGCCGCCTATCCCTATTATGACATCAGCTGGTTCGACAGTGTGGGTCGCAGCATGTTCATGCAGCTGACCTATAAGCTGGGTGGATCGGCGCTTTGATCTAGCGGAAGGATTTGGGGTTCATCTTCGCATGAACCCCATCTGCCGCAGCAGCCAATAGGTGACACCGGCCGCCCCGCCGGCGATAAGGGTCGCTAGCAATGTGCCATGCGGCCCTTCCGCCAGCGGCATGCCGCCGGTGTTCATGCCGAAAAGGCCCGTCACCAATGTCGCGGGCAGCATCAGCGCGGTGACGATGGAGAGGATGTAGAGATTCTGGTTGGTGCGTTGCGCCGCCTGAATATCCACTTCGTCGCGGAGCAGGCGTAACTGCCCCTGTACACCCAATATGTCGGCGTCGACCGCCTGCAATCGCTGGGCCAGCTTCTCCACCGTGGGGAGCAGGATTTCAGGCAGTTCTTCATCCTCCTCCAGCCGCTGGAACACGCCACGCATGCCGGTCAGCAACCGGTGGATCTGGGCAAGACGGCGGCGGATGCGGATCAGGTCGCGTGGTTCGGGTGGGTGATGACCATCGAGAAAGGCATCCTCGGCGCTCTGAACATCATGGCTGAGCGTACGGGCGATCTCCGCAATATTGGCGGTCATCGCGCCAACCAGCAGGTCCAGCGCCTGACCGGGGCCGTTGACCGTCGCGCCACCGCCGCGCTCCAGCCGGCTGCGGGCGATATCGGCCGATCGCAAGGGATGCAGCCGCGTCGTCAGCATCAGCGCCGGCGTCAGCGCGATGCGCAGCGCGCCAATCCGGTCGGTATCGGCGACATCGAAATCGCGTTCGAAATCATGCAGGACGCAGCCTACGCTGTCCCCGTCCACCAGCGCGCGCTGGTGCGTATCGGGCGCCAGCAGCAGGTCGCGTATCTGCGGCGAAAGTTGATCGGCGGTGGCGATCCATTGTCGTGTGCCATGGTCGGCCAGGTTCAGGTGCAGCCAGCGAAACCGGCCGCCTGTCTCTGAATCGCAGCGGGCGACGGGGCTTGTGCTGCCGTCGCCCGCAAAGTCTAGTCCCCAGATCAGGCCAGGCCCCATGCCCTGGACGGGCACGGGAACCTGGAAAAGGGGATTGGGCTCGAATGTCGTATGCCGCTCCCGTCAGAAAATCTGGGAAAAGAGCATGTAGAGGCCGCCCGCCAGCGCGATCGACACCGGCAGGGTCAGCACCCAGGCCATCAGCAGGTTGCGGATGGTGCTCATTTGCAGACCCGACCGGTTGGCCGCCATCGTTCCGGCCACGCCGGACGAAAGGACATGGGTGGTCGACACCGGCAGGCCCAGATGGTCCGCACCGAAGATGGTGCCCATCGCGACCAGTTCGGCCGAAGCACCCTGCGCATAGGTGAGGTGCGACTTGCCGATCTTCTCACCCACTGTGACGACGATCCGCTTCCAGCCGACCATCGTGCCCAGCCCCAGCGCGAAGGCGACGGCGACCTTCACCCAGGTCGGGATGAAGCGAGTGCCGGCGTCGAGTGACTTTTTGTAGGTCGCCAGCGTTTCATTATTCGCGTCAGTCAGATGGGCTTCCTTGTCTTTGCCAAGCCGCTTGATCGCTTCTGACGCCATATACATGTCGTTGCGGATGTTGCTGACGGCGGCGGCGGGCACCTGCGCCAGCGAGCCATATTCCGCGACCTGACGATCGACATCGCGGATGACGGTAGCAAGGCCGGGAATGGTGGTGTCCGACAGTTTCTTGTCTGCGATATAGGTGGTGACGGCCTTGCGCGCGGCGACGATATCGCTGCCCCCGGCCGGGGCGGTACCCAACACATTGGCGGCGGCGACGCTGTTTTGATGGAATTCGATCGTATAGCGTTCCGGCACGGCCCGGTTGAGCGCATAGGCGGTGGGGACGGTGCCGATCAGGATCAGCATGATCAGGCCCATGCCCTTCTGTCCGTCATTGGAGCCATGGGCGAAGCTGACGCCGGTGCAGGTGAAGATGAGCAGCGCGCGGATCCACAGCGGCGGCGGCACGCCATCCTTGGGTTCCTGATACAGCTCTTCCTTGCGGATCAGAACCTTCATCGCGATGAACAGCAGAGCCGCGACGCCGAAGCCGATCAGCGGCGAGACGAGCAGCGCCTGGCCGATTTCGGTGGCCTTGCTCCAATCGACGCCGGCCGTGCCGCTCTTGCCATGCATCATGGCATTGGCGACGCCGACGCCGATGATCGAGCCGATCAGCGTGTGTGAGGAGGAGGAAGGGATGCCCAGCCACCAGGTGACGAGGTTCCACAGGATCGCCGCGATCAGCAGCGCGAACACCATGGCGAAGCCTGCGTTCGAGCCGACCTGAAGGATCAGTTCGACGGGCAGCAGCGACACGATGCCGAAAGCGACAGCGCCGGTCGACAGCAGCACGCCGAGGAAATTGAAGAAGCCGGACCACACCACAGCGACATTGGCGGGCATGGCGTTAGTGTAGATCACCGTCGCAACGGCGTTGGCGGTGTCGTGGAAACCGTTCACAAATTCGAAGCCCAAGGCGATCAGCAGGGCGATGAACAGGAGGATGAAGGGCAGATAGGTGGTCGCCTGCACCCCGGCCGAACTGGCGTCGGCATAGATGCTGTAGGCGACATAGATCAGTGCGGTCAGGATGGCGGCGCCGAAGCCGATGGTGCCGACCAGCCCCAATCCTTTATCGAGATCGGGCCTGCCGGGGCTGCCCTCCATGGCTATGGTCGCGTTCATCCGAATCGTCTCCCCCTGTTCGGGCAAAATGTGAATGAATTCTTGCTAGGCCGCGTCCGTGACAGCTTGGTTGCAGCGCACAGATGGATGGACAGGATAGTTGGGCCGGAGAAAGGCCGCAGAAATCAGAAAACGATCGTGACGAGGATGGTGTCGGCATAGCTGCCGGGCGCGACATTCTGACCCGCAGGCGCCCGTCCGTAGACGGTTGTGGTCTGATCGACGCCCAACAAGGCCGCAAATGTGTTGGTGACAGACAGTGAACCGCCGGTTCCGTCACCCCATATCTGGTTGCGCGCGTTGCTGGTGTAAAGGTTGTAATGCAGGGTCGATGCGCCGCTGGTCATCGTGCGCTGGGCGTAGGTGGGGGATGATCCCCGACTGAGCTGGATCGTGTAACTGCCAGCCAATGCCAGCACCAGACTGCAACGTACCCGCACAGTGCCCGAACTGTCATTATCCGTCACCGCGACCGGATTATAACTGCCGAAATCCACGCCGGTCGCCGACACGGTGCAGGTGCACAGGGCCAGTATATCACAGGCGGCCTGCGCCGGCGCCGGCATGGCCAATGCCGCAAACGGCAGCATGATGATGCTGAGATAGACCCGTATGCCCATCCTGTTCCTCCTCACCGCACGCATGGCAGCGGCCCTATAGTGGGTAGCACCTGATCGGGCAGGGCGTCGAGCCTGACATGGCAGGGGCCGCCGGCCGCATCCACGGTCAGGATCATGCCGGCGTGGAGATTTTGCAGGAAAACCTCCCCTTCGTTGCCGACGAAGGATTTTTCCGCACCGGACGACACGCCACTCCCCGCCTCCACCGGCTTGCCGTCGGGCATGACGACGATGATCGTGCCGGGATGCTCCTGGATCGCGACGAACCGCGCGTTGACCGCGCCGCGATAGCGCGGCACCACCAGCAGTTGATCCTCCGGCATGCGCACGTCGATAGGTATGTCCGCCGCGGAAATGCTGAGCCGATTGACTTCATAGGGGCGCAGGTCAGGAATGATCGCCGTGCCGCGCGCGTTGGTGCGCCCGACAAGCCGGTTTTCCTGATAGACGCGCACATCCGCCTGATCGGGCACGCGCACCACTGCAAAACCGCTTTCCATCTGGCGCGTCGGGAATAGGGCGCCGTCGGCAATCAGCAGGCCACCGCGCCCCGTGACGCGCATACCGGTCTGGCCGCCCGCGTGATCGACCTGAGCGGTCATTTCCCCCACATCGCCGCGCCACTGGGCCTCTGCCTGCTGGCGCCCGTTATTACCGGTGGAATTGGCGAGGCGATACCCCCAGCCTCCGCTGACCGGTGGTGTGCTGCGCACCTCGGCACGGGTGCCGTCCGTTCCTGCCTGAAGATAGGCGCTGCTTCGAGGGCCGAAGGGCACCGTCAGATTGAAGCCCAGGCTGGTATCGCGACCGGTTTCCGAAAAACGGCTGTGGATCGCATAGACGCTGACAAAGGCCCGGTCGCGCACCGAAAGGCTGTAATTGCCGGAGAGCACTTGTGCCCGTTGGCCGTCGGCATAAGTCAGGCTGGTATAGGATAGGCCTGCAGTGCCCATTCGTCCGAAGGTTATGCCGCCTGCGGCCTGTATCTGTTCGACGATCCGTTCGGATTCCCGTTCGACGCCGATTTCTCGATAGTCGCGGCTGGCGCGCTGATAGCTGAACGCCACATTCCAGGTCGGCCCATTGCGCGCGAAGGCGGCGCGATAGAGGAAGCCCTGCCCCTCCACGCCATGAGAACTGGCGGCGGCCAAGCTGAATTCGCCGAACGGTACCATCACCATGGTGATCCCCCCGCCCGCCATCTGCGTGTCGCCGCTCGCCTCCGCCCGCCCTTCGATAGTGATCCAGTCGGTCAGACCCCGGCGATAGGTGCCCGCAACGAAGGGGTCGGCATAGCGAAAGCTGCGCAAGCCGTAATCGCGCCGTTCAGCCCCGGCTTCAGCCGACCAGGCAGAGAGACCGGCCCGCAACAGACGGCTGCTGACATAATAAGAGGATTTGACCCGCCGCTCTATGCCCAGCGGATCGCGGATCACCAGCGTCACCTCCCCCGCGCCGGTGACGAGCGGCACCTGGTTGATCGAAAATGGACCCTGATCCACGTCGGTCTGGAAACGCTGGGTGCCGTTGACCAGCAGTTCCACATTGGACGGCACGGCAGCGCTGCCCGCCAATGAGGGCGTCGGGAAGGTGAGCAGGCTGGGCTGCAGCGCGAATTCGGTACCGATGCGCACGCCGCCGAAGCGGACCTGACGCGACCAGTCGCGCGCGTCGGTCACGCTGTCGCCTATCACCAGCCGCGTCAGATTGACCGGATCGTCGCGCATATAATAGCTGTCGAGCCGCGTCGCCCGACCGTAGACGGTGCCGTTGCCCAACAACATGCTGTTCGACACCACGCCCCAATCGTCGGACATGCCCGTTTCGACGAAGGCGCCGACCCGCATCTTGTCGACATAGTCGATCGACAGATTATAGTTGAAGAAGGCCGCAAAGGCACTGTCGGTCGGTTGGGGCAAGGCCTGCGCAGCCGTGACCCGGTTTGCGAGAAAGGCAGCGGGCGGCGCGATGAGTTTGAGGGATTGCTGCAATTCGTCGAACGCCACCGCCACGCCACCGACCGACGCCAGCGGCGCGAACCGCTCGCCATCCAGTGAAATCGGATCGACCGAGGGCAGACGAAGGCGCCACGCGGTCAGATCGTCGATGCGGACGAAAAAGGCGTCGCCGCGCCGCGCGACCAGATAGGTGTCGGGTTGCGGCTGGCCATTGATGCTGACGGACACGAGGAGCATGGCCAGCCCCGGATCAGATGTCTTGGGCAAGCCAGCGGGAGCGGGCTCCTCGGACCGGGCGATGCCGCCGGTGCCAAGGATGCCGAGCAATAGCAGCGCCGCCCTAACGGTCCCCGTCGCCATGCGATCCCGCCTGGCTGACGAGATTGACGGACAGTCGCTGCGTATCGCTGGTGGCGTCCAGCACCAGCTTCTCGCCGGCCCCGAGCATGCCGGTGGTGTCGAGCAGGAAGTTGCGGGTCGCGCCCGGCAGGATGTAGACGGATTCCTGTCGTGTGGTCAGCGCCGACCCATCCGCGCGCTTGATGTCGATCCGGTTGAGATGGACATGCGCGCCGCCCGTGTTGGCCCAGTCGGCCCGAAGCTGCGATTTTGGTCATCTTGGAGAACACGTCGGGAACGGGCTGGTTGTTGTTGACGATCGCCCATGCGAGGAACGACGTTCCGCTCCGATAAGGGAGCGGCGTTATGAGCCTTGGCGTTTCGAGTGGGG